>JACPWS010000028.1 GCA_016196925.1 Burkholderiales bacterium | reverse complement strand
GTCAGGTGTGTGTATTTCGTCATCGGCAACTTTCGACTGGCAGGTCAAAAAGCCCATGCTATCGCATCTGGCCCTTCTTCCTACTGCTAGATTGCACTTCGTATCTGAATCTAGGCTCGCTTACGGCGCCGTTTGCAGCGGCAAGTCGATATAGAAATGGGTACTGCCGCCGGTCAGCGCGGCGGCCGCGTAATAGCCGATCTCGCCCTGCATCTGGTGCATGATCGCCTGTGAAATCGCGAGCCCGAGGCCGGTGCCGCCTTTGGCGCGGGTGTCGGAAGCGTCGGCCTGGGAAAATTTCTGGAACAGGTTGGCGCGGAAATTTTCCGGGATGCCGCCGCCCTGGTCCACCACCTCTATCCGTATCCATTGCCGATTGCGGTGCATGCTGAGCACCCTGACCTTGCTGCCGGCCGGCGCGTATTTGCAGGCATTCGACAACAGATTGGCCATCACTTGCTGGAAGCGGCCGGCATCGACTGACACCTCGGCCTCGCCGGGCGCGTTTTCCAGCACGATTTCCACCCCCAGCGCGTGGGCGTAGGCCTGGTTGTTCTGCACCGCGCCCTGCAGCAGCGGCTGCAGCGGCAGACGTTCGAACGAGAAATCCATTTTCCCGGCCTCGATTTTCTGGATGTCCAGCAAATCGTTGATCAGGCGGGTCAGGCTGACGCTGTTTTTGTGCGCGATCGTCAGCAAGGGCGCGATTTTTTCCGGCATCGCACCGAGCGCGCCGCCGACCACCAGTCCGAGCGCGCCGCGTATCGCGGTCAGCGGCGTGCGCAATTCGTGGCTGACGGTGGAGATGAATTCACTTTTCAGGCGCTCCATGTTGCGGCGCTCGGAAATGTCGCGCACGATCACGATCAGCTTGCGCTTGCCGGCCAGACGGTATTCGCTGATCGACAGTTCCGCCGGGAACAGGCTGCCGTCCTTGCGCATGCGTTCGTCTTCCAGCCGCAGGCGGCCGGTTTGCAAAAATTCGCTGTGGCTCATGGCCAGGTTCAGGATGTCCGGCCGCCCGGGCGGCGCAAACAGCTTGCCGTTGCGCCCCACCAGCTCGCTGGCCGCATAGCCGTATATCGCCACCGCCGCCGGATTGATCGCCTCGATCTTGCCGCTGTCGTCCACCATGACGATGCCGTCGGCGGCATTCTGGAAGATCGCCTGCAGGCGCTCGGAAGAGTCTTTCAGCGCCCTTTGCTGCTCGGTCAGGTTTTGCAGCAAATCGGCCTGATTCCGGTTGATGACTTCGGCCTGCTGCTTGAGCGCGGTGGTGGTGCTCAGGTCCGCCTCGCGCTGCGCCAGCAAGCGTATCAGCACGCTGAAAGCGGCCACTACGGCCAGTATGCTGCCGAGCGCGACGAGCGCGATCCCGCTGCTGATTTTGCGCCAGTCGGCCAGATACAATTCTTCATCGACGGAAAAATTGGTGATCAGCGGATACTTTTCCAGCGACTGTATCGCCGCCATGCGCGTGACCAGCTTGCCTTCCTCGGCCATGCGCTGCGCTTTGCTGATCAGGACGCCGGATTTTCTTTTTTGCCGGTGGATCAGTTCATAGGTGCTGCCGGACAGATTTTGCTTGCCCATCACCTGGTCGCGCTCGGGCCAGCGCACCAGAAACGTAAAGTCGCTCCTGAGCAGGCTGATGGAGGCGTGCCCGCCGGCGATCACTTTCTGGTAAAAATTGGAATTAAAGGCCGGGGAAATACCGAGTATCACCACACCGATGAATTCGCCGTCGCTGCCGGTCAGTCTGTGGCTGAGGAAAAACATCCAGTGCCCGGTCGACTTGCTGCGCACGGCGGTGCTCAGGTAGATGCCCTGCGCCGGGTTGTCGCGCTGCACGATAAAATAATCGCGGTCGGCCAGGTTGTAAGTCGGGGCCGGAAACTGACGCGAAGTATTGATCACATTGCCGTTCACATCCAGCACGGAAATCACTTCTATGGCTGGCGACATGGCGGCTTTTTCGCGCAAAAACTGATGGAAATCGACATTGCCGAGCTTGCCCGACAAATACTCGGCATTCACGCTCCAGCGATCTTGCAGGCGTTCGGCAATGCTGCCCAGGGCGGTATAGGCGAAGTCCATCTGCTGACTGGTGTTTTCGGCCAGCATCGTGCTGAAGGTCGCAGTCTGCGCCTCCCATTTGCTGATTTCTTGCTGGCGCAACATCCAGATCGAGGCGACCGCCGCCAGCAAGATGGCGAGCACCAGGACGGTCGCCAGAGCGGCCGCCAGACGGCTGGTATGTAATCTTGCCTGCTTCATGCTGAAAACCTCTTACCCCTAAAAAACCGATTTCTGTTCGACAGCACATCTGAGCAATTCAACAATTATTTGCCTGCCTGTCAAATTTTATGGAATGATAAGGTATACCTCGCCGGAATATCTAATCCCGGCCATGATGAAACGCACTTGCGTGATCGATTATCAAAAATGGCTTGTTTTTATTATTGCCGACCCCCGACGCCTACCCACCACTCACTGCAAAGGAGCAGGACCAATGAAAAAATCCGTTTTGACTAAGGGCTTGATATGCGGCTTGATGTCCGGTTTGATGCTGGCGAGCGCCTCCGCCCGGGCCGCCGTCACGCCCTGCGAGGCGATCAAGGACAAGATTGCCAAAAAACTGGAAGGCAAGGGGGTCAGCGGCTACACGCTGGAAACCATAGCCCCCGATGCGGAAACCAGGCACCGCGTGGTCGGTTCGTGTGAAGGCGGGAGCAAAAAACTGATCTACAAAAAAAATCACCCGGCCAAAAAATCCACAGAATAAGCGCCGGCACTTATCCCTGCAGCGCTTTGCTGAGGTAGAACGCGGGGCCGGCATACACTTGCTGTTGCACGGCGAACACGGCGGCGACGTCGGCCGCGCGCATGGGCCGCAAACTCAGGCGCATCGTTTATTTTTTGTCGGACGAGCCGCCGGCCGGGGCGCTGGCGCGCTCGTCTTCAGCCTTGGGCGGGAGTTCGGATTTGTTGATTTCCGGCTTGACGTTTTCTATCTTGTTTTCGCGCATGTAATCGTTCATTTCCTTCCAGCCGGCATACACCGCGGCCCGCGCGGCATCCGGATTCAGCGCATAACAGTCTTCTATCGCGCGTCCAGCATGGCGGCAGGCGCTGCCGGTGGCGCGCGCATCGGCCTCCTTGGCGGCCGCTTCTTTGGCCGGATCGCCCAGTCCCAGCCGTTCGCAAGCGCTCAACAAAGTCAGGGCCAACAAGGGAATACCTAAAACAGGACGAATTGACATCGCGGCACCGGTGAGAAATGGAAATAAGGCAATGATACCCCAGTGTCGCAGCCGGTTTGCGGTCTCTAGCGCCCGGGCCGCGGCGCGCTGCCGCGCGCTGATTAGCGCGGCCCCCGGCCAAGCCGGCGCAAATCCCCTATCATGGACGTTTATTTCCGCATTCCCGACCATGAAAAATCTGACATGCTGAGCGGCCTCTGCGCGGCCCTGGTGGCCGGTCTGTTGTGGGGCCTGGTATTCATCGCGCCTGTACTCTTGCCCGATTATCCCGGCCTGATCCTGTCTTTCGGGCGCTATGCCGCGTTCGGCCTTATCGCCCTGATCCCGGCCTGGCTAGACCGCGAACGGATAGCGCAATTGCGGCGTCAGGACTGGGGCGCCGCCTTCAAGCTGGCGCTGGTCGGAAATATCATCTATTACGCCGCGCTGGCGACCGCGATACAACTGGCCGACGCGCCGCTGCCGACCATGCTGATCGGCACCTTGCCGGTGGTGATCGCGATTTGCGCCAACTGGTCGCAGCCGTCCGAAGCGCTGTGCTGGAAAAAACTGGCGCTGCCGCTGCTGCTGATTAGCATAGGCCTGCTACTGGTCAACGCGACCGAAATGGCGCAGCTGCATGGCCGGCGCAGCAATGCCGATTATCTGCGCGGCGGCGCCACCGCCCTGATCGCCGTCGCCGCCTGGACCTGGTACCCGATCATGAACAGCCGCTATATGAAAATTTCCAGCCATATCGGCGCCGGCACCTGGGCCACCGTGCAGGGCTTGGCGACCTTGCCGCTGGCGCTGGCCGGCTTTAGCGCTTACGGCGTCTACCAGCGCTATACCGGCGCCGGCGCTTACCTGTTTCCGTTCGGCGCCAACCCGCACACCTATATCTTGCTGATGCTGACGCTGGGCTTGTTCGCTTCCTGGCTGGGCACCGTGCTGTGGAATCATGCCAGCCAGCGCCTGCCGACCAGCCTGGCCGGACAATTGATCGTATTCGAGACTCTGGCGGCCTTGCTATACACTTTTCTCTTGCGCGGCAGCATGCCGGCGCCGGCTATCTTGCTCGGCGTACTGATGTTGTGCGGCGGCGTCATCGTCGCCGTGCGGGCTTTTCAGCCGTCCGCGCATTGAATTTCTGTTTTATTTACCAACTATCATGCCCATGAAAAAAATTGTCCTTGTTTCCACCCTGCTGCTCTGCAGCGCCTGCAGCCCGAAGTTCGACTGGCGCGAAATCCGCGGCAACGATGCGCCCTACACGGTCTTACTGCCCGGCAAACCGACCAGCTTTTCCAAGGATATGCTGCTGGACGGGGTGGAACTGAAAATGACCATGACCGCCAGCGAAGCCGGCGGCGTCAGCTTTGCGGTAGGCAGCGCCAAGCTGGGCCGGCCGGAACAGGCACCGCATGTGCTGGACGCGATGAAAGCCGGCATGGTCAGCAATATCCACGGCAAACTGGCGGACGGCACGCCTGCCGGCGCCGGCGACATAGAAATCCACGGCCAGTTGCAAAACGGCGCGCCGGTCTTGCTGGTCGGCCGCTTCGTGGCGCGCGGCCCCTGGGTGTATCAGGCCGTCATCATGGGACCGGAGCGCGCCGTCAGCCGCGAGGTGATCGACACTTTCATGACTTCGTTCAAGACAAACTGAGGCAGCATTCTTGTCAATTTGGGATTATGATAGAAGTGCAACAAGGCTCACCGCAGCGAACCGCCGACAACAGGAGAGATGGCCATGCTGATCACGTTTAAATCCAAAGCCGCAACCGAAATCACCATGTACAAGGAACATGCGCAGCGCATCCTGGACTTGCTGCAAAAAGACGTGGAGCGCGGGATCATCACTGCGCCGGAATTGCCGCAGGCGATACTGAAGATAGAGGCCGCCGTGGCCGAGAGCCGGGCGCATCCGGCTTCGGAAGAGGTCAGCCGCGACATCCATGCGCACCACGGCGACGACGGCGACGACAACGAACATGAAGCGCCGGAACCGGTCAGCTTCGCCACCCGGGTCTTTCCGGTGCTGGAAATGCTGCACGCGGCGCAAAAAATGCAGCGCGAAGTCATGTGGGGCGTATAAAGATGCCGGCGCATATCGAGCAAACTAAAGAGTTCGAGTTAAGCACGCCCGACCGCGTCGCTTTATTCGTGCGCGACTGGCCGCTGCCGGACGCGGTCCAGGGCCAGGCCCAGGGCGTGCTCATCATGCACGGGCTGGGCGAGCATTGCGGCCGTTATGCCCACGTGGCGCGTTTCTTCAATGCGCTAGGTTTCGCGGTGCGCACTTACGACCACCGCGGCCACGGCAAATCGGGCGGCGCGGCCGGCGATGTGCCGGACGACGACAGCATCCTGCACGACGCGCGCCTGGTGATGAACGATTTCGGCAAGCAACTGGCGGGGCCGCCCTTGCTGTTCGGACATAGCATGGGCGGCTTGTTTGCCGCGCGTTTTGCGCTGGAAGAGCAGGCGCCCTTGCGCGGACTGATCCTGTCTTCGCCGGCGCTGGCGATACGCATGTCGGGCTTTCAGCAGGTATTGCTGAAACTGGCGTCCGCGCTGATCCCCGGCGTCGGCATCCCGAACGGCCTGGAAACCCGCTACCTGACCCACGACGGCGAAGTGATACAGGCTTACGAAAACGATGCGCTGGTACACCCGCGTATCAGCGCGCGCCTGCTGCGCAGCATGTTAAGGTCGATGGACTATGTGCACGATAACGCGCCGTCGCTGAAGATACCGGTGCTGCTGCTGGCCGCCGCCGACGACCGCATCGTCGACCTGACCGGCAGCGAGCGCTTTCTGGCGCGGCTGCCGCCCGACATCGTGACCGCCTATTTTTACGAAGGCTATTACCACGAGATTTTCAACGAGCTCGACGCCACCCGGGTCTTTGACGACCTGCGCGCCTGGCTCGAACAGCAAGGCTATACGCCGCTGGCAACGCAAGCGCAGGCGCCTGAGCCGGCCCTGTCGGCGAGCTGGGCCGGCATCTGAAACCGGGGCCTGGTGCCCGGGTGCTGTTACACTAGCCGTTCGCAAAGCGTGTGCGACATCCGGTAGCGAGCCGGCATTCAACCTAGATTATTATGCAAGAACAAGCAAGAAAAACCCTGGGCAAACCCGCCCAATCCGCGCGCCCGGCGGCGCCGGCGACCGATCTTCCCATCGTGGAGATCAAGCCCGATTCGCTCGCGTTCAGCCTGCTCGGCGCGGCGCAGGCAGTCGCTTATGTGCTGGAAGGCACGGCCCTGCCGCAAGCCTTGGCCAAGGTCGCCAGCCAGACCAATGCCACGCCGCAAGCGCGCGGCGCGATGCAAGACATTTCCTATCGCACCATGCGCCAGGTCGGGCGGGTCGATGCGCTGTTGAAGGCGATGACCAATAAGGCGCCGGAACCGACCCTGCTGTACGGGCTGCTGTGTTGTGCGCTGACCCTGCTGGTGCGCAACGAGGGCGAGGAAGCGCCTTACGAAGCCTTCGTCGTGGTCGATCAGGCGGTCAGCGCCGCCGGCTCCAGCCCGCACATGGTGTTCGCCAAAGGCATGGTGAATGCCGTCTTGCGCCGCTACCTGCGCGAACAGGACGAATTGCTGAAGCTGGTGATGAAACAGCCGGCGGCCGCCTGGAATTATCCGCAATGGTGGGTCGACCAGTGCAAGGCGGCCTATCCGCAAGACTGGCAAGCCATACTGAACACCGGCAACCGGCCGCCGCCGCTGACGCTGCGCGTCAACCGCCGCCAAAGCTCGGTGGCCGATTATCTGCGCATACTGGAAGCGCGCCAGATAGCCGCCAGCCAGATCGGCGAATTCGCGGTGCGCCTGGCCAGGCCGCTGCCGGTACAACAGATTCCCGGCTTCGAAGCAGGCATGGTATCGGTGCAGGACGCCGCCGCCCAGCTGGCCGCGCCGCTGCTCGATGTGCAAGACGGCATGCGGGTGCTGGACGCCTGCGCCGCACCGGGCGGCAAGACCGGCCATCTGCTGGAACTGGCCGACATCGACTTGCTGGCGCTGGATCAGGATCCGCTGCGGGTACAGCGCATCCACGACAACCTGGCGCGCCTCAAACTGTTCGCCGCCATCAAGGACGGCGACGCCAGCCGCTCCGGCTGGTGGGACCGGCAGCCGTTCGACCGCATCCTGGCCGACGTGCCGTGCACCGCCTCCGGCGTGGTGCGGCGCCATCCCGACAGCCGCTGGCTGCGGCGCAAGACCGACGCCGCCCAACTGGCCGCGCTGTCGGCGCGCATCCTCGACAACCTGTGGCGCATGCTGAAACCGGGCGGCAAGATGCTGATGGTGACGTGCTCGATCTGGCCGGCGGAATCGGAAGCGCAGGCGGCCGCCTTCGTCCAGCGCCACGGCGCGGCGCGGCTGGCGGCGCCAGGGCAGTTATTGCCTAGCCTGGCCACAACGTCGGATGGCAACAACGAACATGACGGTTTGTTCTATGCCTTGTTCCAAAAACCGCTGTAAAACCGCCGGATTTTGCTTGCTTCACGCTATCATTAGGCTCTGTTTGCCACTCCTATTGCTTGCATGATCCGACGCTCCCTGCCCCTGCTGCGCCACTTGCTGCTGACTTTGCTGTTGGCGCTGGCGGCCGTGCTGCCAGCGGCCGAGGCGGCGGAAGCCGAAGTCGCCGCGGTGCGGCTGGAAGCCGGCGAAGAAGGCTACCGCCTGGCCGCCAGCTTCAGCTTCGAACTGAGCCACGGGCTGGAAGACGCCATCGCGCGCGGGATACCGGTCTCGTTCACCACCGAAGCCGAGCTGACGCGGCCGCGCTGGTACTGGTTCGACGAAAAAGCCATCCATGCATCGCAGACGGTGCGCATTGCCTACAATCTGTGGACGCGCCAGTACAGCGCCACCATCAACAGCGGCCTGCAACAGAACTTCGGCACGCTGGACGATGCGCTGGCGCTGGTGCGGCGGCCGCGCCGCTGGCTGGTGGCGGAAAAAGGCGTGCTCACCGGCGGCGCCACCTATAACGTCGCGGTGCGCCTGCGCCTCGATCTGAACGAATTGCCTAAACCCTTCCTGATTACCGGACTCAACAATAGCGACTGGCGCCTGTCGTCCGACTGGAAACGCTTCACCTTCAAGGCAGACGACAAGTGACGCGATTTTTGCGGTATGCCCTGATTATCGGCGGGGCGCTGATGAGCATCCTGCTGTTCCTGCTGACCACGGCATCGGAAAATTCGACCAGCTTCGACCAATATTACGGCTGGCTGCTGGGCGCCAATGCGGTGGTGGCATTCGCCTTGCTGGTGCTGGTGGTGGCGCTGCTGTGGCGCCTGCTCAGCCGTTACCGCACCAGGGAATTCGGTTCGCGCCTGATGACCAGACTGGTGCTGCTGTTTGCCCTGGTCGGCATCTTGCCCGGCACCGTGATTTATGTGGTTTCCGTGCAATTCGTCTCGCGCTCGATAGAATCCTGGTTCGACGTCAAGGTCGAGTCGGCGCTGGAATCGGGCTTGAACCTCGGCCACAGCGCGCTCGAATATTCGCTGGCAGACTTGCAAGCGAAGGCGCGCAATATGGTGGGCCAGTTGTCCGAACCGTCGGAAAGCTCGCTGGCGATACAGCTGTCGCGCCTGCGCGAGCAAATGCAGGTGCAAGAGGCGACCATCGTCAACAGCAAGGGGCGGCTGGTCGCCACCGCCAGCGCGAATGTCGCCAGCCTGCTGCCGGAGCTGCCGACGTCTTCCATGTTGCGCCAGGCCCGCACTTCGCGCATGTATGCCGCCACCGAAGGCAATACCGAAGCCCCGGCGGCGGCCGGCGCGGCCGACCAACATGCCGGCCAGGCCGGAGCCAGACGCCCGGTCTTGAACGCCGAACCGGATAACGTGCTGCGTTCGCGCGTAGTGATCGCCTTGCAGACGAGCAGCGTCGGCATCTCTTTACAAAACGAAGCGCTGTATCTGCAATTGATACACCCGGTGCCGGCCACCCTGGCCTCGCATGCCGAAGCCTTGCGCAGCGCCTGGAGCGAATATCAGGTGCGCTCGCTCGGCCGCGCCAGCCTGAAGACCATGTATATCTTCACCCTGACCCTGACCCTGCTGCTAGCGATCTTTGCCGCGATCACCAGCGCCTTCCTGATCTCTGGCCAGCTGGCGCGCCCGCTGCTGTTGCTGGCCGAAGGCACCAAGGCGGTGGCGGAAGGCAATCTGTCGCCGCGCCCTATCGTCACCTCTTCCGACGAACTCGGCAGCCTGACGCAGTCGTTCAACACCATGACGCGCCAGTTGTTCGACGCCCGCGCCACGGTGGAAAAAAACCGCAACGAACTGGAAAACGCCAAGGCTTACCTGGAATCGGTGCTGGCGAATATGTCGGCCGGCGTGATGGTGCTCGACCAAAGCGCGCATCTGGTCACGTGCAACGAATCGGTGGAACGGATACTGCAACGCCGGCTGGAAAGCGAGATCGGCAAACCGCTGGCCGAGATCGCCGGCATGCAGGCTTTCGCCGCCGCGATTGCCAAGGCCTTCTCCGAGCAAAGGGCGCAGTCGGCCGGCGCCAACGAACAAGAACAGCACTGGCAACAGCAAATCGAAGTGCCGCGCCCGGACGCCGCCAAAAAAACCGCGCAGGCGGCCGACGCCGTCCAGCCGGAAGAAGCGCAGGGCATCACCCTGCTGGCGCGCGGCTCGCATCTGCCGGTAGGCTCGGGCAGCGGTTATGTGGTGGTGTTCGACGACATCAGCAATATCATTTCGGCGCAACGCTCGATCGCCTGGGGCGAAGTGGCGCGCCGGCTGGCGCACGAAATCAAGAACCCGCTGACGCCGATACAATTGTCGGCCGAGCGCTTACAAATGAAACTGCAAGACAAGCTGGACGACAGCGATATCGCCATCCTCAACAAGAGTACCAGCACCATCGTCAACCAGGTGACGTCGATGAAGCGCATGGTCGACGATTTCCGCGATTACGCGCGCACCCCGCCGGCCGTCCTGACGCCGCTGAACCTGGCCGGGCTGATCGATGAAGTGCTGCACCTGTATATCGCCGGCGACGACAGGGACGTCATACGGCTGGCGCTGGCGCCCGACTTGCCGAAAGTGATGGGCGACGCCACCCAGTTGCGCCAGGTCATCCACAATCTGCTGCAAAACGCCCAGGACGCCGTGGCCGACAACCCCGATCCTGCAGTGGTGCCGCGCATCGACGTGGTGACCGAAGTGCTGCGCTACACCGGCGCCGACCAGGAAGCGCGCTCGGCCGTGCGGCTGTCCATCATCGATAACGGGCCGGGATTTTCCAGCAAAATCCTGGCGCGCGCGTTCGAACCGTACGCCACCTCCAAGCCGCGCGGCACCGGCCTCGGTCTGGCCATGGTGAAAAAAATCATCGATGAACACGGCGGCCGCATCGATATTCAGAACCGGAGTGGGGCAAACGGTGCAAAAGTAGCGATTTTGCTGTTAAAGTTAGCACCGGATTCCAACGCGGCATGAGTATCCGGCGATTCGTCCTAGCTTCGCACTTGCGGAACACGGACCAGAAAAGCAAACACAGGAGCGGTAATAGGGTAGATTTATGGCAAACATACTAGTCGTCGATGATGAAATGGGTATCCGGGAATTGCTCTCGGAGATACTCGGGGATGAGGGACACGTGGTACAGCTGGCCGAAAACGCCCAGCAAGCGCGCTCGGCCCGCCTGGAAGGCAGACCGGATCTGGTCTTGCTCGATATCTGGATGCCGGACACCGACGGCGTTACCTTGCTGAAAGAATGGCAGCGCGACGGCTTGCTGACCATGCCGGTCATCATGATGTCCGGCCATGCCACCATCGATACCGCGGTCGAAGCGACCCGCATCGGCGCCCTGAATTTCCTCGAGAAGCCGATCGCCCTGCAAAAATTGCTGAAGGCCGTGCAACAAGGCCTGAGCCGCAATACCGAGGCGCCGCGCCCGGCGCCGCCCAGCCTGCGCGTGATCGGCACCGGCGAGGCGCCCAGCCCGGCGCCGGCCGCAGCCGCCTTCAACGCCGCGGCGCCCGTTTACGAGGCGCGCCATTTCAATGCGCCCCAGCCGGCGCCGGCGCCCGCCAATCAGTTCGCCAGCCTGTCTTTCGACTTGCCGCTACGCGAAGCGCGCGACGCGTTCGAACGCATCTATTTCGAATACCACCTGAACCGCGAGAGCGGCAGCATGACACGCGTCGCCGAAAGAACCGGACTGGAACGCACCCACCTGTACCGCAAGCTCAAGCAATTGGGCGTCGAATCGATGAAATACGCCAAACGCGGCGAATGAGCACCGCGCTGACCCTGGTCAGCGGCGGCAGCTATGCGCAGAGAGAGGCGGCGATTGCCGCCGCCTTGCCGCAATTGCTTCCCGGGCTGACGGTCGCCGTGCTGCTCGAAGGTTTGCCGGACGGCCAGCCTGAATTGCAAGCAGGCCCGCAACTCTTGCTGCAAAGAATCGCCCCCGGCTGTCTTTGCTGCATAGGCAACCTGGCCTTGCGCGTCACCCTCAACCGCCTGTTGCGGCGGCGCCCCGCCCATCTGTTCCTGGCCGTCGCCGGCACCGCACACCTGGAAAACCTCCGCCTGACCCTGCAACAAGCGCCCTACGATCACTTGTTGCTGGCATATTCGACAATTTGTTTATAAACTGAAGTTCAGAGGTTTTTACGTCGTAACGTTGGTATCAGCGGTACATCAACTTGAAATCCGCCGCCTTTAGCACCATGTCCGGTTTTAAAGAGGGAAGTATTCCTCCGACCAGAAAGGATGCATAAAATGAACCTCATCTACAACAGCGAGCAATACAGCGTAGTCGAATACGGCGCCGATGCCGAGCATGAGGCTCTGCGTTTCGGCGGTTACGAAATCTGCGACAAGGCGGTCCGGCGCGAATGGTTTATCGGTGGCCCGCTGGCGATCAATTTCCGCAAAGACGTGACCGAACTGATCGCCTCCGAACCTAGCATAGAAGAAATCGACGATTTCCTTGGTCAATACGATGCCTATATGGGACAAAACGTCTTGCTGCATTGATCGCATCGTTCAGATAAGGCACATCATCGCTCCCGTATACGCGGCAGCGGCATGAGTGATATCTTGCCGCTATGCCGACCTCGCTCGCCCCACCCTCGCCTGCACCGTTTTTTTCCGCCTGGCTGCAGGCGCTACAAGAATTGCACGCGCCGCGGCGCGCCGTCCTGATCAGCGTCGGCGCGGTGCGCGGTTCCGCCCCGCGCGCGGCCGGGACCCGCATGCTGGTGACGGAACGCGCGCAATACGACAGCATAGGCGGCGGCCATCTGGAATGGAAAGCGCTGGCCATGGCGCGTCTGTGGCTGGCGCAAGCGCCCGGGCGCCAGCCGCGCACGGCCGAACTGGCGCTCGGCCCCAGCCTCGGCCAATGTTGCGGCGGCGCGGTACAGCTGACGCTGGAAAGGGTGGACGCCTGGGATGAGGTAGAATTTGCCGCCCGGCTACAGCGTTACCGCCGGCAACGCGATGCCTTGCCGCAACTTTACCTGTTCGGCGCCGGCCACGTCGGCACGGCGCTGGTGCAAGTCTTGCGGCAAGTGCCTTGCAACATCACCTGGGTCGATCAGCGCGACCAGTTGTTTCCGCCCGGCTTGCCGGAACAGATACAGACCGAAGCCACCGACAGCCCGGAAGCCGTGATCGCCGCCGCCGCAGCGGGCGCTTATTTTTTGGTGATGACGCACCACCACGGCCTCGATCTCTTGCTCAGCGAACATATACTGCGCCGTAACGACGCGGCCTGGTTCGGCTTGATCGGTTCCAAAACCAAGCGCGCCCGCTTCGAACACCGCCTGCGGGAACGCGGCATTCCGTCCGAGCGCTTGGACGCTATGGCCTGCCCGATAGGCTTGTCCGGCATCGCTGGCAAGGAACCGGGCGTGATCGCGGTGGCGGTCGCCGCCCAATTATTGCAACGATGGTCGGCCAGCGCTGCGCTGGCCGCCAACATTACCGAAAGCACGACAACATGAATACCTCCCTGCACGACTTTATCCGCGGCTTGCCGAAAGCCGAACTGCATTTGCATATAGAAGGTTCGCTGGAACCCGAGCTGATGTTCGCGCTGGCGCAGCGCAACCGCGTGGCGCTGCCTTACGCCTCGGTCGAGGAAGTCAGGGCCGCCTACGATTTCAGCGACTTGCAATCCTTCCTCGACTTGTATTACGCCGGCGCGGCCGTGCTGCAGACCGAGCAGGATTTTTACGAACTGAGCGCCGCCTATATCGCCAGGGCGCGCGCCGACAATGTGCGCCACGTCGAATTGTTTTTCGACCCGCAAACCCATACCGGGCGCGGTGTGGAGATCGCCATCGTGTTCGCCGGCATCGCCCGCGCGCTGCGCGAAGCCAGGCTTGAACACGGCTTTTCCGGCAGCATGATTATGTGTTTCCTGCGCCACCTGAGCCAGGAAGACGCGCTCGCCACGCTGCAAGCCGCACTGCCTTTGCGCGAACAATACGCCGACCTGTGGATAGGGGTGGGGCTCGATTCCGGCGAAGTCGGCAATCCGCCCGAGAAATTCGCGCAAGTGTACGCCCAGGCCAGAGAATGCGGCCTGCATCTGGTCGCGCATGCCGGCGAAGAAGGCCCGCCGGCGTATATCCACGGCGCGCTCGATGCCTTGCAAGTCGAGCGCATCGACCACGGCGTGCGCGCCGAAGAAGACCCGGCCCTGATGCGGCGCCTGCAGCAAAGCCAGATGCCGCTGACGGTCTGCCCGCTCTCTAACCTGAAGCTGTGCGTGGTCGAGGACTTGCGCGAACACAATCTGGCGCGCATGCTGCGCGCCGGCCTGTGCGTCACCGTCAATTCGGACGACCCGGCCTATTTCGGTGGCTATATGAACGCGAATTTCATCGCGACCGCCGACGCCCTGCACTTAAGCCGGGAAGAACTGGTACAGCTGGCGAAAAACAGTTTCACCGCCTCGTTCGCCAACGCCGAACAAAAGCAGCAATGGTTGCGCGAAGTGGACGAATATCAGGCGCAATTTGCCGCCAATTAGCCCTACGATGAACCCACCTTCCCCCTGGCAGGGCCGCCTTCGGTGATCCATTCGGCCAGCCCGCGCCCGACCGCCGGCGCCCGCTGCAAGCCGTGGCCGCTGAATTTTTCTTCGGCGCGGCGGCCACGGCGCAAACCCTGTCCGGCGGCTATGTGCTGTTGCGCTATCTGCACACCGCGGTCTATCTGCGCGGCTTGCAACCGTGGCGCGCGTTGCTGTTTCTGTCCGGCATGCTGATTTGCTGGCTGCTGGCCTTGGCGATAATCGACAAAATCTGGCCGTAAGCGGTATTCTGTGTACTAAGCTGTTTCCTGCAAGGAGACGCCGCGCGCCAGGAGCCCTCGCCCCGACGCACTGCCGACCCCAAACCCAGAACGAAAGGGAAGCCGTGGCCTCTACCCTCAAGCAATTCCTGCAACGGCTGTTCGGCGCACCCGCAGCGGACGTCCCCGCGCCGGCAAGCGCAACGGCCGCGCCGGCCAAGCAAGACGTCCAGCCTGCTGCGCCTGCGATCCCGCCCGCTGCCGCCGCGCCGCCCGCCAAACCGGCGCCGGAAAATCTCAGCGTCTGGAAACCGGCGCTGCCGCTCGACGCCCTGTTCTTCGACTGGCTGATGGGGCATCCGGACGCCGGCGGCCATGCCGATACCGAACAAAATGCCTTGCAGGCGCTGTATCGCTTGCTGGCGTCCGACCTGAACGACGCGGTGGTGGTGCCGCGCGTGCCTACCGTCATCCCGCAATTGCTGAGCAGCCTGCGCAGCAAGAGTATCTCCACCGGCGAACTGTCGCGCCAGATCGTCAGGGACGTGGTGCTGGTCGGCGAAGTCATCAACACCGTCAACAGCGCGCTGTACAACCCGGCCGACCGCATCAGCAGCCTCGATAACGCAGTCATGATGCTGGGCGAAGAAGGCTTGCGGCTAGTGATCGCCAAAGTCGCTTTCCGCCCCATCATCAACCTCAACGCCGGCCATTACACGCGGCGCGCGGCGCCGCTGATCTGGACCCAGTCGGAAAAATGCGCGATCGCCTGCCACAGCCTGACGCCGCCCGGCGCCGATCCTTTCCACGCGTTCCTGGCCGGGCTGATGAAAAACGTCGGCCTGATCGTCGCCTTCCGCCTGCTCGATCAAGTGTGCGAACAAGCGAGGTTCGGCTATTCGCCGAGCTTCCACGCCACGTTTTCCTCGGTCGCCGCCACCCTGTCTTACCGCATCGCGCAACGCTGGGAATTCCCGCCGCAGCTGATCCTGGCCTTGCAGCAACAGAGCGGCGGCAGCAAGGCGATAGACTGGAGCCCGCTGGGCCGCCTGCTGCACGACGCCGACTTGCTGAGCAAGATGCGTCTGCTGGCCAACCACGGCCAGCTCAAGGCCGGCGACAAGAGCCTGAAGTTCGGCCTCAGCCAGCAAGCGGCGCGCTGCTTCGACCGCCTCAATGAAATCGAGCTGCTAGACCTCGGCGTCGCGCCGCCGGCGGCCGGCTTAGCCCGCTAAGCGCCGCCCATGTCCGACCTAGGCCTGACCCATGTCGCCCTGCCGGTGCGCGCGCTGGCGGCCAGCATCGCGTTCTATGCAAAATACGCGAATATGCAAGTGATCCACCGCCGCCACGGCGTGGTGTGGCTGAGCGACCGCACGCGGCCGTTCGCCATCGTCCTGATAGAGAGCGCCGCCGAAATCCATCCGCTGCTGCCGATCGCCCATCTCGGGGTCGGCGTGGCCACGCGGGCCGACGTCGACCGCCTGTGCCAACTGGCCGGCGCCGACGGCTGCCTGCTGCGCCCCGCCGCCGACAGCGGCCCGCCGGTCGGCTACTGGGCGCTGTTGCGCGACCCCGACGGCCACACGCTGGAACTGGCCTATGGACAAGAACTGGGGCTGGCGGTCGATGCCGCGCCGCCGCTCGCGTGAAGATAAAAACCGTGCAACACGGTGCACGGCCGGTAAAGTGCCTTAAAAATACTACCCCCTAGTATATTTTCAAGCCCTTTAAATCCGCGGACGACAGGCGAGAAAAATTAAAATAAGGGGGGAGTATATGCATAGCCTAGGCAAAACCGGCCGGCGCGTCCCGAAACAAAAAAGCCGCGTAACTGTTCACCCATCCTGGAAGCACTGCCGTTGATGGTGCAAAAACGCTCAGAACTTGTGGCGGATGCCGGCCGCCACGCTGGTGGCGCGCCCGGCGCTGCCGAGTTTGTCGCTCATGGCGATGGCGTACAAGTCGGTGCGCCTGGACAAGTTATAGTCGTAGCCTAGCGCGGCCGTAGCGCGCTTGAGCTCGCTGCCGGCCAGGCTGCCGCTGCGCCTGGTGTGGGCGTACGCCAGCAGCACGTCGCCGTTGCCGGCCGGCGCCTTCACACCCAAGCTGTAAGTCTGGTCGTCCAGGGTCAGCGCGGCGGCGCTCTCGTCGCGGCTGGAAGAATAGGTGGCGTAAAGCTTGGCCGCGTTCAAGTCGTAGCTGGCGCCGATAAAATACGCGCGCTGGCTGTCGATGGCGGCGAAATTGAGCGGCGCGGCAGTGGCGTCGACGAGGGCGGCGCCGCCGTCAGGATTGCTGACCTGCACCTTGTGGTAAAACGCGCTCAGGGCCAGCGGACCGTGGAAATACAGGGCGTTCAAGCCGATGTTCTTGCTGCCGGTGTCGCCGGCTTTTTCGCCGAACTGGTAATACAGGTTAGCGGAGAGGCCGTCGAAATCCGGCGCGCTGTAAATGACTTGATTGCTCCAGCCGGAATCGCCGGCCGCCGCGTTGGCCCAGCTGCGCGCCGCGAAAGCGCCGGACAGGGCGATGTTGGCATCGCGCGAAAACAGCTTGTCGCCGAAGAAACGGCCCGCTTCGCCAGTGTCGGGACGCAGGAAAGCGGTCAGCGCCATCTCGGCCCTGAGGCCGCCGCCCAGCTCTTCCACGCCTTTGAAACCGAGCCAGGACGTGGTCATGCCGCCGCTGGTCAGGCCGGCCGTGGCGGCGCTATCGCCGCTGAACTTGAGCTAGCCGGCGGCGACATCCACCAGGCCCTGCACTGTGACGCTCGCTTGCGCCAGGGCGTTGCCGGCCAGCAGGCAAGCGGCGCCGGCGAACGCTTTCATTTTTATATTCATCGTTGGTCCTTATCGGGCGTGGTAAAAATTGGCGGCTGCCCCTGGTCGCGGATCAGGTCGCCCAGCCGGAAAGCGGCGATGCGTATGATCTGTTCTATGCTTTCCTGCATTTCGCTGGCGCGCTCCGCCTGCAGCCGTTCGCTGAAATGGCGGATGATGCTTTGTCTGTCGTGCCCGCGCACGGCAATGATGAAGGGAAAGCCGAACCTCGCATTGTAAGCGGCATTCAATCGCTGCAAAACCGCAAATTCTTCAGCGCTGCATGCGTCCAGGCCGGCACCGCTCTGTTCGCGGCCCGATTCCGCCGTCAGCTCGCCGCGCACGGCCGCCTTGCCGGCCAGCTCGGGGTGGGCCCGTATCAGCGCCAGCCGCTGCGCCTCGCCAGCCGCGCGCAGCGCATCGGCCATGGCCGCATGCAAGGCGGCGACGCTGGCAAACGGCCGCAAATGCACGACTTTTTCCGCGACCCAGGGCGAATGTTCGAAGATGCCGCCCAGCGCGGCCACAAATACGGCCGGCGCCATGCGGTTGACTTCTTCCATGCCGAGCGTCATGGCGCATCTGCGCGGTAAGGATGCTGCTGCATCCAATGCTGCGCGATATCGATGCGGCGGCAAATCCAGACTTTGTCATGCGCCTGCACATAATCGAGGAAGCGCTGCAAGGCGCGCAAGCGCCCTGGCCGTCCGAGCAGGCGGCAATGCATGCCTACCGACAACATCTTCGGTGCGTTCAGTCCGGCCGGGTCGCCTTCGGCATATAGCACGTCGAAGCTGTCTTTCAAATATTGATAAAACTGCTCGCCGCTGTTAAAGCCCTGCGGCGTGGCGAAGCGCATGTCGTTGCTGTCGAGCGTATACGGCACCACCAGATGCGGCTGGCGGCGGCCGTCGCTGCATTCCACTACGGTCCAGAACGGCAAGTCGTCGCCGTAATAGTCGGCGTCGTAGGCGAAGCCGCCATGCTCGACCACTAAGCGGCGCGTGTTCGGCGAATCGCGCCCGGTGTACCAGCCGAGCGGCGCGCTGCCGGTCAGCGATCGCATGATGGCGACCGCCTGTTGCAAGTGGGCGCGCTCGTCCACTTCGTCCATGGCTTGGTAATGGATCCAGCGCAAGCCGTGGCAGGCGATTTCGTGTCCCAGTTCGCCCAGCGCCTGCACCAGTTCGGGATGCCTCTGCAAGGCCATCGCCACCCCGAACACGGTCAAGGGCAATTTTCTGCGCTCGAATTCGCGCAAGATGCGCCACACGCCGGCGCGCGAGCCGTATTCGTAGATCGATTCCATCGACATGTGGCGCGCCGGATAGGCGGCCGCCCCGACGATTTCGGACAGGAATTGCTCGGAAGCCGGGTCGCCGTGCAGCACGCAGTTTTCGCCGCCCTCTTCGTAATTCAACACGAATTGCACGGCGATCCTGGCTTGCTGCGGCCAGCGCGCGTGCGGAACATGGCGGCCGTAGCCGATCAGGTCGCGCGGGTAAGCGGAATTCGTCATTTGACTTTGCTCCTTGAGGTTTTACCGAGTACGGCATGCAGATCGAAGTCTTTAGCGCCGTGTTTAGTGGTGCGGCAGGCGCATTGCCGCAGATGATGCGCCATTTCCTGCAGGGCCGATTTCTTATCCATGCGCTCGAGCGCTTCCACCACTTTTAAATGTTCGTCGAAAGTACAGGGCCGGGGGCCGCTCGCTTCACCGCTGGAAATCAGCAAAGTGGTGCGCGACACCAGGCGGCGCAGCATGTCCACCAGCAACTGGTTGCCGCCCAGGCGCGCCAGCGCTATATGAAAATCGGCCGACAGCCGTATCCATTGCGGCCGGTCGCCGTCCAGATAAGCTTGCCGTTCGCGTTCGACCAGGGCGCGCAAGCCGGCGATGGCGTTGCGGTCGGCGTGCTGCAAAGCTTTTTCCAGCGCCAGCTGTTCCAGCGTCTGGCGCAATTCGAACATGTCTTGCGCTTCCTGTTCGCCGGGGTTGGCGATGAAAGCGCCGCGATTCGGTTCCAGATCGACCAAGCCGTCGGCCGCCAATTGCCCCAGCACCTTGCGCACGCCGTGCCGCGCCATAGCGTAAATCTGGCTCAGCGCTTGCTCGGTCAGTTTGGTGCGCGCCGGCAGGCGATGGTCCATGATGGCGTCGTAGACGTCGCGGTACATGCGTTGCTCGGCGTTGTCGGGCGTGCTGTCGGTGCTGTCGGCGGTCTCGCTCATGCTCATTGTCAAAGTATACGGTTGCTACATTTAAACACGATTGTCGACAATTTTAAATATCCGCCTGCGCTCAGCGCCGACAAGTGTGACGTAAAACCATGATTTATAGCGGATTTGTTTGACAGCGACAAATTCACCGGACTAAGATTGTCGACAATTATATTATTCATTCCGACAAAATCAGGGGATAAATGGGACGCTTGACCACACATGTACTGGACACGGCGCACGGCAAACCGGGCGCCGGGGTGGCGTTGGCGCTGTACCGGCTGGAGGCGCAGCAGCGCACGCTGCTGTGCCAGCGCGTCACCGACCCCGACGGCCGTTGCGCGCAGCCGCTGCTGGAAGGCGCAGCTTTGCTGGCCGGCATCTACGAACTCGATTTCGACCTCGGCACGTATTTCGGCAGCCTGGACGCAGCCTTGCCGCAGCCGGCGTTTCTCGGCATCGTCACGCTGCGCTTCGGCGTGGCCGATCCCGGCGCCCATTACCACGTGCCGCTGGTGGCGACGCCGTGGAGCTATTCCACCTATCGAGGAAGTTAATGGAAGCCTATCTGCTCGACTGGGCCAACTTGCTGTTGCGCTGGCTGCATGTGATCGTAGCGATCGCCTGGATAGGCTCGTCGTTTTATTTCGTCTGGCTCGACAATCATCTGACGCCGCCGAGCGACCCGCAACTGCGCCAGCAAGGCGTGGGCGGCGAATTGTGGGCGGTGCACGGCGGCGGCTTTTACAACCCGCAAAAATACCTGGGCGCGCCGCCGGCCCTGCCGCAAGATTTGCACTGGTTTTACTGGGAATCGTATAGCACCTGGCTGTCGGGTCTGGCCTTGTTCAGCCTGATGTACCTGTTCAACGCCAGGACCTATCTGATCGACCCGGCCGTGGCCAGCCTGACGCCTAGCCTGGCGATCGCGCTGGCAATCGGTTTCCTCGGCCTGGGCTGGCTGGTGTACGACTTGCTGTGCCGCGTTTTCGGCAAGAATGAAAAACTGCTATCGGTGCTGGTGGCGGCCTACGTGCTTGCCGCCAGCTGGGCCGCCTGCCATCTGTTTTCCGGCCGGGCCGCCTTCCTGCTGATAGGCGCGATGCTGGCCACCAGCATGAGCGCCAACGTGTTTTTCTGGATCATCCCCGGCCAGCGCAAGGTGGTGGCGGCGCTGCGCGCCGGCGACACTGTCGATCCGGTGCACGGCCAACGCGGCAAACAGCGCAGCGTGCACAATACTTATTTCACGCTGCCGGTACTGTTCGCCATGCTGTCGAATCATTACAGCATGACCTATACTCATCCACAGAACTGGCTGGTGCTGGCGCTTATCATGCTGGCCGGGGTCTTGATACGGCAGTTTTTCATCCTGCGCCACAAGGGCAAGAACCAGTGGGTGCTGCCTGTGCTGGCAGTCGCGCTGCTGGCCACAGTGGCGGCCTGGAGTGTGCCGGCGCCGGCGACTTCCAAGGGAAGCAAGCTGGGCGCGGCCCAGTTCGCCCAGGTGCAGCAAGTGATACAGGCGCGCTGCGTGCAATGCCACTCGGCCCACCCGAGTCTGATGGAATTCCCGGCCAAGGGCGTAGTGCTGGATAGCCCGGCCCTGATCCAGGAAAAGGCGCAGCTGATTTACCAGCAAGTCGTGCAGCAAAAGCTGATGCCGCTCGGCAATCTGACCCATATCACCGAAGAAGAACGCGCCATCATCGCCCGCTGGGTCGAGGCCGGCGCGGCGGGAAAATAGAAAAAAGGAAAGCACATGGCCCTCCCCACCCTGGACCACAAGGCCCCCGACTATGCGCGGCGCTACCCGAACCTGGCCGACGCCCGGCTCGGCGCGCGCACCCTGGCTTGCAGCGACGATTTCTTTGCCGACATGGCGCGCATGCTGAATCCCGAGCCAGCCGTCTTCATCCCCGGCAAGTACGACGCCAACGGCAAATGGATGGATGGCTGGGAATCGCGCCGCAAGCGCGTCAACGGCCACGACTGGTGCATAGTCCGGCTGGCCAAGCCCGGCGTGCTGCGCGGGGTCGATCTCGACACCAGCCATTTCAGCGGCAATTACCCGCCGGCCGCCGCGCTGGAAGCGGCCTGCATCGACGCCGGTGCGCCGGACGAAGAAACGGTCTGGCACACGGTGCTGCCCTCGGTGAATTTGCAGGGGAATAGCCATCACTACCACGAAATCCACAACGCGCAGACTTACACCCATGTGCGCCTGAACATCTACCCCGATGGCGGCGTGGCCCGTTTGCGCGTGTACGCACAGCCGCAAGCCGACTGGGCCGCCGAGCCGCATGGCTTGTTCGACCTGATCGCGATGGAAAACGGCGGCTACGTGGTGGCGACGAATAACCAGCATTTCGGGCACGCATCCAAGCTGTTGCTGCCGGGGCGCGGCCGCAACATGGGCGACGGCTGGGAAACCCGGCGCCGGCGCGAACCGGGCAACGACTGGTGCCTCATCGCGCTGGCCCATCCCGGCCTGGTGGAAAAGATCGAAGTCGATACCTGCCACTTCAAGGGCAATTACCCGGCCGGCTGCATGCTGCAGGCGGCCGCCATGCACGGCGGCACCGAGACGTCGCTGATCACCCAGTCGATGTTCTGGCCAGTCTTGCTGCCGGAACAGGCGCTGCAGATGGATCACCAGCACTATTACCAAAACGAAATCCACCAACTGGGCGCGATCACCCACATCCGCTTCAACATCTACCCGGACGGCGGCGTCTCGCGCCTGCGCCTGTGGAGCCGGCTGGCCGGAGGTTAGGATATGCCGGCCCTGCCCATTACACCGCTGACGCGGCAAGCGTTCGCCCCCTACGGCGAAGTCATCATGCTGGACGGCGCCCGTCATTTTCCCATCAACCAGGGCACGACCGAACGCTATCACGCCTTGGCCACGGCCGACACTGGTAACGGCCAGACCATACTCAGCCTGTTCCGCGCCCAACCGCGCAGCCTGCCGCTGGCCATCAGCGTGATGGAGCGCCACCCGCTAGCCAGCCAAGCCTTCGTGCCGCTGACGCAAGACCCGGCCGACGCCTATCTGGTAGTGGTGGCGCCGCCCGGCGCATTCGACCCGGCACTGATGCAGGCTTTCATCTGCCGCGGCTGGCAGGGCGTGAATTACGCAAAAGGCGTGTGGCACCACCCGCTGATCGCGCTGCATAAAGTCAGTGATTTTCTCGTGATGGACAGGCTGGGGCCGGGGCAGAATTGCGATGAGGTGGTGTTGACGGGCGACTGCTGGCTGGAAAGTCTTCAGGCAAAAAAATAGCCCGCAGCGTTTGCGGGCTTAAATCCAAACCTTAGGAGGTGTTGGAGGAGACAGGTGTTACTTTATCGCGGTGCGACATATTTGTATGCTTTATTATTCGCATATCAGATATTCCATCAACGTATAACTGAAAGCCGCTGCAGTATCCGCATGCAGGCGACATCCTGGCCTGGTAATGGCGTCAACCAGGCAAAATCAGCGGGTTACGGGCTCCCCCTCCGGCAAGCCTACTTGTATTTGTCTAAGATCTTTTGATAAGTGCCGTCCGCGCGGATTTTTCTCAATTCCTGGTTGAAGCGGTCACGCAGCTTCCGGTCGCGAAACGCCACCGGAAAGCCGGTGCGGGAATGGAAGATATCGTGATACACGACTTCCTCGTCTATTTTCAGCGTGTTCGCCAGGATGCGCTGGTACCATTGGAAAATGGTCTTGTCGACCACGATCAGATCGGTGCGGTTAAGCCAGAACATCCTCGACTGCACTTCCTGGCTGTCGACTTCGTAATAATTCGAGCGGAAGCGGTTACTGGCGTCGGGCTTGTAGATGGACTCGAATTCCGGCCCCAGGTCGCGCCAGCCGCGCTGCCAGATCACAAAAGTGTAGTTGCCGAGATCGGCGATGCCGCGCATGCTCACATTGCGCGACTTCTTGCTGATGGCCACATTCACGAAAGTGATGAAATCGTCGGAAAAAAACAGTTGCTCATCGTCGCTGCCGCTGACCGTCACCGCGATATCGGCCTGCCCGGTGATCAACTCCACCAGCAAGCGGTTATTGGGAACCGTGCGCACCGTCAGCGTATGCCCCATCCGCGCCAGCAGGGTGCGCATTAAGTCCACCTCTATGCCGGTATTGACGCCGCGCTCGTCGCGGAAAGAAAAAGGCGGCTTGTCGGTATTGAATATCGCACGCAACTCGCGCGCCTGGACTAAGCCGCCCAGCACAAACAGCAAGGCGAGTACGGCGAGTTTTCTGAAGTCCATAAGCCCCCCTAGGTTCTTATATCGCTACCGACCAGTGTATGGCAGGCTTAGCGTTAGTCAAATGTTGCAATATTTCAACTTGACCGTTTGGCGCCCGCCATGAAAACGCGCAAAAAAAAAGCCCGCAGCGTTTGCGGGCTTAAGTCCAAACCTAAAAGGTGTTGGAGGAGACAGGTGCCACTATATCGCGCCGCAACACATTCACAAACACATATATTTACATATCTGTCATTCACCAAACGAATATTTCTGTGCGCGTTTATTTCCGTGCAGTATCAACATTCAGGCTAAGCAGCCGCCCTCGCCTCTGAAAAATAAAATGGACAAAAAAAAGCCCGCGACCTTGAGGTTGCGGGCTAAATCCAAACCTTAGGAGGTGTTGGAGGAGACAGGTGCTACTTTATCGCAGTGCAGCAAATAAATCATCTTTATTATTCGTATACCTAACATCACCAATTCATATATCTGAACATCTATTCTGCTCTGCACTGGCAGCGACGGCCTGGTTCGCTCAGGCGACGATCTCGAACAAGGGATCGACCTTGCCATCGGCCGCGATATGCTCAGGGAAGATGAAGCCCTTGTCGTCGCGCGGGAAATGGATGCCGATTTCCTTGAAACAGACATCGACGAACTCGGAACAGAGATAGGCATCGTCGTCTTTATGCACCCCCAGGCCCAGGGTGACGCGCGCCAGCATTTCGGTGATTTCATCGACATCGTATTTGCGGTTCAGGATATCGGCCGCCTTGCCCAGCATCTGGCTGACCTTGCCCATATTCAGCTCGTCGTTGTAGCGGCCGAGAAACAGGCGGCCGTTATAGGGTTCGCCGGAATTATTGTAGTCGTTGACATAACGGCTGAGCGGCACGGCGCGCACGCCATCGTCCTCCACGCTTTCCAGCAGCAAGACCCGCGCGTTCCAGGTAAACACGAAGCCGACATGGCTCAGCATGGAATCGGAAAAATGCTTGATCATCTTACTGAACGCATAATTGCCGGAAGCGAAAAAAATGTCGCCGGTGCGGATTTCCGGGCGCACATCTTGATACGCGCGCTTTTTTACGTTTTCAAATTTCTTCGTTCCCATTTTGGGTCTCCCTTAGTGTGATGACGCATGCTGCGGATGGAGTACATTATTTTTGGTCTTGCGAAAAATTACACCATGACTACGATTATCCTTGCAATACTAATATTTCAATACCATATTTGCATGCCGACCAGACAAGCTCTTGAGAGCAAAGGACGGACATTGGTAATCCTATCTATCCCATTAAGAGTAGGGGTTTTACATGAAAATTGTTAACAAAATGTGCCTCAAAGGCACAAGTTCCGGTGTCAATGTGATGATAACTACCGAAGCTGTCCGCAGGCCACTCACTGCGCTCACCAACGCCCACTCAAACAGCTCGCAACACTTAATCAGTGTTGCCCTAAGCATGTTTTCATGCCATCGGTAAAACAGAACTAAAATACCTTACACTCAGCACCTGTCGTAAAAACATGCCAACATGCAAAGCCAGCGGCGCATTGTCTGGTACCGTAATACGGAGACCAGTATGAAATTGTTAGACCCTATCGTCCAATTCCAGGCCGAACTGAGCCAGATCCGGCGCGATATTCACGCCCATCCCGAGCTGTGCTTCGAAGAGCACCGCACCGCCGAACTGGTCGCCAAAAAATTGCAGGAATGGGGCATAAGCGTGGTGCGCGGCCTGGGCGGCACCGGCGTGCTCGGCATCGTCAGGAACGGCGACAGTGCGCGCGCGGTCGGCCTGCGCGCCGATATGGATGCCTTGCCTATGCAGGAAATCAACAGCTTCCCGCACACGTCGCAACACGCGGGCAAGATGCACGCCTGCGGCCATGACGGCCACACCGCCATGCTGCTCGGCGCCGCGCATTATCTGGCGCAATACAGAAATTTCGACGGCACCGTCTACCTGATTTTCCAGCCGGCCGAAGAAGGCGGCGGCGGCGCCAGACGCATGATGGACGACGGCCTGTTCCAGCTGTATCCGATGGATGCGGTGTTCGGCATGCATAACTGGCCCGGTATCGCGGCCGGCAGCTTCGGCGTGACGCCGGGAGCTATGATGGCGTCGTCCAATGAATTCGAGGTGGTGGTGCGCGGCAAGGGCGCGCATGCCGCGCAACCGCACAAGGGCGTCGACCCGATCATGGTGGCGGTGCAGATCGCCCAGAGCTGGCAAACCATCGTCAGCCGCAACACCAGCCCGCTGGAATCGGCCGTGCTGTCGGTCACGCAAATCCATTCCGGCAGCGCCACCAATGTGATCCCCGACGAAGCGACGCTGATAGGCACGGTGCGCGCTTTCAGCACCGCCACCGTCGACCTGGTGGAAAGCCGCATGCGCAGCATCGCCGAACACACGGCGGCCGCCT
Source organism: Burkholderiales bacterium (assembly GCA_016196925.1). GTDB lineage: Bacteria > Pseudomonadota > Gammaproteobacteria > Burkholderiales > Burkholderiaceae_D > Undibacterium. The sequence goes on along the minus strand of JACPWS010000028.1, from coordinate 10,505 downwards.
TCGATGCCGGCGTGCAATTCGACTTCAAGCGCAATTACCCGCCGCTGCTCAACCACGCGCCGGAAACCGCGTTCGCGACAGCCGTGATGCAGACTATCGTCGGCGCCGGGCGCGTCGATGCCGCGGTCGAAGCTACCATGGGCGCCGAGGATTTCGCCTTCATGCTGCAAGCCAAGCCCGGTTGCTATGTATTCATCGGCAACGGCGAAGGCGGGCACCGCGATCACGGCCACGGCCTCGGCCCCTGCAATCTGCACAACCCCAGCTACGATTTCAACGACGAACTGCTGCCGCTGGGCGCGACTTACTGGGTCAGGCTGGCGGAAGCCTGGCTGAACAAGGCATAATCGAGCCCAGATTTTACGTTTAAAAAACAGGGTCCACGAAAAACACGAAAAGCACGAAAAAGGAAATACCGCGTCATTCTCGCGCAGGCGAGCAGCATGCTGCTCGAATTCCCTGCTTCACCCTGCGCGGGAATGACGCCTTTTGATTTAATCTGCGTTTCCTTAGTTTTTTTTCGTGCTTTTCGTGTCTTTCGTGGACAAAATTCAACCCTTTTAACAACCCCATCATGTCCGAAGAAAACGAAACCAACAGCAACAACACCCCGCGCAGCCCCTTCCTCGAAGAGAAAGCGTTCAAATCGCGCACCGTGCTGGTGTTCGGCACCATCAACGACAAGCTGGCGGCCGATGTCAGCAAGCGCCTGATCGCGCTGGCCGCCGAATCGAAGCAGCCTATCACCATGCTGGTCTCTTCGCCGGGCGGCCATGTCGAATCGGGCGATGTGATCCACGACATCGTGCGCTTCATCGATGCGCCGGTGAACATGGTCGGCACCGGCTGGGTAGGCAGCGCGGCGGTCAACGTCTTCCTGTCCGTGCCCAAGGAGCGCCGTTTCTGCCTGAACAATACCCGCTTCCTGATCCACCAGCCTAGCGGCGGTTGCGGCGGCCAGGCCACCGATATCGCGATCCAGGCGCGCGAGATCGTCAAGGTGCGCGAACGCATCGCCGAACTGATCGCACGCGAATCGGGCCAGCCGCTCGACAAGGTGAGCGCCGACATCGACCGCGATTACTGGATGAGCGCGGCCGAAGCGACCGAATACGGCCTGGTGTCGCGCATCATCGTGCGCCAGAGCGAATTGGATGCTGGATAAGGTGGCCAAGGCTTAAAAATACTCAAGGGGAGTATATAAAAAAGCCCCTTTAAATACGCTGACGACAGCTCGAAAAATGAAAAATGCAGGGGGAGTATGCCTTCCCCCTGCATTTTTTACGTCAAAACTCTTCCCATGCCTCGTCGGCTGCGGCGCGCACCGGCCTGATCTGGCGGGGCGGCGGCTTCGGCAAGCTCTTGGCCGCCGGTTTCGGTTTGGCCGGCGGCCTGAAGGGCGCGCGCGCAGGCGCGTCCGCCGCCGCCTGATCGAGCTTGAATACGCCGACCACCCGGCTTAAATTGGCGGCCTGATCTTGCATCGCGCCCGCCGCCGCTGCCGCCTGTTCGACCAGGGCGGCGTTTTGCTGGGTCATCTGTTCCATGTTGACGATGGCGGTATTCACCTGATCGATGCCGGCGCTTTGCTCGGCGCCGGCGGCGGTGATTTCGCTGATGATGTCGCTGACCCGCTTCACGCTTTCCACCACTTCCTGCATGGTGCTGCCGGCCTGATCGACCAGGCGCGTGCCCTGGCCGACTTTTTCCACGGAATCGTCAATCAATTCCTTGATTTCCTTGGCCGCGCTGGCCGAGCGTTGCGCCAGGTTGCGCACTTCCGAAGCCACCACCGCGAAGCCGCGCCCCTGCTCGCCGGCGCGCGCCGCTTCGACCGCCGCGTTCAAGGCCAGGATATTGGTCTGGAACGCGATGCCGTCGATCACGGCGATGATGTCGACGATTTTTTTCGAAGATGCGTTGATCGAGCCCATGGTGTCGACCACTTGCGCCACCACTTGCCCGCCTTTTTGCGCCACCGCCGAAGCCGAATGCGAAAGCTGATTGGCTTGCCTGGCGTTGTCGCTATTGTGGCGCACGGTCGTCGTCAGCTCTTCCATCGAGGACGCGGTTTCTTCCAGCGAGCTGGCCTGGGATTCGGTGCGCGCAGACAGGTCCATATTGCCGTTGGCGATCTCGGTCGAGGCCAGGGCGATTTCATCGGTGCCTTGCCGCACTTCGCGCACCACTTTCAGCAGGCTCTCGTTCATCTCCTTCAGCGCCTGCAACAGCAAACCGGTTTCATCGCGGCTGCCGACCTCGATATGGCTGGTCAGGTCGCCGGCGGCGACCGTCTGCGCCACCCGCAGCGCTTCCTGCAAGGGACGCGCCACCACGCGCGCGATCAGGTAAGCCAGCAACAGGCCGAGCGCGATGCTGGCCGCCAGCAGCATGGCGATCATGATGCGCGAATTGGCGTAAATGCCGGCGCCGCGCTGATAGGCGGCGACCCCGCCCTCGACGTTAAGCTTGACCATCTGATCGACCAGGCCGCGCACCTGGCTATTGATCTTGGAAGACGGCCCGCGCAGCAAGGCGCTCGCCTCGGCGTTGTTGCCGGCGCGCGCCAGCCCGGCCATCTTGGCCGACACGTCCAGGTAAGCCGCCATCGCCTTGCTGTAATCGGCGAACAGGTTTCTTTCTTCCGGCGTCACGATCAGGCGGCCGTATTCGGCTTCGTGCTCCTTCAAGCCGTCGACCGCTTCCTGGGTGCGCTTGGCGTATTTATCGGCTTCTTCGGCGTTTTCGGCCGACACCAGTTGCGCCTCTTGCGAACGGATGCGCGAGACGCGCTCCTTGATGTTCATGGCGGCGTTGACGCTAGGCATCCAGATCGTGCCCAGATCGTAGGCAGTCTGGTTGACGCGGGCCAGCTGAAAAATCGAGAACAGGCCGAGAAAGGCGGTGAGCAGCAACAGCGCGATGAAGCCGACGAACAGCTTGGCCGAGATCCGCAGGTTAGAGAACAATTTCATGGCATTCCTCCTGGGAAAGCTGGACGATAAAATTGCTGCGCAGATGTCAGGCCGGCATCGTGGCCGGCTGTCATATCACGCTAACGCATGCGGCGACTTCTTACGTTTTAAAGCAAAAACAGCTAAAAATCAAAGAAGTTTGACGCCGGCCGGGCATGCTTGCCGCCAGGAAAAAGGCGTTAAGAAAAAAAAAACGGGAAAGCTTTTCCGGCTTTCCCGTCTCAGCTCAGCCTATGTCGGCTTACTGCAGGGTCGTGACCACCTTGACCGTGGCGTCGACCGCCGATTTATCGATGTAACCGATGGCGCCGGGATCGGCCGCCACCGCTTTTTTCACGTCGGCGTTCGAATGCAGTTCTTTCGGCGCCGTGCCCTTGCCGGTAAACACGAGCTTGGACCAGATCGCTTTCACTTCCGACAAGTCCTTGTCGGTCGCTTTTTTATAAAACTCGGCGCGGATGGGCGCACTTTCCGCCTGATCTACCGGCGTGAACATGGCCGACTTGCCTAGGAAAAACTGAGAAGCCTGGGCGCTGGTCATGGCGGTGGCCGGATTCTTGGGATTGACGATGATCGCGATATCGCCCGCCAGCAAAGGCGCGGCGCTGGCCGACAGTGTGGCGGCCAGCAACAGATTTTTAAGATGTTTATTCATCGCAGCCTCCTCAGAAAACAAAGTCTATGCCGGCCGCGAATACCGTCACCGGTCCCTTGAAGCCCGGCTTGGCGTTCGCAAATGTGCCGGACCCATTCTCGGGCGAGAACCTGTCGATCTGCACTTTCAGCGCGGCCGACTTATAGAAATCCCAGCGCACGCCCAGGCTGTTGCTGGTCTGTATGGATGCCGTAGAAGCGATGGCGTTGGCGCCGATTCCCAATGCGGCGAACGGGCCGGTCGTAGGCACCCCGGCGACCGTACGCGGGCTATTTTGCCTGACCGAAGCGTGGTTGTAATACGGCAGGAATTTGCCGATGCGATACCCGGCCATGGTGTACCAGGACGTGGTGTCCGCCACCGTCAGGCTATCGGTCTTGCGCTTGCCGTATTCGGCTTGCACCACGATATTTTTCCAATCGAGACCGAAACCGAGCGAAGTGAAAGTGCCCTTGGCATCCTTGACCGCCAGGCTGTCGGCCGCCGACTTGAAGCCGAACTTGCTCAGGCCGCCGACCACCGCGTTCAGGCTGGCGTTATTGTCTATGCTCAGCCGGGTTCCGGCATGACCGAAACGGAAGGTGAACGGTTCCATCTCCGCCACCAGGTTCAGGCTGTACAAGCGATTCAAATCTACCGTATAGCCGCCGGCGCTATCAGTCTTGGTCTTGCCGAAGGCGAGCTGGGCGGTGACGGCCGTATCGCCGAACGAGGTCTGATACACGGCATCGACGCCGTCCACGCTGTCGATAGGCACTTGCGAATACATCTCGACCGGCGGCCGTATCATGTTCTGGACATAGCCGACGTTGCGGTAATCGGAAATCATGTAGACCGGCAAACCGACACGACCGACGCGCAGGTTCAGGTGGTCGGACAGCCTGACCTTGGCGAAGGCCCAGGCCAGTTCGGCGCCGACGCTATCGGTCACGTACTTGCGCACCAGGCCCTGGCCGGTGAACGAGAACATGTCGTTGAACTTGGCGGTGGCCTGGATGCCGAAATTGGAATCGACCCCGGTGCGGTAATTGTCGCGCGAACCGGCCGCCTGATTCGGGCGTATGAAATCGGCGTCTTCGGAATTGGAGTGGGTCACGGCCGCAGTGCCGAAGCCGCTGATGGTGATGCTGGGGCCGTCGTCGGCGGCCCAGGCGCTGGAAATTGCCAGCGGCATCGCCAGCATAGGGATCAAAGCTCTTAGTTTCATGCTGTCTCCTTAAAAGATTTCCACATTGTAACTTTCACTGGTCCTGCAAAAATTTGATTGTTTCCTCTAGGAAATACGTGCATCTGCCGGGTAACACTAGCGCCGACATGGTGTCTGCACTGGTAACTTCACGTTATGGCAAAGCCGGCGCCGGCGCCAGTCGCTTTGTTGTTTTTTTGCCGGGACCGTGGCGGAATGCCGACAGATCGCAAAAAAACCAGGGAAAACGGCAGGCATTGTTGCGTGCCTGCCACAAAAAAACTGCCTCGTTCAAGGCGTCACGGCATGGCAAACGGCGTGTCGGTTTTGCAGGCGGCAGTCGCTGATCGGTTTGCCGTTCTTGTCCCAGGCCAGTATTTTCCATGTTTCTGGTTCGCGCTCGATAGTCATGAAGCCGACCCGGTTGCTGTTGCCGAAATACGCCGGCTGCGCCGCCGGATAGGGCGTGCTGCCGGCCGGCAGCGGCTGCGGCAAAGGCGCATCGAGCGAAGAACCGCCGTTGCCCGAGATGAACTGGGTCGGATGATCGCTGGCGAAGCTCAGGACTTCGAACAAGTGCACATGACCGGCCAGCGCGGCTTGCACGGAAGCCGGGAACAGGCGGCTGCCGTAGACGTCTTGCAGCACGTCTTGCAGGGCGCCGTTGCCGGGCCAGATTTTCAGCTCGCCGCTATCCTTGCGCCCGACGCCGAACCCGAGCACAGGGTGGTGGCTGACGAAGAAATTGACGCCAGCCTGGGCCGCCAGCTGATCGACGCGCCGGACTTGCTGCAGATATGCACGGTAAGCGGGGTGGCTCTTGTCCAGCGCCAGATTCGGCGCCTTGGCAGAGTCGAACACGATCAGCTGCGCTTGCTGCGCGCCCGGCTGGGCTAGCGGCACCGCGTACGGCGCGCTGTAATCGCCTTGCCTATCGTCGTCGGCCAGATTGCAATCGCGCCCGGCCTGCAAGGGGCGCGGATCGAGGAAGCGCCACCAGCCCTGGCCGGCGCGCTCGCAGGTTTCGTGATTGCCGCGCACTACCACCCACGGTGCGGCCGCCAGCAAGGGCGCGGCCGGCGCAAAGAAATCGGCTTGCCAGGTATCCCAGCCATAACCCCAGGGACTGCCGGCGCATTCCGCATGTCCTTGCGGGCAAGCGTTTTCGCGGTAGTGGTAATCGCCGACATGCACGACCAGATCGGGTTTAAAAGCGGCGGCGGTTTCGGCCATCCGGCGGAACGCCCATAGTTCGCTGTCGTTGCAGGATTGATAGTAATTGTCTTTCGCCGCCAGCCGGCAACCGGTGTCGCCGATCACGACGATTTTTTGCGGTGCCGGTTTCGGCAAGGGCAAGTCGCGCCCGCCCACGCTGGCGCTGCGCGCGCCGGCCTCCAGCGCCGCCTCGCAAGTCAGCACCGGGAACGCGGCAGGCTTAGTATCCTGCGCCTTGCTGATAGTCTTGCGCTGCGCCACGCTGGCCGCCGCCGCCCTGACCCGCATGGTCTGCGCCGCGCCATCCTGCAGCAGCACCGGACATTGCGCGTCGCTGGTGATGACGCGCGCCACGGCCAGCCCCTGCTCGCCCAGCACCACCCAGGCCGCCTGCAGCGCCGGCGGCTGACGCGTTTCCAGATGGCTGCAGGCGGCAGACAAGCCGGCAATCGCCAGCGCGATCCGGCGCCAAGCCAAATTCTTTTCTTGCTTCATCGTGATACTCCGAATTAGGGAAACGCGGATTTAATCGGATTTCGCGGGAATGACGCGCCTGGACTTCCAGCGTTTCCTTAGGTTTAGTTGGCGCCCAGCGCCCGGTACGCGAGCCGCTTGAACTCGAAAGAAAACGGATGCCAGAAACTCATCTGGCGCTGCGTCATCAAGACCCCGGCGATGTTATGCCGCGGCGAAATCCACCAGTGGGTGCCGGCGATGCCGCCCCACTCGAATTCGCCGGCCGAACCGGGCGGGTCCATCGGGCCGGCTTGCACGGTGACCGCCCCGCCCAGACCGTAGCCCTTGCCGGGCGCCGCGCCGAAGCCGGGAAAGCCGATATGCAAGCCGGGCGCCAGCTGGTTGCGCATCATCAGCGCCAGCGTATCCGGCCGCAAGATAGTGTCGCCGCCCGGCATCAGGCTGCGCAGCAAAGCCAGCATGTCGGGCAGGCTGAACACCAAGCCGCCGCCACCGGACTTGCGCGCCACCGGCGTGACGAAGGCGCCCGGATACGGCGATTTATCGATGCGCTTCAGGCTGCGCTGCAACAGGTTGGCCGGATCGGTGCCGACGTAATACGCGGTCAGCCGGTCGCGTTTGGCTTCCGGCACCGTAAAAAAAGTGTCCAGCATGGCGAGCGGTTGCAAGATGCGTTGTTCCAGAAAGACGTCGAAATCCTGACCGCCGACCACTTCCACCAGGCGCGCCAGCACATCGGTGGCGATCGAATATTCCCAGGCCGTGCCGGGATGAAAGCGCAGCGGCAGATCGGCCAGCACGGCTACCAGCTCGGCCAGCGTGGCCTGCGCATTCATCACCTTGCGTTCGTTATACGCCTGGTACAACAGGCTGCCGGGGTCGAGGAAGCCATAGCTGAGGCCCGAGCTATGCGTGAGCAAGTGGCGGATCGTGATGGAAGAGCGCGCCGGTTCGGTATCGCCGATATAGCGCGCATCCGGCTTCAGCACATGGCGTTTGCCCAGTTGCGGCAAATAATTTTCAAGCGGGTCGTCCAGCTGCAGCAAGCCGTCTTCCATCAGCATCAGCACCGCGATCGAGGTGATCAGCTTGGTGTTTGAAAACACCCGGAACAAATGGTCTTCTCTTAGCGGAATCGCGTTTTCGATATCGGCCCAGCCGCTGCATTGCTGGTGCACCAGCTCGCGCCCGACCAGCACGGCCGTCGAGACCCCGGCCAGTATCTGCCGGTCCACATAACGCTGCATTGCTGAATTTACTTCACCGAAGTCGTAGCTGGTTTGGTTTATGATCATTTTTACGTCGTCTTAAGAAAAGCTTGGTCCACGAAAAATACGAAAGGCACGAAAAAAAACCACTACATTGTCATCCCCGCGCAGGCGGGGATCCAGGGGCTTGGTCTCAACTAGCACGACACTGGATTCCCGCTTGCGCGGGAATGACGGAGCGAAAGACGTTGATTTTCTTTTCGTGCTTTTCGTGTTTTTCGTGGACAAATCCAGTCTTTTTCAGGTTCATACTAACCTCCATCTTACTACTGCGCCGCCATGACCATAGACTCGCCCCGCGCTTTCCTGACCGGCCTGTACCAGAGCGCCGTCGCCGCCGTCAGCGCCGAAAAATGCCTGCCGGCGTTTTTGCCGCAACCGCCCGCCCATGGCCGCACACTGGTGATAGGCGCCGGCAAGGCGGCCGCCGCCATGGCGCATACGCTGGAGCAGCACTGGCAAGGCCACTTATCCGGGCTGGTGGTGACGCGCTACGGCCACGCTGCGCCTTGCCGCCAGATCGAGGTGGTGGAAGCCGCGCATCCGGTGCCGGATGCGGCCGGGCAAGAAGCGGCGCACAGGATTTTGCAGCTGGTGCAGGGCTTGAGCGCCGACGATCTGGTGCTATGCCTGATCTCGGGCGGCGGCTCGGCCTTGCTGGCCTTGCCGGCGGACGGCATCACGCTGCAGCAGAAACAGTCCGTCAATAAAGCCTTATTAAAAAGCGGCGCCAGCATCGCGGAAATGAATTGCGTGCGCAAGCATCTGTCCGCCATCAAGGGCGGGCGGCTGGGGCTGGCTTGCGCCCCGGCCCGCGTGCTGACCCTGCTGATCTCGGATGTGCCTGGCGACGACCCCGCCGTCATCGCCAGCGGCCCCACCCTGCCGGACGCCAGCACTTGCGAGCAGGCGCTGTCTATCCTGCGCAAATACGCGATCGCCATCCCGCCCGCAGTCGAGGCGCATCTGGCATCGGGCAGAGGCGAAACACCCAAGCCGGGCGACCCGCGTTTCGCGCGCCAGCAACACCAGATCATCGCCAGCGCCCAGCAAGCGCTGGATGCGGCGGCGTATGCGGCGCGCGCGGCCGGCGTCGCGGCGCATATCTTGTCGGATAGCATGGAGGGTGAGGCGCGCGACGTGGCGCTGGTGCACGCCGCCATCGCGCGCCAGATCGCCGCCAGGGGCCAGCCGTTCAGCCGACCCTGCCTCTTGCTGTCGGGCGGCGAAACCACGGTCACCGTGCGCGGCAACGGGCGCGGCGGGCGCAATGCCGAATTTCTGCTGAGCCTGGCGCTGGCGCTGGACGGCCACCCGGCCATCCATGCGCTGGCTTGCGACACCGACGGCATCGACGGCAGCGAGGACAATGCCGGTGCACTATATAGTCCGGAGAGCGCGAGCCGCGCCGCCGCACTCGGCCTGCACCCCGGACGCATGCTGGACGACAACGACGGTTACGGTTTTTTTTGCGCGCTGGGCGATTTACTGGTGAGCGGGCCGACACGCACCAATGTCAACGATTTCCGCGCCATCCTGATTTTGTGAGCAAGACATTTATAATGTCGCCCGAGTAGCCAACTTGAAAGGCCAGCGTGACTGTCATCCCCACTCCGCCGCGACTGCAACTGAGCGGTATCTGCAAGCGCTATCCGGCGGTGCGCGCCAACGAGAATATAGCCCTGAGGGTGGCGCCGGGCGAAATCCATGCCGTGCTCGGCGAAAACGGCGCCGGCAAGTCGACCCTGATGAAAATCATCTACGGCGCGCTGCAGCCGGACGCCGGCACAATGCGCTGGAACGGCCAGCCCGTGCAGATACGCACGCCGCACGCTGCGCGCCGGCTCGGCATCGCGATGGTGTTCCAGCATTTCTCGCTATTCGATACCCTGACCGTCACCGAAAACATCGCGCTCGGCATGCCGCCGCACACCGATCTGAGCGTATTGGCCACGCAAATCAGAAAAACCGGCGAGGATTACGGACTGGAGCTGGAGCCGCAGCGCCATGTGCATACGCTCTCGGTCGGCGAACGGCAGCGCGTGGAAATCGTGCGCGCCCTGCTGAGCAAACCGCAATTGCTGATCCTGGACGAGCCGACTTCGGTGCTGACGCCGCAGGCGGTGCAAAAGCTGTTCCTCACCCTGCGCCAGATCGCGGCCGAAGGCTGCAGCATCCTGTACATCAGCCACAAACTCGATGAAATCCGCGCACTGTGTCACTCCGCCACCGTGCTGCGCGCCGGCCAGGTCAGCGGGCGCTGCGACCCGGCGCAGGAAAGCGCCGCCAGCCTGGCGCGCCTGATGCTAGGCGCGGATTTGCCGCAAACCCTGCCGCAGCAAGTAGCGCAACCAGCGATGCCGCCCGGCGCGGCGCGCCTGCGATTGCAAGGCCTGAGTCTGCCGAAGGCGCATGCCTTCGCCACCGCGCTGGACGACATCCATCTGGAACTGTTCAGCGGCGAGATCGTCGGCATCGCCGGCGTGTCCGGCAACGGCCAGCAAGAATTGCTGGCGGCGCTGTCGGGCGAAGACCGGCGCGCCGCGCCACAGATGATCATGCTGCAAGGCCGGCCGGTCGCCGGTCTGGGGCCGGACGCCAGGCGCAAGCTGGGGCAAAGCCTGGTGCCGGAAGAACGGCTCGGGCGCGGCGCCGTGCCGGAGCTGAGCCTGAGCGCCAACATGCTGCTGTCGCACCAGCGCGCACCATTTGTGCGACACGGCCTGATC
>JACPWS010000018.1 GCA_016196925.1 Burkholderiales bacterium | reverse complement strand
GATCAGCGCCGCGCTGGCACTGCTGGCGCTGGGGCTGGGTCAGCTGAACTGGCTGCAAGCGCACGGCGTCAGCGCATTGACGCTCGCCATCTTGCTGGGCATCGTGGCCGGCAACAGCTTTTTTTCGCGCATGGAAAGCGCTTGCGGGCCAGGCGTGCTGTTTGCCCGCCAGCGCTTGCTGCGCCTCGGCATCGTGCTGTACGGCTTGCGCCTGACGCTGCAGGATATCGCCCAGGTCGGCGTGGCCGGCGTGCTGATCGATGCGCTGGTGCTGAGTTCCACCTTTGCGCTGGCGCTGTTGGTGGGCGGCAAGCTGTTGCGGCTGGAGCGCGCGACCGTGTTGCTGATCGGTGCCGGCAGTGCGATTTGCGGAGCGGCTGCGGTGTTGGCCAGCGAACCTGTGGTGCGCGCCCGCAACGAACAAAGCAGCATCGCGGTCAGCAGCGTGGTGCTGTTCGGCACGCTGGCGATGATCTTGTATCCGCTGCTGTACAGGCTGAACCTGCACTGGCAGTTGCTGCAGGTGTCGGGCCCGGCCTTCGGCATCTATACCGGCTCAACGATTCATGAAGTGGCGCAAGTGTTGGTGGCGGCCAGGATGATAGGCGCAGATGCGCTCGACACAGCCGTGATCACGAAGATGGTGCGGGTGATGATGCTGGCGCCGTTTTTACTGATGCTGTCGGCTTACTGCCAGCGGCGTGCCGATGGCGTAGCGACTCAAGCGCGGAAGCTGGCGCTGCCCTGGTTCGCGCTGGCTTTCGTGGCGGTGGTAGTGTTGAATTCGATAGTAAATATACCGCCGGCCGTACGCCAGGCTTTGCTGGAACTCGATACGCTATTGCTGGCGCTGGCGATGGCGGCGCTCGGCCTAGTCACCCGCCTGGGCTCTATCCTGGCGGCCGGCTACCGGCCGCTGCTGCTGGCGGGCGTCTTGGCAGTCTGGCTAATGCTCGGCGGGGCGCTGATCAATGGGGTAGTGCTGTTCTGGCTGAAATGATTGCGGCTCAGGCAACCGCCGCCGTGCCCGGAAACTGCACGCAAAACTTGCTGCCGGTTCCCGGCGTCGATTCGATCAGCAGATTGGCCTTGTGACGCAACAGCACGTGCTTGACGATGGCCAGCCCGAGGCCGGTACCCTGGGTTTCGCGCGAGCGGCTCTTGTCGACGCGGTAGAAGCGTTCGGTCAGGCGCGAGATATGTTCGGCGCTGATGCCTATGCCGTTATCCTGCACCACGAATTTCGGGCCTTGCGACGTGCTGCCCCAGATCAGCTGGATGCGCCCTTGTTCCGGCGTATAGCGGATCGCGTTGGTCACCAGATTGGTCAGGGCGCTGCGGATTTCATCGGTGCTGCCGAGGAGGTCGGGGCCATTGCATTCCAGCGTAATTTCATGCCGTCCGGCCGATAGTGCGTGCGCTTCCTGCAGGATTTGCTCAAGCAAGCCGCGCATATTGATGCGCTCCGGGCGCAGCGGATGATCGATTGATTCCAGCCGGGTCAGGGTCAGCATGTCTTCCACCAGGCGCTGCATGCGTTCGCCCTGCTCGGTCATCAGCTTCAGGTGTGCATTGCGGGTCGCGGTATCCAGATCCGGTTGCATAGACGCGATTTCCAGGAAACCGTTGATCACGGTCAGCGGCGTGCGCAATTCGTGCGAGGCATTCGCGATGAAATCGCGCCGCATCATATCGATGCGCTCGGATTCGGTGACGTCGTGCGTGACCAGGATCTGGCGCCGGTTTTCAAACGGGATGATATGCGCGATCAGCTTGCGCTCGCGGAAAGACAGGGTCAGCGGCGTTTCATAGCGCCCCAGGATGATGTAATCCATGAATTCCGGGCTGCGCACCAGGTTGGTCACGCGCAAGCCCTTGTCTTGCAACAGGCTCAGGCCCAGATGTTTTTCGGCGGCCGGATTGCACCACTCCAGAAACAACACGTCATCCATGATCACCACGCCATCCGGCAACAGCGTCATGGCCTGGCGGAAGCGCGCCAGCCATTCGGCCAGCTCAGCCTGGTTTTTTTCATCGCCGCGCCGCAGTTTGTACAGGCGCGAAAAAATGTCGGTCCAGGCGCCCCAGCCGTCCGGCAAGCGGGCGCTGTTGGGATTTTCCAGCCAGTCGGACAGGCGCTGCAGGTAAAACAGCTGGATGCCGATCAAACCCGTCATGCCCAGCAAACCCAGCACCAGGCCGGGGATCGCGCCCCACAGGTAACAGGCCACGCCGGTGCCGGCCAAGACCAGCACGATACGCACCAGCGCAGAAATCCAGAAAATGAGATGGGGTGACATGGATGAATTTGTGGGTTACGTCTGCTTAAATTGTAGGTCGCATCCGGGCTTTTGCGTAGCTCGGCAAGCGTCCGATGTCGCCTTTTGCGTAAAAATATACTGCCCCCAGTATATTTCACAAACCTTTAAACACGCTGACAACAAGAGTGTTTTTGTAAAAACATGGGGGAGTATATGTTTAAACCGGAAGAAACCCGGCATGGCTTGCCGTCACTTTTCCGACAGCATATAGCCTACGCTGCGCACGGTCTTGATCAGCGATTCGGCGTCTTTCAAGACCTTGCGCAAGCGCAGTACGTGCACGTCCACGGTGCGCTCTTCGATCACGACATGGTCGCCCCACACCTTGTCCAGCAACTGGCTGCGCGAAAACACGCGCTCAGGATGGGCCATGAAAAATTTCAGCAGCTTGTACTCGGCGTGGCCGATCTCGACTTTTTGTTCGGCGATCTTGACCGTGCAGCTGACCGGATCGAGCAGCACCGTCCCGGCCGTCAGCGCGCTTTGCGCATGTTCCGGGCTCTTGCGGCGCAGCAGCGCCTTGATGCGCGCGGTCAGCTCGCGCGGCGAAAACGGCTTGGTCACGTAATCGTCGGCGCCGTGGTCGAGGCCGGCGATCTTGTCCTCTTCCATGCTCTTGGCGGTCAGCATGATGACCGGGATTGCATTGAAATGGCGGTCGGCGCGTATCCTGGACAAGAAGCGCAAGCCGCTCTGGTCGGGCAACATCCAGTCCAGCAAGACCAGTTGCGGCGTGCGGCGCTGCAGGTATTCCCAGGCTCCCGCCGTATTGTTGACGGCGAAGGTATCCCAGCCCGCCGCGCGCAGCGTGAAGCTGACCAGCTCTACGATGGCCGGTTCGTCTTCCACTATCAGTATCGTCGTTTTATCTGCAGCCATGATCGCTTCATTGTTTAAGTTTGTGGTTCTTGCCTGGATGCTGCGTAATCGGTATGCCGGATATCCTTGCCTTCCACGATGTAGATCGTATGCTCGGCGATGTTCTTGGCATGGTCGCCGATACGCTCTATCGCCTTGGCGACCCACATCGCTTCCAGTGAAGTCGAGATTGTACTGGGGTCTTCCATCATGAAGGTGATCAGGTTGCGCATGATGGAGCGGAAATCGTCGTCCACGATGGCGTCGCGCGCGATCAGCTGCGCCGCCCTGGCCTGATCGAGGCGAGCGAAGGCGTCCAGCGCATCGTGCAGCATCTCGGCCACGCCGCCGGCCAGCACGCGCACCGTGTCGTAGCCGTTGAACATGGCGGCCGAGCGCCGGTTCACAGCCGCGTCGCGCGTGATGCGCGCGATCTTGGTCGATTCGTCGCCGATACGTTCGAGGTCGGTGATCACCTTGCCGGTCGCCATCACGGTACGCAAATCGTTGGCGGCCGGCTGGCGCTTGACGATCAGGTGGCTGCACATATCATCCAGCGCCACTTCCAGCCGGTTCACTTCCAGATCGGACTCAATCACGGCCCCGGCCTGTTCGGCATTGCCGCTGCGAAAACAAGCCATGGCATCGTGGAAATGGCTCTCCACCAGCCCGCCCATCAGCAAGACCTTGGAACGTATGGTTTCCAGATCCAGATCGTATTGTTTTGAAGAGTGTTCGCCTGTCACGGGGTTTCTCCTGAATGCTAACTAGCTTGAGATATAGGATGCAATTTAAAAAAACTTTTGGTCCACGAAAAACACGAAAGGCATGAAAGCGAGCTTTGCTATGCCGCTCAAAAGAACGGCAACTTCAAAGTCGTCATCCCTGCGAAGGCAGGGATCCAGCGACTTAAAACGACAAACGACACTGGTTCCCAGCTAACAGCACGCTGGGATGACGCCGCAAAGGTGGCGGTGATGCCGACGATAGCGGCTCTCGAAATCGAAGCTCTCGTGTTTTTCGTGGACAAATTCTTTGCCTCATTAGCCGAAGCGGCCAGTGATGTAGTCCTGGGTTTCTTTCCTGGCCGGATTCATGAAAATCTGATCGGTCTCGCCGAATTCCACCAGCTCGCCCAGGTACATATAAGCGGTGTAGTCGGAACAGCGCGCCGCCTGCTGCATATTGTGGGTCACGATGGCTATGGTGTAATCCTGTTTCAGCTCGCTGATCAGCTCTTCTATCTTGACGGTGGAGATAGGATCGAGCGCCGAAGTCGGCTCATCCAGCAACAACACTTCCGGCTTGACCGACACCCCGCGCGCGATGCACAGGCGCTGTTGCTGACCGCCGGACAGGCTGAGGCCGCTCTTGTTCAGCTTATCCTTGACTTCGTTCCACAGCGCGGCTTTTTTCAGAGCCCATTCGACGCGCTCATCCATCTCGCCTTTGGACAGGTTTTCATACAGGCGCACACCGAAAGCGATATTGTCGTACACCGACATCGGGAACGGCGTCGGCTTCTGGAACACCATGCCGACTTTGGCGCGCAGCAGGTTGATGTCTTGCTCGCGGTCCAGAATGTTTTTGCCGTGATACAGAATCTGGCCCTCGGCGCGCTGGCCCGGATACAGGTCGTACATGCGGTTCAGCGTGCGCAGCAGGGTCGACTTGCCGCAGCCAGACGGGCCGATGAAGGCCGTGACTTTTTTATCGTAGATATTCAGCTTGATGTCGCGCAGGCTGCGGGTCGCGCCGTAGAAAAAATTCAAGCCTTCGATCGCGATGGCGGTCTTTGGATGCTTCACTTGAGTAGTAGTCATAGCTATCAATGCTGAGTTTTTTGTTTAAACAGGCTGCGCGATAAAATATTCAGGCCGAGCACGCTGAAGGTAATCAGCAAGGCGCCGCCCCAGGCCAGTTCGCGCCAGTTGTCGTAAGGGCTCATGGCGAACTGGTAAATCACCACCGGCAAGTTCGCCATAGGCTGATTCATATTGCCGCTGAAAAATTGATTGTTCAGGGCAGTGAACAACAGCGGCGCGGTCTCGCCCGAGATGCGCGCCACTGCCAGCAAAATGCCGGTTACCACGCCGGCCTTCACCGCGCGCAAACGCACCAGCAAGGCGACTTTCCAGCGCGGTGCGCCGAGCGCAAACGCGGCTTCGCGCAGGCTGGTCGGCACCAGGCCCAGCATATTGTCGGTAGTGCGCACCACCACCGGTATCGCAATCAGCGAAATGGCGATGCTGCCGGCCCAGCCGGAGAAATGCCTGACGTTCGCCACGTAAATCGCATACACGAACAGACCGATCACGATGGACGGCGCCGACAGCATGATGTCGGTCACGAAACGGGTCACAGCGCCGAACCAGCTGCGGTCGCCATATTCGGCCAGATAGATGCCGGCCAGGATGCCGACCGGGGTCGCGATCAGGGTAGCCGTGCCCACCATCAGCAAGCTGCCGACGATCGCATTCAGCAAGCCGCCGCCGTCGCTGCCCGGCGCCGGCGTGGATTCGGCAAACAGCGCCGGATTGATGGCGGAGAAACCCTTAATCAGCAAGGTGAACAAGATCCACATCAGGAAGAATACGCCCAGCGCCATCGCCAGCGCAGACAGAGCGATGCCGATTTTATGCGTCAGCAAACGACGCCGATACACCGGATTACGGCTGGCGTTTTCCATTATTTCGCCCCTTCTTTTTTATTCAGGCCCAGCAGCATCAGCTTGGCGGCGGACAACACGATAAAAGTAATCGCAAACAGGATCAGGCCGAGCAGGAATAGCGAAGAGGTATGCAGCACAGTCTCGGCTTCGGCGAATTCATTCGCCAAGGTAGAGGCGATGCTATTTCCGGCCGCAAACAGCGACCACGACAACTGATGCGCATTGCCGATCACGAAAGTAATCGCCATGGTTTCACCGAGCGCGCGGCCCAGGCCCAGCATCACGCCACCGACCACGCCTATACGGGTATATGGCAGCACGATCTTGCGCACCACTTCCCACTTGGTGCAGCCGAGGCCGTAAGCGGATTCCTTCAAGACCGGCGGCACTACTTCAAACACATCGCGCATTACCGAAGAGATGAAAGGGATAATCATGATCGCAAGGATCACGCCGGCCGACAAAATGCCTATGCCTATCATGGGGCCGGAAAACAATTTGCCGAGCAGCGGCAACTGGCCCAGCGTGGCGCGCAGCGCCGGCTGTACATAGGTCGCGAACAGCGGCGCAAACACGAACAAACCCCACATGCCGTAAATGATGCTCGGCACGCCGGCCAGCAACTCTATCGCGGTACCGAGCGGACGCTTGAGCCAGGCCGGGCAGATTTCCGTGAGGAACAGCGCGATGCCAAAGCTGACCGGGAAGGCGATCAGCAAGGCGATCAGCGAGGTGGCCAGGGTGCCGACGATGGCGATCAGGCCGCCGTACTGGTCGTTCACCGGGTCCCACTCTATGGTCGTGATGAAACCAGGGCCGAAAGCCTGCATGGCCGGCCAGGCGCGCAAGACCAGGGAGATGATGATGCCGACCAGAACCACCAGCACCAACAAGGCGAAACTCAGGGTCAGCTTATGAAAGAAGAAGTCCTGCCAGCGCTGACGGCGCATGACGGCGGCCATGTTGAGCGTCGCGCCGCCATCCGTCGCGCCCCGATCAGCGCTGCTGGCTAACGACAAGTAAGAAATTTCGCTGGACATAAATATTCGGTGCACATGGCGCACCCTGCTCGATTATTAAACACGGCGCAGGCCGCGAGACCTGGCTTAAGCCCCTCTCCCGCGCGCGGGAGAAGGGAGCTTCCCCTCAATTACCACAAGGCCTTGCCGGAGCCATCCTTGACTTTAGCTTTCCAGCTATCTGCGATTAACTTCACGACCGCCGGCGGCAGGGAAACGTATTCCAGTTCCGTCGCCATCGCGCCGCCGTTCTTGAAAGCCCAGTCGAAGAACTTCAAGACTTCCTTGCCCTTTTCGGCATCGGCTTGCGCCTTGTGCAGCAAGATGAAAGAAGCGCCGGTGATAGGCCAGCTGAGCTTGCCCGGCTGGTTAGTCAGCACCAGGTACATGCCCGGGGCCTTGTTCCAGTCGGCGCCGGCGGCGGCCGCCTTGAAGTTTTCATCGTCGGGTTCGGCAAACTGACCGTCCAGGTTTTTCAGCTGGGTGTAAGCCATCTTGTTCTTTTTGACGTAAGCGTATTCCACGTAGCCGATGGAATTTTTGATACGCTGCACATTGGCGGCCACGCCCTCATTGCCCTTGCCGCCCAGGCCTACCGGCCATTTCACGGCGGTGGAAGAACCGACTGCCACCTTAAATTCGGCATTCACCTTGGACAGATAATCGGTCCACAGGAAAGTCGTGCCGGAACCGTCGGAACGGTGCACCACGGTAATTTCTTCGGCCGGCAATTTCAGGCCGGGGTTGATGGCCGCGATTTCAGGCGCATTCCATTTCGTGATCTTGCCCATGTAAATGCCGGCCAGCACGTCGCCGCTCATCTTCATCTTGCCCGGGGCGATACCGTCGATATTCACCACCGGCACCACGCCGCCGATAATCGCCGGGAATTGCGTCAAACCTTCGGCATCGAGCTCTTCCGCCTTCAAAGGCATGTCGGAAGCGCCGAAATCCACGGTCCTGGCCTTGATTTGCTTGATGCCGCCGCCGGAGCCTATCGATTGGTAGTTCAAACCGTTGCCGGTGGCTTTTTTATAAGCCTCGGCCCACTTGGCGTAGATGGGATAAGGGAAAGTCGCGCCGGCGCCGGTCATGTCGGCTGCGTGCACTGCGGAAATAGAAACGACGACGCCGATAGCGGCGACCAGGGATTTAACGCTACGTTTGATTTGCATGTTCACCTCGGGTTGGGATTGAATAAGCTGCGTTACCACGAGGCGCACTGTACCGAGCGAATATGACAAGCCGATGACGAACAGTGCTGCGCCATGAAATAATCGGATTTCGTTTCAATTTCTGTCATAAACTTGTCATAAGGCAGCTCTAAAATCCAGCCGCATCTCTATGACGGTGCAAATGACATGCGAACCACTATGCCTAATCAGGAACACGCGTCCCCGGCCGCTCTCGTCGCGCTCGGCGTAGACCGCGCGCGTCCCTAGCTGCCGGCCGACCTCGTGCGCGAGGATGATCCCGCCGGTCGTCGGGCCGGCGACGGTCTCGATGGGGAGATGCGCGACCCGCGCGACGATCT
>JACPWS010000021.1 GCA_016196925.1 Burkholderiales bacterium | reverse complement strand
GAATAAAAACGACATCCTGTTCGCCCGCGCCCAGAAAACCACGCCCGGCGGCGTCAATTCGCCGGTGCGCGCCTTCCGTTCCGTCGGCGGCACGCCGCGCTTCATCAAGCGCGCGGCCGGACCGTATTTCTGGGATGCGGAAGACCAACAATATATAGACTACATCGGCTCCTGGGGCCCGGCCATCGTCGGCCACGCGCATCCGGACGTGATACAGGCGGTGCAGGAAGCAGCCGCGCGCGGCCTGAGCTTCGGCGCACCGACCGAAGCTGAAATCGAGATGGCGGAAGAAATCTGCAAGCTGGTGCCCAGCGTGGAGCAGGTGCGCCTGGTATCGTCCGGCACCGAAGCCACCATGAGCGCGCTGCGTCTGGCGCGCGGCGCCACCGGGCGCGACAAGATCATCAAGTTCGAAGGCTGCTACCACGGCCACGCCGATTCGCTGCTGGTGAAGGCCGGCAGCGGCTTGCTGACGTTCGGCAACCCGACCTCGGCCGGCGTGCCGGAAGATTTCAGCAAACATACGCTGGTGCTGGACTACAACAATTGCGCGCAACTGGAAGAGGTGTTTGCCGCCATGGGCGAGCAGATCGCCTGCGTGATCGTGGAGCCGGTGGCCGGCAATATGAACCTGATCCGCGCCACCCCGGAATTCCTGCAAACCATGCGCAAACTGTGCACGGCGCACGGCAGCGTGCTGATTTTCGACGAAGTGATGTGCGGCTTCCGGGTTGGCTTGCATGGCGCGCAAGCCTTGTACGATGTCCGGGCCGACCTGACTTGCCTCGGCAAAGTGATAGGCGGCGGCTTGCCGGTGGCGGCCTTCGGCGGACGCGCCGACCTGATGGCGCACATGGCGCCGCTGGGCGGCGTGTACCAGGCCGGCACCCTGTCCGGCAATCCGGTGGCGGTGGCGGCCGGCATGAGCACGCTGCAGCTCATTCAGCAAGCCGGCTTCTATGAAAACCTGGAGTCGCAAACCCGCAAGCTGGTCGATGGCTTGACGGCAGCGGCCAGGGAAGCCGGCGTGACTTTCTGCGCCGACGCGGTGGGCGGCATGTTCGGCCTGTATTTTGCAGCGGAAGTCCCGGGCAGTTACGCCGCCATGATGGCCAGCGACAAGGAAAAATTCAACCGCTTCTTCCACCTGATGCTGGAGCAGGGCGTATACCTGGCGCCGTCCGCCTTCGAAGCCGGCTTCGTCTCGGCCCAGCACGACGATGCCGTGATCGCCGCCACCATCGCGGCCGCCAAGCTGGCCTTCGCGCAACTCTGATACAGCACGATCCCTGATTTTTGATTAAATCAGGGGAGTATCTGTAAAAATCGCGCTATCGTCGCGGAAAACAAAGGGGGCTTTTTATATACTACCCTCTAGTATTTTTAACACCCGAAACGCCTCAGCGCGGACGGATATGAAAATCGACCGTTGCCGGCCGGCCCGGCAAACTCAGGCTCGCATGCGGCGGCGCGGTCCGGCTGATGATCTGGCCGCGGCGCAGCACCAGCAAGCGGGCGGCGCGCAGGCGGATTGCTTCGACGCAATCGCCGGCGTCGAAGATCACCAGGTCGGCCTGGCAACCGGGTTCCAGTCCATAAGCTTCCAGGCCCAAGATCCGCGCCGGCGCCGTGGTGACGGCCTCGAAGCATAGACGCATCGCCGCCTGCGAAGTCATCTGCGCCACATGCAAGCCCATGTGCGCGACTTCCAGCATGTCGCCCGAACCGAGGCTATACCAGGGATCGAGTACGCAATCCTGGCCGAAAGCGACTTCGACGCCGGCCGCCAGCAATTCCGGCACGCGCGTCATGCCGCGCCGTTTCGGGTAACTGTCGTGCCGGCCTTGCAAAGTGATGTTAATCAGCGGATTCGCGATCGCCGCCACCCCGGCTTCGCGCATCAGCGGCAGCAGTTTGCTGACATAGTAGTTGTCCATGGAATGCATGGAGGTCAGATGCGAACCGGCCACCCGCCCCTGCAAGCCGAGCCGCTGGGTATGGAAGGCCAGGGTTTCGATATGGCGCGACAGCGGGTCGTCGCTTTCGTCGCAATGCATATCGACCCGCAAGCCTTGTTCGGCGGCGAATTCGCATAGCAGGCGCACCGCTTCCGCGCCCTGCTCCATCGTCCGTTCGAAATGCGGGATGCCGCCCACCACCTCGACGCCCAGCGCGATGGCGCGCTTCAGGTTGGCGAAAGCGCCGGGGCTGCGCAGCAAGCCGTCTTGCGGAAACGCGACCAGCTGCAGATCGAGATAAGGCGCGACCTGGCGCTTGACTTCCAGCAAGGCTTCCACCGCCAGCAAGCGATCGTCGCAGATATCGACATGGCTGCGTATCGCCAGCAAGCCGCGCGCCACCGCCCAGTCGCAATACTGGAGCGCGCGCTGTATGACGGCATCTTGCGTCAGCGTTGTCTTCAACTCTCCCCACAAGCCTATGCCTTCCAGCAAGGTGCCGGATTGATTCACGCGCGGCAAGCCGTAACTGAGCACGGCATCCAGGTGGAAATGCGCATCGACCAAGGGCGGCGCCACCAGATGGCCGGCGGCGTCGATTTCCTGTGCCGCCGTCAGCGCCAGTTGCGGGCCGAGCGCCGTGATGCGGCCATCGTGTATCGCGATATCCATCCCGCGCCGGCCGTCGGGCAAATTGGCGTTGCGTAGCAGCAGATCGATCATACGAATTCCTTGAGGTTGGCTATCGCAGAAAAGTTTAACCGCAGCTGCCATCCTGCGGCATAATCTCGCCACAGAAAGGCAAACAAATATGGCAACAATGAAGCAGGTCGCTGAAAAAGCGCGCGTCTCCACCACTACCGTTTCCCACGTCATCAACAATACCCGCGTCGTCAGCGAAGATGCGCGCGAACGCGTACTGGCTGTGATCCAGGAATTGCGCTACATCCCCAGCGCGGTGGCGCGCAGTCTGAAGAACGACAAGACGCAGACGCTGGGCATGATGATCCCGAACAATTCCAACCCGTATTTTGCCGAAATCATCCAGGGTATAGAAGATGCGTCATTCAAGCTCGGTTACAACATCATCCTGTGCAACTCGTATGACGACCCGAAGAAGCAGGCCGCCTATATCCGGGTCTTGATGGAAAAACGCATAGACGGCCTGATCCTGGTGTCGTCCGGCTCGGATGAAGAATTGACGCAATTGCTGGCCGACGAAGGCATACCCAAGGTGCTGGTGGACCGCGAAGTCAGCGGTGTCGCGGCCGATTTCATCGAAGCCGACCATGAACAGGGCGGCTACGAAGCTACTAAATATCTGATAGAACTCGGTCATCGTCGCATCGCCTGCGTGGCCGGCCCGGAAAACCTGCTGCCCAGCGGCGACCGCGTCGCCGGTTACCTGCGCGCGCTGGCCGAAGCCGGGTTGGCCGCGCGACCCGATTACCTGATCCACAGCGACTTCACCAGCCAGGGCGGCTTCAACGCCTTCCGGCAATTGCTGGCCTTGCCCGAGCGGCCGAGCGCGATTTTTGCCAGCAACGACTTGATGGCGATAGGCGGCATCTGCGCCGCCAACCAGGCCGGCGTCGCCATCCCGCAACAGCTATCGGTAGTCGGTTACGACGATATCGCGCTGGCTTCGTTCAGCACGCCGCCACTGACCACGATCGCCCAACCGAAACACGCTATCGGCACGCTGACGGCCCAGGTGCTGGCAGACCGCATCGCCCTCCCGGATACGCCGTTACGACGAGAAATGCTGAAGTCGCAGTTAGTGGTGCGCCAGTCTACCGCCAGACTGCAGGCTTAAAGCGCGATCAGGACCGGCAGGAATTCGTTCAGCAACTTATTCAACACCTGCAACAAAATCAAGGCGGCCAGCGGCGAAAAATCGATGCCGCCCAGCGGCGGGATCAGTTTGCGAAACGGAGACAGCACCGGTTCATTCAGCGCCCGGATAAATGGCGCAAACGGCGCATGCGGATTGACCCAGCTGAAGATCGCTTCCAGCACCAGCAAGGCCATCAGCCCGTACAACACCCACTGCAGCATGCGGAAGGCCGACAGCAAGACCACGGTGAGCACGGAAAACTGGGACATCAGCCAGACATCCACCACCATCGATAACAGCGCCACCAGGAAAGCGGCGATCAGGGTCGCCCAATCGTAACCGCCGAAGCCGGGCACGAGTCGCCGTATCGGGTGCACCAGCCAATCGGTCAATTGGAAGATCGCTTGCGCCAGACCCATGGGCGGCCGCACGCGCTGCACCTGCATCCAAAAACGCAAGAGGAGAAAACCGGCAAATAATCCGGTCACCGTATCGACGACGAAGGTAAAAATTCCGTGCAGCACAAGTAATCCTCAAAAAAAAAACCCACAGCGTGACGAATCACACAGTGGGTATTGTGCCTGAATAACACCAGGCGTCCAAGCATACTGAACTATGCCGGACGATTGCCAGTCGGGAAAGGCCAGGCGGCATTTGGGCTGACGACGGTTTTTGCATCAGGTGTCGCTGCCTTGGCTGCCGGCTTCGCTGCAGCCTTGGCTGGTTTCGCTGCGGTTTTTTTCGCTGCCGGCTTGGCTGCAGTTTTAGCTGCGGCCTTGACTGGCTTAACGGCGGCTACTTTTTTTGCTGCAGGCTTGGCTACTGCCTTGGCCGGTTTCGCTGCTGCGGCTTTTTTCGCTACCGGCTTGACTGCTGCCTTGGCCGGCTTCGCGGCGGCGGCTTTTTTCGCTACCGGCTTGGCTGCTGCCTTGGCTGGTTTGGCCGCTGCGGCTTTTTTCGCTACCGGCTTGGCTGCTGCCTTGGCTGGCTTGGCCGCTGCGGCTTTTTTCGCTACCGGCTTG
Organism: Burkholderiales bacterium; assembly: GCA_016196925.1. GTDB lineage: Bacteria > Pseudomonadota > Gammaproteobacteria > Burkholderiales > Burkholderiaceae_D > Undibacterium. Next base: position 92,180 of record JACPWS010000021.1, on the reverse strand, counting down.
GCCGCTGCCTTGACTGGCTTGGCGGCGGCGGCTTTTTTCGCTACCGGCTTGGCTGCTGCCTTGGCTGGCTTGGCCGCTGCGGCTTTTTTCGCTACCGGCTTGGCTGCTGCCTTGGCTGGCTTCGCCGCTGCGGCTTTTTTCGCCACCGGCTTGGCTGCTGCCTTGGCTGGCTTCGCCGCTGCGGCTTTTTTCGCCACCGGCTTGGCTGCCGCCTTGGCTGGTTTCGCCGCTGCGACTTTTTTCGCTACCGGCTTGGCTGCCGCCTTGGCTGGTTTCGCCGCTGCGGCTTTTTTCGCTACCGGCTTGGCTGCCGCCTTGGCCGCTGGTTTAGCTGCTTTCGCAGCAGGCTTAGCTGCCGCCTTAACTGCCGGCTTCTTGGCAGTTTTCTTTGCTTCTGTCGTTGCTGTTGCCATTTTGTTTCTCCTTCAATTGAGATGGAAAAAATCAGGTAAAAATTAAAATCCGCTCGTATCCGGCTAAGCGGATTATTCATCGGCGCAAACACGCTTTCTGTTTGCGCTAATGAATCCGGCACCAGCTGAACTGCTGCATCCCCTCGATTGATGCAGCACTTCAGCCATATGGTCCGCCGAGCGCCATCACAAACCTGTGAAGACCTTGCGGCAAACCAAAAAAAACGCCCGCATTACATGCCGGCGTCGGTATCTGTATTTGAAAAACGCTGCCCCAGACCAAAAACCGCAATACCCGGCCTTGCCAGGTATTGCGGCACTAACAGTTCAAAACAAAATGATCTGTGACTGTCCATTCAGTTTGGTGAGGCCTCTCGCGTTTCACATCGGGTGCGAACTGTGAGCACTGCATCCTGCTGGATGTCGGTGGTAACTATTCCCAGTTGAGGGCGCCACCGGTCTGGTACTCGATCACACGTGTCTCAAAAAAGTTGCGCTCTTTTTTCAGGTCTATCATTTCGCTCATCCACGGGAAAGGATTTTCTTCCTGCGGGAATAGCGTATCGAGACCGATTTGCTGTGCGCGGCGATTTGCGATGAAGCGCAAATACCCTTTAAACATAGGTGCATTCAAGCCGAGCACTCCACGCGGCATTGTATCCTCTGCGTAACGATATTCCAACTCCACAGCGCGTAAAAACAACGATTTAATTTCATCGCGAAACGCCGCTGTCCACAAATGCGGATTTTCCATCTTGATGGTGTTGATCAGATCGATACCGAAATTACAGTGCATCGATTCGTCGCGCAGAATGTATTGATACTGCTCGGCCGCGCCCATCATTTTATTTTGACGGCCGAGCGCCAGAATTTGCGTGAAGCCGACATAGAAAAACAAGCCTTCCATCAGGCAGGCGAACACGATCAGCGAGCGCAGCAAAGTCTGATCCGCTTCGGTCGTGCCGGTCTTGAATTGCGGATTGGTCAGCACGTCGATGAAAGGAATCAGGAACTGGTCCTTGTCGCGTATCGATTCGACTTCGTTGTAGGCATTGAAGATTTCGCCTTCGTCCAGGCCCAGCGACTCAACGATGTATTGATAGGCGTGCGTGTGGATCGCCTCTTCGAACGCCTGACGCAGCAGGTACTGGCGGCACTCGGGGGCGGTGATGTGGCGGTAGGTGCCGAGCACGATATTGTTGGCGGCCAGCGAATCGGCGGTCACGAAGAAGCCGAGGTTGCGCTTGACCAGACGGCGCTCGTCTTCGCTCAAGCCGTTCGGGTTTTTCCACAGCTCGATATCGCGCTGCATATTGATTTCTTGCGGCATCCAGTGATTGGCGCAACCGGCCAGATATTTGTCCCAGGCCCATTTATATTTAAACGGCACCAGCTGATTGACGTCGGTCTGGCCGTTGATGATGCGCTTGTCGGCGGCGTTCACGCGGCGCGCCAGATCTTCTGCTGTGACAACCACCGGCTTGCTTACCAGCGCCGGGTTCAGCGCGACTTCCTGGGTTTGCAGGCGATGTTGCATGTCGTAGGCTGGCGCGTGACGCTGCGCTTGCACGGCTGGCTGAACCGGCGCGGGAGTGACTTCATCGTCCCAAGATAACATTTCTCTTCCTTACTTAATGTATGTTTTGCGGCGCAGGTGCGCACGGCGCACCCTACGACACTAAGCGGGTGCGCCATGCGCACCCTGCGGCAAAGCTATTACTGGCAAGCCTCGCACTCTTCGAAACCGGCGTCACCGGGGCGCAGCATGCAAGCCGGGCCATCGGTTTCCGCTGCGGCCGCCACCGGCGCGGCGCTGGCGCCATAGCCGCCATTCCCGCCATCGACTGCCACTGCATTCAAAGCGCCGGTCTTGCTGGTCGACTTTTCGGTATGCGTAGCGCCTATGGTGCGCAGGTAGTAAGTGGTCTTCAGACCGCGCAACCAGGCCAGCTTATAAGTCTCGTCGAGTTTCTTGCCGGAAGCACCGGCCATGTAAATATTCAGCGATTGCGCCTGGTCTATCCATTTCTGGCGACGCGAAGCCGCCTCCACCAACCAGGATGGACTGACTTCAAACGCTGTCGCATACAGCTCGCGTAAATCTTCCGGGATGCGATCGATCTTGGCCAGGCTGCCGTCGAAATACTTGAGGTCGGCAATCATCACTTCATCCCACAGGCCGCGCTCTTTCAGGTCGCGTACCAGGTGTTCGTTGATTTCTGTAAATTCTCCGGACAGATTCGATTTCACATACAGATTCTGGTAAGTCGGTTCTATGCAGGCCGAGACGCCGATGATGTTGGAGATCGTCGCGGTCGGTGCAATCGCCACGCAGTTAGAGTTGCGCATGCCGAATTGCTTGATACGTTCACGCACGATGGACCAGTCCATGCTTTCGCTGGTGTCTGCTTCCAGGTAGCCGCCGCGCTCTTCCATCAACAGTTTCAGGGAATCCTGCGGCAGGATGCCTCTATCCCACAAAGAACCGCGATACGAGCTGTAACGGCCGCGCTCTTCCGCCAGTTCGGTCGAGGCCAGGTAAGCGTAGTAGCAGACCGCTTCCATCGAGGTATCGGCAAAAGCAACTGCGTCCATCGAGGCGTAAGGCACGCGCATCATGTGCAGGCAATCCTGGAAACCCATGATGCCGAGACCGACCGGGCGATGACGCAAATTGGAGTCGCGCGCTTTCTTCACTGCATAGTAGTTGATGTCGATCACGTTATCCAGCATGCGCATCGCGGTACTGACGGTTTTTTTCAACTTAAGCAAATCGAGCCGGCCGTCCTTCATGTGGGCAGGCATGTTGACCGAACCCAGATTGCACACGGCGATCTCGCTGTCGTTGGTGTTCAGCGTGATTTCGGTGCACAGATTGGACGAGTGCACCACGCCGACGTGTTGCTGCGGCGAACGGATATTGCAAGGATCCTTGAACGTGATCCATGGGTGGCCGGTCTCGAACAGCATGGAAAGCATCTTGCGCCACAGGTCGAGCGCCGCAATCTTCTTCGCCAGCTTCAGCTCGCCGCTGGCGGCTTTCGCTTCATACGCGGTGTAGGCTTGTTCGAAAGCCCGGCCGAACTTGTCGTGCAAGTCGGGCACGTCGGAAGGCGAGAACAGGGTCCAGTCGCCTTTTTCCATGACGCGCTTCATGAACAGATCGGGGATCCAATTGGCGGTGTTCATGTCGTGCGTGCGGCGGCGATCATCGCCGGTGTTCTTGCGCAGATCGAGAAATTCTTCGATGTCCATGTGCCAGGTTTCCAGGTAGGCGCACACGGCGCCCTTGCGCTTGCCGCCCTGATTCACCGCCACGGCAGTGTCGTTCACCACTTTCAGGAAAGGCACCACGCCTTGCGACTTGCCATTGGTGCCCTTGATGTGGGCACCGAGCGAGCGCACCGGTGTCCAGTCGTTGCCGAGGCCGCCGGCGTATTTGGCCAGCAAGGCGTTTTCCTTGATCGCTTCGTAAATGCCGTCCAGGTCGTCGGATACCGTGGTCAGGTAGCAGGACGACAGTTGCGAACGTTGCGTGCCGGAGTTGAACAGGGTCGGCGTCGAGCTCATGAAGTCGAAGCTGGACAGCAAGTGATAGAACTCGATCGCGCGCGCCTCGCGGTCGATCTCATTCAGCGCCAGGCCCATCGCCACCCGCATATAGAAAGCTTGCGGCATTTCTATGCGGGTGTCGCGGATGTGCAGGAAATAACGGTCGTACAGCGTCTGCAAACCGATATAGCCGAATTGCAGGTCGCGCTCGGCCACCAGCGCGTTCGCCAGTTTTTGCAAGTCGAACTGCGCCAGCTTGGCGTCCAGCAATTCGGCCTGGATACCCTTCTTGATGAAGCGCGGAAAGTAGTCGAGGTATTCCGCCGCCGCATCCTGTTGCGCCACTTCCTTACTGAACACTTCCTTGCGCACCGTATGCAGCAGCAAGCGCGCGGTCACCTGGCTGTAGGCCGGCTCTTTTTCCATCAGGGCGCGCGCCGCCAGGATTGCCGACTTGTGCAATTCTTCGACCGGCACGCCGTCGTACAGGTTTTTCAGGGTTTCGGCCAGGATCGCTTCCGGATCGGCCAGTTTATCCAGGCCGACGCAGGCGGCGCTGATCATGGCGAGCACTTCGGCCACATCCAGCGGACGCGACTGGCCATCGACCAGTACGTGCAATTGCGGCGCGGCAGCTTCGGCCTGGCCGGGCGCCTGCAGCGCACGCTGGCGCTCTTCCATGCGTTTGGCGCGGTACAGCACATAGGAACGGGCGACATCGTGTTCGCCCGAGCGCATCAGCGCCAGTTCGACCTGGTCTTGCACGTCTTCGATATGGAAAGTGCCGCCGGCAGGCTGGCGGCGGATCAGGGCCGCGACCACGTTGCCGGTCAATTGTTCGACCAGTTCGCGCACGCGGGCCGAGGCTGCGCCCTGGCCGCCGTTCACGGCCAGAAACGCCTTGGTCATGGCGATCGCAATTTTGGAAGGTTCAAAACCGACCACGGCGCCATTCCGGCGCAAGATGCGGTATTCGCTGTAAGCGCCGGCATGGCCGGCAGCGGCCGGCTGAGCGGCATGCGACGGGACTGCGCCCGGTTCAGGATGAGATAGCGATGACGATTCTATGGACGAGTGCATGAAGCCTCCTGAGTCAGTGTTATTGTTCTCGCCGGCATGTTCCGCCCGTGGCAGACACAGACCGGCAGCGAGAGTTAACGACTATTGCGCAACGCAACGAGCCGCCGGATAGAGAAAAATTCCTAGCCTTTGCAGGCTTTTCACAGCATTTGTTACTTCAACGGGGAAATCACAAGCAAAATAGAAAAAGCAAGCAAACCACTATATGTAGTACTCATATCTTGATTTGCACTAATTCTAGTGCCGCAATTTATCGGATGCAATCAATTTCTTTGTTAAAAAGTGAATTTTTTTTCAAAGAAATCCGGGCGCAGCCGGTTGACTTTCTGGAAGACGGGGAACAAAGCTGCGCCCGGCGTGAGTGAGTACTGACATGAAATCGGCGTCGCACCTTACCCTGGGGAAACAAGGCGGCCTGGCTAGACATGCAGGCAAATGGGGGGATGTGGTTGGAGGCAGGCGTAACCCGGCGCAAAGGCGCAACGGTCCGCCATCGCGCCGATCGGAGACCGATCCCGGTTATTCCGTATCTTGAATTTTCAGCTTCTGTATTTGATAACGCAGCTGGCGAAAACTGACTCCCAGCAACTCCGCCGCCTGCGTGCGATTATTGCGGGTCCTGGTCAACGCTCTGCGTATCAACTCTTTTTCTATGCACTCCAGATAATCCGGCAGAGAGCAAGGCAAGTCCGGCGCAGCGAAAACATCATCCGCCGCCGCAATCTGAGTTGCGGCCGGCACAGGCGCGGCCGCTGTCGGTTCGCGGGATACGCTGGCGTCCGGCGCTTTGTGTCCACCCCTGAGCGCCAGGTCGGCGACTTCGATGCAAGCGTCGTTGGCAAACGCCATCGCGCGTTCCAGTATATTTTCCAGCTCGCGCACATTGCCGGGGAAATCGTATTCGCCCAAAGCGCGCAAGGCCGCCGCCGACAGCGCGACGTCTTGTCCGCCCAGCTTTTGCAGGATAACCGCCACCAGCCCGGCGACATCTTCCAGCCGTTCGCGCAAAGGCGGCAGATGCAATTCGATGACGTTCAGGCGGTAATACAGGTCTTGCCGGAAACGCCCGGCTTCCACGCAAGCCGCCAGATCCTGGTGAGTGGCACTGATGAGGCGCACATCGACCGGCTCTTCCACGGTAGCGCCGACCTTGCGGATACGCCGCTCCTGGATGGCGCGCAATAATTTCACTTGCATCGCCAGTGGCAGATCGGCGACTTCATCGAGCATCAGAGTGCCGCCGTTGGCGGCTTGAAAAAAGCCTTCCCTGTCGTCGGCGGCGCCGGTGAATGCGCCTTTGCGATAGCCGAAGAACTCCGCTTCCATCAGGTTTTCCGGAATCGCGCCGCAATTCACCGCGATAAACGGTTTGCCGGTGCGGGCGCTATTGGTGTGGATTTCTCGCGCCGCCAGTTCCTTGCCGCTGCCGGACTCCCCGGTAATGATCACCGGCGCCATGCTGCGCGCCAGGCGCCCGATCTGCGCGCGCACCTGCTGCATGCCGGCCGACTGGCCGATCAGAAAGGAGGCGGAAACAGGGCGCTCGGGGATGGCCGGTTTCGCCAGGGCGACTTCATTGGTCTGCAAGGCCGATCTGACCAGTTTGCGCAGCTGATCGAGCGCCACCGGCTTGGAGACATAGTCGAAGGCGCCGGCTTTCAGCGCCACCACCGCATTGTCGGCACTGCCGAAGGCGGTAATCACGGCGATCGGCGTCTGCTTATGGCTGGCGCCGATCTCGTGTACCAACTCCATACCCGAGCCGTCCGGCAAGCGCATGTCGGTCAGGATCAGCGCATAATTGGTCCGGGCGAGATGCGTCCGCGCCGCCGCCAGCGACTCCGCACTGTCGACATCCAGCCCCATCTTGATGAGGGTGATTTCCAGCAATTCGCGCAAATGGGCTTCATCATCGACCACCAGTATGCGGGGAACCCCTGCAGCATCTTTGGCATTCATGCGCTATATCCAGAAAAATTGACCACAAAGCGACCGCTGGGCTCGGCATCATCTGGCTGAGCGTCGTCGCTGCGGTATTCATAATCGAGCAGGGCCCGGTTGTTCAGGCAAAGCTCCCGCGCCATATACAGACCCAAACCGGTACCCATGCGCGAGGTCGTATAAAACGGCTCGAACAAATGCGCCCGCACATCATACGAGATGGCCGGACCGTCATCCTGAATATGCAACTCTTGCCGCCCGGTCGGGGTGAGATTGGCATACAAGCGGATGCTGCCCGGCTTGCCGCTGGCATAGCGGATGGCGTTCGACAGCAAATTCACGACCACCTCGCGCAGATGGCCGGGATCGAAGCTGACTTTGAAATCCTGGCTATCGTCTACCTTGATGAAGCGATCCGCCAACGTTTTGGTCTCGGCAAAATCGCGCACGAACTCGGCGACGGCCGGCATCAGCCGGTAGGGCGGCACATCCGTTCTCGCCTTGCGCGACAATTTCAAAATATCTTCTATCAGCTGGTTCAGGCGAGCGACGTTATCGTCGACGATCTTCAGCAAGCGGGCCGCCTGGGCCGTATCCTGCACCGAACTGCTGACATCTTCATTGAGCAGGGAGGCGGCATAGGAAATCGAAGACAAGGGGTTGCGCACTTCATGCGCAATGCTGGCGGTCAGCCGCCCCATCGACGCCAATTTCAGTTGTTGCGCCTGATTTTCTATATCAGAAACGTCTTGCATAAAAATAATCGTATAGCTGCCGGCCGCTTCGCCCAAATCGGCGATATGGTCTTCGTCGATCGCCACAAAGCGCAGCTTAAGATGGGTGACGAAATGCGGGCGCTCTATCCGGCTGACGGTATCGCCTTGAACGGCGTCGAATTTCGGCTCCACCCTGGGTTCGTCCAGATAGCAGCGTATCGAGACAAAAGAGATATCCTCGTCTTTAAAGCGTTCATGCCTGGCCATCCCCGCTGCCCTGGCTTTCATCGTCTCGACGATAGGACGCAAGGGAATGATGTCGTCCAGGCCCGCCCCCGTCATACTCTTGTTCAGGCTGCCGCCCAGCATGCGCTCGGCGGCCGGATTGATTTCAAACAAGCGCCCGAACTGATCCAGCACCAGAATGCCGTCGCCCATGTCGGCGATCACCAGGCGGTTGATCGCCTGCTGCACCGCCAATTCCTGGCCGCGCCGGGTCGCCAGTTGTTCCTGCCGTATCAGGTTGCCGGCCAGGCGATTGACCACATACACTGCCGCGAAATATGCCGCCCCATACAGGCCGACCTGGGAAACCGGGCTGCCGTCATCCTGTTGAAAAACGCGATAAATACTTTCCGTCAGCACAAACAAGGTGACGATAGAAGTAAAGAAGAAGGCCCACAGCAAGGGGGCGAGTATGCCGGCGCCAGCCAGTGGAAACAGATATAAGATCGCCAGACCGCTCTTGCTGCCGCCGGCGCCCAGATACAGGGTCGAGATCGCCAGGATATCCAGCAAGATTTGCGCCGCCAGCTGCCACATGAAATGTTGCCGGCACCAGTACTTCAGCGCGACGAAACCGAGCGCGGCGCTCAGGTAGAGGATGCAGATATTGCGCGAGAATACATACTCGTTAGCCCAGATATCCTTGCCGCTGCTCAGGCTGAGCAGCACCAGCAAACTGATTGCCACCACCACACGCGAGATATTCAGCGTCTGCAAAGAACGCCAGAAGGAAATGCCGGGATCCGACGATAAGGGCCGCGCGGCGGGCATGGTCAGAGGCAAACCGGCTCCGTCTCAATGCAGATCGGCATGCGCATTCGAGCAATATGCCTGCTGCCCGCGATAGACCGCTTCGGAAGCGGGCAAGTGCATCAGGCAATGCGCGCAGCACACCATGCTCTCCACCGCCGGCGCTTCAGCCGCCGCAGATGCCGGTTCAGAACGATCTGCGGTGACGGCGCGATTTTTCTTGCGCACCGCAAGAATCACCAGCACCAGCAAACCCAGCCAGAACAAAATTCTCATGTCAGACTCCGGTGCAGCAACACTTCCAACACAAAACGGCTGCCGACATAGGCCAGCAACAGCGTCAGGAAACCGGTCAAGGTAAAGCTCAGCACCGTCTTGCCGCGCCAGCCGCGCCATTGGCGGCCTATCAATAATATCGCGAACAATAGCCAGGAGAGCAAAGACAGCAAGGTCTTATGGTCCCAGCGGACCACCACGCCCAAGACCTGCTCCGAGAATATCACGCCCGACAACACGGTCAGCGTCAGCAACACAAAGCCGAGCACGATCAGGCGAAACAGTATTTTTTCCATGGTCAGCAAGGCCGGCAGGCGGTCGATCGCGGCATTCAGCCAGGCCTGTTGCTGGGAAGCGCGCAACTTGTGCAGATGCTTGTCTTGCAGCGTCATGATCACCGCGTGAAAAGCGGCGATCGTCAGCGTGCTGTAGGCCAGCAAAGCCACCACGACATGCCAGGGAAACATCAGCGGCTTACCGGCCAGGGCGATCAGGTTGCCCGGAAAAAAAACCGGCAACAGCGCCATCAGGGCGGCATGCGGCATCAGCAAAACGCGTAATCCTTCCAGCGAAAAATTCCGGTTTTCCAGCCAACAGACCAGCACCGAAACCCATAGCGCGGCCGACAACATGACGGCGAATCCTATGCGCAAGGCGTCCTGGGAAAAAACCGTCAGCCACAACGCCGCGCCGTGCATCAGCCAGCCGGAAGCCGTCAGCATGGAAGTCAGCACGCGCCGCTGCCCCGGAATCGAAATGCTCAGGAGATAAAGCGCCGCGGCCAGAAACGATAGATAGATTTGCATTGCACAAGTTTACACCATGTCGCGCAAAAAATAGGCCGGGCGTTCTGGAAACTTTGCTTTGCGCCCGCGCTTTCCGGCATGCCGCCCCGCCTGCGCCGCGATTTCTTCCGGCGCCGGAGTGCGATGGCCGCGCCGGCCGGCGCGCGATACAGCTAATTGCAGTAAGCGCGCGCTGCGATCGGGTAAAATGCGTGCTTCGTTTGCGCCGGACCGGCTCCCCTCTTCCTCGGCGCCGCCCTATAGATTTTTTACTCAAGATACCCAGATTTAGCCATGCTCGATAATCTCACCCAGCGTCTCGCCAAAGTCGTCAAGACCATGCGCGGCGAAGCCCGTCTGACCGAATCCAACACTGCCGAGATGTTGCGCGAAGTGCGCATGGCCTTGCTGGAAGCCGACGTCGCGCTGCCGGCCGTGCGCGAACTGATCGCCCATGTCAAAGAAAAGGCCATGGGCGAAGAGGTGATTTCTTCACTGACGCCAGGCCAGGCCTTGGTCGGCGTGGTGCAAAAGGAATTGGCGGCCCTGATGGGCGCCGACCTCGGCGAAGAAGCGTCGCAACTGAGCTTCGCCTGCCAGCCGCCGGCGATCATTTTGATGGCCGGCTTGCAGGGCGCCGGTAAAACCACCACAGTCGGCAAGCTCGCAAAATACCTGCGCGAACAGAAAAAGAAGAAGGTCCTGACCGTCTCGGCCGACGTCTATCGTCCGGCCGCGATCGGCCAGCTGCAAACCGTGACGGCCCAGGTCGGCGCCGATTTCTTCCCTACGCAAGCCAGCGACAAACCGGTAGAGATCGCACTGGCCGCGCTCGATTATGCCAAAAAGCATTATCACGATGTGCTGATCATCGATACCGCCGGCCGGCTCGGCATCGACGAAGCGATGATGCAGGAAATCGCCGCGGTGCACGCGGCGGTGAAGCCGATAGAAACCCTGTTCGTGGTGGATGCCATGCTGGGCCAGGATGCGGTGAATACCGCCAAGGCCTTCAACGACGCCTTGCCGCTGACCGGCGTCGTCCTGACCAAGCTCGACGGCGACGCGCGCGGCGGCGCCGCCTTGTCGGTGCGCCATATCACCGGCAAGCCGATCAAGTTTGTCGGCGTAGCCGAAAAACTCGACGGCCTGGAAGCGTTCGACGCGACCCGCATGGCGAACCGCATCCTCGGCATGGGCGACATCCTGGCGTTGGTCGAATCGGCGCAAAAAGGCATGGATGTGGCGGCGGCCCAGGATCTGGCGCATAAGCTGAAAGGCGGCGGCAAGTTCGACATGAACGACTTCAAGCTGCAGATCGCGCAAATGCGCAACATGGGCGGCTTGTCGAGCCTGATGGACAAACTACCGGCGCAATTGCAACAGGCCGCCAACGGCGCCAACATGGATCAGGCCGAAAAACAGGTGCGCCGCATGGAAGGCATGATCAATTCCATGACGCCGCTGGAACGCGCCAAACCGGAACTGATCAAGGCTTCGCGCAAACGCCGCATCGCCGCCGGTGCCGGCGTGCAAATTCAGGAAGTCAATCGCATGCTGGCGCAATTCGATCAGATGCAAACCATGATGAAGAAATTGCGCGGCGGCGGCATGATGAAAATGCTGCGCGGCATGAAGGGGATGATGCCGGGAAAACGCTGATTTTCCCTATAGGCAAAGAAGCCGGACTCAGCGCGAAAATGCGTTAGTCCGGCTTTTTTTCGCACTGAAATCCAACGGCCGTCAAATTCCCACACGTTTTCCACAAAAAGCCGCAAAAAACGCTTGCATCCCTGTAAAAACCGCACCACTATTAGCGATGCGTGAAGTGACGCAATGCAGGAGCTTTTCAAAACGATCAAAGCTCCGTCCACGAAATTTGTGAAGGAGGCTATTTATGGCAACAGCAGCAAAGAAACCAGCAGCAAAACCGGCGGCAGCGGCCAAGAAGCCAGCAGCAGCGCCTACAAAAGCAGCCGCAGCAAAGCCGGCAGCAAAGGCAGCCGCAAAACCGGCAGCAGCACGCAAGCCAAATGCGGCATTCATGAAACCCATGACCATCTCCCCTACTCTGGCGGCAGTCATCGGCGCAACAGCCATCCCGCGCACCGAAGTCACCAAAAAAGTATGGGAATACATCAAGAAGCACAAACTGCAAGATGAAGCCAACAAGCGCAACATCAACGCGGACGACAAGCTGAAAGCCGTATTCGATGGCAAGAAGCAAGTATCCATGTTTGAAATGACCAAGCTCATTTCCGGCCACCTGTCTTAATTTTTTACCGACAGCGCCGCAGTTGCTTTGGGAGACTGATAACGCAGCACTGACTCCCGTCCCAAACAAAAATGCCCGCCTATGCGGGCATTTTTGTTTGGGACGGGTTTATTTCTTATATTCCCAATTCTTCCAGTTGGCCAGCACCGCGTTCGGATATTCCGGATGGCCGCGGCTGCCGTTGTAGCGGCCCAGCGCCAGGTAAAGGTTGCCGGCTTCCATGTCGATGTACATGCGCAAAATCGCGCAACCGTAACGCAGATTGGCTTGCATCTGGAATAGCTTTTGCGCATCGCGGTCGCCGATCACGCGCGACCAGAACGGCATCACCTGCATGTAACCGCGCGCACCGACCACCGAAGTCGCGTATTTGCGAAAGGCCGATTCGACCTGGATCAGCCCGAGCACCAGGGCCGGCTCCAGCCCGGCGCGCTTGGCTTCGTACCAGACCGCTTCCAGCAACTCGATCCGGCTCTGGTGATCCGGGATGCGCCGTTTCAGGCGCGCCGACATATCGCCCAGCCAGTACAGATAGACTATGCGGTCATTGATATCGGTAAAACTCGGTTTCGGCGGACGCGGATCGGACACCGCCTTGGAGAGGGCCAGGCGCACGGCATCTGCCATCGCTTCTTCTTTCTGGTTGCCGGCCTGGGCCGGCAGAGTCCACAGAAAAGCGCAACAACAGCACAACAAAGAACTTAAAAAATGCCGCATTTTAGTTAATTTCAGGGGAGTATCTCTTGTTTTAAGCTTGTCGCCAGTGAATTTAAACGACCTCAAAAAACACTCCCCTCCAGTATGTTAATTGCCCGCAAGCTTGGCCTGGATGAACGCCGGCATCTCGGCCAGCGGCACCGCACTCGCTTCGGCATCGCGTCGTCCCAGGTATTCGAGCTTGCCGTCCTTTAAGCCGCGATCGCCGATCACCACGCGATGCGGTACGCCTATCAATTCCCAGTCGGCAAACATGGCGCCCGGCCGTTCGCCGCGGTCGTCCAGAATGACATCGACGCCGGCGTCGAGCAAAGCCTGATACAGCTTCTCGGTTTCGGCCTTGACCGCTTCGCTCCTATCCATTCCCATAGGACACAACACGACTTCGAACGGCGCGATCGCGGTCGGCCAGATGATACCTTTTTCATCGAAATTCTGCTCGATGGCGGCGCCCAGGATGCGCGTCACGCCTATGCCGTAGCAGCCCATCTGCAGCAATTGCGGCTTGCCGTGCTCATCCAGGAAGGTGGCTTTCATATCTTCAGAATAACGGGTGCCGAGCTGGAACACGTGGCCGACTTCGATGCCGCGCTGTATCGCCAGCACGCCCTGGCCGTCCGGCGCAGGGTCGCCCGCCTCCACATTGCGCAGGTCGGCCACCAGCGGCTCGGGAATATCGCGCCCCCAGTTAGCGCCGGTGAAGTGGAAATCGGCTTCGTTCGCACCGCACACAAAGTCCGCCATGTTGGCGACCGTGCGGTCGGCCACCACCGTCACCGGCTTCTTGGTGTGGATAGGGCCGAGATAGCCGGGCAGCGTGCCGAACCATTCCACGATCTCCGCCTCGCTGGCCATACGGGAAATCGCCAGGCCAGGAATCTTGCTGACCTTGACTTCGTTCATCTCATGATCGCCACGCAACAGCAGCAGCCAGATTTGCTTGCCGGCTTCGCCTTGTTCTTCATCGTCGACCGCCAGGACGATCGATTTCACGGTTTGCTGCAAAGGCAGGCCGAGCAAAGCCGCCACGTCTTCGCATTTGGCCTTGCCCGGCGTCGCGGTCTTGGTCAGTACGGCCGTCGCTGCTGCGCGCTGCGGCAGCAGCGATACCGCTTCGGCCGCTTCCATATTCGCTGCGTAATCGGAAGTCGGACAATACACCAGCGCATCTTCGCCGGTGTCGGCGATCACGTGAAATTCATGCGAGCCGGAGCCGCCGATGGCGCCGTTATCGGCCGCCACCGCGCGGAACTGCAAGCCGAAGCGCGTGAAAATCCGGGTATAGGCGTCGTACATCAGCTGATACGATTGCTGCATGCTCTCGACATCGCGGTCGAAAGAATACGCATCCTTCATGGTGAATTCGCGGCCGCGCATCAGGCCGAAACGCGGGCGGCGCTCGTCGCGGAACTTGGTCTGGATATGGTAAAAATTAATCGGCAGCTGGCGATACGAGCGGATTTCGGAACGCACCACGTCGGTAATCACTTCTTCCGACGTAGGCTGTATCGCATAGTCGCGGCCGTGGCGATCTTTCACGCGCATCAATTCCGGCCCCATCTTGTCCCAGCGCCCGGTTTCTTGCCACAGCTCGGCCGGCTGCACCACCGGCATCAGCATCTCGATGGCACCGGCGCGGTTCATCTCTTCGCGCACGATGTTTTCCACCTTGCGTATCACGCGCAAACCCATGGGCATGTAATTGTAAATACCCGCTCCTAAGCGTTTGATCATGCCGGCCCGCATCATCAGTTTATGGCTGACGATCTCGGCGTCGGCAGGCGCTTCTTTTAAAGTCGAAATAAAAAATCGGGAGGCACGCATGGCAGTGATTCTTTTCTAATGGAGGGTTATAATCGACTCAATTTTAAAGGATTAGTTGGCGAATGCGCCCACTCTTTGCATATTTGATGATGGAAACCGCGTTTTGCACGTTGAGGATAATGCCGGCCGCCAGAAATGTGCCGTATTTCCGCGTGAATTTACGCCTCGGATTGCAGGAGCAAGCCGTTTAGCCACAGAAAGTTTTGAGGTTGAACATGCTGGATCGTGAAGGCTTCCGCCCTAACGTTGGCATTATATTACTTAACGCCAACAATGAAGTCTGGTGGGGAAAGCGCGTGCGCGAGCATTCGTGGCAATTCCCGCAAGGTGGCATCAAGTATGGAGAATCGCCGGAACAGGCGATGTTCCGCGAACTGGAAGAAGAAACCGGTTTGCGTCCCGAACATGTCAAGGTCATCGGTCGCACGCGCGACTGGCTGCGCTATGAAGTGCCCGATCATTTCATCAAACGCGAGATCCGCGGCCACTACAAGGGCCAGAAACAAATCTGGTTCTTGCTGCGCATGGTAGGGCGCGATTGCGACGTCAATCTGCGCGCCAGCAACCATCCTGAATTCGACGCCTGGCGCTGGCACGATTACTGGGTGCCGCTCGATGTCGTGATCGAATTCAAGCGCGGCGTATATCAGCTTGCCTTGCAAGAGCTGTCGCGTTACATCCACCGCACCGAACACCCGAACCGCAATCGCTATCTGCGCCAGCAGCAGCCGGGGGAGACCGGCCCGCGCACGCCGCCCAAAACCGAACCGTAACAAATCGAGTTAAGCCCATGCAAAAATTGATCGCGCGTTCATTTCCCTACTTGCTGGCGGCGCTGACTTTGGCGCCGGCCGCGCAAGCCGCCGTCGCGGAGGAGGAGGCAGAAAAAGAGTGGCAGGAAGTTGCCTTGCAATTGCCGGAAGCGCCTGAGCCCGGACATCTGCTGCCTTTTTACGACAGCGGCAGCCAGGCGTTTGCGCTCGATAGCAAATCGCTCTCCGTCGCCGCCGACGGCACCGTGCGTTATACCCTGGTCGCGACCAGCCGGAGCGGCGTGAAAAATGTCAGCTACGAAGCGCTACGTTGCCAGTCTTACGAAAGAAAGCTGTACGCCTTCGGCCGCAGCGACGGCGGCTGGTCGCGCTCGCGGCGCGCGCTGTGGGAGCCAATTTCCGCACGCGACGCCAACCGGCAGCATAGCGTCCTGTACAGCGATTATTTTTGCGAAGGAAAAACCGTGGCCGGCAAGACCGAGCTCATCCTGAGCAGAATGCGCGGCAGCAAGCGCTGACAGCCTGTCGCCTTGAAGCCCTCGCTACGCTCACAACAAGACCAGATTGTCGCGATGTATCAATTCCGGCTCTTCGACGAAGCCGAGTATAGACGCGATTTCTGAAGAGGGATGACGTTTGATGCGGCGCGCCTCGGCGCTCGCATAATTGCACAGGCCGCGCGCTATCGCCTGCCCGGCCTCGCTGTAGCAAGTCACCACGGCGCCGCGCCCGAATTCGCCGCGCACGTCCAGCACACCGATAGGCAGCAGAGACTTGCCTTCGGCGCTCAGTTTTTGCACCGCGCCGGCGTCCAGGATCAGTTGCCCGGCCGTCTGCAAATGATCGGCCATCCATTGTTTGCGGGCCGCCAGGGGCGCCATCTGCGAGATTAACTGGGTGCCGATCGCTTCGCCCTCGGCCAGGCGTACCAATACATTTTCTTCCCGCCCCCAGGCAATCACGGTATGCGCGCCGGAACTGGCGCCGCGCTTGGCCGCCATTATCTTGGTCAACATGCCGCCGCTGCCGACGCTGGAACCGGCCCCGCCCGCCATCGCCTCCAGCGCGGCATCTCCGGCTTTGGCTTCACGGACGAATTGCGCCTCAGGATATTTACGCGGATCGGCCGTGTACAAACCCTTTTGATCGGTCAAAATAATTAAGGCATCGCCTTCGATCAGATTCGCCACCAGCGCACCCAGGGTATCGTTATCACCGAACTTGATCTCGTCGGTCACCACGGTATCGTTCTCATTGATGATGGGGACGATGCCGAAACGCAGCAAGGTAAATAAGGTGGAGCGCGCATTCAGATAGCGTTCGCGGTCGGCCAGATCGGCATGCGTCAATAAAATCTGCGCAGTGCCTATGCCGTGAGCGCGAAAGCAGGTTTCGTAAATCTGCGCCAGCCCCATCTGGCCGACGGCGGCGCAGGCTTGCAATTCATGGATGCCGGTCGGCCGCTTGTCGAAGCCGAGGCGCTGGCGGCCTTCGGCGATCGCCCCGGAACTGACCAGCACGACTTCCTTGCCCATCATACGCAATGCGGCGATCTGCGCCGCCCATTTTTCTATCGCCACCCGGTCCAGGCCCTTGCCATCGTTGGTGACCAGCGAAGAACCTACTTTGATAATCAGCCGCTTGGCTTGTTGAATCACTGAATGCATGCGTATTGAACCCGGACTGCGTTTTTCGGAAGGCTATAGCCGTGGACTTCATTATACTTTGCGTGGGCGCGGAACGAAAATTCTAAATTAAATTCAGAATGGCATGCATTTTTCAAACAAATATAAAAATAGTTGCTTTATTAAGAAGCAAAAAATTTACCCCTTCCCACGACTGACCGGCGATGCATGAATAGGCGCGTAAGACGGAGAAAAAAAAGAGCCTGAAAAAATCAGGCTCTTTTTTTTAAGATGGAAAAATCAGTCTATCACTTTGAAGCGGGGGTCGTCCGGGTCTATCGACAAAATGCCCTGCGCCTCTTCTTTCATCTTGGTTTCTTGCGAACGCTGTTCCTGCAAGCGCTTTTCCGCCAGATAGGCGTAAATCTCAACCACCAGATCTTCGCAACCTTCGCGTGTCAATGCCGAGATTTCAAACACCGGCCCTTTCCAGCCGAAGCGCTTGACGAAATCCTTGACCTTTTTCTTGCGCTCTTCTTCGCTCAATACATCGAGCTTGTTCAGCACCAGCCAGCGCGGCTTGTCGTGCAAGCTTTCGTCGTACTTGCGCAATTCCTTGATGAGTGCCTTGGCATCCTTGACCGGATCGACGTTTTCATCGAATGGCGCCAGGTCGACGATATGCAACAGCAAACCGGTGCGCTGCAAATGCTTGAGGAATTGTATACCCAGCCCGGCGCCGTCGGCCGCGCCTTCGATCAGGCCGGGGATGTCGGCAATCACGAAACTTTTTTCATGGCTGACGCGCACCATGCCCAGATTCGGATGCAGGGTAGTGAAAGGATAATCGGCGATCTTAGGGCGCGCATTCGAAACTGCGGTAATGAACGTGGATTTACCTGCATTCGGCAAACCAAGCAAACCGACGTCTGCCAATACTTTCAACTCGAGTCGCAATTCGCGGCGCTCGCCTTCCTTGCCCTCGGTACGCTGGCGCGGCGCGCGATTGGTCGAAGTCTTGAAATGGATATTGCCCCAGCCGCCCTCGCCGCCCTTCACCAACTCGACTTGCTGGCCATGCTCGGTCAGGTCGGCAATCACTTCATCGGTATTGCGATCGGTAATCAGCGTGCCGACCGGCATGCGCAAATGAATGTCATCCGCGCCCTTGCCGTAACAATCCGCGCCGCGGCCGTTTTCACCATCCTTGGCCTTGTGCAGCTTAGAAAAACGGTAATCGACCAGGGTGTTGATATTGCGGTCGGCAACCGCCCAGATGCTGCCGCCACGCCCGCCATCACCGCCGTCGGGACCGCCAAACGGGCGGAATTTTTCACGGCAGAACGATGCGACGCCATTACCACCGTCGCCTGCAATCACCTCAATGCGTGCTTCGTCAATAAATTTCATTTTTTACCACCTAAAAAAGCTTGTATAAATCCTTGCTGCCAAGATGGAACAACAGATTTATACAGGATTTCTCTAAACTAAAAAGGCTCTACCAATGGCAGAGCCTTTTTTGCGTACCGGCTTGCGCCTTGCCTTGAATTATATCAAGACATTAAGCAGCAACGACGATTGCGTATTGGTGCTTGGATGCACCTTTGATGGCAAATTGAACCTTGCCATTAACCAGTGCAAACAGGGTATGGTCTTTACCCATGCCGACATTTTCACCAGCGTGCACGCGTGTGCCGCGTTGACGAACGATGATGCCGCCGGCGTTGATAGCCTGGCCGCCGTAAACTTTAACGCCCAGGCGTTTCGATTCTGAGTCACGGCCGTTGCGCGTGGTGCCGCCGCCTTTTTTGTGTGCCATTTCAGCTCCTTGGATTCAGGTAAATTAGCAGGTTATCAGCGGCTTAGCCGTTGATAGAAACGATTTGCAGTTCAGTGTAGTTTTGGCGATGGCCTTGACGTTTCTGATAATGCTTACGACGACGCATTTTGAAAATACGCACTTTGTCGTGACGTCCGTGATCGATCACCTTAACCAGCACCGTAGCACCTGCGACCAATGGAGTACCAAACTTGATAGTCTCTCCCTCGCCCATGGCGAGTACTTGATCAATGGTGATTTCGGAGCCAATGTCTGCAGGTATCTGTTCTACTTTGAGTTTTTCACCAGCGACAACTTTATATTGTTTGCCGCCGGTTTTTATGACCGCGTACATGTGAAACCTCATCAAATAAATAATAGGGATTTTCCCCCGTCAACCAAAAACAGCCAGGAAATCGGGAAAACCCCAAATTATACTCAGGCTTGGCATCACCGTCAAAAACTATTTGCGTATTTTTTCAGCACGTAAAATCCCGCACCGCCATCCGCCTACCAGCCCGGTCAAGTCAACTCCGTGGAACCATGACAACATTCCGCTATTGTATTTCCCGCAAAACATAGGCACGCCGTCGTATAATCTCGCCCATCTCGGTTTTTTTGCAGGTTCCCCCTTGTCTGCCACAGCTACCCACAACCCGATCGCCGACGTCATCGCCACCGATATGGCAGCGGTCAATCAAGTCATACGCGACAAACTTCACTCCGAAGTTGCGCTGGTCAATCAGATCGCCGAATACATCATCAACGCCGGCGGCAAACGCATACGCCCGGTGCTGGTATTGCTGATTGCCAACGCTCATCGTTATCAAGGCCAGCAACATCATGAACTGGCGGCCATCGTCGAATTCATCCATACCGCGACCCTGTTGCACGATGACGTAGTCGACGAATCCTCGTTGCGACGCGGACGCCAGACGGCCAATGCCATGTTCGGCAACGCCGCATCGGTGCTGGTCGGCGACTTCTTGTACTCGCGGGCCTTCCAGATGATGGTGTCCATCAATAGCATGCGCATCATGCAAATCCTGGCGGATGCCACCAATGTGATCGCCGAAGGCGAAGTGCTGCAATTACTGAATATGCATGACCCGGACGTGAGTGAAGAGCGCTACCTCCAAGTCATCCGCTCCAAAACGGCAAAATTGTTCGAGGCCGCGGCAGAAATCGGCGCGCTGATTGCCGGTGCCGATGAGCAAGGCATAGCAGCTGCCGCCGAATACGGCCGCTCGCTCGGAACCGCGTTCCAGTTAATCGACGACGTGCTCGATTATTCCGGCAATGCCGACGATATAGGAAAAAACGTCGGCGATGATTTGCGCGAAGGCAAGCCTACCCTGCCCTTGATTTACCTGATGAAAAACGGCACCGACGCCGAGCGCGAACTGGTGCGTACCTGCATCGAACACGGAGAGGAATCGAAGTTCGACGCCATCCTGCATGCCATCACCAACTCGGGCGCACTCGATTACACCCGGGGCGAAGCGCAGAAAGCCGCGGCGCGCGCCTCCGCCGCAGTCGCCCCCTTAGCTGCCGGCCCGTACAAGCAAGCCCTGCTGGCATTGAGTGCATTTGCGGTGGACCGCAACCATTAAAGCGATGCGCGCCAGGCCGACGATCCCCCCGCTCTTCGCGTCAGCAAAAAGGTTGCCGTGAACGACATCCCGCTCTCGGTGCAATTGCTATCCCTGGCAGGACTGATACTGTTGTCCGCCTTTTTCTCGATGACGGAAACGGCGCTGATGGCGATCAATCACCATCGCTTGCGCCATCTGGCCAAACGCGGCAATAAACTGGCAAAAACCACGCTGTGGCTACTGGAGCGTGTCAACAAGCTGCTGTCGGTCATACTGATCGCCAACACGCTGATCAATGCGATGGTGACCGCGCTGGTCACCTCACTCGCCATCCAGGCATTCGGGAATGACGATAAAGTCATCACCATTGCCACCGCAGTGGTCGCATTTTTGCTAATCGTCTTTGCGGAAATTGCGCCGAAAGTCATCGGCGCCACCTATCCGGAACGTATTTCCTTGCCGGCCAGCCTGGTGCTGCGCCCGCTGATCAGCCTTGGTCAACCCCTAATCTGGTTCGTCAATTTATTTGTTAATGCCTTGCTGCGCTTGCTGCATATCGATACCAGCAAACAGGCGCGCGAACATCGCTTGTCGCCTGAAGAATTGCGCTCTATCGTACTCGAAGGCGGGAATTTCATTCCGCAGAAGCATAAAAGCATATTATTGAATCTATTCGATCTCGAAACCATTTCAGTCAATGATGTCATGACCCCGCGTTCGCAGATAGAAGCCTTGAATCTGGCTATGCCGGTGGCAGACATCAAATATCAGTTGACGACTTGTTATCACAACAAATTGCCCGTATATGAAGGCGAGATCAACCGCATTATCGGCATTCTGCATATACGCAAAGCCATGACATTGTTGAGCCGCGAAGAAAATCTGAGTGCAGAACATTTTCGCAAACTGCTTAGCGCTCCCTATTTCATTCCGGAAGACACCGATGTCTTTACACAATTAACTTATTTTCAGGAAAACCGGGAAAAAATGGGACTCATCGTCGACGAATACGGCGAAGTCCAAGGATTGGTCACGCTGGAAGATATTATCGAAGAAATGATCGGTGAATTCACCACCTCCATGCCAGGCGACGCCCGTGCCGACACTTTTTCCTGGGATGAAAATGGAGTGTGCCTGTTAGAGGGATCGACTACACTACGCGATATTAATAAGCGCCTGCAATTGCAATTCCCGCTCAGCGGGCCCAAAACGCTGAATGGCTTATTGCTGGAATATCTGCAGGAAATTCCCGAGGCGAATGTCAGCCTGAAAATTGCTCAATGCGTCATTGAAATCGTTCAGGTACAACATCAATCGATTAAAGTTGCGAAGCTAGTGCGTAGCAAGGACTCGAGTTCAACCGAATAAGTGAATTCCGTCGGCTAGCATAGCTAATTTGGCATGTACGCCTTTACAAAAACTGTGCTTGGTTGCATTATCCTGAAGCAACTGATTGTATTGGCAAATTTTACTCAAAAGACCCTATGTCTGCTGCTCCACCATATTCGGCACCACAAGCATACACCTCAGGGCTCGCCCGGGCGCTCACGCAGGCTAATTTGTTGTCTCCGGCGCAAATCGACGCGATCAGTAAAAAAACGCAAATGGAAAAAACGCCATTTGTTGACGGTTTGCTACAAAGCGGCATCATCAATTCTCGCGACCTCGCCACCTTCTGTTCCGAAGCTTTTGGCTATCCGCTGCTGGATCTGGCGCTGATCAATGAAAGCCTGATCCCTGAAAAGCTGGTCGACCCAAAATTGATGCAGTCGCAGTGTATGGTGGCGATTGCAAAAAAAGGCAATAAGGTGTCGTTGGCGATCTCTGATCCGACCAATAATTCTGCGCTTGATCAGGTCAAATTTCAGACCGGATTGGGTATAGAGCTGATCGTGGTCCAGCACGACGCGCTTCTCAAGTTGCTGGATAAGCTCAGCAAAACCTCCGAGCAAAGCCTGAATGATCTGGCTGGCGACGATTACGAGCTGGAATTTAAAGAAGATGACGCCGGCCAGGCTACAGCGGATACGCAGGCTACCGAAATCGACGACGCCCCGGTCGTCAAATTCTTACAAAAAATGCTGGTGGATGCCATTAACCTGGGCGCATCCGACTTGCACTTTGAACCTTTCGAAAAATTTTATCGCATCCGTTTCCGCGTCGATGGCGAATTGAGAGAAATCGCCCAACCGCCGCTGGCGATCAAAGACAAGCTGGCGTCGCGTATCAAGGTCATCTCCAAGCTCGATATTTCCGAGAAGCGCGTCCCGCAAGATGGCCGCATGAAATTGCAGTTAAGCGCAAGCAAATCGATCGACTTCCGCGTCAGCACTTTGCCCACCTTGTTCGGCGAAAAAATTGTGATGCGTATCCTGGACGGTTCGCAAGCACAGATGGGTATCGATGCACTGGGCTATGATCCGGATCAGAAAGAAATTCTGATGAATGCGATCCAGCGCCCATATGGCATGGTGTTGGTAACCGGCCCTACCGGCTCAGGAAAAACGGTTTCCCTTTACACTTGCCTGAACGTCATCAACAAGCCCGGCATCAATATTTCGACGGCGGAAGACCCGGCTGAAATCAACTTACCCGGCGTCAATCAGGTCAACGTCAACGACAAGGCCGGCCTGACCTTCGCCGCCGCGCTGAAGTCTTTCCTGCGCCAGGATCCCGATGTCATCATGGTGGGCGAGATTCGCGACCTGGAAACGGCGGATATCGCCATCAAGGCGGCGCAAACCGGCCACATGGTATTTTCGACCCTGCACACCAACGATGCACCGGCCACGTTGACGCGTCTGATGAATATGGGTGTCGCGCCTTTCAATATCGCCTCGTCGGTTATCTTGATTACCGCGCAGCGTTTGGCCCGACGTTTATGCACTTGCAAAAAGCCGGCCGACATACTCGATGAAGTCTTGCTGCAGGCAGGATTCCAGGACGATGAACTGGATGGCAGTTGGAGACCGTATCAACCGGTAGGCTGCGAGCGCTGCAATGGCAGCGGTTATAAAGGCAGGGTAGGCATTTACCAGATCATGCCGATTTCCGAAGCGATAGAACGGATAATTCTGGCCAGCGGCACTTCCCTGGAAATTGAAGAGCAAGCTCAACGCGAAGGCGTCAGAAATCTGCGGCAGTCAGGCTTACAAAAAGTCAAACAAGGGCTGACCAGCCTGGAAGAGGTGCTTGGATGCACCAACGATTAACCGGAGAGCAGCTACATGGCAACTAATCCCGTCAAGCCAACCAGGCCAGCCCAGGCCAAGGAGTCGCTATACGCGTGGGAAGGCAAAGACAAATTCGGCAAAACCGTCCGTGGCGAATTGCGCGCCAGCGGTGAAGCCATCGTCAACGCGACTTTGCGCCGGCAAGGCATACTCGTTACCAAATTAAAGAAAAAAAATTACAGCACCGGCAAAAAAATTACCGACAAGGACATCACGCTGTTCACGCGCCAGCTCGCCACTATGATGAAAGCCGGCGTGCCGCTGTTACAGTCCTTCGATATCGTCTCCAAAGGCCATACTAATCCCTCGGTTTCCAAATTGCTGCAAGACATACGAGGCGACGTCGAAACCGGAACCAGCCTGAATCAGGCATTCCGCAAATTTCCGCTGTATTTTGACCCTCTGTTCTGTAACTTGGTGGGGGCGGGCGAACAAGCCGGTATCCTGGAAGATTTGCTGACGCGGCTAGCTATCTATAAAGAAAAAACCCTGGCCATCAAGGCCAAAATCAAATCGGCGCTCACTTATCCGATCGCAATTCTCTCGATAGCATTTATCGTGACCGCCGTCATCATGATCTGGGTGGTACCCGCCTTCAAACAAGTGTTTACCAGCTTCGGCGCCGACTTGCCGGCGCCCACCTTGTTTGTGATGGCCATTTCCGATTTTTTCGTCAAGTACTGGTGGGCAATTTTTGGCGGGATTTTTGGCAGCGTTTACTTTTTTTTCCAGTCCTGGAGACGTTCGCTCCGCATGCAACGCACCATGGACCGCTTATTGTTGCAAGCGCCGATTTTCGGCGCCGTGATCAGGAAAGCGACGATCGCGCGCTGGACCCGCACCCTGGCCACGATGTTCGCCGCCGGCGTGCCCTTGGTCGAATCGCTGGACTCTGTCGGCGGCGCCTCCGGCAATGCAGTGTATCTGGACGCGACGATAAAAATCCAGACCGAGGTCAGCACCGGCACCAGCCTGACTGTCGCCATGCAAAACTCCAACGTATTTCCGAATATGGTGACGCAAATGGTGGCCATCGGCGAAGAATCGGGCGCGCTCGATCAGATGCTGGGCAAGGTCGCCGATTTTTACGAGGACGAAGTCGATGAAGCGGTGGCCTCGCTGTCCAGCCTGATGGAACCTCTGATCATGGTCATTCTCGGCGTCGTCATCGGTGGCCTGGTGGTCGCCATGTATTTGCCGATTTTCAAACTGGGTGCGGTGGTCTGATGTTAGAAACGGTATTTTTTGCACCTGCCGGAAATTGGCTGAGCAGCGTAGTGCTCGGCATTTTCGGCTTGATGATAGGCAGCTTCCTGAATGTCGTGATTTACCGCTTGCCAAAAATCATGCAGCGCGAGTCCGATAATTACGTGGCCTGCGAAAACGGCCAACCGTTGCCGCACACCGACCGTTTCAACCTGATGCTGCCGCGTTCGGCCTGTCCGCATTGCGGGCACCAGATCACCGCATGGGAAAATATTCCTGTCATCAGTTATCTGTTAATCCGCGGCAAATGCACAGAATGCAAAACGCCGATATCGATACGCTACCCTTTAGTAGAGTTGTTGACCGGCGTCCTTTCTGCCGGATTGATCTGGCATTTTGGCAGTGGCGCGGCCGGACTGGCTTCCCTAGTTTTTTTCTGGCTATTGATCGCCATGACTTTCATTGATGCCGACACGCAGTTGCTGCCGGATGATCTGACCTTTCTTTTGCTGTGGGCAGGCTTGCTGATTAACCTGCGCGCCACCTTTACTTCCTTGCCGGAAGCCGTCATCGGCGCCGCCGCCGGTTATCTGGCCCTGTGGTCCGTCTACTGGCTTTTCAAACTGCTGACCGGCAAAGAAGGCATGGGCTATGGCGACTTTAAATTGCTGGCCGCGCTGGGGGCATGGATGGGCTGGGGCATGCTACCTGTCATCATCCTGCTGTCATCCGTGGTGGGCGCCCTGGTGGGTATCGCGATGATCGTTTTTGCCAGGATGGGGAAAAATACCCCTATCCCTTTCGGCCCCTATCTGGCGGCGGCCGGGCTTATCGCGCTGGTATGGGGCAAGCAGTTAACCGAGCTCTATCTGGGACTGCTGCTTTGAACTCCAAAGTGTTTACGCTGGGGCTGACCGGCGGCATAGGCAGCGGCAAGAGTACCGTCGCGAATATGTTTGCTCGCCTGGGGACGGCCATCGTCGATACCGACCTGATCGCCCACCAGTTGACGACAACCGGCGGAAAAGCGCTTCCTGCGATTCGGGCGCAATTCGGAGCCGCCTATATTGCGGCGGATGGCGCCATGGACAGGGCTGCCATGCGCCGCCATGTGTTTTCCGATCCCGCGGAAAGACAAAAGCTGGAAGCTATCCTGCATCCTTTGATACGCCAGGAAACTGAAATTGCAGCACAAAATACGGAGGCTGCTTACCTGATTTTTGTTGTTCCTTTGTTGGTCGAATCCGGCAACTGGAAAAACCGTGTGCACCGCGTTCTGGTGGTGGACTGCGATGAAGCTACACAGCTACAGCGGGTCATGACCAGAAACGGCTTATCCGAAGCGCAGGTGAAAGCGATCATGGAAACGCAAGCCGGCAGACAGCAAAGGCTGCAGGCAGCAGACGACGTAATCGTCAACGAAGGCGATCTGTCCGGGGTGGAGGCCAGGGTAATGCAACTGCACCGGCATTACCTGCAAATGGCGGGCACGATGCGGGAAAAGTAAGCCGCCCTTTCCAGCACGGTTGCAATTAAAAAAATTGCAGGAAATTTGCACACGATATTTGTAATTTCATCCAGCATAGTTCAGAATCACGTGAAACTTGCGTTGGCAAAAATTTTGACAGGGATATTATTTTGATTGTTTACGAATACCCTTTTAACGAGCGTATTCGCACGTTATTGCGGCTGGAAGACCTGTACGAAAAATTCTCTTTTTTCCTGCATCAGTCTGATCCCATGCAGCATCACGTCGCCCTGGCCACCATTTTTGAAATGCTGGAAGTCGCCGGTCGCGCCGATTTGAAATCCGATCTGCTGCAAGAGCTTGAACGCCAGAAACATACCCTGATCAGTTTCAAGTCCAATCCTAACGTGCAAGCGGACATGCTGGATAAAGTGCTGGCCGATGTCGACAGAGCCAGCAGCGCCCTGATCGCCTGCACCGGAAAAACCGGCCAGAATGTGCGCGACAATGAATGGCTGATGAGCATACGCGGGCGCACGATTATCCCTGGCGGCGCCTGCGAGTTCGATTTGCCGAGTTACCATGCCTGGCAGAAAAACTCCGCCGAGAAACGCTATGCCGATATCTCAGCCTGGTTTGCGCCGATCGCGCCCTTATTCGATGCGATCAACGTCGTCCTGCGGCTATTGCGGGAATCGGGCACGACCTCTAAAGTCATCGCCCAGGCCGGCAGCTACCAACAGATGTTGCAAGGAAAAATCTACCAGTTGCTGCGGGTCAGCGTGGCCCGGGAACTGGCCGCCATTCCTGAGATTTCCGCCAATAAATACATGCTGTGGATACGCTTCATGTCCCAGGACGGGGACATGAAGCCCAAAGCCTTCGAAAACGATATTCCTTTCGACCTGACTCTCTGTAATTTTTAAGCATGGCTACTTTTGTTGATTGCCCCACCTGCAATGCCAAGGTGGAATGGAAAGAGGCCAACCGCTGGCGCCCATTTTGTTCGGAACGTTGCAAACAGATAGATCTGGGCGCCTGGGCCGACGAAAAATACACGATTCCCGCCGTCAATCTGCCGGAAGAACCGGGATCGGACGATTAAAATCCTTAATACTTCAGCGTTTTTGCGGAATACCGTATTTACGCAACTTGGTGGCGATCATGGAGTGCGAGGTCGCCAGCCTGGCTGCCAGCTTGCGGCTGGACGGGTACTGAGGATAGAGTTTTTCCAGTAAAGAACGCTCAAAGCCGCTAACCGATAAATCCCAGTTTTCAGCCGCGTCCAGATTCTCTACATCGGCGGTAATGCTGCCTTCGGCCCAATCGAGATCGGCGGCGTCCAGTACGCGCTGATCCGACATCGTGATAGCCCTGAACACGACGTTCTGCAATTGCCGCACATTGCCCGGCCAATGATTGGCCACCAATGCGGCGCAAGCCGCCGAGTTCAGGCGGCAGACCGGCTTTTGCGCCTGAGTGCAGGCCCGCTCTATGAAATGGCGCGCCAGCGGCAGAATATCGTCGGGACGCTCGCGCAATGCCGGCATCTCCAGATGCAAGACGTTCAGCCTGTAAAACAAATCTTCGCGAAACGCCCCTTCCTGCACCATCTTGCGCAAATTCCTGTGCGTAGCACTGATGATACGGACATTGACCTTCACTTCCTTGTCGCTGCCGATACGGCGGAATTTGCCGTCGTTCAGAAAACGCAGCAATTTGGCTTGCAGGTACAGGGACATTTCACCGATCTCGTCGAGGAAAACGGTGCCGCCATCCGCCATCTCAAACAGGCCAGGCTTGCCGCCGCGCTGCGCCCCCGTGAAGGCGCCCGACATATAACCGAACAACTCGCTTTCGGCCAGGCTTTCCGGCAAGGCGGCGCAATTCAATTCGAGAAACGGCGCGCTGCTGCGGGCGCTGACGCCATGACAGGCTTGCGCCAGCAATTCCTTGCCGGTGCCGGTTTCGCCGGTAATCAGCAAAGGCGCATCGACGATCGCCACTCTGGCTGCGCGTGTTTTGAGCGCGCGTATCTGTTCCGACTCGCCGATGATGAAATGAAAACCGCTGCCCTCGGAGTGCTGCAGTGCGTGCAAACGTCCGCCGATACGGGTCGGTGCATGCAAAGTCAGTACGGCGCCGACCGATCTGCCCAATTGCGCCAGATCGCTATCCTGCGGCTCGGAAACCGGCGTCACATCCATAAAAAACGGCTCGCCGTTCAGGTTGACTTCCCGGGTCGGCATGCGAAAGCCGCTGCAGATCAGTTCTTCCTGTATGCCGGCATCGTCCAATACCTGGCTCAGGCTCTTCTGGCACAAACTGGCCTCATCCAAGCCCGCCACGGCGGCCGCGGCCGCATTGGCGATCACCAGCCGGCCGCTGGCATCGATCGCCAGCACCGGGTCTTCCATCACCGCCATCATGGTGTCGAGATTCAGGCGGCGCCTGATCCCGGGCATGATGTCCATGACTTTAATGACGCCGACGCCGCGCACTTGCTGACAATCCTCCTGCAAGGAAGGCAGCATAAATTCCAACAATTCCGGGCTATCGATATAGATATTCGGTGGATCGACTTCGACCCCGACCACATTTAAACCGCGGCGCGCCAGCACCGCCAGGATTTCATGGGCGATGCCTACCCTATCCTTGAACTGGATATTGATACGCATGGAAAATTAATACGGTTCGGCAATATAGCCGCGTGGCCGCGCATGTTGCCGGCGGAAAGCGGTGCTGGAAGCCAGGCCGCGCAAACGGCCGAGATCGAATTGCTCCAGTTGCTGGAGTACCGCGCGATTCACGGTCATTTTTACCTGCATCATCAAGAGATCGACGCTTTGTTGGCTGGAGCTGCGGATGTCGCGTTTTTCCACGGCCTGCTCGGACTCAGTTTTTTGCTGTGCGACGGCGGCAGCCTTCGCCAGCGCGCGCTCTTCCGCGCGGACAAAACAGCGGTACACGTCGGCCAGGGTAATGATGCCGTTACAGTCGCGGCAATGCCAGGCATCTTTTTCCTTGGCATCGCGGCTCGCCAAGCCATCTTTACTCAAGGTCGCCAGGATGGAACGAATCAGACGCGGCGTTTTTCCGGTAGTCTGCGCCAGCGTCGCCACCGTGGTGGTGCGCGGCATGACCATCACGATTTGCGCCAGCAATTCTATCGCGGTATAAAAACGGGCGTTCAGGCTGGCATCGGAAAAAACCTGGGTTGAAGAGAGTAATTGCTCAAACTGGTTCATGCCAACTCCTTGGAAACAATGATAGGACGGTTGATGCTGCCGTAACGGTCCATGAATAAACCTTCGGTGGATATGGCAGGACGCTTGCCCGACACCACATCGGCGATAAATTGGCCGGAACCGCAAGACATGGTCCAGCCCAGCGTGCCATGCCCGGTATTCAAAAACAGATTCCGGTACGGTGTAGGGCCGAGCACCGGAGTGCCATCCGGCGTCATCGGGCGCAGGCCGGTCCAGAATTCCGCCTGGCCGACATCGCCGCTGCCGGGGAACAGGTCGGTGACAGAATGCTCCAGCGTGGCGCGGCGGTCGGCGCGCAGGTCGAGGTTGTATCCTGTGATTTCGGCCGTGCCGCCGACACGAATACGGTCACCGAGACGGGTAATGGCGACTTTATAAGTCTCATCCATGACCGTCGATTCCGGTGCGCGCTGCACATCGCTGATCGGTATCGTCAGCGAATAGCCTTTGATAGGATAAACCGGGATCTCGATATCGAGTTCGCGCAGCAAGATAGGCGAATAACTGCCCAGAGCCAGCACGAAGCTGTCCGCCTTGAACGTGCCTTCGGAAGTCAGCACCGACTCCAGCCTGTCGCCCTCGCGCACCAGACGCTGGATATTCACCCCGTACTTGAATTGCACGCCCAAGCCTTCGGCCAGGCGCGCCAGATTTTGCGTGAACTTGAAGCAATCGCCGGTTTCGTCGCCAGGCAGACGCAAGGCGCCGACAAACTTATGCTGCACCTGAGCCAGCGCCGGCTCCACCTTCAGGCAGGCGGCCTTGTCCAGCACTTCGTACGGCACGCCGTAACGCTGCAAAATCGCGATGTCGGCCGCCGACGCATCGACTTGCTGCTGATTGCGGAATAGCTGCAGGGTACCCTGGGTGCGCTCGTCATAGTGGATGCCGGTATCTTCGCGCAACTGCTGCAGCACGTCGCGGCTGTATTCCGCCATGCGCAGCATACGTCCTTTATTCACTTCGTAACGCTCGCTGGTGCAATTCATCAGCATCTGCATCATCCAGCGCCACATGACGGGATCGAGGCTCGGGCGTATCGCCAGCGGGCTGTGTTGCATCATCAGCCACTTGATCGCCTTCAAAGGCACACCGGGGCCGGCCCACGGCGCCGAATAGCCGGGCGAAACTTCGCCGGCGTTGGCGTAACTGGTTTCCAGGCCGGCGGCCGGCTGGCGCTCCAGCACCGTGACTTCATGCCCTGCCCTGGCCAGATAATAGGCCGATGCGGTACCGATGACCCCTGCGCCCAGTATGACTACCTTCATTATACTCCCCCTTGATGCTGAATTAAGCTGTTGTATGTTCGGTCTGACCCAAATACTCGCGCTGGTAGCGCATGCCCAGGCTGGTCAGGATTTCGTAAGCTATCGTTTTGGCCTTTGCCGCCACCTGATCGACGGTATTCGTGTCGGAAATCAGATCGACCAGCGCACCCGGCTGCAAATGCTCGATAGCGACCTGGCTGACGTCGAGCGTGATCGTGTCCATCGATACATTCCCGACCATATGCACCGTCTGCCCCGCGATCTGCACCAGGCCGCGATTGCTGAGGCTGCGCATCCAGCCGTCGGCATAACCTACCGCCACCGTCGCAATGCGGCTGAGCTGCTGGCTGCGCCAGGTCAGGCCGTAGCCGACGCCGGTACCGGGAAATATTTCACGCGTCTGTATGACGCGCCCCTGCAAATGCACCACCGCCTGCATGGGATTCGGCTGGCCGGCGACCGGCGCCACGCCGTACAAGGCGGCGCCCGGCCGCGCCAGGTCGAAATGGAAATCGCTGCCGAGGAAAATACCGGAAGAATTGGCGAGGCTGGCGCCGCAACCTGGCAACTGCGCCCGCAATGCCTTAAACGTCTGCAACTGATGACGGTTCATAGGATGGGCCTGATCCTCGGCGCATGCGAGATGGCTCATCAGGTATTGCAAGTCTATGCCGCGGATATAGCCGGGCTCGGCCAGCCAGGTCTGCACTTCCTCGGATGACAAACCCATGCGCGACATCCCGCTATCGAGTTGTATGATCGCCGGCAAGGCTTGCTGTTTTTGTTCCGCCAAGGCGCGCCAGGCAAGTATCTGCGCTGCGCTGTTCAAGACCGGAATGCAACGATGTTCGAGAAATTCGGCTTCATAACCGAGCGGCGAGCCGTGCATGACATAAATGGCGGCCTGATCCGGCAAATGCGGGCGCAGTGCGATCGCCTCATCCAGATGAGCGACGAAAAAATGCCGGCACCCCTCTTCCAGCAAAGCCCTGGACACCGGTACCGCCCCCAGTCCATAGGCATCCGCCTTGACCGCCGCGCCACATTGCGCGGCGCCGAGCTTACTGCGAAGCAAGCGGTAATTATTTCTGACTGCCTGCAGATCGATACGCAGCACAGCTCCAGCGCGTCCAGCCATTTGTTGCATAGTTTCAACACTCCATCGCTTAAAGGGAATTTGCGATTAGTTATAGCAATCGGCATGCCACAAAATTTTATTAAACAAAATCAATAGCTTATAAAATTTTCGTCGAAAACGGATAAAACCCTGTATCAAATTTCATACACACGATGTTTAAGTTCGGCAAAAAATCTAGAGTATCACTTCTATGACGTAAAGGAAAATGAACGATGTATTGAAATACTTACAGTGTATTGAAATCAATACACTGTGGATATAGAAAAATAAGGGACGATGATTCCAGCCTGAAAAGCATCGGGCAATACGTAAAACTACGTGGAAGGTTGCGGAAAAAGTACAGACCCAGGATCAATCTATGCTGTGGCGCAACATATCTAGCCACTCCAGCAACGGTATGGTGGCCGGCAACAAGGGGGAAACAGCGACGCTGCCCTGCCAGGCAAATGCCTGCCCTTCCAGGCCTTGCGGCTCGCCCTGCCAATCGCGGCTGATATAGAAATGCAGTCGCACATGCGCATGTGGATACACGTACTCGACGCCGCACCATGGCTCGGCGCTTAAGATGGTAACGCCGAGTTCTTCAAAAAACTCTCGCTTCAAGGCATCGAGTATGCTTTCACCGGGTTCCACTTTGCCGCCGGGAAATTCCCAGTAACCCGCGTAAGGCTTGCCGGCCGGGCGCTGGCCCAGCAAGACGTCGCCGTTCGCCTGCAGCAAGATGCCGACCGCGACATCGATAGGTTTTGCATTCATCTCAACCTTCCGCCAGACGGCCGGCGTAATCGCGGGCAAACTGCCAGGCGACGCGGCCGGAACGCGAGCCGCGCTGCAGTGCCCAGCGCAAGGCATCGTCGCGGGCCGCCGCGATCTGGCCGATATCGCAACCGAGGCTGGCCAACCAGTGCGCCACGATCTCCAGATAATCGTCTTGCCGGAATGGATAAAACGAGAGCCATAGACCGAAACGTTCCGACAGCGAGATTTTTTCCTCAACGGTTTCGCCCGGATGCAAGTCGCCATCGTCGCCATGGGTGTAGGCGGCGTTATCCGACATTTTTTCCGGCAGCAAGTGGCGACGGTTGGAAGTCGCGTAAATCAGCACATTCTCGGTCTGCGTGGCGATGCTGCCGTCCAACGCCACTTTCAGCGCTTTATAACCGGGCTCGCCCTCTTCGAACGAGAGATCGTCGCAAAAGATGATGAAGCGCTCGGGCCGCTCCGCCACCAGGTCGACGATGTCCGGCAAATCGGCCAGATCGCATTTATCGACCTCGATCAGGCGCAAACCCTGATCCGCGTACTGGTTCAGGCAAGCCTTGATCAGCGAGGATTTCCCGGTGCCGCGCGCGCCGGTCAGCAAAACGTTATTGGCCGGTTTGCCATGGACGAACTGGCGCGTGTTTTGCTCTATCTGCAGCTTTTGTTGGCTGATCTTGTGCAAATCGTCCAAGGCGATGCTGGCGGCATGTTTGACGACTTGCAGATAAGCCAGTCCGGCGCGTTTGCGCCAGCGGAACGCCGTTCCCAGCGCCCAGTCCGGCGCCGGCATTGCGGTCGGCAAGATGCTTTCCAGCCGATTCAGCATATGTTCGGCGCGCAACAAAAACTGGTCTAGCTGGCTCATGAACTCTCTTCTTAAGAACGATAATCGGCGTTAATCGACACATAGTCGTGCGACAGATCGCAAGTCCAGACGGTAGCCGCCGCGGCGCCGCGCGCCAGCTTGACGCGTATCGTGATTTCGCTTTGCTGCATCACGCGCTGGCCGTCTTCTTCGCGGTAATCGGGGTTGCGCCCGCCGTGCTTGGCGACCCAGACGTCGTCCAGATACAGGTTCAGCTTGCCGACATCGAGATCGTCTACGCCGGCATAGCCGATCGCGGCCAGGATGCGACCGAGATTCGGATCGGAGGCAAAGAAGGCCGTTTTCACCAGCGGCGAATGGGCGATCGAATAAGCGATCTTGCGGCACTCTTCGACGTCGCGCCCCTCTTCCACCGCGATCGTAATGAACTTGGTGGCGCCTTCGCCGTCGCGGATGATCATGTGCGCCAGCTTCTGCGCCAGCGCAATCACCGCTGCCGCCAGCGCCGCATATTCGGGCGTGTCGATCTCGTTGATTTCCAGATCGGAAGCGCCGGTGGCGATCAGCATGAAGGAGTCGTTGGTCGAGGTGTCGCCGTCTATCGTGATGCAGTTAAACGATTTATCGGCCGTCTGTTTCACCAGATGATCGAGCACAGGCTGCGCGACTTTGGCGTCGAGCGCCAGATAGCCGAGCATGGTCGCCATATTCGGCTTGATCATGCCGGCGCCCTTGCTGATGCCGGTCATTTGCACGGTCTGACCATTGATCACGACCGTAGCCGAGGCTGCCTTGGGCTGGGTATCGGTGGTCATGATGGCGAGCGCGGCGTTGAACCAGTTATCTTCCTGCAAATTAGCGATGGCTTGCGGCAAACCGGCTACCAGGCGCTCCACCGGCAATTGCTCGAGGATCACGCCGGTAGAAAACGGCAGGATTTGCGCCGCCTCGCAACCGAGCAATTCGGCCAGCGCGGCGCAGGTGGCATTGGCGGCCGCCAGTCCGGCATCGCCGGTGCCGGCATTGGCATTGCCGGTATTCACCACCAGCGCGCGTATCGGGCCGGACGCCATGTGCAAACCTTCCAGATGCGCCTTGCAGACTTGTACCGGGGCCGCGCAAAAGCGATTGGTGGTGAACACGCCTGCCACCGTCGCGGTCGGCGCCAACTCCATGACCAGCACATCCTTGCGGTCGGGCTTGCGTATGCCGGCCTCGGCATGGCCAAGACGGATGCCGGCGACCGGCTTCAGGTCGGCGGCGACGGGAATAGGGGAATTGACGGCCATGATAAATATCCTTGCGATGAAATCAAGCCGACATTGTAGGACATTTTTTTACGGTGCGAAGCGAGCAACTGCGCCTCGCGGCAAGAAAAAAGGACGGAAAATCCGTCCTTTTTTCTTGCAACATCAAAACCGGCTCAGGCCAGCCTGCCGTGGCATTGCTTGAATTTCTTGCCGCTGCCGCAAGGGCAAGGATCGTTACGGCCGACTTTCAGCGCATAGCTGATTTCCGGCTGTTGCCCTTCGGGCATGGCGGTCGGCGCCAGCATCTCTTCCGGCGAGGCATTCGCATTGAAATCGGCATGTTGATAATGCACGTTCTCGACTTGCGATTGCGCCATTTGCTCTTCGGCCGCCGCGATTTCTTCGCGCGACTGTATGCGCACCGTCACCACGGTTCTGACCACTTCATTCTTGATCAGGTCCAGCATCTGGCCGAACAGTTCGAACGCTTCGCGCTTGTATTCCTGTTTCGGGTTTTTCTGCGCATAGCCGCGCAGATGGATGCCCTGGCGCAGGTGGTCGAGTGCGGCCAGATGTTCGCGCCAGTGCGTATCTATGCTCTGCAGCATGACGCTGCGCTCGAAACCGGCAAACGCTACCTTGCCGACCAAAGCGACTTTAGCCTCATACGCCTCGGTCGCCGCCTGCTGCACGCGCTCCAGGATGTCTTCGTCGCTCAGGTTGTGCTCGGCCGCCAGCATCGCCGTCAATGGCAGGTCGAGCGCCCATTCGCTGGCCAGCGCCGCTTCCAGCGCCGGAATATTCCACTGCTCTTCGACCGATTCTTCCGGTACATGGGCGCGCACTACGTCCTGGAACATGCCGTAACGCAGCGAGGTGATCAGCTCGGACATGTCTTGCGCTTCCAGCAATTCATTGCGCTGCTGGTAAATCACTTTGCGCTGGTCGTTGGCGACGTCGTCGTATTCCAGCAATTGTTTGCGGATGTCGAAATTGCGCGCTTCCACCTTGCGCTGGGCGGACTCGATAGAACGCGACACGATGCCGGCTTCAATAGGCTCGCCCTCCGGCATTTTCAGCCTGTCCATGATGGCGCGCACGCGGTCGCCGGCAAAGATGCGCAACAAGGTGTCGTCCAGCGACAGATAGAAACGCGAAGATCCGGGATCGCCCTGACGGCCCGAGCGGCCGCGCAGCTGGTTGTCGACGCGGCGCGACTCGTGGCGCTCGGTGCCGACGATATGCAGGCCGCCGGCCGCCACCACCTGTTCGTGCAGCGATTGCCATTCGTCGCGCAGCTTTTGCGCCTGCGCTGCCTTGTCGGCATCCGCCAAGGCCGGATTCGCTTCGATCAGCTGCACCTGCTTGGCGACATTCCCGCCCAGCACGATATCGGTACCGCGGCCCGCCATATTGGTGGCGATGGTGATCGCTT
This sequence comes from Burkholderiales bacterium, assembly GCA_016196925.1. Classification (GTDB taxonomy): domain Bacteria; phylum Pseudomonadota; class Gammaproteobacteria; order Burkholderiales; family Burkholderiaceae_D; genus Undibacterium. The sequence goes on along the minus strand of JACPWS010000021.1, from coordinate 55,899 downwards.
TCGGACTACCGGCCTGGGCGATGATTTCCGCTTCGCGCGCATGCTGTTTCGCGTTCAACACGTTATGCGGCAGTTTGGCTTTATCCAGAATCCCGGACAACAGTTCGGAATTCTCTATCGAGGTGGTGCCGACCAGCACCGGCTGGCCGCGCTCAAAGCAATCCTGGATGTCTTTCAACATCGCGCCGTATTTCTCCTCGGCCGACTTGTACACCTGGTCTTGCCTGTCCTGGCGCTGCGAAGGGCGGTTTGGCGGTATCACCACGGTTTCCAGGCCGTAGATTTCCTGGAATTCGTAGGCTTCGGTATCGGCCGTGCCTGTCATGCCGGACAAGCGGTTATACATGCGGAAATAATTCTGGAAAGTGATCGAAGCCAGGGTCTGGTTTTCGTTCTGGATCTTGACGCCTTCCTTGGCTTCCACCGCCTGATGCAAGCCATCCGACCAGCGGCGGCCGGTCATCATGCGGCCGGTGAATTCGTCGACGATCACGATTTCGTCGTTCAGCACCACATAGTGCTGATCCTTGAAGTACAGCGCATGCGCGCGCAGCGCAGCGTACAGGTGGTGGATCAGGCTGATGTGGGCGGCGTCGTACAGCGAGGCGCCTTCCGGCAGCAAGCCCATCTGGGTCAGGATTTGCTCGGCCTTGTCGTGTCCGGCCTCGGTCAGCAAGACCTGATGCGCCTTCTCGTCCTTGGTGTAGTCGCCGGGAACCTCGATCTGGCCCTTGCCGTCCGGGGTTTCTTCGCCGATTTGCAGGGTCAGCAGTTTCGGCACTTCGTTGATCTTGTAATACAGTTCGGTATGGTTCTCGGCCTGGCCGGAAATAATCAGCGGTGTGCGCGCTTCGTCGATCAGGATCGAATCGACTTCATCGACCACGGCGAAGTTCAGGCTGCGCTGCACGCGGTCTTTCGCTTCATACACCATGTTGTCGCGCAGGTAGTCGAAGCCGAATTCGTTATTGGTGCCGTAAGTGATATCGGAACCGTAAGCGACTTGCTTGGCGTCGTGCTCGAGTTGCGACAGGTTGACGCCGGTCGTCAGGCCCAGCCAGCCGTATAATTGCCCCATCCATTCGGCATCGCGCTGAGCCAGGTAATCGTTCACGGTGACCACGTGCACGCCCTGGCCGGACAAGGCATTCAGGTAAGTCGGCAGAGTTGCCATCAGGGTCTTGCCTTCGCCTGTGCCCATTTCGGCGATCTTACCGTAATGCAGCACCATCCCGCCTATCAGCTGTACATCGAAATGGCGCATCTTCAGCACGCGCTTGCTCGCTTCGCGGCAGACCGCAAACGCTTCCACCAGTAGGTTGTCGAGCGCCTCTCCGTTTGCCACGCGCGCCTTGAACTCGGCGGTCTTGGCTTGCAAAGCGTCGTCAGTCAAGGTCTCCAGCTGGGTTTCCAGTGCGTTGATCTCACGCACGGTCTTTTGGTATTGCTTCAAAAGCCGCTGGTTGCGGCTGCCGAATATCTTGGTCAGGAATGACATGCTATGAACGGAAAGTTAAATTCTTAAAAGGGCTGCGGCAAAAAACTTAATCGCACAGCAACTATAGGCTAACTCGCGATTTTACCATGCGATGCCGGCTTGACCAGTAAACACTGGGCAATCGCGGCAAGCAAGGAGGGAATTGGAGACTAAATGCGCAAACTCAAGCCTATTTTTGACTCAAACTTGCCAGATTGGCTTGATTGGCGCCGGCCGACAGGAACTTGTGCGGATTTTGCGGCACGCCTTTGACATGCACCTCGAAATGCAGGTGAGCCCCGGTGGAGCGCCCGGTGGAACCGATATCGGCCACGTGCTGGCCGCGTTTGACGATGTCGCCGACTTTCACGTAGATGCGCGACGTGTGTGCATAGCGCGTCATGATTTCGCCGCCGTGGTCGATTTCCAGCATATTGCCGAATTGCGGATGGAATTCCGCCGCAACCACGACGCCGCCGGCCGCCGCCACGATAGGCGTGCCGGTAGCGCCGGGAAAGTCTATGCCTTCGTGGAACGCGCTGCGCCCGGAAAACGGATCGAGTCGCCAGCCGAAGCCGGAAGCGTTATAGCTGACGTTGACCGGCTGTATGGTCGGCAACAGTTTCGATTGCAGCTTGAAACCCATCAACTTGGTTTCCACCACATTCATATAGTCCGAGCGCTGCTCCACGCCCTTCGCCATCGCATCGAGCGCGGCCTGGAATTCCGCCATGTTCAGCTCATGCGCCGGTGCGCTAGCCACTTCCGGTCCGCCGCGCGCCGGCAATTCCTTGAAATTGAATTCTTCCGGCTTGACGCCGGCCAGGCCCTGCACCCGCTCGCCCAGCGCATCGAGGCGTATCAGTTGCGCCTGCATTTCACCGAGCTTGACGGCCATCGCCGCCAGGTTTTCCTTCAGGTAACGGTCCTTGGCGACAGGGCTGGCCGCCGCCGCCGGCACCAGATCGCGCAACAAGGGCAGATCGGCGCTGGCCAGGCGCAAGGTCAGGGCCGCCATCATGGCGGCGCAGACGGTGATGATGGTCAGGAAGCAGAGCGCGCCGAGTATCACGTGGCGCGACGACAACGTCACCGATTTGGCCTGGGTAAACCGCGTATGCATCAAAATAATTTGCATCGAAAAGCTCCGGCTAAGGCAGGCAAATGGGCAGCCGGGCCGCTGTCTGTCTACGCTGTTTGTGGTAAGGTGCTAGGCATGTCAACATCGTCATCCCCTCCGTATCGTATCAACATCAAGCGCGGCCGCAAGCCGCCAGGCGCCACCGGCATCGCCGCTTTTTTGAGCAGCAACGACAAAATTTCGCCCTTACTGCCTACCCTCAGGCGCAACGCTAAGCTGCAAAAAGATTGCGGGGCGATACTGCCGCCGATCTTCGCATCGTGTGAAGTCATGCAACTGGCGGAAGGACAACTGACGCTATCGGCGCCCAACGCTGCCTTAGCCACCAAGCTCAAGCAGCAATGTCCAAAATTGCAAGAAAATTTGCAAGAACGGGGATGGCAGATTAACGCAATCCGTATCAAAGTACAAGTCAGGCGGACCGTGGAGAAAGCGGCGCCGGAAAAGCAACTGGCGCTACCCGGCCGCGCCCTGCAAGCCTTCGATACGCTGGAACACACGCTGGAAGATACGCCGCAAAACGCCGCTTTACGCGCCGCCCTGCAGCGCCTGGTCAGGCGTCATCAAGGCCCCGGCTAGCGCGCCGCAAGGATATATACTGGAGGGGAGTATATCTAAAGCTGCCTTTAAATATGCTGATGACAGCGCGTTTCTGGCATATACTCCCCATAAAACATCAAATAAACGCCCATTCGCGCGCGTCTAGCCCGGCGTAGGCCAGCGGTGCCGCAGCGGCGTCGTCGAAGCTGACGATCTGGTAGGCGTCCGGTTGCGCCAGCAAGGCGCGCAACAATTGGTTATTCAAGCCATGCCCCGATTTATGGGCGGTATAGCTGGCCAACAAGGGGTGGCCGATCAGGTAGAGGTCGCCGATCGCATCGAGGATTTTGTGGCGCACGAATTCGTCGTCGAAGCGCAGGCCGTCGGCGTTCAGAATACGGTATTCATCCATCACGATCGCGTTTTCCATAGAGCCGCCGCGCGCCAGGCCGATGCCGCGCAAGGTTTCCACATCTTGCATGAAGCCGAAAGTACGGGCGCGCGCCACGTCTTTCACGTAAGAGACTTTGGCAAAATCCACTTCCGCGGTCTGGGTCGTGCCATCCACCGCCGGGTGGTTGAATTCGATGAAGAAATTCAGCTTGAAGCCGTCGTACGGCTCCAGTCGCGCCCATTTCTCGGACTTGCCCGAGCCTTCGCGGATTTCCACAGGCTTCAGCACGCGGATGAATTTGCGCGGCGCTTCCTGTTCTTGCATCCCCGCCTGCTGCAGCAGATAGACGAAAGACGAGGCCGAGCCATCCATGATAGGGATTTCTTCGGCGCTGACGTCGATGTATAAATTATCGATGCCCAGACCGGCGCACGCCGACATTAAATGCTCGACCGTTGACACTTTCGCCGCGCCATTGCTCAGGGTGGACGCCATGCGCGTGTCGCCGACATTCATGGCCTGGGCCGGAAACACTACCGGCGGATCAAGGTCGATGCGGGTAAACACGATGCCGGCGTCTATCGGGGCCGGGCGCAGGATCAGGTCGACTTTGGTGCCGGAATGCACGCCGACGCCGATAGTTTTGACCTGCTGCTTGATGGTTCTTTGTTTTAACATGACGCTATTATATAGTTTCGTCTCAAATCGATTCGATCTCAGTGAGGCACAAAATCAAGAATTCAAACGACAAAATTCTGGTTCGCGTAGCGGCCATATCGGATCTCGACAGCATCTGCCAGCTCGAAGCGCAAATCGATCAGCAGCATCATCAACATCTGCCCGAAATCTTTGCTGCCAAAGTCGAACCGGAGCGTCAACGTAGCTATTTACAAGCAGTGCTCGAAACTGAAAATGGCGCGCTGCTGGTCGCCTGCGAAAGTGAAGACATTCTCGGCTTCATCAGCTGCAAATGGATGGAGAACACAGAACTGCCATTCCTGAACCCGCGTAGAATCTGCCGCATCGGCACTATCGTCGTTGCGGAAAAACATTGGCAACGCGGCGTAGGGAAGCTGTTGATGGAAGCGGCAACGAGCTGGGGACGAGAGCACGGCGCAATGGAAGTTCAGTTGGCGGTCATGGACTTCAATCGCGATGCGCTGGCATTTTATGAACACCTTGGATTTAGCGCACTGTCGCACGTCATGCGCAAAGGTTTAGCGTAAAAAAACGACGCCCGCATTACGCCGGGCGTCGCTTCTTTTTATTTACGGCAGCGTTATGCGAGCTGGGCCAGCATGGTTTCCGCGTTCGACACTTCAAACTTGCCGCCCTGTTCCACGTTCAATTGCTTGACGACGCCATCCACCGCCAGCATGGAATAACGCTGCGAACGCGTGCCCATGCCGTGCTTGCTGAAGTCGGCGTCCAGGCCCAGAGCCTTGCTGAAATCGGCATTGCCGTCGGCCATCATGCGCACGATGCCGGCGGCTTTCTGATCGCGGCCCCAGGCGCCCATCACGAAGGCATCGTTCACCGAAATGCACCAGATTTCATCGACGCCCTTGGCTTTCAACTCGGCCGCATGCGCCACATAGCCGGGCACGTGTTGCGCCGAGCAAGTCGGCGTGTAAGCGCCGGGCAAACCGAAAATCGCGATGGTTTTGCCTTTTGCCAGGTCCGCCACCTGAAAAGTATTCGGGCCCAGTGCGCAGCCGGCGGATTCCACTTCGATAAATTCTGCCAGGCTGCCCGCGGGTAATTGATCGCCTATCTTGATAGTCATGTTTTTGCTCCTTGTTGGAATAATCGTTACGCCGCCGTCGCCACAACGCGAGCCTGCCTGGGCAGGCGGTCGCGGCAAGGGGCCGTGCGCAAGTATGCCCGAGTCTGTCATTTCCTGCTGAGGTCGGAGTTTTAACGCCCAAGAAAAACGCCAGCGTCTTGCGAGGCTGGCGTTTTTAAAGATGGCGGGCGACAGATCAGTCGGCTTGCTTGCGCAGGAAAGCCGGAATGTCGTAGGTCTCCATGCCATTCTTTTCCAGCGCGCGCACGGTATCGGAAGCCGATTCGCGGCGCCAGACGGCGGGCTTGCTGAGGCCGTCGAAAGCCGGCGTCGCCATGCCGCTGCTGATGCCAGCCGAAGCCATCACCGGCGTCGCCATCACCGGTTCGTTGTGGGTGCCGGTGCGCAGCATCGGCGTCTGCACCAGCTGGATGTTTTTCTTGCCGCGGCCGAGGCCGGTGGCCACCACGGTCACGCGGATATCGTCGCCCATGCTGTCATCGTAAGCGATACCTTGCGCGATCGAGGCGTCGGGTGCGGCAAACGCGCGCACCGCCGCCATGACTTCCTTGATCTCTTTACCTTTCAGGCTGCGGCTGGCGGTGACGTTGACCAGCACGCCGCGCGCGCCGGACAAATCGATACCATCCAGCAGCGGCGAAGCGACCGCTTGCTCGGCGGCGATACGGGCGCGGTCGAGGCCGGAAGCGGTGGCGGTGCCCATCATCGCCTTGCCCTGCTCGCCCATGATGGTTTTCACGTCGTTGAAGTCGACGTTGATATGGCCGGGCACATTGATGATTTCGGCGATACCGGCCACGGCGTTGTTCAGCACGTCGTCGGCGTGTTGCAGCCACTCGATCATGCTGTCGTCTTCGTAAATCTCTTCCAGCTTTTCATTGAGGATGATGATCAGCGAATCGACATGCTGCGACAAGGCTTCCAGGCCTTCGTCGGCGATGTCCATGCATTTCTTGCCTTCGTAAGAAAACGGCTTGGAGACCACGGCCACGGTCAGCGCGCCGAGTTCTTTGGCGACTTGCGCCACTACCGGCGCGGCGCCGGTGCCGGTGCCGCCGCCCATGCCGGCCGCGATGAACACCATGTGCGAACCGCGCAAGGCATCTTCGATGCGGGCGCGCGAATCTTCCGCCAGCTGGCGGCCGACATCCGGTTTCATGCCAGCGCCGAGGCCGGTTTCGCCGATCTGTATCACGTTATGCGCCTTGGATTGTGTCAGCGCTTGCGCATCGGTGTTGGCGGCGATGAACTCGACACCGGACACACCTTTGTTAATCATGTGCTGAACTGCATTACCGCCTGCGCCACCTACGCCGACAACCTTGATCACGGTGCCTTGTGTGGCGTTATCAACCATATCGAACTCCATCATGACTCCTCCAGGTAGGCAGTTTTCAGTCGCTAAATCTCACCCTATGTGACACCTAGCGGCTGAAAACTGTAGACTGCAATATTATAAAATGACTACACCAATTTACACTACAAAAAACCGACTAAAAATTCCCCAAAAACCACTCTTTCATGCGCTGCCAGACCGCTTTGGCCGAACCTTCCTGCCGCGTGACCAGATGACCGCGCAAATACTGCTTCTTCGCCTCCAACAACAAACCTAAAACCGTGGCATAACGCGGGCTGCGCACCACGTCTGCCAGCTGCCCGCTATAGCCCGGCATGCCCAGTCGGGTCGGTTTCAGAAAGATGTCTTCCGCCATCTCGACCATGCCCGGCATGGCGGCCGAACCGCCGGTCAGTACGATGCCGGAAGACAGTACATCTTCGTAACCGGATTCGCGCACCACCTGATGCACCAGTGCGAACAATTCTTCCACGCGCGGCTCGATCACGGCTGCCAGCGCCTGACGCGACAAGGAGCGCGGGCCGCGGTCGCCGAGGCCCGGCACTTCCAGCGTATCGCCGGGATCGGCCAGCACCTGCTTGGCGACGCCGAAACGGATCTTGATTTCTTCCGCTTCCGACGTCGGCGTGCGCAAAGCCATCGCAATATCGTTGGTGATCTGGTCGCCGGCAATCGGGATCACCGCAGTGTGGCGGATCGCCCCTTCGGAAAACACAGCGACGTCGGTGGTGCCGCCGCCAATGTCGATCAACACCACGCCGAGTTCCTTTTCATCCTTGGTCAGCACCGCTTCGGCCGAGGCCATCGGTTGCAGGATCAGATCGGACACTTCCAGGCCGCAACGGCGCACGCACTTGACGATGTTCTGCACCGCCGACACCGCGCCGGTCACGATGTGGACTTTGACTTCGAGACGGATGCCGCTCATGCCTATCGGCTCGCGCACATCGTCCTGGCTGTCGACGATGAATTCCTGCGGCAAGGTGTGCAGCAACTGCTGGTCGGTCGGGATATTGACGGCCTTCGCAGTTTCTATCACGCGCGAAACGTCGGCCGCGGTGACTTCCTTATCCTTGATCGCCACCATACCGCTGGAATTAAAGCTGCGGATATGGCTGCCGGCGATGCCGGTGTAGACATGACGGATCTTGCAATCGGCCATCAGCTCGGCTTCTTCCAGCGCGCGCTGGATAGATTCCACGGTGGCTTCGATATTCACCACCACGCCTTTTTTCAAGCCCTTGGATTCATGCTGGCCCAGACCGATGACTTCATGCCGGCCGTCCGGCATGACTTCCGCCACCACCGCCACGATTTTTGAGGTGCCGATATCGAGACCAACGATCAGATTTTTTGCGTCTTTTGTCATGTCTTTCCACTTGCCTTGGTTTGCTTTTTCAAGCCGATCGCGCTGTTGCTCGATTTGAGCGCCAGACCATTCGGATACCGCATATCCACACTTTCAATACTGTCCTGCAAACTTGCCACCAGTTGCGGATATACCGCCATCAATTTATCCACCCGCTGCTTGAGCGTCGTTTCATCCTGCACCCGCCCCAGCTCGACCCGCATGCCGTTGTTCAGCTTCAGGCTCCAGGCATAGCGGCTGGAATACTGCACCACTTCCGGCGCCAGGCTGATTTTCACAAACCAGCTCTTAAAATCGTGATAGCGCGCCAGCACTTCTTTCTCGCTGCCCTCGGGACCGCTGAAAGCGATCAGCTCCGCATCTTCTTCCGCCTCGGCCAGATTGGCGGTGAACACATCGCCTTTCACCGAAATCAGGCGACCGTCTTCGCCCCATGCACCGAGCGGCGTATGCTCTTCCAGCGTGACGATCAGGCGGTTCGGCCATTCCCTTTGCACGCTGGCCTTGCGCACCCAGGGTACGGTTTCAAATGCGGTCCGCACCGTATCGAGATTGGTCGTAAAAAAATTACCGCTAATCTTAGGCAATGCCGCATCGCGTATCGTCAGGGCATTCACGTGCCTGAGCACGACGCTGTCGGCGCCTTCGACACTGATCAGTTTTAAGGTGAACATCGGGCGCTGTATCAGCCACCAGACGCCGGACGCCAGCAAGGCGAGCAACACCAGGCCAAACAAGGCGTTGGCGGTGTTGTTCAGCAATTTGACGTCATGCCACATCCGGGTTCTATCCTTTATTACTTGTGCGTGTCCGACTTGATTTTCAGACGCGCCGTCTGCAAAATTTCCAGACACAGGTCTTCATAACTCATGCCTATTGCGCGCGCCGCCATCGGCACCAGCGAATGGCCGGTCATGCCTGGCGAAGTATTAATTTCCAGCAAAAACGGCTGGTTGTCCGACTTGCGCAGCAAGACATCGATGCGCGCCCAGCCTTCGCAATCGAGGGCGCGATAAGCGTCCAGCGCCATTTGCTGGATCTGCGCCGTCAGCGCGGCATCCAGCGGCGCCGGGCACAGATACCTGGTGTCGTCGGTGAAGTATTTATTCTGGTAGTCGTAATTGCCTTCCGGCGCCACGATCTCGATCACCGGCAAGGCATACGCCTGTTCGCCGCGACCGAGCACGGCGACGGTCAGTTCGCGCCCTTCGACGAATTCTTCGGCCAGCACTACTTCGTCGAATTGCGCCGCCAGCGCGTACGCCTCCTGCATCTCGGAATAACCCTTGACCTTGGTGATGCCTATGGTCGAGCCTTCATGCGGCGGCTTGATAATCAGCGGCAAGCCCAGTTCGTCCGGCACCTGGCGCAAGGCGGTCTGGGCCGTCAGCACCGCATACTTCGGTGTACTGAGGCCATGGGTCTGCCAGATGCGCTTGGTGAAAATCTTGTCCATCGCTATCGCCGACGCCATCACGCCGCTGCCGGTGTAAGGAATATTCAATTGTTCCAGCACGCCTTGCAGGCTGCCGTCTTCGCCGTAGCGGCCATGCAGCGCGATGAAGACGCGGTCGAATTTTTCCGCCGCCAGTTCGGCGATGCTGCGCACGGCCGGATCGAAGGCGTGCGCATCGACGCCCTTGCTCAACAAAGCCGCCAATACACCGTTGCCGGACATGATGGAAATGTCGTGTTCAGCAGAACGTCCGCCGAACAGTACGCCGACTTTACCTAAAGCTTTGTTATTCATTTCACTCATGATGATTTAATCACTCAGTCAATCAACTATCACTATGCCTGCGCCAGTTTTGCCGGCACCGCGCTGATGGAACCGGCGCCCATGACGATCAGCACGTCGCCGTCTTTTAACACATGCAGCAAACTCTCCGGCATCTCCTGGATATCCTCCACGAATACCGGTTCCACCTTGCCGCCCACACGCAGGGCGCGGGTCAATGCACGACCATCGGCCGCGACTATCGCAGTCTCGCCGGCCGCATACACTTCCGCCAACACCACCGCATCGGCCGACGACATGACCTTGACGAAATCTTCGAACAGATCGCGGGTGCGGGTATACCGATGCGGCTGGAACGCCAGCACCAGACGCCGCCCCGGATAGGCGCCGCGCGCGGCGGCCAGCGTCGCCGCCATTTCGACCGGGTGATGGCCGTAATCATCGACCAGCGCAAAGCTGCCGCCGGCGGCCAGCGCGATTTCGCCGTAACGCGTGAAGCGGCGGCCGACGCCGTTGAATTCGCTCAGGGCTTTTTGGGTAGCTTCATCCGCTACGCCCACTTCGCGCGCAATCGCGATCGCGGCGCAGGCATTTTGCACATTGTGCATGCCGGGCTGATTCAGGCTGACTTGCATGTCGGGGTAATCTTGCTGCACCACCGTGAAATGCATCTTGCCTTCAGCAGCATAGGCGTTCACTGCGCGCACTTCGGCGTCTTCGTGAAAACCATAAGTCACGATAGGCTTGGAAACGAAAGGCATAATTTCACGCACATGCACATCGTCCAGGCACAGCACGGCTACGCCGTAAAACGGCAGGCGCTGGGTGAACTCGATAAAGGCTTGCTTCAGTTTGGCAAAATCGTGACCATAGGTTTCCATATGGTCGGCGTCGATATTGGTGATCACCTCGATCACCGGCAGCAGATTCAGGAAAGACGCATCCGATTCATCGGCTTCGGCCACGATGAAGTCGCCGCTGCCGAGCTTGGCGTTGGCGCCGGCGCTGTTCAGGCGGCCGCCGATCACGAAGGTGGGGTCGAAGCCGCCCTGCGCCAGCACGCTCGCGACCAGGCTGGTGGTGGTGGTCTTGCCGTGGGTGCCGGCAATCGCGATCCCGCTCTTCAAGCGCATCAGTTCCGCCAGCATCAGCGCACGCGGCACGATAGGGATGTGTCTGGCGCGTGCTGCGACGACTTCGGGATTATCCGGTTTGACTGCGGTGGACGTCACCACCGCATCCGCGTCCTCTATGTTTTCTGCGGCATGCCCGACCGCCACTTTGGCGCCCAAGCCGGCCAGACGCTGGGAAGCGGCATTGCTGGCGAGATCGGAACCGGAAATGGTATAGCCGAGATTCAGCAAGACTTCGGCGATGCCGCTCATGCCGCTTCCGCCAATTCCTACGAAATGGATATGCTTGACTTTATGCTTCATGATGTTTGCTCACTGGCGGAGCGGCAAGCGCCATGATTATGGAACGCCGTGCGACCGCACGGCTCAGCGCCTATGCCGACGAAATGTATGTGTTTAACTTTATGCTTCATGCCAATTCTTCCAAAATTTTTGCGATGGCGGCGCTCGCCTCGCGCCGGCCGAGCGCGTAGGCTGTCTGCGCCATCGCCAGACATTGCGCCCGGTCCAGCGCCTGCAATTGTTTTGCGAGTGCGGCCGGGGTCATGTCGGCTTGCGGCAGATACAGCGCCGCCTGTTGTTGAGCCATCCAGAGCGCATTTTCTTTCTGATGCGACGTGCTGGAAGCCATGAAAGGCACCAGTATACTGGCCACGCCGGCGGCGGTCAGTTCCGACACCGTAATCGCCCCGGCGCGGCAAATCACCAGATCGGCCTCGGCATAACGGCGCGGCATGTCGTCGATAAAATCCAGCACCTCGGCCTGCACGCCGGACTCGGCATAGCGCTGACGCAAGGCGGCGATATGCTGCTTGCCGGATTGATGCGTGACCACCGGCCTCAAGTCGGCCGGAATCAGCGCCAGCGCCGCCGGCAGGCAATCGTTCAAGGCCCTGGCGCCGAGGCTGCCGCCGACTACCAGGATGCGTAAGGCGCCGCTGCGTTCCGCATATCTTTGTTGCGGCACTGCCAATTCGCAGATTTCCTTGCGCACCGGGTTGCCTGTGACTTGCGCCTTGGCGTCGCCGACGGCCGACGGCAAGCCGAACAGCAGCCGGCTGGCAAGCGGACGCAGCACTTTATTCGATAACAATAAGGCAGCATCCGCGTTCATCAATACCAACGGTTTGCCGCGCAAGGCCGCCATCAGGCCGCCCGGCACCGTGACGTAACCGCCCATCCCCAGCACGGCGTCCGGTTGACGTTGGCCTATGATGCGGGCGCAAGTAAAAAAGCTGGCCAGCAATTTAAACGCGCCGCTGACGGTATGGCGCCAGCCCTTGCCGCGCAAACCGGAAAATGCGATGTTGTCCATGGCGATGCCGTGGCGCGGCACGATCTGGCCTTCCATGCCGTGCGTGGTTCCCAGCCAGCTGACTTGCCAGCCGCGTTCGCGCAGCAACTCGGCAATCGCCAGTCCCGGGAAAATATGGCCGCCGGTGCCGGCCGCCATGATCAGCAATCTTTTCTGGCGTTGCTGCGTCATACGCGGCCTCCGCGCATCAGCACCCGGTTTTCATAATCGACGCGCAGCAAGATGGCCAGGCCGACACAGTTAATCATCACCCCGGAGCCGCCGTAACTCATCAGCGGCAAAGTCAAGCCCTTGGTCGGCAGCAAGCCGAGATTGACGCCCATATTGATGAAGGCTTGCACGCCTATCCAGATGCCTATGCCCTTGGCGGTCAATCCGGCAAAGGTCTGCTCCAGCGCAATCGCCTGACGCCCGATTTCGAACGCGCGCTTCAATATCCAGTAAAACAGCAAGACCACCACCAGCACGCCGGCAAACCCCAATTCTTCGCCTATCACGGCCAGCAGAAAATCGGTATGCGCTTCCGGCAGGTAATGCAATTTCTCTACGCTGGCGCCGAGGCCGACGCCGAATAGTTCGCCGCGGCCGAATGCGATCAGCGAATGCGACAGCTGGTAAGCCTTGCCGAGCGCGTTTTGCTCTTCCCAGGGGTTCAGGTAGGCAAAAATGCGCTCGCGCCGCCACGGCGAGAACAGGATAATCATACTGAAGATACCGACCAGTGTCACCGCGATGCCACCGAACCATACGCCGTTGATCCCACCCAGAAACAAGATGCCCATGGCGATGCAGACGATCACACCGAACGCGCCCATGTCCGGCTCCAGCAGCAGCAATAGACCGACCACGCCCACCGCCAGCAACATGGGAACGAAACCCTTGGTCAGCTTATGCATGTATTCCTGCTTGCGCACGGTGTAATCGGCGGCATACAGCACCATGAATAACTTCATCAATTCCGACGGTTGCAGATTGAACACCTTGAACGAGAGCCAGCGCTTGGCGCCGTTCACGCCTTTACCGAGGCCGGGAATCAAGACCGCCATCAATAAAATCAGGGTGCCGACAAACAGATAAGGCGCCAGTTTTTGCCAGACCGCCAGCGGGATGCGAAAGGTGAAGATCGCAGCGAGGATGGAAACGCTGACGAACATAGCCTGGCGGATCAGGAAATGCGCATTCTTGTAGTTGGCGTATTTAGGAGAATCTGGCAGAGAGATGGAAGCGGAATACACCATCACCATGCCGAACAGCATCAGTATCATCGTGACCCACACCAGCGGCTGATCGTACTCCATCATCCTCGAACGCTTGACCAATTGCGTGGCGGGCGCCGCTGAAAACGGCGACCAGCGCTGGAACGGGAGCAATAGCTGCTTCATCAGCAAACCTCTCCGCGCGCGAGGGCAATGTCACGCACAGCGTCGACGAACACCTGAGCGCGATGGGCGTAATTGCGGAACATATCCAGGCTGGCGCAAGCCGGCGACAGCAAGACGATATCGCCGTCCAGCGCCATCGCCGCCGCTGCCTCTACCGCCCGCTCCAGCGTGGCGTAATCCTGTAGCAAGACGTCGACGCGAAGCAGCGCCTGGCGGATATCATCGGCCGCCTTGCCGATTAACAGCACCGCCTTGGCATGGCGCGCGACCGGATCGGCCAGCGGCGCGAAGTCCTGGCCCTTGCCCTCGCCGCCGGCGATCAGGATGATGCGCTTGTGCTGCGCCGCGGACGATATCCCCAAACCCTTCAGGGCTGCCACGGTGGCGCCGACATTGGTGCCCTTGCTGTCGTCGACATAATCGACCCCGGCGATGCTGGCGACCAGTTCCACGCGGTGCGGCTCGCCCTTATATTCGCGCAAGCCATGCAACAAGGGCGCGAAAGGCAGGCCGATGGCGCGACACAGCGCCAATGCCGCCAGCGCATTGCTGGCGTTATGCTGGCCGCGTATCTGCAAGGCGTCGGCCGGCATCAGGCGCGTAACCGTGGGCGGCGCCTCAGCGATTTCTTTTTTGCGACGCCGGCCGGCGTTCGACGTTTCTTCCGCGGCGCTGGCCGCTGCCAGCCACAGCATACCGTGCTCGTTCAATATGCCGAGATCACCGGCCTGCTCCGGCGCGTGCACGCCAAAGCCGACCACGGTGGACAGGGGTTTGGCCATCGCCATCACCAGCACATCGTCGCGGTTCAGCACTTGCACGGTTTGCGCGCCGAAAATTCTAGCCTTGTCGGCGCAATAGGCCGCCAGGTCGCCATGCCAGTCGAGGTGATCCTGCGTGATATTCAGTACGGTCGCCGCATCGGCCTGCAAACTGTAAGTGGTGTGCAATTGAAAGCTGGATAGCTCCAACACCCAGACTTGCGGCAAATTGTCTTTATCCAGCTCCTCGCACAAGACATCCAGCGCGGCCGGGCTGATATTGCCGGCCACACGGATCGTCAGACCGGCGCGTTCGCACAGCAAACCGACCAGGCTGGTGACGGTTGTCTTACCATTGGTGCCGGTAATCGCAATGAGCTTCGGTTGATAAGCGCGCCCGGCTTTCAGTGCCGCCAATGCCTGAGCAAACAGCTCGATCTCGCCCCACAACGGGATTCCCCGTTCTTGCAACAGCGGTACCAAGTCCCGCAATTCGGCCAAAGGCGAGAGGCCGGGGCTGACCGCGACCAGATCTATCCCGTCCAGCAAAGCGCCGGTAAATTCACCGCCGACAAACTCTAGCTGATCCGACAAGGCACGCAAGTTCGTCAAACGATCGGGCGCCGGCCGCGTATCGGCAACGCGCAGGCGCGCGCCGCAGCGCAGCAGCCAACGCGCCATCGCCAGGCCGGTTTCACCCAGCCCCAGAACCAATACGTGTTTTCCAGAAAAATCCATGCGTTCCAAATAAAATCCAGACTATCTCGACTATAAAAATCAACGCAACTTCAGCGACGACAAGCCCACCAGCACCAGCAACATCGTGATGATCCAGAAGCGCACGACGACCTGCGTTTCCTTCCAGCCTTTCTTTTCGAAGTGATGATGCAGCGGCGCCATCAGAAACAGACGGCGGCCTTCGCCGTATTTTCTCTTGGTGTATTTGAAGTAAGTCACCTGCAACATCACCGATACGGTTTCCGCCACGAACACGCCGCCCATGATGAACAAGACGATTTCCTGACGCACGATCACAGCGATCGTGCCGAGCGCGCCGCCGAGCGCCAGCGCGCCGACGTCGCCCATGAACACTTGCGCCGGATGCGCGTTAAACCATAAAAATGCCAGCCCGGCGCCGGCCATGGCGCCGCAAAAGATCAGCAACTCGCCGGCGCCCGGTATGTGCGGTATCAACAGATACTTGGAATAACCGACGTGCCCGCTCAGGTAGGCGAACAAGCCTAATGCGGAGCCGACCATGATGGTCGGCATGATCGCCAGCCCATCCAGGCCATCGGTGAAATTGACAGCGTTGCTGGTGCCGACGATCACGCAATAAGTCAGCGCAATAAAGCCCCACACGCCAAGCGGATAGCTGATCGATTTGAAGAAAGGCACGATCAAATCCGCCTTAGGCGGCAAATCCATGCTGAAGCCCGACTGCACCCAGGCGACGAACAATTCCCACACTTTGGTATTGCTGGGCGCCGACACTGAGAACGCCAGGTAGACCGCGGCCACGATGCCGATCACCGATTGCCAGAAATATTTTTCCCTGGAGCGCATGCCTTCCGGATCTTTGTAGACCACTTTGCGGTAATCGTCGACCCAGCCGACGGCGCCGAAGCCGAGCGTGACTATCATCACCACCCAGATGAAACGATTGCTGAGATCGGCCCACAGCAAAGTCGAGATGCCTATGGAAAGCAAGATCAGCGCTCCGCCCATGGTCGGCGTACCGGACTTGACCAGATGCGTTTCCATGCCATAACTGCGCACCGCCTGCCCCACCTTCAAACGGGTCAGCATGCGTATCACGGCCGGACCGGAAAAAATACCGATAGAAATCGCTGTCATGGTGGCAAACACTGCGCGAAAGGTAATAAACCCGAAGACGCGCAGCAATCCCAGGTCTTGTTTAAAATATTCTGCCAGCCAGAGCAACATGCTAGTGATTTCCTTTAGTTTCTTGTTGTAATGAATTTGTTCCTGGCGTCGCCAGCAGATGGGCGACCACGCGCTCCATCTTCATGAAGCGCGAACCCTTGACCAGCACGGTCGTCTTGCCGCTCAGCTCCGCATCGAGCGCCGATAATAATTCGCCGATCTCGGAAAAGTGCCGGGCGCCTGCGCCGAAAGCGCGGGCCGCATGCTGCACCAGTTCGCCGAGCACCAGCAAATGCGCTACGCCGCGCTCGCGTGCGTAGTTGCCGATTTCCTCATGAAACTGCACTCCTTCGTCGCCGACTTCGCCCATATCTCCCAATACCAGCGCGCTGTCGCCGCCCATCTGCGACAGCACATCGATGGCGGCGCGCACGGAATCGGGGTTGGCATTATAGGTATCGTCGATCACGGTCCTACCGTTAGGCGCCTGCTTGCGCTGCAAGCGACCGCTGACCGGTTGAAACGCTTCCAGGCCGCGGGCGATCGTCTGATGGTCTATGCCTATCGCCGCACAGCAGGCGGCGGCGGCCAGCGCATTCATGACGTTGTGCTCGCCCGCCGCATGCAGTTGCAGCGCGAAAGTCTGCGCAGCGATGCGTATCTGCAGCGCGCTGCCGAATTCGTTGGCCTGATAACTGCCCTGCACATCGGCGCCACCGGACAAACCGAAGCTGAGCACCTTGCGTGCCGCACTTTCGTTTGCATAGCTGCGCCACAAGGCGCTGTAGGCAGCGTCGGCCGGAAATACCGCCACCCCGTCATCCGGCAAGGCACGTATGGCGGCGCCGTTTTCCTGCGCCACCGCCTGCACGGTTTGCATGAATTCCTGGTGTTCGCGCTGCGCATTGTTGACCAGGACCACCGTTGGCAATGCCACCGAAGCCAGCAAGGCGATTTCGCCGGGGTGGTTCATGCCCATCTCTATGACTGCGGCCTGATGCCCGGCATGCAAGCGCAGCATGGTCATAGGGACGCCGATTTCATTGTTCAGATTGCCGCTGGTCGCCAGGCGCCGTTCCTCGCCATAGGCGGCCGCCAAGATGGCGGCGATCATTTCCTTGACCGTGGTTTTGCCGTTGCTGCCGGTGACGCCGATCACCGGCAAGCTGAATTGCCGGCGCCAGTAACGGCCGATTTCCGCCAGCGCCATCTTGGCGTCGGGCACCAGCAAGGCCGGCAAAGAAAAATTTTCCGGTAGATGTTCGGCAACCACGGCAGCGGCGCCGGAGGCGGCGACTTGCGGCAGAAAATCGTGGGCGTCGAAATGTTCGCCGCGCAAGGCGACAAACAAATCCCCCGGCTTGATCTTGCGACTGTCGGTGCTCAGGCCGGATACCAGCGCATCCGAGCTGACACTAGCCCCGCTCAAGACGGTCTGCAATTGTTTCAGTGAAAATTGCATCAATTCGCCTTCTTCAGATTGGCGCTGGTGGCGATGGTCGCCAGCGCCAGCGAGGCGTGCTCTTCATCGGAAAACGGCCACTTCTTTCCCTTGATGTCCTGGTAAGTCTCATGCCCCTTGCCCGCCAGCAGCACCACATCTTGATTGCCTGCGTGCTTGATCGCGTACAGGATCGCATTGGCGCGGTCCGCTATCACCTGGGGAGTCGTATCCATCCCCAGCAAAATATCCTGAATGATCGCATCGGGATTTTCGCTGCGCGGATTGTCGCTGGTCACGACAACGTGCTGCGCCAGCTGGGCGATCTTGCCCATTTGCGGGCGCTTGCCGGGGTCGCGGTCGCCGCCGCAGCCGAAGACGCACCACAAAGCACCGCCTCTTTCCAGCGCCACGTGCTGCAGGGTTTCCAGGGTCTTTTCCAGCGCATCCGGGGTGTGGGCGTAGTCGATCACGACCATCACATGGCCGGCCGTACCGAGCAACTGCATACGGCCGGGAACCGGCGTCAGCTTCTCGATGATGGCGACCGCCTTGTTCCAGGCTATCCCCTTGCTCAGCATGACGGCCAGCACAGCCAGTATGTTGCTGACGTTAAAGCGGCCTATCAGCTGGGTCTTGACCAGGCCGGAACCGAAAGGCGAATCAAGATGAAAACTGGTGCCGCTATGGGTAGTGCGCAGATGGCTGGCGCTCAGCATTTCCACTCCAGGGCAGGCGCTCTGCTCGAGGCTATAGCCGAGCAAGCGGGTATGCGGCTGCGTGAGCCTTAAGTGTTCCAGCAATGTTGCGCCGTAGGGATCATCCAGATTGACGACGGCCGCACCGAGCGACGGCCAGTCGAACAACATGGTTTTCGCTTCTGCATAAGCATCCATGTCGCCATGGTAGTCGAGATGGTCGCGCGTCAGATTGGTCAGCACAGCGACGTCGAAATGCAAGCCATTCAAACGGCCTTGCTGCAAGCCTATCGATGAAGCTTCTATTGCCAATGCCTGCGCCCCCTGGTCGCGCAATTGCGCCAGTTTGCGCTGCAGGCTGACGGCGTCGGGGGTGGTGAAACCGGTTTCTTCCAGATTCTTCAAGACGCCGTTCCGGTACAGCCCCACGCCGAGGGTACCGACCACGGCGCTATCCGTGGCAGTTAACGAAAAAGCTTTCGCCAGCCACTGCGAGCAGGAAGTCTTGCCGTTGGTGCCGGTCACCGCCACGCTGAACATGGCCTGATCCGGTACCTCATGCCAGACGCTGGCGATACAACCGACCTGCCGCATTAAATCCGGCACGGCCCGGCGAGGAATCTGCAGCGCCTCATCCCAGCTGAAATTGTCGGCTTCATAGACTACTGCCGCCGCACCGTTGGCGATGGCGTCACGGATATGTCGCCGGCCGTCGCCGGCTTGCGCCGCCACCGGAAACGCGAAGAATACGTCGCCTTGTCGTATCGCGCGGGAATCGGAACTCAGTTGCGCCGCCGGCGCGACCGCTCTGAGCCAAGCTACTATTTCATTCATGGATAAAGAGTCGTGAACCATTACATGCTCTCCTGTACGCTGTTGTCAGGAATGATGCTGGTGATAGAAGAATCGGGAGCCACGTTCATCGAGCGCAAGACGTTCGCGGTAATCGCCGCGAACACCGGAGCCGCAACGTCGCCGCCGTAATGGCCGCCGGTAGTCGGTTCATCTATCATCACGGCGACGATCACGCGCGGATTCGAGACCGGTGCAAAGCCGATGAAATCGCCGACATATTTGTTCACGTAACGGCCGCCTTCCAGCTTGTGTGCAGTACCGGTCTTGCCGGCCACGCGGTAGCCGGCGATGCGGGCCTTGGTCGCGGTGCCGCCCGGCTCGGTAACCGCCTCCATCATCAGGCGCATCTGCCGCGCCGTTTTCTCAGAAATCACGCGATGCCCGGCCGGCGTCTCGTTCGACTTCTGGAAAGTCAGCGGGATCATGTCGCCGTCGCGCGCAAAAATCATGTAGGCGCGCGCCATCTGTATCAGCGACACCGATACCCCGTGGCCGTAACTCATGGTGGCTTGCTCGATCGGACGCCAGGTTTTGTAATTGCGCAAGCGCCCGGCCACGGCGCCAGGGAAGCCGAACTTCGGCTGCTGGCCGAAACCGACCGTGGTAAACAATTCCCACATTTCCTGCGGCGGCATCTGCAAAGCCATCTTGACCGTGCCGATGTTCGACGATTTCTGTATCACCTGCGCCACCGTCAGCGCCCCCTGTTTATGCGCATCGTGGATGGTGGCGGTGCCTATAGTCATAAACCCGGGAGCGGTCTGAAATACGGTGTCCGGCGTGACTCGGCCGGTCTCCAACGCCAGCGCGACGGTGAACGGCTTCATGGTGGAGCCGGGCTCGAAGGTGTCGGTCATGACACGGTTGCGCAATTGCGCGCCGGTCAGCACCGAACGGTCATTCGGGTTATAGCTGGGCAAATTTACCAGGGCCAGCACTTCACCGGTTTTGGCGTCCAGCACCACCGCGCCGCCGGCCTTGGCCTGATGCTTTTCTAGCGCTTCTTTCAAGTGGGTAAAAGCGATGTACTGTATCTTGCTGTCTACCGAGAGAGTCAGGTCTTTGCCGTCGTGCGGCTCGCGTATCGCCTGGATATCTTCCACGATACGCCCCAGCCTGTCCTTGATGACGCGGCGGCTGCCGGTCTTGCCGGCCAGATTTTTTTCAGAAGCGAGCTCTATGCCTTCCTGCCCTATATCTTCCACATTGGTGAAGCCGACCACGTGGGCCATAACTTCGCCTTCCGGATAAAAGCGCTTATACTCCTTGCGCGTCTCTATCCCGGCAATGCCGAGCGCCAGCACTTTATCGGAGACTTCCGGCTCCACTTGCCGTTTCAGATACACGAACTGGCGGTCGGAGTCGAGCTTCTTGCGCAATTCGCTCTCGCTCATTTCCAGCAGCGCGGCGAGTTTCTGCAATTTTTCCTTCGGCGCCTCCAGCACGTCATCCGGTATCGCCCAGATCGCCTTGACCGGAACCGAGGAAGCCAGCACCTGACCGTTGCGGTCGGTGACTTTTCCGCGCGTGGCGGGCAGCTCCAGCGTGCGCGCATAACGGCTGGCGCCCTGTTTTTGCAGAAATTCCGTGGACATCCCCTGCAACCACAAGGCGCGCGCCATCAAAGCCAGAAAAGCCGCAAACAGCAAAAACAGCACCAGGCGCGAGCGCCAGGTCGGCAATTTCACATCCAATACCGGACTGGAAGAAAAAGGCACGCCGCGCGCGGCGGCGGTACGCTGGATATGGGCAGAGCGGCTCATTTCAGCTCCGTCGATTTCAGATACTGGGTGCGATCGGGCGTCAGACTGACCATGCCCAGTTCGCGGATGGCATTCGCTTCTATCCGCGCATGCTTGCCATAGGTCGACTGATCCAGCTTGAGCTGCGCCCATTGCAATTCATATTGCCGACTCAGACTCTGGGCGCGCTCCAACTCTATGAACAGACGCCGCGCCTGATACTGCGCATTAATCAAGGACAAGGCGCAGCCTATCAGTATCATGGCCAGAACGATATTCAGGCGCGCCGTCATGCACCGCCCTCGGGCAGGCGCTCGGCAACGCGCAAGATAGCGGAACGTGCGCGCGGATTGGCGCTCACCTCGGCCGCCGAAGGTTTGACGCGGCTAATCAAGCGCATCTGCGCTTGCGGCAGATCGACGGTACGGATCGGCAAACGACGATCCGGTTGCGCCACGTTGACTTTAGAAGCGAAAAATTGCTTCACTATCCTGTCTTCCAGAGAATGGAAGCTGATGACCGCCATTCTTCCGTGCGGGGCCAGCGCCGCAAAAGCGGCGTCCAGCCCTATTTCGAGATCTTCAAGTTCTTTATTGATGAAAATCCGTATAGCCTGAATGGTGCGAGTTGCCGGGTCTTTGCCCTTCTCGCGAGTTTTGACGGCGTGTGCGACGATTTCAGCGAGCTGCCTGGTTCCAGCAATCGACTCTGTCTGCCGGCGAGCAACAATCGCCTTTGCAATCTGAAAAGCAAACCGTTCTTCCCCATAATTTTTGATTACCTCTCTGATTTTCTCTTCATCGGCGCTCGCCAGCCATTCCGCGGCCGAGATGCCGCGCGTGGTATCCATGCGCATATCGAGCGGCCCGTCGGCCCTGAAACTGAAGCCACGTGCGGCATCGTCCACCTGCGGCGAAGAGATGCCGAGATCCATTAAAATACCGTCAACCTGCGTAGCGCCGCAGGCTGGCAGTGCCAGTCCGATGCTGGCGAAACTGTCGTGCACTATCTGAAAACGGGGATCGGCGATCTGCGCCGCGCTGGCGATGGCCTGGGTATCCTTATCGAACGCGATCAGGCGGCCGGCCGGCGCCAGCCTCTCCAGTATCAGCCGGCTATGGCCGCCGCGCCCGAAAGTACCGTCCACATACACGCCGGCAGCGCGCGCACCGGAAATATCGAGCGCGTCGACAGCCTCGTGCAACAGCACGGTCTGGTGCGTAAAATCTGCCGCTTGCGGATTACTCATCGCCGGCGATCAGAAAGAAAAATTGCTGAGTACATCGGGGGTGCCGCCTGCGATCGCCTTGGCTTCGTTTTCCGCCAATTTGCCTGCATCCCAGATTTCGAAATGACTGCCCATGCCCAGCAGCATGAGGTCGCGCTGCATGCCAACGGCATTGCGCAACTCGGGCGCCAACAAGATGCGCCCGGCGCTATCCATTTCCACATCGAAAGCGTTGCCGAGGAAAATACGCTTCCAGTCGCGCGCCTGTATCGGCCAGGCCGCGATCTGTTCGCGATGCGTCTCCCACACCGGACGCGGAAACAACAACAGGCAACCGTCGGGATGGCGGGTCAGCGTGAGGCGTCCTTCGCACTGTACATTCAGCGCGTCACGATGCCGGGCAGGGATAGACATTCTGCCTTTTGCATCGAGATTGAGTGCGGATGCTCCCTGAAACACGCTAATACCTTTACCCTGGATTTTGATTGGAATGATGACTTGAGAAAAGCGGGCAATCACGATGAATTTACACCACAAAATTACACTTTTTCACACTATTGCCCACTTTAGAGGATGACTTGAGCCGGGTCAAGCGGATTTGCAGGCCAAAACGCGAATTTCTTTAATGAAGTCAATGACTTAGCGCAACTACTTAAGATAGGCATTTTAAAGAAATATCCCAATAAATTAGGGACTTACAAACAATAGTGAAGGTGGCATCTCACATATAAACATGTGTTTGCACTTAGGAATAGGGGGGATTTACCGGAAATTCCACGCTTCAAGGCGCAGGTGATGGTCGGAAATTGATTTGAAACATTTCCGCTAAACCTGTGAGATTTCCGCCATTGATTCCAGACATACGAAAGGCCGCGTTTTGCGGCCTTTGCTTTACCCTCGGTCGGCGCTCGTGGCGCTCCAGCTCTGGCGTTCAATGACGCCCTGCTAAGCGCTACTCCGCTGCGCCGACTGGTATCCCTGGGAATACATGCTTAAACACTTCCAGGCTTCGGCCTTGCATTTGTATATCGGTCTTTGGCTTCTCGACGCCCGCCTGAGTAAGCGCCGCAACGGATACGCCAAATACGTTCGCCATCTTTGCCAGTTCGCCTTGCTGGTCTATTCCCATAGCCATGCCTTGCTGCTTTAAGGCCACGCTGCTGAGGTCGGTCAATTGCGGCAATGCCGGAGTATTGGTTAAAGCCACGCTGGTGAGGGATTGCACCTCGTAGCTGTCCTTTGAATACGTAAATACAGGCGAGATAAAGCGGTATTCGTTGGCGATTATCATGGCTTTGGCTGCGTCCGTCCAGCGCGCCATTTGAACATATAGGCCGTCCGGCTTCCAAACCAAGGTGTTAAACCACCCCGCCGCTGGCGCGGTATTGCCGGTTATGCTTTGGTGCTCGTAGTCAATCAGGTAGTCTTGATTGCGGCTGGCGGCTTCAGCCACTAAGCGCCGTCCGCTTGCCTCGCTCAGGTTCCAGTAAACATCCTGTCCTGGTCGTCCGTCTACGGCTTTAAAACGACCAGCGGGCAAGATACGGAACTCTTTACTAAGCGTCAGGGGTTGCGCCAATACAGACAAGCATGTCGTTAAATTAGTCATATTGCTCCCGTCTTATACGCTGAGTGAGGCGATTTGTTGGTCGATAGCGCTCCTTTGGCTGACCAGCCGCTCTATACACTGCCCTATACGCGCAATCTCTTGCGTGCGCTCTGCTATCGGCGTGCCTATGTTCTTGATGTCGCAGGCATCGTGATTCAATTGCATGGCGTCGAAATACGCCGCGATCTTTGCCTTGATGATGTCGCCGAAGAAGTACAGCAATGGCGCGTCGGTCGCCGTAAATAGACCGACATCGGGAATCACCAGCTTAGGATGGTGGCTTTGAAATATCTTCCGGCCAGGGTCGCCTTGCCGCAATTGCCCGGCCTCCTCGTAGGTCAACGGCGTGCATTTGGCTGTCGGCAAATGGGCATTGTGGATAGGATAGATGAATTGGTTTAAATTGCGCGCCCATTCGCCGCTTTCCAGAAACAGCTTTGCCCTGGCGTCGATATAGTCGCAGACGACTTGTTTAACGTCGTCCATGGGGACAGGCTGCGCGTTCAGCGCGGCTATTTCTGCTTTTAAGCTGCTTTCTTCCTCCAAAATCGCTTTGCGTTGCAGGCGTAGCGCCGCGAGCGAATTTTTAATCAATTCCACGGCGGCGAGCGAATCGTTCAAGTCGTTTTGTTGCATGATGTGTCCTTAAGTTGAGGTAATGACGGAAGGGAATGAAGCGGCTATTTAATGGGCCGCGCTCATGTCGGTCGTTTTCAGAATTTCGCGAATCCTTCGGTCGGTCAGATTGAAGTCAGAGGCGATTTGGTTGATAGAGCGGCCTCCGCCATACGTTTCTACAATGAGCCGATTGCGCTGGCTTTTCTTATGTGCATCATCCTTTGGAACATAGAGTCGGTCGCCGCCAAAATGCGCGATCAGTTTGAGCGCTGCCTCAGCACCAATAACGCCGATTAAAAAATCGGCCATTTTTTTGCCACGGCCTTCGCTATTTTTTGGCACTTCAATCGTAGTACCAGCGATCTTTCTGTTTTGCATCATCTCTAACGTAGCCGCTACGCCAATGATGTGGGTCAGCAGAGCCTTTGTTTCGACGTGTTTGATGGGCATGGCGCGCTTTCTGAAAAATAGTGATGTGAACACCAGCAAATTTTCCATGAAGTGCATCCTCCACCTAAGTTGATGGGGTTCAGTGTGAAGCTTGGCGATAAGCATGACGGGCAGGCTGCGCTACCCTGACGGCATAGACATCACCGTTTTGGACGTTTGTTTTTTTTGGAGGGGGATAGACAGAGGGAAGCGATTAGCGTATCTGGCAGCCAGGTCGGGGTCGAACCGACATAAGCGACGGAAATACCGCCTTCCTGTTCCCACGTTCCATGCACTGGCCGCCAGATCGTTAAAGAGTAGCACAGGATTGTGCTAACCTCTTTGTGTGTGTTGCTGGCGGTGCGGCTTCGCTTTGGGCGTAATGTCTGGGGAGCTGACAAAACATCAGACCCCGCAATTAAACCCCGGCATCACACCATTCGATTTGCAGTAAGCTCCCTGTTCGGCAATAATGCCTATAGCTTGATAGAAGTAGAGCCCAATTCAGGTAGAAGGGGCGGTATTCATAAAGGGAATGGCAATAACAGGGCGTTTGCTGTTACCCCGAATTCCGTTGACGTTGGTTCAAATCCAATCCTCCTATTAAGCGCCCTCCTTACACATCCTCCCCAGCACCGTTAAACCCGCGTTAAAAACCGCGCAAACTTTCCCGGCGTAGAAAGTGATAGGCGCAACACAAAAACCGCTTGCAGCGCGTTTAAACGCTTTTCGACCATTCCACACAAATTCCCCCTCCATATGCAAAAAGCCGCTGTTGTCAGCGGCTTTTTGTTCTTGCTCAAGATGTTTAACGCTCTAGCGCTGGGACTATCCTTAGTGCGGCTCTGGCTGGCGGCGCATGGCTGACACGGTTCACGTCTACCGCTTCATCCAGCAATCTTGCAAGCGCTGCAATGGTTTCCTCCTGCGTTAAATTGTCGGGGATGGAAGTGGCGTTCTGTCTCTGGGTAATTTTCTCCACCGCCAGTTTTGCCACTATGGCTTGCTCGTCTTTTCTTTCCAATTCCCGAATACCCTGATACGCGCCGCCCAGGAATTGCCCGTTCAGGTTGCGCATACTGGCCCCCAGTTGGCGCAAAACGATGCCTACGCCGTTTAAGGTTTCCGGGTAGGCGTCATCCTTACCGAATTGCAGCAAATCCCCGATAGCGGCGATGCCTGCGCCAAGATCATCCACTTGGCTAAAAAGTGTTTCACATTGTCCGGCTGCATTCATTTCTGGGCTTCCTTCTTCTCGTTATTGGCTATCCATTTATTCAAAGCGGCGATCAGTTTGCGCATGGCGTCCCGCGTTAAAAATCGGGGATGATCGACCTTGCAAATTTTCTGGGCGAACCGGGTAAATCGCACATCGTCGCAACCGCTCATGCCCAGCGCCTGGCAACGTTGATTGGCTACGCTCCATTGGCTGCTGCTCGGCCTGTCGTTTTTTGCGCTGGCGCCCCGCACCTTGTTGATGCGCGGATGTTCCAGCGCCTTGCAGGCGCGCAGCGTATTGACGACTGCGCTTAATTCCGCCTCGCTGCAATCCTTGGTGCTGCGATGGCCGGTCAGGCTTTCCAGCCAGGCGCGGTAATCGGCGTCATCGCCGTAGCCCAGGCGATGCGCCCCCATGTGGATGATTTTGATGTAATCGCTTCTGCTGGGCATGGTTTATCCTTTCGGCACGGCGTTGATCGTTGCCAGATTGATGACGCCGTATTCGCGCAAGGCGCGCTTAAACACGCCGACCAGATTACGCAATGCGCCGGGGCTTTTGGCGATCTTCAGACAGGCGGCGCGCTCGCTTTTTCCGCTCACGCCCCAGGCTTGCATGATGCGGTCGACATCTTCATCCGTGCATCCTGGTATCACTTCCCGAAAGGCAGCCATGCGGCTTAACAACTGCGCCGACCCCCTTCCCTTTTTTAACGCCTCGTACAGCTCGCCGTTTCCTATGAGCGCAATTCCGAAACAACCAGCATCGACATAGCGGCGCAAACCGTTAAATACGTGAATGCCATTCACATTTTTCAAGTCGCCCAAGTGCTGCGCTTCTTCGATAATCAGCACGCCGCCCCTACCCTGCGTGGCCTCCTCAATGGCACGAACTGCGCGCAAATCATTGCTTACCTCGAAATTAGGGCTAACGCAGGCGGTGGCAATCGTTTCCAATATAGATTTGGCGGATAGTGCGAATGCGGTTAACTCCACCGGCCATACCGGGCAACTGAAGCCTTCCTCTTTACGTGCACGCGCCAGATATTCCGCCACGCCCTGGCTTTTTCCGCAGCCGGAAGGGGCGCAGATATCCACGATTTGCTGTTCATCCCTCGCGGTCTGAATTCCTTTCATCACAGCTAAGGTAACGCTGGTTTCTATGCGTGCCGGGGTGCTGTTTCTCGTTGCCAGGCGTTCTTTATCCAACTCCTTAAACCTGGTCTCTATCGCGACCTCTACGCGCGCCATATCGCTCCAACGGTCTTCGCATTCCCGCTCGCGGTATTCCTTCGACCAGAAATGTATGGTTTCCGCCTTATATCCAATTTCATTGGCCAGCCGCGCCACGGAATAGCCTTGTGAAATTTCATCGGCCAGCCTTCCAGTCAACTTTTTCCAATGCTGTTCCGCTTGCAGGTTAAATTGCGCATTCCTTTCTTTACGTGCGACACTCTCTCGCTCATAGTTACTTATTAATTCATCGTCACTTAAAGCGTTAAATTCCTTGTTTACTTCGATATTTGTATCGTTTAACATCTGCTCTCCTTGTTGAAGTTCGCAGTTGGCTGTAACCGACTGCATTGGTTTTTTTGTTTTGCTTACTCACAAATCAACCCTGTCAGTAAGCAGAACTCCTTAATTTTTCTTCCTGTTTTTTCTTCAAATCCGCCAGGTACTTGGCTTCATCTGCTACCGCTTTTAAGCGCGCTTGCCTTTCTTGCTCCTGTTCCGCCGCAAACCCTATGTAGCGCTCCCCTGTTTCTGTGTTGATGCTTTCGCCTGGGCGCTCAGGATCAGCTTGAATAGGGCTTGCCAGCACTGACACGGCCTTGGGTTTGCTCGACGGTGCAATTAACGACTCTGTTTGAGCTTCGGCCGCGCCCAATGTTGGCGCCGAATAGAATGCCGACAAAGCGCTTGCACCGGCTTTTGCGATTTCTTTTTTCAGCCGTTTAACGCTGGCGATATATTTATTCTTGCCTTCCATGTGCGCTACCGTTTGCTTAGCACCCGCCTCAATAAAGTCAATTCGCCCCTTAGGAATGGCGTCACAAATAAATCCGCCGTTTTGCCATACGGATACGGGTTCATTTGGCTGGCCGTAGTCGTAATACACATCAAACTTGCCATGGCGCTGAGACGTGGGCAGCTCCAATAATTCCGGCGCGCTGTATTTCATCTCTGCATCGAAGCCTTTCATCTTGAAACGGAAAGAGGCTTCTTTTTTGTCCAGCCTAAGCTGAGTTTTCCCCATGCGGCATTTGCGTAACTCGGATGCAGTCGGTTTGCGGGTTTCAGACTGGATTGCGGGGTCGTTAAACACCTCATTTGGAGTACGCAAATTCATGCCTTTGCCACGGTGTGGCCTTTGGTGATACTCCGCTATCGCTTGCTTCAATAAGTTGGCATACAGCTCGACAGGGACGGCTTTTCTCTGGTCAAAGTCTTCTGGTTTGCTTAAGACGTTATGACCACAATACGCACCGGCAAAAACCGGCAATCTATCGACATTTTCAGAAACAACGTTCCAAAACGATTCAATTGGCTTATCACGTCCGTTGGCTGGCTTGGAAAAACGTGCAGTAATGCCCATCTCTTTCCAAAGACCATCGGCAACATCTGCCCTGAAATTACGGCGGTAGCGGTTGCTCTGTCCCGCCGTCAGCACGTGGTTATCGTATTCGCGCCCGTTGTCTACTTTCATGTGTTGCGGGATGGCTTGGGCATTTTTGCAGGCTGTCCCGAACGCTCCGGCAGCAGCTTCCGTATCTGGGGCATGGCAAATTCTGAGCGACAGCACATAACGACTGCGAACATCCCTATACGCAATGACATACGGCCTGCCTTCTGTGCCATCCGGCCATATGCACCACACATCCGCTTTGCGACCATCGGTTTCCCACATTTCATTCACCAACATGGAGAATTCACGCTCAATAACGGGATAGCTACGCTCCAACTCCTTTTCACTTAGGAACAGGTGTGCCGGCTCTTCCTTGATACGCTTTGCTACTGTGTCCTCATTGGGAATCACCCACTCCAAGTTCGCACCAATTTTCTGAGCCTCACGGAGAATGACGCGCAGTTTCGCTTGTGGCGCTTTGATCTTGGCGGCAAGGATGTAGCTGTAAGCATCCGGCGTGAATTCCGCCCTTGCCCGGCCTCCTTTGTGCTGATCGCACAACGCTGGCAGCCAGCAAAATTCTGGGTAAAGCTTGGTTTTGTCCAGGTAACGCCGGATAGTGGAGCGGGATACGCCGTGGCTCTGCTTTAACGCTTGCGCCGCCTCTCCGATGCTCATGCCGCTGCCCATGTAGTCGTGATAGGCGCGTAGCTCTGTCAGCGCTTGCTCTGCCCGTCGCTTGAAATTGGCTGTTTTGCGATCATAGATATCCAGCATTTGCTGGTATTCAGCATGGCGATCTGTGCGCACCGCCGGAACTGCCGGTTTAACGCCGGTTCGTTCAGTGATTTCCTGGGTAAATTTCTTGGCGTAAGCCTTTTGAGCGGATTTTGAGAGACTGGTTAAGGGGATTAGCCAGCCTTCACCGCCGTTAAGCGACTCTTTTTTAACGCCTTTGTAAAAACCGTTATTGCAGCGATCACGGATAGTCCTGAGTGATTTATCTTCCAACTCAGACACTTGCGTAACCGTTAAAAACACTCCCGAAATTGCCGACCTTTTGCCGACCATTGGTCGGCAGTCATTTGCATCATTGAATTCGGAATCGTCAATGCTGGCAACGGTTTTGGCGTGGTCGGCAGTGGAAATTTCGGGCATCGCAATAATTGCCGACCTTTTTTCTGAAAGGTCGGCAGTTTCACCCGGCATTTCGCTGGGAAATTGCCGACCTTCGCCCACGTCTTTTTGTTTTTTGATAAATTGGTAGTGCGCTTCGTTGGAAATGCTGGTGACAGGGATTCGCCACGTGGCTACACCGTTAATAATGACTTCCTCAGCACCGCAGTAGCGTTGCTTATGCTCTTTATTGGCGCAACGGTTTTTAATCGTGCGCTCTGTCACGCCTTCCAGTTCCGCCGCCTCCGACACGGTGACGAACTGAACTGGATTTAACGCTGGCTGGCTGTCGTTTCTCATGGCGATAGCCTTACTCGACGATTTCGCCGTGTTTCAAGCCCAGCAGTACGGCTGCTTTGTGGCTCTTACCTATACGGCCTTGACGCCCATTTTTCAGTAATCCATGCACTACTGCTGGCGGAATACCGTGTGCAATTGCCCATCCACGAATACTGATGCCTTTGCTTTCAAAATCACGCAACACCTCTTCACGCGTTTTTAGCTGCTTTTGTTCCATGTAACCTCCTGTTAAGATGATGTTCTACTTCTAGGAAAAAGCGGAACAAACAAATCATAATGGAACAAATGTTCCTCAGTCAATGGGAAATTCATGGAAAAAGGAACGATAGGACTTAGAATTCGCGAAGAAAGAGAGTCAATTGGCTTTTCTCAAGCGCAAATAGCGGAACAAACAGGCATTACCGTGCGTTCGCAGCGAAACTACGAATCGGGGAAACGAATTCCTGATGCTGAATATTTGGCAGCTATCGCGCCTCTTGGTATAAATATCAGCTATGTCTTGAATGGTGATGAGGTCAACAAACCCCATGGAACTGATGACGATATGGGAACAGTTCTGTTATTAGAAAGCATTCTTGGAATTTCTAACGACTGTCTCATGAAAATCACTACCGATGCATGCGTAAAAGCTGATCTCGATACCTCAGTAATCGGATTTGATCCAGCAATATTTTTTAACAACTTGTTGCGTGAAAGTGCCGTATTCCGTCTAATGGCGGACCGATATGCTGCCGCTATTGATGTGTTGATGCTGACTGAAATCATCAGTGAAATAGAGAATAATGTCTTTAAAAAAGCTCTACAGATTTCTCCACAAAAAAAGGCTAGTGCTATCGCTATCCTTTATCGCACCTTCAAGGCAAGCGGCAAAATAGACCAAGCAATGTTAGAAGACACTGTTAAACTTGCCGCCTCTTAATCTCACTCTTTAACGGTTCTGCCGACCAGTGCCAAATTTCGCGCAAATCCGCTCATCAAAACAAAAGGGCGCCGCCAGGTAATCCTGGCAGCGCCCCTTTTGCATGCTTCTTTCCGAGATTGATTAGAAACCGCTCATAATCAAATCAGTATTTTTCATTCCTGTATCAAAATATGCGCGGAATTTACCAATAATCTCCATTTTGTTTCAGAATCAAAATTTCCGGCAAATGCCTCAAAAGCCGCGCCGCGCTTAGCTTTCCGCGTTTCGCCTGGCTTTCTCTCAATGTCTCAATTCAATGACTCCCCCTCAATAACACGATCAGCAGCCGCGCCGGCAGCTGCCAGGGATCGTCAGACGAGGGATCAAAACAAGGAGGCGTTTGCCTGTTTTTGCAGCAACTGCACGAATTCCTGGTCCGGCACCGCTTTACTGAAATAATACCCCTGGTATTCGTCGCAGCGGCAGTCGCGCAAGGTATCGAGCTGGACCTCGGAGTCGACCCCTTCGGCTATCACTTTCAGCCCCAGGGTATGCGCCATGGCGACGATGGCCAATACGATCGCCGTATCGTTCGGATCGTCGGGAATATCCTTGATGAAAGAGCGATCCACCTTGACGCTATCGACCGGGAAACGCTTCAGGTAAGCGAGGGAAGAGTAGCCGGTACCGAAATCGTCGATAGACAGCGTGAATCCGGCGTCCTTCAGGCCATCCATCAAGATAATCGCCTGCTCCCGATTGTGCATCACCATACTTTCCGTGATTTCGAACTCTATCGAGTTCGCCGGAACGCGCCAGAAATCGACGACGCTTTTCACTTCGTCCAGCATATGCATATCGTTGAACTGCACACCGGAAAGATTGATCGCGACCCGGCCGAAGCTCTTATCGACGGCACGGAAACTCAGGATGTCGCGACAAGCGATGTCGAGTACCAGCATGCCCAGCCTGGAAATCAGCCCCGCCTCTTCCGCCAGCGTAATGAATTCGCCGGGAAACAGTATGCCCCGCTCGGGATGATTCCAGCGTACCAGCGCTTCGGCGCCGACTATCATCCCCGAACTGACATCGACCTTGGGCTGGTAATACACGACAAATTCCCGTCGCTCCAGCGCTTTACGCAAACGCGCCTCGAACGCCAGCCGCTCTACGGTATGGACATTCATTTCCGATGCGTAAAACTGGTAATTGTCCTTGCCCTTGTTTTTAGCGCGATACATGGCGATATCGGCGTTTTTCAGCAGCGTCTGCGCATCCTTGCCGTCCGCCGGATAAGTCGCGATGCCTATGCTGGCGCTCAACTGACACTCCTGTCCGGCGATATCGAACGGTTGCGCCGCTTCGAACAGCAATTTATCGGCGATATCGCCCAGGTCGCGCGGATCGCTGTATTCGTCGATCAATAAGATAAATTCATCGCCCCCCACCCTGGCGATGATGTCGGATTCGCGCAAACATTGGCGGAAACGATGCGCAACATTATGCAACACCTTATCCCCCTCGTCATGTCCGAAGGTGTCGTTGATATTTTTAAAGCGATCGAGATCGAGGAACAATACCGCAAGGCGGTTGCGATTGCGTTCCGCCAGGGCCAGCGATTTCGCCAGATGCTGGTTATACAAGAAGCGATTGGGGAGGCCGGTCAAGTCATCGTAATGGGCAAGTTGCAGGATTTTTTTCTCGGAACGCCGGCCCTCGATCGCGATACCGGCGATATCGGTGGTGATGCCTATCAAACCGAGATCTTCTTCGCTGAGCGGCTCCCGGCTCGAAAAGAACAGGGTGAAGCTGCCCAGCAACTGACCGTTTTTCCCTATGATGGGCCAGGCGCCGCAAGATGCGAAACCGGCGAGTGTTTCCAATGCGTTCACGAATTGCATGGATGAAGCATGCAAAATATCGTCGGTCCAGGCCGGCAATACGTTCAGCACCGCTTCACTCCAGATACCGTTGCCATAGGTCAGCGTCATGCCGGGCAGCTGCGCTTGCAGCACCTCAGGGAAACGGTTGCCTAACGCTTGCGCAAAACTGCGCCTGTCATCGGATAACAGTTGAATGCCGGCATACCAGTGTGGGCAAAGTTTTTCCACAAACTGGCAAATTGCTTCCAGGATAAAAGATAAATCTTCGTCGCCGCCTATCAATTGCAACAGGCGGTTCTGCCCCTCCAGCAAATGCTCGGTATATTTCCTGGCGTTGATATCCCTTTCCACGCAAAACAACAACATTTCACCGTCGACCTCAACCCGATTCAGAGTGATTTCATTGTATTGCTGCTGGCCATGCCGCTGAGTCACCCACTCAAAACGTTGCGACACTCCCTTGAATGCCTGATCGACCAGGGTGGCAACCAGCGTATCCTTATCCTTGCTGGACAAGCCCGCCACATTCTGCGCATCGTTGGAAAAGCTGCCGACGCGCTTGCCGATAATGTCATCTTCGCTTTGCAGGCCGAACAACTTGACCGCTGCCGGATTGCAATCCACATACTTATAGTCGCGGCTGATCAGTAAGATGGCGTCTTGCGCCCCCTTGTACAACAAGCGATAACGGCTCTCGCTCGCTTCCAGCCGTTTTTTTGAAAAATGCAAATAGCGAATTTGCCACAGCAAGAGCAGCGCCAGTATCACGATGAATGCCGTCGTAATCGCAGCAAAAGATAATTTCTGATTGACCCGGCTACTCCAGTCGGCCAGGATGCTGTCTACGTCTTTTGCATAGACCAGTGTCAGCGGGAAATCCGGCATTTTTCTGTAGGTATACAGCAGCGTTCCTTCGCCGCCCAGCAGGGGCGCATCTTGCACCGTCCCCTCAAGCGACTTGCCCTGAATAGACTCAGCCAGCACCGACTGCGCCATATTCTGTTGCAAATAATGAACATCGAACGGCGCCCTGGCAAACATATTGCCGGCACTGTCGTGCAGGGAAATAATCGCGCTACCGCCTTGGGCGACGCGCTCGTAAAATTCCTGGAAATAATTGAGGTTGATATCAACCTGCATCATCCCCAGCTGTCCGCCGTGCCGGTCGAAGATGTTTTTTGAAATCGGCAACACCCATTGCTCAGATTGCGGCAATTTGACCGGCGCCCCTATCACTACCTGCGTATGGGATGGATGTTCGAGCAAAAATTTTATTTGTTGCCGCTCATGTTCGTCCGCCCCGAGCGCAGGAAATTGCAAAGTCGAGACCCTGCGTATCCCCTGACTATCGAGTACCGAAATTGCGTACAAAAACTGTGAGTCCTGATACTGATTGATCAATATCTGACGGATCGCCGCTTCATCCCTGGACAGGAGATCGGGTTCATTGCGGATATTTTCGCTGGCGGCACCGATCACATGCACGGCATCATGCATGACCCGACTGGCGTGTTCCTCCAGAATACGCACCGCTAGGTAGTTGTGCTCCCGCGCCGCAGCCATGGTGAGCGCCCTGTCCTGGGCGATCGACCACCAGCTCTGGCCGATAATTGCAGCGATAATCAGGCTGACGCAAAGCACAAACGCTACGATGGGTACATCACGCTCTTCCCTGGTGCCAGCTTTCTCCATGCGTTTGCAATATGATTTGGTAATGGATAAGGTCGTTAAAACCCCAAGTCAGCAGTGTACCACCGGTAACTTTTACGGAAGAAACAGAGCATAGACATTGACGCCAGGCGGATACAAAATCAAGAAAATACGCCCGCTTTCTGGCACTTTCGAATTGTCCACAGCGCTAGCATGAGCGGATCCTCAAGGTATCCGGTGTCTAAGAAGTAAAAATGAAGCAGGCCGGTAGGCCGGATTCTGTTACGGCTCAGGCATTGCTGCCCTCTGCTATGACAATCATTCCTCTAGGCGACGGATTGCTCCGCCGCTCAAGCTTTCTACCCGCACGCTCCGCGAGCCGCCTCAACGCGTGCCTATTTGAAATTGCTCCGGGTGGAGGTTACCGCGTTTCACCGTAACTTAATACGCTCGTCTCTGTGGCCCTATTCCTCGCCTTATACCTCGGCTTGCGCTTTGGCTTTCAACGTACGGCCGTTAGCCGTCACCCTGCTCTATGGAGTCCGGACCTTCCTCCCGCCGCCATGCAAAACATGGCGACCAGCGATTGTCTGGCCTGCTTCGGGCGCTATTCTACCGCATTCCGCCACCGGCTAAGCAGAATGCGGCTGGCCGCAGCGCGCCGTCGGCCGGGCCGGGCACAGGAAATGAAGGCGGAGATCAATAATTCCGCAGATAAGCGACAGAAGCGATGCAAATTAAGCAGGCTTTCTGGTAGCGTACTGTTTTTCCCTTTTTTCACGAGTTCTCTCATGTTGAAATCCCGTTCCGGTGGTCAGTTGGTGGTGGATGCTTTGCAAGTCCACGGTGTCGATACCATTTTCGGCGTTCCCGGCGAAAGCTATCTGCCGGTACTCGATGCGCTGCATGACAGCCCTATCCGCTTCATCATCAACCGCCAGGAAGGCGGCGCCGCTTTCATGGCGGACGCCTACGGCAAGCTGACCGGCAAACCGGGCATCTGCTTCGTCACGCGCGGTCCGGGCGCCACCAACGCCTCGATAGGCGTGCATACCGCTTACCAGGACTCGACCGCCATGATCCTGTTCATCGGCCAGGTCGGCAACGATTTCGTCGAACGTGAAGCTTTCCAGGAAATCGATTACCGCCGTATGTTCGGGCCGATGGCGAAATGGGTGGCCCAGATCGACCGCGCCGAGCGCGTGCCGGAATACATCGCGCACGCGTTCCAGGTCGCCACCAGCGGCCGCCCCGGCCCGGTGGTGCTGGCTTTGCCGGAAGACATGCTGGCGCAAGTGGCCGAAGTGGCCGACACCCGCCATTACACCCCGGTGCAAGCCTGCGCTTCGCCGCAGCAACTGGCGCAATTGCGCAGCATGCTGGAAGCGGCGCAACGTCCGCTCGTGCTGCTGGGCGGCAGCGGCTGGGATCAGGCCGCCTGCCGGCAGATCGCCGACTTCGCTACGCGCAACCACTTGCCTATGGCTTGCGCTTTCCGTTTCCAGGACTTGATGGACAATGCCCATCCGAATTACGTCGGCGACGTCGGCATAGGCGTCAACCCCAAGCTGGCGCAACGCTTCCAGGATGCCGACCTGATCGTGGCGATCGGCCCGCGCCTCGGCGAAATGACCACCGGCGGTTACAGCGTGCTGCAAGCGCCGATACCGAAACAAAAACTGGTGCACATCCATAGCGATGCGTTGGAACTGGGGCGCGTGTATCAAGCCGACCTGATGATCAACAGCGGCATGAAGGAAATCGCCGCCGCCCTGGACGGCATCGGCAACCTGGAAACCAAATCGAGCTGGCAAGCTGCGCTCTCAACAGCGAAGACCGAGCTGGCCGCCTGGCAAAGCGAACCGGCGATTTTCGCCAGGGAAAACGCGCCGCTGAACCTGTGGCAAGTGGTGCAAGACATCATGCAGGCGACCCCGGCCGACACCATCATCACCAACGGCGCCGGCAATTACGCGACCTGGGCCCACCGCTATTTCCGCTACGGCGGCTTGCGCACCCAGCTGGCCCCGACGTCCGGCGCCATGGGCTACAGCGTGCCGTCCGGCGTGGCAGCCAAGATCGCCCAGCCCGAGCGCACCGTGATCACCTTTGCCGGCGACGGCGAATACATGATGAATGGCCAGGAGCTCGCGACCGCCGTGCAATACGGCGCCGGCGTCATCATCCTGGTGTTCAACAACGGCATGTACGGAACGATCCGCATGCACCAGGAACGCGAGTTCCCGGCCCGCGTTTCCGGCACCGAGTTGCACAACCCCGATTTCGCGGCGCTGGCGCGCGCTTACGGCGCCGCCGGCGAAACCGTGAGCAGCACCGCCGAATTCGCGCCGGCCCTGCAACGCGCGCTGGAGCACACGCGCAGTCACAACTTGCCGGCCCTGATCGAATTACGCTACGACGGCAATCTGATCACGCCGGGCGCCACCCTGGCAAGCCTGCGCAAGCTGGCGCAGGAAGCCGGCAAATAAACTCCGGCAACAAGAAAACTGGCCTGGCGAGTCGCAAGACCCGCCAGGCCAGTTTCATTTCATCGCTTGCGCATCGCCACCAGGCGCAGCGAGTGTAAATTGCCGCTGAACGATCAGTTAAATTGCTTGAAGTCCGGCTTGCGTTTCTGGAAGAAAGCCATGAAAGCTTCCTTCGCTTCCGGCGCATTCAGCATCGCGGCGAAATGCTGGTTTTCTTCCATCATCTTGCTCGCCACCGCTTGCGGCTGCGCGCCTTTCATCAAACGCTTGGTGACGCGGATAGAGGCGGCCGGCAAGGCGGCCAGCTTGGCCGCCTGTTGCTGCGCATACGGCAGCATTTCTTCCAATGGCAAGACCTTGTTGACGAAGCCCATCTCCAACGCTTCCTGGGCGCCAAAGGCTTCGCCCAGCATCAGCTTCTCGGCGGCGCGCTGATAGCCGACGATGTTCTGGAAAATCATGCTGGATGCGAATTCCGGGCACAGGCCGAGTTGGGTGAAAGGCATCGAGAGTTTCGCGTTGTCGGCCAGGTATACCAGATCGCAATGCATCAGCAGCGTGGTGCCGATCCCGACCGCCGCGCCGGCCACCGCCGCGATCACCGGCTTGCCGCACTCGTTCAGGGCTTGCATGAACTGGTACACGGACGGCACCGTGCCGTCGGTGAATTTCGCGGCGTTTTTCATGAAATCTTCCAGGTCGTTGCCGGCCGTGAAAATTTCCGGTTTGCCGGTGATCAGGATGGCGCGCACTGCGCTATCGGTTTCGGCTTCGCGCAAGGCGTCGGCCATGGTTTGGTACATGGCGGCCGTGATCGCGTTTTTCTTTTCAGGACGATTGAAGGAGATCGTCAAAATACCGTTTTCTTTGTGGGTCAGGATATCCATAGTGTGTAGTCTCTTGTGTTTTAAATGACGCGTTTGTATGGTGCGGCGGCCAGCCATTGTAAGGCTTGTTGCCACAGTGTGTGACGGAACTCCGGCCGGAAAAATCCCATGTGGCCTATCCTTGCGGCATCGACTTCCCTGGGGTGAATGTAACGGCGTTCGACTTCAGCGGCGCAGTAATAATCGTGCAGGCGGTCGATACTGCGCCGGCTCAGCATTTCGTCGTCGGTGAAACTCAGGGCGAGTATCGGAATCCGTATCTTATGATGCCAGGTCGGCAGCAGGCGCCCTTTTTTATCTGCAAAATAATGCGGGCTGCGGCACCATCTCGACCACTGATAAATCACGCCTTTCGGCAAGTCGCCGACCTTGCGCATTTTCTTGCCGGGGAAATAGCCCCACAAGCTGGTGTACAAGGGCACCAGAAAATACCAGAGCAGCCAGACAAAACGCCTGAGCTGCGGCGAATTTTCGCGCCAGTAGCCGCTGCCTGAGCCTATGGTCAGCATGCCGTCGATCAGATGAATGTCCGGCACCAGCCCCGGCAATTGCCCGCCTAGCGAATGCCCGACCACCAGCAAGGGTACCTCAGGCTGCCAGGCTTTGGCCGCGTGCAGCGCCGCATTGTAATCCTGCTCGGCCCAGTCAAAAATCGTTGCGTCGAAGCCGCGCAGGGATTTCTGATAAGCGGCGGGAATCGACTCCCCCATACCGCGATAATCGAAACTCAGCACCGCCATCCCATGCTCGGCCAGGAATTCGGCGAACGGCGCATAAAAACTCTGCTTGACGCCCATCGCGGCGGGCATCAGCACGACCGCCTTCACCTCACCCAGCGGCGTAAATTTTTTCGCGGTCAAGCGCGTCTGATCCGCGGTCGTAATGTGAACGGTCTCCATCCTCGCCCCTTTTAAAAAAACCGCACAGAACTGCTTCTTATGCGGTTTTTTTGTTTTGCAGTCCTGCTTTTCTAGTCCGATTTTCAGAACCGGCATTTAAGCATGCAGTGAGCGTAACGAGCGGCGCAAGGTTTAACCGAGAAGCGCAACCGTACGCAGGTACGGTGAGCATCACAGGTTAAAGATTGCGTCGCGCTTAGCTGAATCGACACTTCCGATTACATGCGTTCGAAAATGCCGGCTGCCCCCATGCCGGTACCGACGCACATGGTCACCATGCCGTACTTCAGATTGTTACGGTGCAAGGCGTGGATGGTGGTGGCGGAACGGATCGCGCCGGTCGCGCCCAATGGGTGGCCGAGGGCGATCGCGCCGCCCATAGGATTGACCTTGGCCGGATCGAGCCCGAGGTCTTGCACCACGGCCAGCGATTGCGCCGCGAACGCTTCGTTCAGCTCGAACCAGTCGATCTGGTCTTGTGTGATGCCGGCGGCGCGGCAAGCCGCAGGGATCGCTTCTTTCGGACCGATGCCCATGATTTCCGGCGGTACGCCGCGCACCGCGAACGAGGCGAAACGCGCCAACGGCGTCAGGTTGAATTGCTTCAGGATTTTTTCGCTGACCAGGATCAGGGCGCCGGCGCCGTCGGAAGTCTGCGAGCTGTTGCCGGCGGTGACGCTGCCCTTGGCGGCGAATACCGCCTTCAGTTTTGCCAGGCCTTCCAGCGTCGTGTCGGGACGCGCGCCTTCGTCGCGGTTCACTGTGCGGGTCTTCAGCTCGATCTGGCCGGTCGCCAGATTCGGGATGCGCTCGATGATATCGACCGAAGTGGTCTCTGCATCGAAGTAACCGGCGTTTTGCGCAGCGATCGCGCGCTGGTGCGATTGCAGGGCGAACGCATCTTGCGCTTCGCGCGAGATCTTCCATTGCTGGGCGACCTTCTCCGCGGTCAGGCCCATGCCGTAAGCCATGCCTATGTTTTCATCCTTGAAGATGCCCATGTTCATCGATGGGTGGTGGCCCATCATCGGCACCATGGACATCGATTCGGCGCCGGCCGCGATCATCACATCGGCCTGGCCGACGCGGATGCGGTCGGCCGCCATCGCCACGGCCGTGATGCCGGAAGCGCAGAAACGGTTGACGGTCACGCCGCCCACGGTGTTAGGCAAACCGGCCAGCAGCACGGCCATACGCGCCAGGTTGCTGCCTTGCTCGGCTTCCGGGAAAGAACAGCCGACGATCGCGTCTTCGATCAGTTTAGGATCGAGATTCGGCACTGCAGCCAGGGCGGATTGCAATACGCGCGCCAGCAAATCGTCAGGGCGGGTGTTGCGGAACATGCCGCGGCCGGATCTGCCGATAGGAGTGCGGGTAGCGGCGACGATATATGCGTCTTGAAGTTGTTTAGTCATTTTGGGTACCTCAATTAGTTAGGTCTTACGCAAATAAAAACAGATAAAAATCTCACCGCAGAGGCGCAGAGTACGCAGAGGAATATCGCGTGTTTTTACTCTGCGTTCTCTGCGCGGTTATGTTTTGAAATGTTTGCGCAATCCTTAGTTACGTACAGGTTTGCCGGTTTGCATCATGCCCATGATGCGCTCCTGGGTTTTTGGATGATTCAGCAATTCCATAAACGCCTTGCGCTCCAGATCCAGCAACCATTGTTCATTCACGATGCTGCCGTTTTCGATTTCGCCGCCGGACACGATTTCTGCGATCATCGCACCGAGTTTGTAATCGTGGGCGGAGATGAAGCCGCCGTCACGCATGTTGACCAGTTGCGCCATGATGGTCGCCATGCTGTAGCGGCCACCGACCTTGACCGGCGCCTTCAGCGGTGCGCGATAGCCGGCGTCGAACATGGCGCGCGCTTCCACCTTGGCCACGTGCAGCAATTCGTAAGGGTTGAACACGATCACGTCGTCTTCCGACAGATAGCCCATCTTCTTGGCTTCCAGCGCCGACTTGGAAACGGCAGCCGTCGCCGCATTGGTGAAGTAATTTTTCAGGAATTGCAGGATATCGGTGCCCTTGGCGTCTTTCGCTGCGCGCACTGCCGCTTCTTTCAAACCGCCACCGGCCGGGATCAGGCCGACGCCGACTTCCACCAGACCGATATACGATTCGATAGACGCCACGCGTTTCGCCGCGTGCATCATCAGTTCGCAACCGCCGCCCAGCGCCAGGCCGGACACTGCCGCCACCACCGGGATGTTCGCGTATTTCAGACCCTGATGCGCTTGTTGCAGACGGCTGATGGCAGGCTCGATCGCTTTCACGCCGCCCGACATAAACAGCGGCAGCATCGCCTGCAGATCGGCGCCGGCCGAGAAGGCGCCGCCTTCGGCTGCATCGGCGCTCCAGATCACCAGACCCTTGTAATTTTTCTCGGCTTCGGCAATCGCTTTTTCCATGCCTTCGATCACGCCAGGGCCGATCACGTGCATCTTGGTCTTCAGCGACAAGATCAGCACGTCGTCGCGCTTGTCAGCTGTACCTTGGTGCCAGATGCGGACCGAGTCGTCTTCAAAGAAGGTGGCGCCGGCGGTCGCGCCGGTGGCAGCACCGGAACCCAATACCGGAGCGCGGAAGGCCTGACGCTCGTACACGGCCAGCTTAGAGCGCGGCACATAGCTGTTGCTGCTTGGCGACCAGGAACCTTCAGCGGTATGCACGCCTGTGCGGCCGTCGAATACCCAGGCCGGCAGCGGCGTATTGCACAGCGCCTTACCAGCATCAATGTCCTCCTTGACCCAGTTCGCGACTTCTTGCCAGCCGGACGCTTGCCAGGTTTCGAAAGGGCCGACGTTCCAGCCGAAGCCCCAGCGCATCGCGAAATCGATGTCGCGCGCATTGTCGGCGATGGTGGCGCCGTGCACGGCGATGTAGTGGAAAGCGTCGCGGAAAATCGCCCACAGGAACTGCGCCTGTACATTGGTCGATTCGCGCAGGGTCTTCATTTTCTTGACCGGGTCTTTTTCCTTCAGCATGCGCGCCACGACTTCATCGGCTTTCGCGCCGCCGCTCACGTATTGCGCCGTCGCGAAATCGAGACGCTGGATATCCTTGCCGACTTTCTTGTAGAAACCGGCGCCGGATTTCTGGCCGAGCGCACCGGCGGCGACCAGCTTGGCCAGCACTTCCGGCGTCTTGTAGGCGGCGGCGAAAGGATCGTCCTGCAAGCTGTCTTGCATGGTCTTGATCACATGGCCCATGGTGTCCAGACCGACCACGTCGGCGGTGCGGAAAGTGCCGGAAGACGCGCGGCCGAGTTTCTTGCCGGTCAGGTCGTCCACCACATCGACGCTCAGGCCGAATTTTTCGGCTTCATGGATGGTGGCCAGCATGCCGAAGATGCCGACGCGGTTGGCGATGAAGTTAGGCGTGTCTTTGGCGCGCACCACGCCCTTGCCCAGGGTCGTGGTCAGGAAGCCTTCCAGCTGGTCGATGATTTCCGGACGGGTGGCGGCGGTCGGGATCAGTTCCACCAGATGCATATAGCGCGGCGGATTGAAGAAGTGCACGCCGCAGAAGCGCGCCTTCAGTTCGGCGTCGAAACCTTCGGACAAGGCGTTGATCGACAGGCCGGAAGTGTTGGAAGCGAAGATCGCGTTAGGAGCGATATGGGAAGCGACTTTCTGGTACAGGTCGTGCTTCCAGTCCATGCGTTCGGCGATCGCTTCGATGATCAGGTCGCAACCGGCCAATAGGTCCAGGTTGTCTTCGTAGTTCGCGACTGCTATCAGGGCGGCGTCATCCTTGTTGCCTAGCGGCGCAGGATTGAGTTTCTTCAGGTTTTCGATGGCGCGCAAGACGATGCCGTTCTTAGGGCCTTCCTTGGCCGGCAGGTCGAACAGTACGACAGGAACTTTGGCATTGATGCAGTGGGCAGCAATCTGCGCACCCATCACGCCGGCGCCGAGCACGGCGACTTTTTTAACGATGAAATTGGTCATTTTTAACCTCATGTGAACTGCGATTAACTTGAAGGTTCCCTCCCTTTCAAGGGGAGGGTTAGGGTGGGGATGGGTTTCATTTGACAAAGAGCTACTTAGCAGAAACCCATCCCCCACCCAACCTCCCCCTTGAAGGGGGAGGAGTGAACGGCTTAAAACAAATCCGCTTCCAGCGACAGCAGATTGGCAGCGCCGGAACGGGCCTGGCGGATCAGCATCGCGGTTTCCGGATACAGGCGGGCGAAGTAGAAGCGCACGGTCGCCAGCTTGGATTTGTAGAAGTTGTCGCCGGAATCCTGCTTGGCCAGCGCGATCTTCGCCATTTGCGCGAAGAAGTAGCTGTACACCAGGTGGCCGACTACGCGCAGATAAGGCACGGCGGCGGCGCCGACTTCGTCCGGATTCTGGAAAGCCTTCATGCCGATTTCCATGGTCAGCTTGGTGACTTTGTCGCCCAGCTCGGCCAGCGGCGTGACGAATTCCGCCATCGCTTCATCGGTGCCGTTTTCTTCCACGAACTTCTGCACTTTCGCGCCGAATTTGCGCAGCTTGGCGCCGTTGTCCATCAGGATTTTACGGCCGAGCAAATCGAGCGATTGCACGGTGTTGGTGCCTTCGTAAATCATGTTGATGCGGGCGTCGCGCACGTATTGCTCCATGCCCCATTCGGCGATGAAGCCGTGGCCGCCGTACACTTGCAGGCATTCGGAAGTCGACGTCCAGGCATTGTCGGTGATGAAGGCCTTGATGACCGGGGTCAGCAGCGCGACTTCATCGGCGCAATCCTTGCGCACTTCTTCGTCCGGGTGGTTCAGTTCCTTGTCCAGTTGCAGCGCGACGTAAGAGCAGAAAGCGCGCGCGCCTTCGGCGTAAGCCTTGGCGGTCAGCAGCATGCGGCGCACGTCGGCGTGCACGATGATAGGGTCGGCCGGCTTGTCGGCGGCCTTGATGCCGGACAAGCTGCGCATCTGGATGCGGTCTTTGGCGTACACCAGCGCATTCTGGTAGGCGACTTCGGTCAAGCCCAGGCCTTGCATGCCGACGCCGAGGCGGGCCGCGTTCATGAACACGAACATCGCATTCAGACCCTTGTTCGGGCCGCCGATCAGCCAGCCGGTGGCGCCGTCCAGGTTCATCTGGCAAGTCGAATTGCCGTGGATGCCCATCTTTTCTTCGATCGCGCCGCAGAAAATCGGGTTGCGCGCGCCCAGCGTACCGTCGGCGTTCGGCAAGAACTTAGGCACGATGAACAGCGAGATGCCTTTCGAGCCTTCCGGTGCGCCCGGCAGGCGCGCCAGCACCAGATGCACGATGTTGTTCGACATGTCGTGTTCGCCGGCCGAGATGAAAATCTTGGCGCCGCTGATCTTGTAGGAACCGTCTTCCTGCGGCTCGGCTTTCGAGCGCAGCAGGCCGAGGTCGGTGCCGCAATGCGGCTCGGTCAGGCACATGGTGCCGGTCCAGTCGCCGGAAATCAGCTTAGGCAGATAGACGTCTTTCTGCTCTTGCGTGCCGTGCTCGTGGATGCATTCGTAGGCGCCGTG
This sequence comes from Burkholderiales bacterium, assembly GCA_016196925.1. Classification (GTDB taxonomy): domain Bacteria; phylum Pseudomonadota; class Gammaproteobacteria; order Burkholderiales; family Burkholderiaceae_D; genus Undibacterium. Next base: position 11,443 of record JACPWS010000021.1, on the reverse strand, counting down.
CGACAGGCCGGGATACATGGTCCAGGCCTGGTTGGCCGAGTTCATCATCTCGTAGAACGAATTGTTCAGCACCAGCGGCAAACCCTGGCCGCCGTATTCCGGGTCGCAAGACAATGCCGGCCAGCCGGCTTGCACGTACTGGTTGTAGGCTTCCTTGAAGCCTTTCGGGGTGGTGACGGTGTGCTCGGCCTTGTCGTGGTGGCAGCCTTCGCGGTCGCCGCTATGGTTCAGCGGGAACAAGACTTCGGACGTGAATTTGCCGCCTTCTTCCAGAATCTGGTTGATGATGTCGGCATCGACTTCGGCATGCTTAGGCAAAGCTTTCAATTCATCTTCGACTTTCAACAGCTCATGCAACACAAACTGCATATCACGCAAGGGAGCGATATATTGACCCATGTTTTTCTCCTGACGGCAAATGGTAAAACGGTAGATGAGGATAAGGAAAAGCTAACAGCGACGCCGGTGTTTCAGACAGCTTCAGGCACCGGCGCGTAACATTCAATCATTCGTTCAAAGCCTGCCTCGGCCCGGTCGACGCTGCCCGGTTTGCGCAGGAAACGCGCATCGTGATGCAGTGCCAGTATCAGGCCGTACATTTCATACACGATCTGGTCGGGATCGACATCGGCGCGCAAATGCCCGAGCTCGATCGCCTGGATCGCCGCGCGGTGCAAGGCGCCTTGCCAGGCGTGCACCATGCCGACCAACTCGTCACGGATAGGGCCGGGGCGGTCATCGTATTCGGCCGCGCCGCTGATATAGATACAGCCGGACGCGATTTCTACCGTGACGCGCTTGACCCACAATGCAAACATCGACTGCAGACGCGGCAAGCCGCGCTCTTCTTTCATGCTCGGATAGAACACCTCTTGCTCGAAGTGATGGTGATACAGCTTCAGCACCTCTATCTGCAAATCTTCACGCGAACCGAAATGGGCGAACACGCCGGACTTGCTCATGTTCATTTTGTCGGCCAGCAAGCCTATGGTCAGGCCTTCTATGCCGTCGCGGCTGGCGGCGTCCAGCGCGACATCCAGGATGGCGGCGCGGGTCAATTCCCCTTTACGCATGAATTTCGATGTCATATTCATATTACATTGTTTGTGTTGAAATGCTCTTTGTTTACACCGGGTAGATGCAAACAAATGAATTAATCGAACGCTCGTACTATTAAGCACGACGCATTAAAAGTCAAACCCGTTTCCGCCTTTAGAGGAGAGTATCTATTTATTTTCCTCGTGGCGCCGGCCTCAGTCGCGGGTAGAGTCGATCTGGCGGCGATCGCGCTTGGTCGGACGGCCGCGCAGCGTCGCGCCCGGTTCGCGGAAATATTTCCGCTGTTCTGCCGCCTGAGCGCGTTGGGCGGCGCTGTCGGCGGTCTCTTCATACATGGTCTGCGCCACACTGGCCGGGCCGCGCACATCCAGGATGCGCAAGACCCTGACTTGCCACGCTTGCTGCTCTTGCTGGATCGCGATCAGATCGCCCAGCTTGACGCTGCGCGCCGGCTTGACGCGCTGCGCGTTTTGCAACACGCGCCCGAGTTCCACGGCGGCGCTGGCCAGGTTGCGGGTCTTGAAAAATCTGGCGGCCCACAGCCATTTGTCGATACGGATGCTGTCGCTCATCGCTCTCGTCGTTTTCGTCGTAGTAGGTGAATTTTTAATACGTTCATTCTATTTTCTGCAATGTATTGCAGGGCACAGGCAATTACAAGGTATTTGTCGCGGCGCACATGCATGGCGCGCCCGCGACGCGGCGGCAGCCCGGGAATCGGCCGTGGAAACAAGATACTCCCCCTTTTTTTTATAAAAATCGCCCTGTCGTCCGCGAAAACAAAGGCCCCCCATAAATACTAGGGGGGAGTATTTTCATGAAAAAAAAGCCTGCAAACGGGGTAATACCGCTCAGTTAAGCCGTAAACTCAAAGTCGTCATCCCTGCGCAGGCAGGGATCCAGCGTCTTTTGGCCATTACGTCACTAGATTCCGGCCTTCGCCGGAATGACGAAGCGAAGAATACGGCTTAACTGAACGGCATTACCGAAAACGGGGCGAGTTTCAGGTATAGCCGCCCAGCGTCACGATGCGCATCAGGCCGCGGTAGATCAGGTAGGCGGCGCCATACCAGGCGCGCCGGTACCAGGCTTGGTTGTCGTAATCGGCCGCCACGATTTCCATACCGTCGGCGACGCCGCGCAGCAAGTGGCTGCTCAGGGCGTCGACGAATTCGCGCTCGCGTATCACCACGTTCGCCTCGTGGTTGACGAACAGGCTGAGGCCGTCGAAATTGCTGGAACCTACCGTGGCCCAGTGGTGGTCGATCGCCGCCACCTTCGCGTGCAGCTGGGTCTTGCGGTATTCGACGATGCGCACGCCGTGCTTCAGCAACTTCGGGTAAAACGAATGCGCGACCGCATCCTGCAACGGGAATTGCCCCACGCCTATCAGCAAGATCACTTCCACCCCGCGCCCGGCGGCCGAGATCAAAGCGCTGCGCAATTTGCGACCGGGCGCGAAATACGGATTGGCCAGGATAGCGCGCGTGCGCGCCAGGCCGAGCGCCTGCAGATACGCTTTTTGTATGGTGGCGCGGTTGCGCAAGTTGTCGCGCACCACGAAGGCGGCCGCAGTCAGCCGGGCGCGCTCGGCGCGCGCTTCGGCGCGCAGATTGCGCAACAACTCAAAACGGCGGCGCAAACCTAGCTTGCCCAGTTTGCGCCATTGCGCCTGCACTTCCAGATGCACATGGGCGACCAGCGGGCCGGCCAGGCGCACCGCGAAATCCCAGCGCGGAAAAGCCAACGGCCGCGCTTCGTCGTCGTCGGACAGCATGTCGTCGTTGATATTCAGGCCGCCGACCAGGGCCACGCGCTGATCGATCACGCAGATCTTGCGGTGGGTGCGCGCCAGACCGCGCTTGAACCAGGGATTAAAGCAGCGGCAGGCGACTCCGGCCGCGGCGAACCGCTGCATCAGGAGGGCGGAATAACGGTCGCCGCTGCCTACCCAGTCAACGATCACCCGCACCGCCACGCCGCGCGCGGCCGCCGCGCTCAGCGCCAGGCGCACCCGCTCGGCCGTGGCGTCGTCGGCGAAGATATAGGTTTCCAGATAAATTTCGTGGCGGGCTTGCACGATTTCGGCCAGCAGCGTCGGGAAATAGTCGGCGCCGCAATGCAGCAGGCGCACCTGATTGCCGCTGACGAAATGCAGCTTGCTCATGCGTCAAGCCCGGGACGGCAGGGTTTCCAGCGCCGCCACGATGGGCACGTGGTCGGACAAGGCGGTCCACGGTGCGCCGCTCATCACTTGCGCCTCGAGTACGCGAAAGCCGCGTACATACACACGGTCCAGGCACAGCCACGGAAAACCGGCCGGAAAGGTGCGCGCATGCCGCCCCGCCGAAAACAAGCTGCGCCAGGGGGCGAATTCCTGCGACGCATGGCGGCCGTCCGCATCGAAGGCTTCCTGCACGCCCAGCTCGCGGTACAGGGTCTGGCTCAGGCGCTGGCTCCAGTCGTTGAAGTCGCCGGCGATCAGCAACGGCGCATCCGGCGGCAACGTGCCCTGTATCGTGTGGATCAGCGCCTGCACCTGGCGCCGCCGGCTGGCGGCAAACAAGCCGAGGTGGATCACGAAACAATGGATGTCGCTGCCGTCGACTCTCACCACCGCGTGCAAAATCCCGCGCTGTTCGTAAGCGTGATCGGACACGTCGTGATTGGCGAAAGAGGCGATCGGGAAGCGGCTCAGCAAGGCGTTGCCGTGATGGCCGTGCTCGTACACCGCATTCATGCCATATGCCACTTCATGCGATTCACCGGCCAGGAATTCATGCTGACCGACGTCCGGCCAGCGCGTGTGGATTTCGGCATGGTAATCGTGCTGGCCCTGCACTTCTTGCAGGAACACCAGGTCGGCGTCCAGCAAACTGATCGCATCCTTGATACCGTGTATGCGCGCCTTGCGTCCGAAAGCGCTGACGCCCTTGTGGATGTTGTAGGTAGCGATACGCAGTTTCATGATTGCACTCCCTCAGGAGATAGACGGCAACAACAAAATGGCTTCGGCGTTGGAAGACGAGAAACAGCGGTCGGCAGCTTCGCGCCACGGCAACCACTGATATTGCAGATGTTCGCGCGGCGCCAGCTGTACGTCAAGCCTGTGCGGCAGGCATAGGCCGAATACATGCTCGGTATTTTGCGTCACACCCGGCGCATAGCGATGGCGCCACACCGGGTAAATTTCGTAGATATTTTCCAGCTTCCAGTCGCTCAGCGCATAGCGCGCCGCGTCCAGCCCGGTTTCTTCCTGCACTTCACGCATCGCCGTCGTGCGCAAAGCCTCATCCGGACTGTCTTTGGAACCGGTCACCGATTGCCAGAAGCCTGGCTTGTCGGCGCGCTCGAGCAGCAGCACATCCAATTCGGGAGTGTAGATCACGACCAGGACCGATACGGGGATTTTGTAGGACATGCTTAGAATTATTCAATGCGTGTTGGGGTTAAAAGCATTGTCCACGAAAAACACGAAAAGCATGAAAAGAAAAATCAACTAAACACGGCCACTACCGCGCTTTTCTCCTCCCCTTTCAAGGGGGAGGTCGGGTGGGGGATGGGTTTCCTGTGCGACGGAAACCCATCCCCACCCTAGCCCTCCCCTTGAAGGGGAGGGGACTTTTCACTTCGCCATGTTCGCAGTGTTGGATAGATTTTCAAGCTTTTTTTCGTGCTTTTCGCGCCTTTCGTGGACAACTGTTTTCGCTTTACTCGGCACTGCTCAAGCGCGTCGCCGAAGCAAACTTCCACTCAGACAACACGACCGCCAGCACCACCAGCGCCCCGCCCATGGCCGCGCGCTGGCTCAGCAGCTCGCCCAGCCAGATCCAGGCAAACAGCGCGGCGAAGGCCGGTTCCAGCGCGAAGATCAGCGCCGCCTTGGCCGCGCTGATGCGCTGCTGGCCTATCGCCTGCAAAAACAGCATGGCGGCGGTGGCGATCACGCCCAGGTACAGGATGGCGGGCAGCGCCGGCTGCAAGCGGGCCGGCAAGCTCGCCAATTGCGCGCCGCCTTCCAGCGCCAGCAGTACCGTGCCGAACAGCGCCATCATGACGATCTGGGTCGCCGCCAGCGTGCGCGCCGTGTGCCGCTGCACCATGCGCGCCAGCATCAGCACGTAAGCCGCATAGCTCAGGGCGCAGACCAGGGTGGCGCTATCGCCGCTCCAGCTAGCGCCGCCCTCCCACGACATGAAGCCTATGCCGGCGCAGGCCAGCCCGGCCGCCAGCAGCAATTGCAAAGACAGCTTGCCGCCCAGCAGCCAGGCGAGCAAGGGCACCAGCAAGACGTTCAGGCTGGTCAGGAAGGCGCTGCGATTCGAGGAAATAAATTGCAAGCCGTAAGCCTGGCTGACATAGGAAATCAACGCCACCGCGCCCAGCAAGGCGCCGTCGCGCCAGGCGGCGCGGCTGCATCGGAAGGCAAACGGCGCCATGCAGACGGCCGCCACCAGAAAGCGCAAGGCCGAGACTTCCAGCCCCGACAAATGCAGGGCGGCATTTTTTAAAACCGGAAAAGTCGTGCCCCAGACCAGGGTGACCAAGAGTAGCAGTGCGGCGTGAAAATTCATGGATGGGTAGCAATGTTGCGCAGACGAAGCGAGGATTATCCCAGATTTTCGCCGCCTGGCCCGCCCCTGTCGCGCCTCAGAAAGAACAAGCGGCGCCGTTCTGCATCTCGTCTTCTCTTTCATAAATGGCTTGACTACACTGAGTCAGGAGTATCAGCCATGCGCGCCCCTGAGCCAAAACGCGTCAGCGGGCGCTCACCCACCCAGGAGTAAACCGATCATGAAAATTTTACTCGTCGGCAATACCGGCACCATAGGCGCCGCCGTACAGCAATTACTGATGACGCACGGCCATCAGGTGTTGGGCGCCAGCCATCATAGCGGCCAGTACAGAATAGACTTGTCCGACCCGGCCTCGATCAAGACGGTGCTGGCAGCGGCAGGCCAGCTGGATGCGATCGTCTGCACTGCCGGTCTGGCCAATTTCGGCCACCTGGCCAGCCTGCACGACGCCGATTTCCAGCTTGGATTGCGCAATAAATTGATGGGTCAGATCAACTTGTTGCGCCTGGGTCAAGACTTTCTGCACGATCACGGCTCGGTGACGCTCACCAGCGGCGTGCTGGCGCAGCACCCGATGACAGGCAGCGCCGTGATCAGCATGGTCAACGCCGGACTGGAAGGCTTTACCCGCGCCGCCGCGCTGGAATTGCCGCGCGGCTTGCGCATCAACACGGTCAGCCCGGTGTTCGTCACCGAGACCGCCGCCATCATGGGCATGGACACCGGCAACACCCTGTCCGCCGCGGACACCGCCAAGGCTTATCTGTCCAGCGTGGAAGGAGCAATGAACGGGCAGATACTCGACGCCAGGGCGTATGCCTGAGCCGGATGCGCTGAGCGGCGGTGGGAGAAAAAAAGGCGCGGATTTATCCGGATTTCGTCATCCCCGCGAAAGCGGGGATCCACCGAAATGTTTGATTTACATGGATTCCCGCTTTCGCGGGAATGACGCTTTTTTGATTTAATCTGCGTTTTACTAACTACTAGCGAAGCGCTTAGCCCTTGATGACAGGCTCCGCTGCACGCAGGCGGATATGCAATTCCTTCAGTTGCTTCTCATCCACCGCCGATGGCGCCTGTGTCAGCAGGCACTGGGCGCGCTGGGTCTTAGGGAAGGCGATCACGTCGCGGATCGATTCGGCGCCGGTCATCATGGTGACGATGCGGTCCAGGCCGAAAGCCAGGCCGCCGTGCGGAGGCGCGCCGTATTGCAGCGCGTCCAGCAAGAAGCCGAACTTCAGTTGCGCGTCGTCGTCGCTGATCTTCAGGGCGCGGAATACCTTGCTCTGCACGTCGGCGCGATGGATACGCACCGAGCCGCCGCCCAGTTCCCAGCCGTTCAAGACCATGTCGTAAGCCTTGGCGATGCACTTGCCCGGATCGGTTTCCATGAAGTCTTCGTGGCCGTCTTTCGGCGCGGTGAACGGATGGTGGGTCGCGGCCCAGCGGTCGTTTTCTTCATCGTGTTCAAACATAGGGAAGTCGATCACCCACAGCGGCTTCCAGGCGTCTTCGAACAAGCCGTTGGCCTTGCCGAACTCGCTGTGGCCGATCTTCACGCGCAAGGCGCCGATCGCGTCGTTGACGACTTTCGCTTTGTCGGCGCCGAAGAAAATCAGGTCGCCATCTTGCGCGCCGGTCAGTTCCAGCACTTGCGCCAAAGCGGCGTCATGCAGGTTCTTGACGATAGGCGATTGCAGACCGTCGCGGCCTTGCGCCTTGTCGTTGACCTTGATGTAAGCCAGGCCCTTGGCGCCGTAGATCGCGACGAACTGGGTGTAAGCGTCGATCTCGGAACGCGGCATGTTCGCGCCGCCCGGTACGCGCAAACCGACCACGCGGCCGTTCGCCATGTTCGCGGCGCCGGCGAACACTTTGAAATCGACGTCTTTCATGACCTCGGTCAGGTCGGTGAATTGCAGCTTGACGCGCATGTCCGGCTTGTCGGAACCGTACAGGCCCATGGCTTCGGCAAAATCCATCACAGGGAAAGGATTCGGCAGGTCGATGTCGAGCGTGTTCTTGAATACCAGGCGTATCATGCCTTCGAACATGTCGCGGATTTCCTGCTCGTTCATGAACGAAGTTTCGCAGTCGATCTGGGTGAATTCAGGCTGGCGATCGGCGCGCAAGTCTTCGTCGCGGAAGCACTTGGTGATCTGGTAATAGCGGTCGAAGTTGGCCACCATCAGCAATTGCTTGAACAGCTGCGGCGATTGCGGCAAGGCGAAGAATTCGCCGGCGTTGACGCGCGAAGGCACCAGGTAATCGCGCGCGCCTTCCGGGGTGGACTTGGTCAGCATCGGGGTTTCGATGTCGATGAAGCCGTTGGCGTCCAGGAACTTGCGCACTTCCATCGCGACCTTGTAGCGCAGGCGCAGGTTGTTTTGCATTTGCGGACGGCGCAAGTCCAGCACGCGGTGGGTCAGGCGGGTGGTTTCGGACAGGTTGTCGTCGTCGAGCTGGAACGGCGGCGTGACGGAGGCGTTCAGCACTTCCAGGTTCTGGCACAAGACTTCGATCTTGCCCGATTTCAGGTTGGCGTTGGTGGTGCCTTCAGGGCGCGCGCGCACCAGGCCGGTGATGCGCAGGCAGTATTCGTTGCGCACATGTTCGGCCGCCGCAAACACTTCGGCGCGATCCGGATCGCAGACGATCTGCACCAAGCCTTCGCGGTCGCGCAGATCGATGAAGATCACGCCGCCGTGATCGCGGCGACGGTGCACCCAGCCGCACAGGCTGACGGTTTGACCGAGTAATTCCTCAGTAGTGAGGCCACAGTAATGGGTACGCATGGACATAATTTCTTACCTGTCTGTATTCAAAATTAAAATGCTTGGATCATGCCGCGAACGGCGCGACTGAATTATTTGGTGGGCAGCTGGTCGGGAGCCACCACCCCCATGGAAACGATGTACTTCAATGCCGCATCGACGCTCATATCCAGCTCTATAGCCTGGTCTTTCGGCAGCATCAAAAAAAACCCTGAAGTCGGATTCGGCGTGGTCGGCACATAGATGCTGATGAAATCGCCCGGCAAATGATTGACCACGTCGCCGCCCGGCACCCCGGTCAGGAACGCGATAGCCCAGCAACCTTCGCGCGGATATTCGACCAGCACAGCCTTGCGGAATGCATGGCCGTTCGAAGAAAACAGCGTGTCGGACACTTGCTTGACGCTGGAATAAATCGAATTCACGATAGGAATGCGCTTGAGCAGCGCTTCCCACGCATCCAGCACATAATTGCCTACATAGTTTTGCGTCAGCAAACCGGTTACAAAAACGATCAGCAAGGTCATGATGGTGCCCAGCCCCAGTATCCTGAAACCGAACAGCGCTTCCGGCTGCCAGCGCGCCGGCAGCAGCAACAGCGACTGATCCATGGTGCTGATGACCGCATGCAGCACCCACAGCGTAATCGCCAGGGGAACCAGGATCAGCAAGCCGGTGATGAAATATTTGCGCATGGTGCCCGCTTATTTTTAGAGGATATGAAAAAAAGCGGACTCAGGCCGCCTCGGCGGACGGGCAGGCAGCGCAGGCGGGCGCCGCCGTTTCTGCCGGAGCCGCCGGACACGCACTGGCGCCGCCGCGAAAATCGGTCGCATACCAGCCCGAGCCCTTCAACTGGAAACCCGCAGCCGTCACTTGTTTCTTGAACGTGGATTTGCCGCAAGTCGGACAATCGCTGAGTGGCGCATCGGAAATTTTCTGCAAAACGTCCTTGGCAAAACCGCACTCTTCGCAGCGGTAAGCGTAAATCGGCATCTGTCGCCCCAAAAAAACTGATAAAACCCTGAATTATAAAGGTTTTTGGCCGGAATTTGCGGATTGCCTCACACCCGCTGCGGCACGCGGGTAAACTGCGGCAGCAAAGACCCGCCTAGCATGCCCGTCATGCTGAGCAGCACGCCCACCAGTTGCGGCGGCCACAGCCCTTCCGGCGCGCCGTATTCCAGCGCGATCCACGAGACCAGACCGAGGATAATAGACGCCAGCGCGCCCTGGCTGGTGGCGCGCTTCCAGTACAGGCCAAACGCCAGCGGCACGAAGGCCGCCACCAGCGTCACCTTGTAGGCGTTTTCCACCATCTTGTAAATGCTGGAGCCGGTATTCATCGCAAACGCCGTCACGATGGCGGTAAAGATCAAAACGACCACCCGCATCATGAACAGGAATTGCTTGTCGCTTTGCTTGGGCAGCAGCGCCTTCAGGATGTTTTCCGAGAAAGTCACCGAAGGCGCCAGCAGGGTCGCGCTGGCGCAGCTCTTGATGGCCGACAGCAAGGCGCCGAAGAACATCACCTGCGCCAGCATCGGCACCTTGGTCATGATCAGGGTAGGCAGGATCAATTGCGAATCTTTGTCGATCAGGCGCTCCACCATGGCCGGATCGATCAGCGTGGCCGAATACGCCAAAAACATGGGGATAAAGGCAAAACAGAAATACAGCACGCCGCCCAGCACCGAAGCGCTGCCGGCGATTTTTTCATTCTTGGACGAAGCCACGCGCTGGAACACGTCTTGCTGCGGGATAGAACCGAGCATCATGGTGATCCAGGCCGCAAAGAACCACAGCGCCTCTTTCGCGGTCGGCGCCGGCCAGAATTCCAGCTTGCCGGCATTCGCCGCATGCGCGATCACGGTCCCGGCCCCGCCCACCATGCCCGACACTTCCCAGCCTATATACAGCATGCCGATCACGATGATAATCATCTGCAAAAAATCGGTGATCGCCACCGACCACATGCCGCCCATCAGGGTATAAATCAGCACGCTGGCCGCGCCTATCATCATGCCGATCTCCATGGAAATCGCGCCGCCCGACAACACGTTAAATACCAGCCCGAGCGCCTTGATCTGCGCCGCCACCCAGCCCAGGTAAGACACCACGATACACAGCGTGACCAGCACCTCGGCCGTGCGGCCGAACTTGTTGCGGTAGTAATCGCCTATCGTCAGCAAGTTCATGCGGTACAGCGGCCGCGCAAAAAACAGCCCGACAAAAATCAGGCACAACGAAGACCCAAACGGATCGGCCACCACCCCGCGCAACCCCTCCTTGACGAAGGTAGAAGAAATCCCCAACACCGTCTCCGACCCGAACCAGGTCGCAAACACCGTCGCCGTCACCACATACATAGGCAAAGACCGCCCCGCCACCGCGTAATCCTTAGAGTTATTCACAAAGCGCGCCGCATACAGACCGATGCCGACCGAAATGACCCAATACAGGATGACGAACCAGATGAGAGTGTTCATGGACTTATTTGCGTAAAAATTTGCGAAAAATCAAGGAGATGGAGAAAAAATGCCCGCTGTGTGGCAGCGGCATTATAGCGGCAAGTTGGGGGGGGTTAGGGAGTGTTGTGTGGGAAGTTGGAATAAGACGTGCAAAGTCGAAATAACGGAAATTCCAGCTTTTTCTCCCCTGAAAGTCTTCAACCAGTTACATCTTTGGAATCATATATTGCATTTGCAAAATTTAACCCGCTGACTTGAAATCGAGACATTTTCATTCAGTTTAAGATTTTGCTTTCGTCACAGCAACAACGTCAAACGACCAACTAACAACCTTCACACTTTTTCGTTAAGGCTCAACTGAATTTATTATTTGAGCAATTAACGACCTGGCCTATGCTATATTTTCCATTATGGCAATTCGCGGAATTTTTCAAGCTAGTTGTCGCCTAATTTCGTAGTTCAGGCCGCTTTTTTTAGTGCGCGCCGATCTTCCTCCATGTTCTTGTTCGGTGTGGATCCTTTTTCGGGGTTTAAATGCACGATGGTGACCGGATTCCAGTTG
>JACPWS010000025.1 GCA_016196925.1 Burkholderiales bacterium | reverse complement strand
GAGGAGTGCGCCGGTGGCGAGTGCGATTGCGGCGGCCATACTTTTTGCGTGACGCATCTTGTTCTCCTTGGAAAGTGACGCTATCGGGTCACCAGAAAACACTGAAGCCGGCGCGGACCCGGAACTGCCGGCAAGCACCAGGTGCAGCCCGCGGGCTGGTCCTCGGTGCAAAGCTGGGTTGGTTTTTTTGATATTAGTCCATGCCAGCGATTTCGCTAATAAAACTTAGTGGCCGGCGGTCCAGCCGCTGCGGCGCTGGGCGCGCCCGGTGACGGCAACGTTCCTTCCTCTGCCGCAATGCGGTGCTTGTGCCGCCGCATGCGGCTGGCGCCTCTGTGCCGGCCGGCAATGGCCGGCGCAGTTTTCCGCTTAACTATACTAATCCGCGCCTGATTCCGTCCTTTTTAGCAGCGCTGTTCCGGCTTATCCCCGCACCAATGCCTGTGGCCGGCCACGCTGCAGAACCACCCGCGACCCCGCCTGCGCCAACACCGCACCGGCCAGCGTCGTAAGGAACGCACCACCTAGGCCCAGCGCCGGCAGTACCAGCGCCAGGCTCAGGCAAAAGACGGCGAACGCGTAGTAGCCCAGCACCATGCCGCGCAGCATGTTGATGGCAAACCCTGCGCCGGCGTGACGATGGGAAAATACCACCAGCACCGACGACATCACGGGGAACATGGCGAACACGCCGCTCAGTTGCGGGCCGAGGCGCGCCGAGAAGTGCGTGACCAGCAGCACCAGGATGGCGCCGGCCGTCATGCGCCAGTGGATGTCCTTGGACTTGGCCGAGGCTGGCGGCGTGGACGTCGCCGCAACGGGGAACAGGCGCGGCGCCAGCAGCAGCGCGGCCAGTACCGCGCACGCCGCCGGCCACAAGCCCGGGCGCCACAGGCTGAGAGCGGTCACCGCCGCCAGATAGGTGGCAAAGCCGGCCAGCAGGCTGAGGCCCCAGCCGTAGCGGGTGGCGGCCCAGGCATAGCTGAGGCCGAAGGCCAGGATCGCCAACACCGCCGACAGCGTGCCGACCGCCGCGTTCGCCGCGAAGGCCGCGCCCTGATCGAGCGCGATGAAAAACAGTATCGGCGCCGACACCACCGGAAACGCCGAGAGCCAGCCCGCCACCGCCGGCCCCCAGCGCCGTCCGGCCAGGGTGACGCCGGCGATCAGGGCGGGGACTAATAATAATTTGAGGGTGAGTATCAGGTTCATGCTTTGCTTATTTTGTTTGATTAATTTTTTGACGCTGCCGCCACACGATTTACCGGTGCACACTGCGCCTCAGCACGGGATGCGCCAGCAATGCGCCGACGGTCGCGGTAAATTCGACCGCCTTCTCATTTTCGCGCGTCACGCTAAACCCGAGGCGGCGATGGAAGGCCAGCGACAGGGCGTTGGTCTGGTACACGTGGCTGCGCACTTCCTGCGCGCCGTGCTGCGTCAACACCGTGCCGACCTGGGCCAACAGTTCGGCCAGCACAGCCGCCGAGCGGTGTTGCGGGTGGAGGTTGAAGGCGAGCACCAACCAGCAAGCCGGCGTGTGCGGCGTGTGCGGACGCAGCATGGCGTAGGCCACCAGCGCACCGGCGCGCCGCACTGCGCACAGTTGCGACACCGCCAGCGAAGCCGCCAGCATTGCGCGCTGGGATGCCGGATCGAAATTCGCGCCGGCGGCCAGCGTGTGCTGGCGCAGGGTCAGCAAATCCAGCGCCAGCAATTCGTCTATGGTAGTCATCGGATGTTCACGTTCATCTGTGGGGGCGCGGCGCCTAACCCCCGTCCTTCGCCAGCAAGGATTCGACCAGCTGTTCGCTGATGGCCGCCGGTTGGCCGCGCCAGACTATGGTGCCGGCGCGATTGACGAAAATGGCATAGGGCAAGCCGCGGATGCCCAGCGCCGTGTACAACTTCTTTTCACCATCCAGGGCTAGCGCATATTTCACAGGATTTTTCTGCAGGAAGGGCGCGAGCGGTTCTCGCCCTTCCTTGGTCACGCCTATGATGACCAGTCCTTTGCCGGAGTACGCCCGGTGCAAGGCATTGAGCTTGGGAATAGAGTCTCGGCACGGTTCGCACCATGTAGCCCAAAAATCGATCAGCTGCAATTTGCCGTCCAGTGCGGGAGCCGGCCCCAGAAAAACCATGTCGCTTTTCGGCATGGCCGCGCCCAGGCTGACCCCGTTATAAAAGTCGATAAAATCGGCGCGCGCACTGAAAGCGCACGCCGTCAAAAAAAACGTAGCGGCAATTTTTCGCATAGAAAATCCAAGCGTAGGGTTAAGCGTCTGCCGCATGGCTTAGCGCTCATGCGGCGGCGTGGTTTTGGCGGCAGCGAAACTAGTAGCCTGACTCAGGGGGGCAGGCCGAATAGTTACGTCAGGTTTTATGATCATTTCAGATGCGGATGACGCTGTTCGCTTTATTCATCCGAGATCACAGGCGGTAAGGCCTCTGCAACTTGCATCCACTCGACCACGGAGGGGCGCGCCATCAGACGCGCGCTCCAGGCCATGGTCAGTGGCCACGATGCCAGATCGGGCTGGCGCGAGAGTAGCCGGCGCACGACCGGGACGAAGGCAAGATCGGCGAGCGACAGTTCGCCGGCCAGATAGGGGCCGCCGCTATTGGCGAGCTCTTGCTCCCATACCGCAAAAATCCGCTTCGCCTCCTTGGCTTCCGCTTCCGTTAGAACGCCCGGTTCCGGGTAGAACGAACTTTCGAATGAAATGCTGCTGCACAGGCCGGACAGGCCGGAATGCACCCAGGCCAGCAGCGAGCGGGTATGCGCGCGCAGTCGGATGTCTGCCGGCAGCAGCGCGTGCGGCCCAAGCTCGCTCGCGTATTCCATGATGGCCAGGGAATCGAAGATCACCACGCCCTCGTCGACCAGCACCGGCACCGCAGCCGGCGCGGAGAATTCTGCGATACGGGCCAGGTTTTCAAGGCGCTGCGGGCGCCGGATATCGACCACATATTCCTCGAAGGGGATTTCTTGTTCGCGCAAAGCCAGCCAGGCGCGCATTGCCCAGCTCGATGCATTTTTGGTGCCGCTGTACAGTATCCGACTCAATTCCATTCCCCTTGGTAGTGAAAGCAATAAGCAAGAAAAACCGGCTGCGATTCCGGCTGCGATTCCGGCGGCGCTGGGCCGGCCTGAGCGCCGGCTTAGTCGCCAACTAAGCAGACCGCTAGCGCTGGTGCGGCGGCGTGGCCTTGATGGCAGCGGCGAAGCGGGCATGCGCTGCGGCATCCACCGGCTGGTAGCGCAGCTTGCCGCTGGCCGGGTGCCGGCCGAGGAAATTATCGCCTTTCAGATTCCGGAACGGCCGGACCGGCCGCGGGACGAAGCCGCCGCCGCAGTTGGGGCAGACGTTTTCCAGGATGCCGTCGACGCAATCCGCGCAAAACGTGCACTCGTAGCTGCAGATGCGCGCTTCCAGCGAGCTCGGCGGCAAAGTCTTATTGCAGTTCTCGCAAGTCGGTCTGAGTTCTAGCATACGGTTCTCCGGTTGGCGGTAAGGGCTGATTGGATGCGTGCGGAGCGACTTAGTTCAGATCCCGGCGCAAGACTGCGCACGCACGCCGCTCAGGGCGCCGTCAGCGCCTTGGCCACGGCGGCCATCAATTCGGTCAGCTGCAAGGGTTTCAACAGGTATTCCGCGACGCCCAGCGTTTGCGCGGTCACCACTTCGTCGGTGCGCGCGGTGGAAGTCAGCATGATGAAGCGGGCGCTCGGGTGCACCTGGCGGATTTCCACGATGGCGTCCAGGCCGTTCAGCTCGGGCATGACCTGATCCATCACGGTCACATCGGGGTTCCAGGCCTTGTGCTTGTCGACCGCCTCGCGCCCGTCCTTGGCTTGCTCCACCACGAAACCGGCCGCCTTGAGATGATGGGCCACCACCTGTCGTATCACGGCCGAATCGTCCACCACCAGCACTTTCTTGCCGCGCAGCTGGGTCTTGGCTTCGTCTATGAAGGCCACGCGGAAAACGATGTAATGGACCTTGAGCTTGAGCAAGATGACGTAGGCATCCGATTCGATCTCGGTGGGCGGGCGCAAAGGCGAGTTCAGGCAAGAGGTGGGCGGGAAGAAACGCGCCTTGAAACCGAGTCGGTCCCATTCCGCGATGGCGCGCCCGACCACCGTGTTCAGGAATTCGTTGAGCATGTCCATCGCCATCATGTCCAGCGTGTCCGGCTGCGGCAAGCCGAGGTTTTCGGCCAGCGTAGAGGCGACCGCCACCGCCATCTCGGTTTCCGTGAAACCGAGGGTGAAATGTCCGCCGACCTTTTTGTCGAGATGCTCGTATTTGATGTTGAAGGCGACCGGGTAAAAAGCGTCGGCGCGCTGATCTTTCTTGACCCCGGTGCCCAATACCTCGGTGTTGGTCATGGTTTGGAAGACGTCGGCGCAGATCTTGGCGAGCACTTTCAGGTAACTCTCGTACATATAGCCTCCAGTTTGGTGGGGATGATCGAAGCCCGGCCGGGGGTAAGGCCAGCCAGCTATTTCTTTCCCGGATCGTCGGCCGGATTGTTGTAGTGTATGCCCCAGGGACCGGTGCCGTGAATTTGCAAGACGGCCGCTTCGGCGCCGCCCGCGGGCAGCCGCCGCGCAACAAGTGTCGGGTGGCATTTCTGATATTAGCGCATGGCGCCGAACTCGCAATCAATTTGCCGGCCGGCGCCGCCAGGTCTGCGCTTTTCCGCGCGGGTCGCGCCAGAAACCGTGTTTTGGACTAAATAGATACTCCCCGCTAGTATTTTTTAAAGCCCTTATTCCACGCTGACGCCAGGGCGATTTTGTTTAATTTAATGGGGAGTATGTGCGACGGCACAGGGAGAGCGCCCTCGCTGCGACGGGTCAGGCGGCGAGCGGCGCGCTGGCGGGAAAAAGAAAATCGCGCATTGAGCATTTGCATTCCATTGATTCTTTACTATGCTGGTTGAACTACGCCGTTTGCATATTTACAATACAGCAAGACCGCGATGCTCTTTTCCGGTTTTAGGCTTGCGCCGCCCGCGCCCGGACGCGAGCCGGAAGGAATTACTCGTGCCAGAGTAATGCTGCAACAACGACTATCAACGACTATCAACGACTATCAACGACTATCAGGAGAGTAAGATGAGTGCAACACTTGTAGCCTTGCCAGCAAAAAACGAAATCCATGCCTGCAACAACACGATCACCCAACTGAAAGATTATCAGGGCAAGAACTGGGCGATCGGCCTCAATGGCGACACCCTGGCGCCCGACAGTTTCCTGGCTTTTTTTACCGAGCGCAACCTGCCTTTCGCCTATTATGTGCGGGCCCAGGGCGTGAGCGTAGGCGGACCTGAAGCCTATCAATGCAACATCAACACGCTGGTGCAGTACATCAGCAATATCCGCGCCTCGGAAACGACCGTAGTCAACTGCACGATCGCCGAATTGAATGTCTGTAAGTCCAAGAACTGGGCGATAGGGCTCAACGGCAGCACCTTGCAGCCGGACGCTTTCCTGCCTTTCTTCGACACCCGCAGCGTGCCTTTCGCCTACTATGTGCGCAGCGGCAGCGTGGAACTGGGCAGCCCCAGCGCCTACGACACGAATATCAAAGCGCTGCAAAGCTATCTCGGTAGCCTGTAAGCGCTGACGGCGCGCCAACGGCGCTAGCGCTTGAATAGCAAACGGCCAGGCTTAGCTGTTAGCTGGCCGTTTGCCTTGACGGCATTGCCGCCGGCACGGCATCGCGCCCGTTCTGGGCTTGCTCCACCGCGCCAGCGCCGTCTTGAGATGCTGGCTAGACGGGGTCGAATGCAGTAGCATCTCAGATCTTTCCGCATTCCGGCAGCTTTCCAGATGTTTTCGTGTTCCCTGTTTTCCAATTCTTCCTTGCGGCGCAGACTGGCGCGCTGGTCTGTGCTGGGCTGGCTGGTGCTGCTGCAGGCTTGCGGCACGCCGCCGGCCGGGCCAGCGAGCCAGCCGGCGCCGGTCGCGCAGGCAGCGCCGGTAAGCGCCGCGCCGGTCGGCGTTGAAGCGCCGCCCGCCCCGCGCGAGTTCCGCGCGGCCTGGGTTTCCACGGTGGCGAACATCGACTGGCCGAGCCGGCGCGACCTCAGCAGCGACAAGCAAAAGGCGGAGGCGCTGGCTATCCTGGATAACGCCGCGCAACTGAAGCTGAACGCGATCGTGTTGCAGGTGCGTCCGAGCGCCGATGCGATTTATCCTTCCGACATCGAGCCGTGGTCCGAATATCTGACGGGCGAACAGGGCAAGCCGCCGGCGCCGTTGTACGATCCGCTGCAATTCTGGATAGAGCAGGCGCATGCGCGCGGGCTGGAATTGCACGCCTGGTTCAACCCGTATCGCGCCAGGAATGGTAATGGCAAGAGCGCGCCGGCGGCGAATCACATCAGCAAGACCGCGCCGGGCGTGGTCAGGCAATACGGCGACTTGCTGTGGATGGACCCCGGCGAGCCGGCCGCGATGCAGCAGACGCTGGCCGTGATCGCCGATGTGCTGCGGCGCTACGACGTGGACGGCATCCATATCGACGATTATTTTTACCCCTACCCGATCAAGAACGGCGGCGGAACCGAACTCGATTTCCCCGACGATGCGAGCTGGATCGCCTATCTGCAAAGCGGCGGCGCGCTCGCCCGGGCCGACTGGCGGCGCGACAATGTGAACCGCCTGGTGCAGGCGATTTACCAGCGCGTGCATCAGGAAAAAAGCTGGGTCAAGTTCGGCATCAGCCCGTTCGGCATCGGCCGCCCGGACCGGCTGCCGCCCGGCATCACGGGCTTCAGCCAGTACGACAAGCTGTACGCCGATGTCGAGCTATGGCTGGCGAATGGCTGGCTCGATTATCTGGCGCCGCAACTGTACTGGCCGCTAGAGCAGGCGCCGCAAGCGTTTCGCGTCTTGCGCGATTACTGGCGGGCGCAAAATACGCAGGGGCGGCATGTCTGGCCAGGGCTGTACACCAGCCGCATCGACCATAGCGAGAAATCCTGGCAGCCGGAAGAAATCCTGAACCAGGTGGACGCCACACGCGAAAGCGGCGAGAGTGGTGGCACGGGCCACCTGCATTTCAGCATGGCGGCGCTGGCGCAAAACCGCAAGAATATCCGCAACCGCCTCGGCGCGGAAAAATACGCGGGTGCAGCGCTGGCGCCGGCCAGCCCCTGGCTGGGAAAAACCGCCCCGGCCGCGCCTTGCCTTGCGCCTGGCGGCGATCCAAAGACGCTGAAGCTCAGGCTGGAAGACGGCGTGCGTCTGCTGGCGGTCTGGAAGCGCTACGCCCAGGGCTGGGTGTTCACGACGCAAGCGGCGTCCGGCAGCAGCATTGATTTGTCCGACGACAGCCAGTACGGCAAACCGGTGCAAGTGCTGGTGTCGGCCATAGGCCGCACCGGGATTGAGAGTGCGCGGACGAGTTATAACTTGCCCTGACCGATTCGTCATTCGGGAAGGTGCTTGAACCGGAAGCCGGCGGCGTTAGCGGTGCGTTGCAAACGTCGCCGGGTCCCAGCCAAAAGCACGCTGGGACGACGGCTTTGCGTTGACGGTTCCACTGTCCGGCATTGGCCAGCCGGCCTATTTCCTGGCGCCCGGCGCCAGATCGAGGTAACGCCAGTTGGTGAAATCGACAGGATGGCGCTTGAAGTTTTTCAGCCAGGGCTGTAGCAGGTCGGCCGACAGCGGATGGATGCGCGGCACCCAGGGGTTGTAAGCGTGCAAGGTATCGGCCATCTTCCGGTACAGCGCCAGTCTTTGCGGGCCGTCGGCCAGGCTGCGCGCCTGTTCGTACCAGGCGTTGTAGGCCGGCAGATTGAAGTGGGCGTAATTGGCGCGGCCGCTATTGGGGCCGTACAGCAATTGGTAAAAATTTTCGCCGTCGGGGAAATCGGCGATCCAGTTGGCTTCCGCCATCTGCACCTTGCCGAGTCTGGCCGCCTTCAGTATCTCGGATTGTTTGTCGGTCTTGAAGGCGATGCGCACGCCTATCGCATCCAGATTTTTTTTCCAGACTTCATCGCGCAGGCGCCCGACGTTCGAGGCCAGGCTGTGCATGGTGAGCAGCAAGGGCGCGCCGTCCGGCAAGCTGCGGTAGCCGTCGGCCCCGCGCAGATAGCCGAAATGATCGAGCAAGGCGTTGGCCAGCGCCAGGTCGTGCGCCACTGGGCTGCGGTAAGCGGCGTCGTAGCCGAGCACATTCGGCGGCAAGGGGCTCTGGGCGGCGATCGCCAGGCCTTTTTCCATCAGCTGTATATCTTCCCGGCTGTCGTAGCTGAGCGCGATCGCGCGCCGCAGCGCGATCTTGGCCGGCGTGTAGCCGCCCAGCACGGGGTCTTCCATATTCATCCACATGTAATAAGTCTGCAGCGGCGAAAACAAGGCCAGCTTGACGCCGCGTTGGCTCAGCTCGGGTTTCAGCTGGCCGGCCTGTAGCACCATGTCCGACAAGGACGGCGGCACTTGCTCCAGCAGGTCGAATTCCTGGTCGAGGAAACCGAGCACGCGCGCCTGCGGCTCTTCGACGATCTTGATTTCTATGCTGTCGAGCAGCGGCAGGCGCTTGCCCTGCAAGGCCAGTGCGATCTGACTGTCGCCGGCGTCCTTGCCGGGCGCCGAATTGAAGATCACCTGGCGATAAGCGGGATTGGCCAACAGCTGTATCTTGAAATTGCGCTGCCAAGCCCCGAGCATGAAGGGCCCGGTGCCGACCGGATGGTTGCCGGCCTGGCCGGGGTAGGCTTGCACCACTTCGCGCGCCACGGCCGCCGTGGCCGGGGTGGCCAGGATGAACAGGAAATTGCTGTCGGGCTGCTTCAGCGTGATTTTCAGGGTGTATTTATCGAGCACCTGCAAACCGGGCAGCGCGGCGTCGATATCGAATTTCGCCGCGCCATTCTTAGTCCTGAATTTTTCATCGCCGACCAGCTTGCCCTCGAACATAAACAGCCACGGCGATTTCAGCGCCGGGTCGTACAGGCGCCGTATGCTGTAGGCGTAGTCGGCGGCGACCAGCTCGCGCGGCTGGCCCTGGAAAGCCGGGTCGGGCGTGAAAAAGATGCCGGGCTGGATGCGCAGCAGATAAGTCTTGCCGTCGGCCGAGACTTGCGGCAACTCTTGCACGGTGTTCGGCTGCAGCTTGACCGGACGCGCCAGGTAATCGTAGCGCAGCATGGGATCGAAGATATTTTCATCGATGCTGACCGAAGGCAGGTCGGTCGCCAGGCCGGGATCGAGCGCGGCTTCCTGGCTGGTCAGCAAGACCCGCAAGATTTTTTGCGGGGCGGCGGCCGGCGCGGGCGGCAGGCAGAACAGGGCGCAGCAAAGTACGAGGAAGCGCAGGAACATAAACATCCGGGAATAGTGTGGCGATAAGTGTGACGACAAGTGTGACGATATGAGGCGTCCGCCAGTGTATAAGAATTACCCAGTGTGCACCATGCCTGCGGCCGGTTCATTGCGCGCAAATACTTGCGGACTCTTGCAGGGCTTGCTTTTAGCTCCTTCCCCCAGGCAGGGGGAAGGTTGGGATGGGGGTCGAACGGTCGAAAATACAGATTCAATTGATCGACGTTTTTACCCCCACTTGCAGTGCGCGCACTGGCTTGCAAGCCAGTGCCGTTACGCAGGCAGGCGACATGTCGCCTGAAACCCCTGCTGCACCCCTAACCCTCCCCCTTAAAGTGGGAGGGAATATTCAACGCAATTAAATATCCTCACATTGCGGCGCATGCTAAATCCTTGCAAAGTATCCATGGTTTTTTCGTGCGTCCAACTGCCTTGCGCTACGCTTCCCCGAACCAGGTCAACCCCAGCAGGCGCTGCGGATCGAGCAGATTTTGCAGGCGGCCGGCCAGGCGGCGTGAAGACGGCGCAGTATAGCGCTGGTAATAGGCCAGGTTATACGGGCCTATGCCGTGTTCGGCGCTGAAGCTGCCTCGATGTCGCAACACCACCAGATCGTAGAGCGCGGTGCGGATTTCTTCGGCCAGTCCGGCCTGATACGGCGGCTCTGCGCTGTGCGGCCAGACCAGGTTGAAATGACAGCCGCCGTCGGCCCAATGGCCGAAATCCATCACCCGTAGCCACGGGTAGCGCGCCGCCATCAGGGTCAGCGCTTCGCTACGGAATTCCACCAGGGCCGAGCGCGGCATGGAAATATCGAAGGCGATCAGCTTGCCCTGATGGCGCAGCGCTTCGCTGATCGCATGGCGGATGCGCCACAGGTCCTGGCCGCGCCCGAGCACGGCGTTGTCGATCACCTCGCCGAACAAGTCTTCCAGCGTGCGCGTCAGCAACTGTTCCAGATCGAGGCCGCTGCGCTCGCGCGCGGCGCTGCTGTCGAGCTCCAGCAAGACGCAATAGTCGGGCAGGCCTTCCGCTGCAAACGGATTGGCGATGGCGGGAATATGTTGCAGCACGGCTTGCAGCGCGGCGCCGGAGATGCCTTCGAAGGCGCTCAGGAATTCGCCGCAATCGCGCTCCAGCACTTGCAACAGCTGCAGCACGGCGGCCTGATCGCGCGGCACCACCAGCGCGGTTGCGCTCTGGCGCGGGATGCAGTGCACTTGCAAGACGGCGCGCGTGATGACGCCATAGGCGCCGCTGCTGCCGACCAGGATTTGCTTGAGATCGGGGCCGGTATTGTTTTTGCGCAGCGCCGTCATCAGGTCCAGCACCGCGCCGGCCGGCTCCATCAGCACGGCGCGCAAGCCGAGCAGGTTTTGCCGCACGTCGCCGTACTTGATCAGGCGCGCGCCGCCGGTATTCGCGGCGATCATGCCGCCTATGCTGGGATTGGCGCCGAGGTCGATAGGGAAGAACAAGCCGTGCGGCTCGAGCGCCGCGTTCAAGTCTTGCAGCGTGACGCCGGCATCCACCTCGACCGAACGATTGACAGGATCGACCACGATATGCCGGCGCAGGCGCTCCAGGCTCAGCACCAGATAGCGCCCGCTGGCGTCCGGCGTGCTGGCCGCCACCAGGCCGGTATTCGCGCCTTGCAGCACCAGCGCCTGGCCGTGCGCGGCGCACCAGGCCACCACTTGCTGCAGCTGTTCATGGCTGTCCGGGCGCAGCACGGCCAGGGTCTGCCCCTCGCCGTAACGCGCGCCGCGCACATAGCGCGCGCAATCGTCCGGCGCGCTCAGATAACCGAGCGGCCCCAGGATGGCGCTCAAGCGCGCCGGCAAGTCAGTCTTATCAGACTTACGCATGGGCGGTCATCTTGAAGATGCCCTGGGCGTTGCCGGCATCGAAGCCGAGATCGAGTCCGGCCTCGGCCCCGGCCGGCTGCGGCAGGCGGTCGCGGCTGATGAATTCGTAAAACGAACCGGGCACCGTGCGCACCACCAGGCTGCCGTCGGCGGCGCGCAATTCGCGTTGCACGCGGTCGGCCCTGAACGCGGTCTGGCGCACCCGGCCCGAGCCGGAGATTTCCACTTTTTCCTTGATAGCTCGTCCGAGCTGCTGTTGCCGTGCGGCGGTGGCCACCACGTCAGGCACGCGGTCGGTGGCGTGGTTGAAGACATTGCCTTCGGTCGCGATCCAGGCCATCTCGGCCGACTCGGCCAGCAGGATTTCATAGTCGGCCAGCGCCGGAATCTGGTGCTGACGTGCGAAGCAAGCCACCAAGACCGGCAGCAATTGATGCGCCTGTTCCAGGCTCAGGCTGCCGTCGCGCTCTAGCTCGTTCAGCAAGGAAAACGCGGCCGGGCTCAGCGGGTCGCTGGAAGAGCCCAGCACGCGCGCCACCGCTTGCTGGAAGGCTGGGCTGAAACGCTCGGGATGCAATTCGCTGACGAAGAACTGGGAAATGTTTTCGGCGTCGTCCAGATGCGCATACGAGCGGCCGGTCATGTTCAGGCGGTCCAGCGGATACACGCCGTTCAGCTGATAGCCGAGCGGCTTCAGGATGCGCGTGACGGCCGCTTCGCCCGGCGGCAGATCGCCGCTGCCGAACCAGCGCACCGTGCGTAGCGCGCCGTGATCGAGCATGACCTTGCCGCCGGCCGCCACCACGTCCTCGGTGTACGCCTTGCCGCTAGGCACGCGCTGCAGCACGCCGGCGAACAGCAGCATATTGAGCGCCTGCGCCAGTTCGGCGCGCGCCACCCGGCCCTCTTCCCATATCCTGAATTTTGACGACATATGCATTAAACTCACTAATTCGGAGGCCGCCGTCCGGCCCAGCTGTTTGCTCAGGAGTGTCAGGAGATTGGTATTCATTTGTATATTCAATAGACAATAATTGGTGGGGCAAAGCGGAAAATGCTTGATACAGGTCAATTCTGAGGCAAGCCGGCTTGCACTACAAACGATAAAAATTCAGAACTTAGTGAGTATTTGGAACTATGCGCAGAAAAATCCCCAGCCTGAACGCCTTGCTGATCTTCGAGGCGGCGGCCCGTCAGCAAAGTTTCACGCGCGCCGCCGACGAGCTGGCGCTGACCCAGAGCGCGGTGTGCCGCCAGATCGCGGCGCTGGAAGACTGGCTGGGCCTGGCCCTGTTTGCGCGCGTCAAGCAGCGCGTCTTGCTGACCCCGGCCGGACGCGAATATGCGCAGCGCATACGCGGCCACCTCGATCGCATAGAGCGCGACACGCTGGAATTGATGGGACAGCAGGAAGGCGCCGGCGTGCTGGAACTGGCGGTGGTGCCGACCTTCGCCACCCAATGGCTGATCCCGCGCCTGGCCGAATTCCAGCGCCTGCGGCCCGATATCACGGTCAATCTCAGCACGCGCACCGGGGCTTTCCTGTTTTCGGAATCGCTGTTCCAGGCCGCCATCTATTCCGGCCAGGCGCCGTGGCCGGGCACGGCCGGCGATTTCCTGATCCCGGAAGACGATGCGGTGCCGGTCTGCAGCCCGGCCCTGCTGGCGCGCCATACCGGCGCGGCGCTGACGCTACAGGATGTAGTCAGCCTGCCGCTGCTGCATCTGAACAGCCGGCTGGACGACTGGCGCCGCTGGTTCGAGCTGCACGATTGCCGCAACGATGTGTCAGCCGTGAAAGGCGCGCGCTATGAGTTATTCACCATGCTGATAGGCGCGGCCGTGGCCGGACTGGGCCTGGCCCTGGTGCCGCGCTACATGGTCAGGGCCGAACTGGAATCGGGCGCGCTGTGCCTGCCGCTGCAACTGAGCCTGCCGGTGTCGGCCGCGTATTACCTGGTGTATCCGCAGGAAAATCTGAGCCAGGGCCCGCTGGCCGCATTCCGCGCCTGGCTGCTGAGCACCACGCAAGCCTATCTGGCGGCCGGCTGAGCCAGGAAACGCAGAATCAATCTATCGACGTCATTCCCGTGCAAGCGCACTGCTGCCCGGAATAATAAGTGCTAACAACTCCCTTCTCCCGCACGCGGGAGAAGGGTCGGGGATGAGGGTCGGGGATGAGGGATGTTCGACGACGCGTGCGGTGACTGAAGCCTCGTGCGTTTGATTTCCCGAACTAAGTCCACTATTTTCGTGAGCGGACAGCCCTCACCCCTACCCCTCTCCCGCGCGCGGGAGAGGGGTCGCTTCACATTTTTTATCAACAAAAATATTTCGGATAACAATGCGAAAAGCGGGGATGACGAAATTCGGTTAAATCCGTACTCCCTTGCATCTTCACTTGCGGCCGAAGCCCGGATCGACCTTGATCAGCGCCGTCACGATAACGGTCGGCACGGCGGAGATGCAGATCCACACAAAGAAATGCGCGTAACCTAGCCAGGCTTGCAGCGCGCCGCTGAACATGCCGGGCAACATCATGCTGAGCGCCATGAAGCCGGTGCAGATCGCGTAATGCGCGGTCTTGTGCTCGCCGTCGGCCACCATAATCATGTAAAGGATGTAGGCGGTGAAGCCGAAGCCGTAGCCGAACTGTTCTATCGCCACCGCCGCCCCTATCAGCCAGATATTCTGCGGCAGCACGAAGGCCAGATACACATACACCAGGTGCGGCAGATTGATGGCCAGCGCCATCCACCACAGGCAGCTCTTCAGGCCGTGGCGCGCGATCAGCCAGCCGCCCAGCAAGCCGCCGCCGGTCAGGGCCAGCATGCCTATGCTGCCGTACACGATGCCGACCGCCTGGGTGCTCAGCCCCAGCCCGCCCTGGTCGGGCGCATCGAGCAGGAAAGGCGCCGCCATCTTCAGCAATTGCGCTTCGCCGAAGCGGTAAAACAGCAGGAAACCCAGCGTCAGGCCTATGTTTTTCTTCTTCAAAAACTCGCCGAAGATGTGGAAGAAGGAAGTCAGCACGGCCGCATTCTCAGGATCGCCATGATCGGCGCTCGGGCGCGGCAAGACCAGCTTGTGATACAGCGACAGAGCGAGAAACATGGCCGCCAGCAAACCAAACACCAGGCTCCAGGCCAGCGCGGTATTGCCGCTCCAGTCTTTCAGCGTGCCGGCCAGATACACCAGCGCGCCCTGCCCGGCCAGCATCGCCAGCCGGAAAAACATGCTGCGCACGCCGACGTAGGCCGCTTGCTGGTGCTGGCTCAGCGCCAGCATGTAAAAGCCGTCGGCGCTGATGTCATGCGTGGCCGCGCTGAACGCCAGCAGCCAGAACACCGCCAGGCTCAGCCGGAAAAAGCCGGACATCGGCAGGGTCAGCGCCACCAGCGCAAACAGCGCGCCGATCAGCAATTGCATGGCGGCTATCCAGTAACGCTTGGTCTTGAACATGTCCACCAGCGGCGACCACAGCGGCTTGAGCACGAAAGGCAGGTACAGCCAGCTGGTGTACAGCGCGATATCGGCATTCGAGATGCCCATGTTTTTGTACATGATGACCGACAGCGTCATCACCACCACATACGGGATGCCCTGGCTGAAATACAATGTCGGTATCCAGCGCCAGAGCCGGCTGCCGGCCTGCGCTATTGTTGCGGTATCGGGTGCTGCTGTGCTCATCTGGGCGCTTTGCATGGTTTGAGATTGTCGGATAATTGCAGCGCCCTATGATAATCCTAGATTCCTCAGTTGACCGCTGGTCAGCTTCGATAAGTGATTGATATGTTTAAAAATAACGGCATTCAAGTCGCTCACCATTTGAGTGAGAGCGCTACAGGCTCGATTGCACACTTTTCCGGCTCCCTGGCTGCGTTGCTCCTCCTAGCAACATCGAGGTTGCGTCGTCGTCGCGCCTTGCCAGAAAGCCGAAAAAGTGCACACTCGAACCTGTCCAACTGAGGAATCTAGAATAATCGAACCAGGCCGGCAGCCCCGGGCGGCCATTATTTTCTTGCCACACTTAACGAATTCAGCATGCATTTTCCCTCAACTTCAGTAAAGACCAGCCAGCCGCCGCTGGCCCTGGGACTCGATGCCGGCGGCACCCAGACGCGCTGGGCGCTGGCGACGCCGGACGGGCAGATTGCCGCCAGCGGCGAGCTAACTGGCCTGAGCGCGCTGCAAGCCGGCCATGCGGCCGGGCTGGATGCGATAGCGCGGATATTTGCGGAACTGGCGCACAGCGTCGCCCCGCATGGCCGGGTCGGCGCCATCCACGCCGGCATCACCGGCTACGGCGGCGAAGCGCAGGCGCTGCCGCAGTTGCTGGCGCACAGCTTCGCCTTGCCGGCCGCGTCGGTCTGCGTCAAGAACGACCTGGAAATCGCTTATCTCGATATCTTCGAACCGGGTAGCGGTTACCTGATCTACGCCGGCACCGGCTCTATCGCCGCCTATATCGACCAGCAAGGGCAATTCCAGCGCGCCGGCGGGCGCGGCTATTTGCTGGACGATGGCGGCGGCGGCTTCTGGATCGCGCGCGAAGCCTTGCGCCATATCTGGCGCCAGGAAGACGAGCAACCGGGCAGCTGGCGTCACTCGCCTATGGCCAGGAAGCTGTTTGCGCAGATGGACTGCAGCGACTGGGACGCTACACGGCAATTCATTTATCAGCGCAGCCGCGGCGAGATCGGCCGGCTGGCGCTGGCGGTGGCCGCCGCCGCCGACAGCGATGCAATCGCCCTCGATATCCTGCACAGGGCCGGACAAGAACTGGCCAGGCTGGGCATGGCGCTGTGCACGCGTTACGGAAAAAAACCGCTGACCCTGAGCGGACGTGTGCCAGAATTGCATCCTGTGATAAGCGAGACCCTGCGCAGCTGTCTGCCGGCCGGGCTCAGCCTGCAACTCAGCACTTGCCAGGCGCATTTAGCCGCGGCCAGGCTGGCCGCCAAACAATTAAGGAAACACAGATTAAATCAAAAGGCGTCATTCCCGCGAAAGCGGGAACCCATGTAAATCAAATACTTAGGTGGATCCCCGCTTTCGCGGGGATGACGAAATCGGAATAAATCCGTACTTCCTTAACTTCCCGTATATGAAAAAACTTTTCTTACTCAGTCTGTTCGCCCTCTTGCTCGGCGGCTGCGCCAGTACGGCAAAAATCGACACCAGCATCACCGCCGTCAGCCAGGAAAGCCGCGTGCAATTCCTGATCCTGCATTACACCGCGCTCGATCTGCCCTTGTCGCTGAAGGTGCTGAGCCAGCAAGGCGTGAGCGCCCATTATCTGGTCGGCGACAACCAGCCGCCCAGCGTGTATCAGCTGGTCGATGAAAACCGCATGGCTTACCATGCCGGCCTCAGCGACTGGAAAGGCAATAGCCGCCTGAACCCGAGTTCGATAGGGATAGAAATCGTCAATCCCGGCTTCAAGGACACGCCGGAAGGCCGCGTGTATTTCCCGTTTCCGCAGGCACAGATAGCGCGTGTGATCGCACTCGCCAAAGACATCGTGGCCAGGCATCAAATCCGCCCCGAATACATACTGGGCCACGCCGAAATCGCGCCGCAGCGCAAATCCGATCCGGGACCGCTGTTTCCCTGGAAGCAGCTGGCCGACGCCGGCCTGATCCCCTGGCCCGATGCGCAACAGGTGGCCGCGCGCCAGGCGGTGCTCGAACTGGCCTTGCCGGATGCCGGCTGGTTCCAGCAAAAGCTGGCGCAACATGGCTATGCCGTACCGCAAACGGGCATCCTGGACGAGGCGACCCGCAATGTGCTGATCGCCTTCCAGGCCCGTTACCGGCCGGAGAAATTCGACGGTACGCCCGATGCCGAAACCGCCGCCTTGCTGGATGTGCTGACCAGCAATGGCAAGCATTAAACCTAGCGCTAGCGGTCCGGCCGTCGCCGCTTACGGCATTCTGTGACGCCAAAATCGCAATTCATCGCTTCCTGCTGGAGACCCGCGCCCAGCCTGACTACAGTGCTTCAGCGTAACCATGAAAGGAAGCATCATGAAACTCGCAGAAAATATGGATGGCATCGTCATTATCAGTATTGCCATCGTCATGCTGAGCAATCTTTTACATCAATTAATGGCTTGACTCACACTTATGCTGACACTGTTAATCTGGTTGATCGTGCTGTTCCTGTGCTGGCCGCTGGCGCTGCTGGCCTTGCTGCTGTATCCGCTGGCGTGGCTGCTGTTGTTGCCGTTCCGCTTGCTGGGGATAGCGGTCGACGGGGTGTTTGAATTATTGCGCGCCGTGGTGCTGTTGCCGGCCCGCCTGCTCGGCAGCCGCCGCTGAGCGCGCGGCGTCACTGCCCGCGGTTGAACAACTCTTGCACTTCTTCGTAGCGGTCGTCCACTTCATCGCCGGATAAGCCCAGGTACAGGCAAGCCCGGGGTCCGCCTTTTTCCCACTCGGGCGACGATGGCTGGCCGTGGTATTTCTGTATGCTGTATTCGGCCAGCACAGCCAGCGCGATCAGGTTTTTGACTTGCTCGTCAGTGTTGCGGTCTTCCAGCACCGCGTAATCGTGGTGCAGCAAGATCGCCAGCGTCACCGTTTCCGGCAAACCCCAGGTGCGCGCCATCAGCGAACCGATAGCCGCATGGCTGGTCGCGTGTCTCTGCTCTTCCACGGCGGTAAAGTCGGCGGTCGCAGACTGGCCGGCCAGATCCAGGGTCGCTTGATAATCGGGAAAACGCTCGAGCAAAAGCGGTATCCCTATGTCGCAAAACAAGCCGAAGGTGTGCGCCAGATCGCCGCTACAGACCCTTAGGCGCCGCGCCAGCTCGGCCATCGCCTGCGCCCGTTTGGCGGAAAAATCCCAGAATTTGGCCAGCGCCACTTTTTCAGCCTGTATCGTCTGGCGCGCGAGGATGCCGGTCAGCAGCAGCGCGCATTGCTGCATGCCCAGCAACATCACCGCATGCTCTACCGATTTGGCCTTGAGCCGCAAACCGAAGAACGGGGAATTGGCTAATTTGAGCAGGGAAGCCGACAGCGCCACATCGTTGGCGATGATGGCGGCCAGCCGCCTGGGATCGGGTTCGGCTTGCGCCAGCTCGGCCTGGACCTCGGCCAGCATGCCCGGCCGCGGCGGAATGCGGATAGTCTTGACCAGGGCATCCACCGATTGCGCCGTGTTCAGGCCGGGACTGGCTGAAATCTTCATCTGCTTGCGACCGCCGCCTGCGCTTACCTGAGCGGTATCGGCGTAGCGCGGTCCACCGCCACTGCCGTCACGCTATTCTTGGGCGAACCGTCGATCAATTTGTCCGAATACGTCAGATACACCAGGGCATTGCGTTTCTGATCGACCATGCGCACGATGCGCAGCTTTTTAAACAAGATGGACAGGCTCTGGTTGAACACTTCTTCCTGCTGTTTCAAGGGTGAAGGAAAACTGATGGGTCCGACCTGGCGGCAGGCGATAGAGGCTTCCGCCTTGTCTTCGGCCAGCCCCAGCCCGCCAGCGATGCCGCCGGTCTTGGCGCGCGAGACATAGCAAGTCACGCCGTTGACTTTGGGATCGTCATAGGCTTCCACCACAACTTTATGGTCGGGGCCGATCAGCTTGAACGCAGTGTCCACGCTGCCCAGGGATTCGGCGTGGACAGCAGCGCTCAGCAAACAACATGCGGCCAGGGCCAGGCTAGCTAGTTTCATCAATATCCTCTCTGTTTGCAAATTTACTCATGCAACATGGGGCTGACTGCCGGCACATGCAAGCGCGAATTGCGCATGCCGTACACGAAATAGGTCACGACGGCG
Source organism: Burkholderiales bacterium (assembly GCA_016196925.1). GTDB lineage: Bacteria > Pseudomonadota > Gammaproteobacteria > Burkholderiales > Burkholderiaceae_D > Undibacterium. The sequence continues at coordinate 65,629 of JACPWS010000025.1, read as the reverse complement.
ATACTCATCCAGATGAAGAATATACGGAACGTGGCCGGCGACAAATCCTTCATGATGTACAGGCAAGCCAATATGCTCAGGCCCGGCACCAGATAAGGGCCGAAAGGCACGCGGAAACCTTCGCTGTCCTGGCCTATGCCTTTGCGGCGTATCACCGGCACCGCCACCGACACCACGATAAACGCGACCAGGGTGCCCATGCTGACCATGTCCCACAGGAAGGTGGAATCGACCAGCCCGGCCACGATACCGACCACGATACAGACGATGATGGTGTTGCTGACCGGCGCATGGGTGCGCGCATGCACGCGATGGAAGGATTTCGGGATCAGACCATCTTTACTGATCGCAAACAGGATGCGGCTTTGTCCGTAGATCGTCACCAGGGTCACGCTGAATACCGAAATCACGGCGCCGGCCGACAGGATCAGCGCCGGCCAGGCCTTGCCGGTGACGTTTTGCAGGATCACCGACAGGCCGGCCTCCTGACCCTCGAACATGGCGGCCGGTTGGGCGCCGACCGCGGCCAGCGCCACCAGCAGATAAAACACGGTCACGATAATCAGGGCGGCCATGATGCCCAAGGGTACATTGCGTTTCGGGTCGCGCACTTCGGCGCCGGCGGTCGCCACGGTATCGAGGCCGATGAAGGAAAAGAACACGGTGCCGGCCGCGGCGGTCACGCCGGCCATGCCGCCCAGGCCCTTGCTATTGTCAGGGTTGAAAAACGGCGTGAAATGCTCGGCATTGAAACCGGAAAACGCAATCACGGCAAAGAAAGTCAGGATGACCAGCTTGATCAGCACCATGATGGCATTCACGGTGGCCGATTCCTTGGCGCCGCGCAGCAGCAGCGCGCCGCAAATCAGCACCAGTACCATGGGCGGCAAGTTGAATTGACCGGCATGAATCTCGACCCCGTTGACACCGGAAACGATCATCGGCGAGCGCAGCATTTCAGGAATCTGCCAGCCGGCCGCATTGCTCAGAAAATTATTCAGGTAAGCCGACCAGCCTATCGCGGTGGCGCTGGCGGCCAGGCCGTATTCCAGCAACAGACAAGCCGCCACCACGAAAGCGGCGAATTCGCCGACGGTCGCATAGGCAAAAGAATAAGACGAACCGGAAGCCGGAATCCGCGAAGACAGCTCGGCATAACACAGCGCGGTCAGGCCGGCGGTGACGGCCGCCATCAGGAAGGCCAGGATCACCGAAGGCCCGGCCTTGGGCACCGCCTCGACCATGGTAAAAAAGATACCGGTGCCGATGGTGGCGCCGACACCTATCATGGTCAGGGCGAACACGCCCAGCGAGCGGTGCAGGCCGCCGGGCAGATGCTGTTCGTCGCCGATCTGCTCGCCCGGTTCGACCGGTTTGGTGCGGGTCAGTTTTTGCGCAAATGTCTGTTGTCTCAAGATCTTTCCTTATTTTTATCTACCACTCTTTTCGAGCGCATCCGGATAGCAGACGTCCCGAAACTGGCAACTTAGTCGCCGCTTAGTTGCGGCAACCGGACCGCCAAAAATGCAATGATAGCGGTAAATCCGGCCCGTTTAACGTAAGGCCGCGTATTTTTCCAGTCTGCGTAAAAAAAATAAAATTTGGCCGGTTTTCGCTTATATGATCTGGCGCAAACTGGCTCAGGGTAGCAAACTCGCGCTGCGCGCAGATCTGCTAGAATCCCGTCCCATGCTCGCTTACGATTTTTCCCGCCGCTGCTTCCGCACGCTGACACGCACAGTCTTGCTGCTGTATGTGCTGACGCTGGGCGTGGCGATGGCCTCGTCGGTGCTGCATCCCAAGAGCATGGACCTGGTCTGCACCAGCACCGGCTACAAGCTGATCGCGCAGGCGGACAGCGGCGAGTCCGGCGCAGCTCAGAAGTCGCACTTGCTCGATTGCTCGCTGTGCCTGGCCGGCGGCCTCGCTCCACCGCTGCCGCAAACAGACGCCGGCGCAGCGCCGCATGCGCTGTCTTACGCCTTGCGCGCCATCCCCGCCGCCCGTCTGGCCGCTGTGGTGGCCGCGCCCCTGCCCGCACGCGGGCCACCCGCACTGAACTAAACCTGCTGTCACCCCCGCCTGAAAGTTGGCCCCGCCGACCATGATCGCGGTTTGCGCCTTGCTGCGCCTGTCCTGTTTATTTCAGTCCGACTATGCCTACCTGTTCCCGCACTGCGCTTCTGCGCACGCTGGCGGCCGCCGCCGCCTTTCCTTTGCTCCCACTTTCAGCTCTGGCCGACACGCCCGAAGCGCTGGACGCCCCCGATCACGTCGAGCGCATCGCACGGGTAGAAATCAATGGCAACCGCCCTTCTTCGCTGCCGACCGAAATCCCGACCACCATCGAAGGCGTCAACGCCAAGACCCTGGAAAAAACCATCAACGCGATCGATGCCGAAGACGCCTTGAAATACCTGCCCAGCCTGCTGGTGCGCAAGCGCTATACCGGCGATTACAACCATGCGGTGCTGGCCACGCGCGCTTCCGGCACCGGCAACAGCGCGCGCTCGCTGGTGTACGCCGATGGCGTCCTGCTTTCGAATTTGCTCGGCAACGGCGCGACGTTCACGCCGCGCTGGGGCCTGGTGACGCCGGAAGAAATCGAACGCGTCGACGTGCTGTACGGCCCTTACTCGGCCGCGTATGCCGGCAACTCGGTGGGCGCGGTGGTCGATTACATCACGCGCATGCCTAAGCAGTTTGAAGCGCACGCCAGGCTGACGGCTTTCAGCGAAAACTTCCAGCAATATGGCAGCGACCAGACTTACAGCGGCCATCAGCTCAGCGCCACGCTGGGCAACCAACAGGGCGGCCTGTCCTGGTGGCTGAACCTGAATCAGCTGGATAGCGACGGCCACCCTATCGCTTTCGTGAATAAACTGTGGTCGGCCGGCGTCGCCGGCAGCGCGGGCAAGCCGGTCACCGGCGCGATCGTCGACAAGAATCCGCAAAATCTGGACCGGCTGATTGTGGGCGCGAGCGGCCAGTATCACACCGTGCAAGACCACGCCAAGCTCAAGCTGGCGGTTGACATCACACCGCAACTGCGCGCCAGCTATACGCTCGGCTATTGGCGCAACAACATGAACAGCGGCGTCGAGAGCTACCTGCGCGACGCGGCCGGCAACGCCGTATACAGCGGCGACATCCAGTTCGGCGGCAAAAAATTCACGCTGGCCGCCACCGATTTCGCCAACAGCAAAAACCAGCTGGAACACCTGGCGCATGGCCTGAACCTGAAGCGCCACACTAAGGGCGTGTGGGATTGGGAAATCGCCGCCAGCCTGGTCGACTACAGCCGTGACCGCGCGCGCGCGCCTAGCGTGGCTATACCGGCGGCGGACGCAGGCGGCGCCGGGCGCATCACAGATCAATCCGGCAGCGGCTGGAACACGCTGGCGCTGAAAGGCATCTGGCGCCCCGAGGCTGCGCACACCGTGGAATTCGGCTACCAGCGCGAAGCCTGGCGCCTGCGCAGCCTGGTATCCGACAGCAGCGACTGGATCAACGGCGAAGCCGGCCAACGCTACGCGGCATTCCAGGGCAATACGCAATTGCAAAGCCTGTACGCGCAAGACGCCTGGCGCCTCACGCCGCAATGGAAAACCATCGTCGGCGGCCGCCTGGAGCAATGGAATGCCGACCACGGCGCGATCTCCAACGCCAACGCCACCCTGCCGCTGGCCGGCCGCAGCGCAAGCTATTTCTCGCCGAAAGCCGCGCTGGCCTACCAGGCGAACGAAGACTGGACTTACAAGGCTTCGCTGGGCCGCGCGGTGCGCATGCCCACCGTCTCCGAGTTGTATCAGGGCAGTATCGCGCTCAACGCCATCGTGAATAACGACCCAACGCTGAAGCCGGAAAAATCCTGGACCACAGAATGGAGCGCCGAGCGCGTGCTGGATGAGGGCAAGGGCTTGCTGCGCGCCACCCTGTTCCACGAGCGCACCGCCGACGCCCTGTATGCGCAAACCAATACCCTGGTCACGCCGACCGTCACGAATATCCAGAACGTGGACGCCGTGCGCACCACCGGACTGGAACTCGCGTATCAAGCCGACGATGTATTGATACGCGGGCTGGAACTGACGGCCAGCCTCACCTACGCCGATTCCAAAATCGTTAAGAACGACAAGTTCCCGGCCAGCGTAGGCAAGGCGCAACCACGGGTGCCGGATTGGCGCGCCAACCTGGTGCTCAGCTATCAGCCGCAGCAAAACTTCAGCACTTCAATCGGGATACGCTACAGCGGCCGCCAATACGGCGCGCTGGATAACAGCGACAGCAACGCCTACACCTACCAGGGCTTCTCCAGCTTCCTGGTGGCGGACCTGCGGGTACGCTACCGTATCGCCCGCCAATGGAGCGCCGCGCTCGGCATCGACAACCTGAACAACAAAAAATACTGGGCGTTTCATCCGTATACCCAGCGCAGCGTGGTGGGCGAATTGAAGTTTGATTTTTAGTGCGCCGCTTCAGGAAGCATCACCGCCGTCACGGCTCAGCGGCACCACGGTCTTTTTTGCTGCGTCGGTGACGCGTTGCAGTCCGCGGGCCGCGTGCGCTACCGCCCGGCCCCCGGTCGACGGCGCGGCGACCACCGCCGCCGCATGCGCGTGCACGCTACCGAGATTGAACACCGCCATCGCGCCTACCAGTTGCTGCGCCAGCTCTTTCAAACGCTCGGCGGCGGCGGCGCTCTCCTCCACCATCGCTGCATTTTGCTGGGTGGTGTGATCCATTTCGCTGACGGCCTGGCTGATCTGGGCGATGCCGGCATTCTGCTCTATGCTGGTGGCGCTGATTTCGCCGATGATGGTGGTCACCTGACGGATCGACTCTACGATATCCTGCATCGTCGTGCCGGCCTGGTCGACCAGTACACTCCCTTTTTCGACCTGTTCCACGCTGGCGCTGATCAACTGCTTGATCTGCTTGGCTGCGTCGGCCGAGCGCTGCGCCAGATTGCGCACCTCGCTGGCGACCACTGCAAAGCCGCGCCCCTGCTCGCCGGCGCGCGCCGCCTCCACCGCCGCGTTCAGCGCCAGGATATTGGTCTGGAAGGCGATGCCGTCTATCACGCTGATGATATCGGCGATCTGCCGGGAGCTGTCGTTGATCCCCTTCATGGTATCCACCACTTCGCTGACCACGGTGCCGCCCTTGAACGCCACGCTAGAAGCGCTTTGCGCCAGCTGATTGGCGTGCCGTGCGTGATCGGCGTTTTGATTCAGGGTCGAGTTCAACTCTTCCATGGAAGCGCTGGTCTGCTCCAGCGCGCTGGCCTGCGCTTCGGTGCGCGCACTCATTTCATGGTTGCCCTGGGAAATCTGGCCGGAGGCGACCGCCACGTTTTCCGCATTTTCGCGCACGTCCGCCACGATATGGATCAGTTGATCCTTCATGTCGCGCAAGGCGATCAGCAATTGCGCGGTTTCGTTATTGCCGACCACGACTATCTCCATCGACAAGTCGCCGGCCGCCACCGCATGCGAGATTTCCACCGCGGAGATCAGCGGCCGGGAAATCGCCTGGATGATCCAGTAGGCGAGCGCGCAGCCGAAAGCGATAGCCGCCAGCGTCAGCAGCAGCAACAGGCGCACCGTGTTCTGGTAGGCTGCGCGCGCCTCGGCGTTATCCTGTGCGGCCCCGGCGTCCTGCAACTGCACCATGTCTTCCAGTCCGGCTTGCCACTTCAGTTCTTCCGGATGCAGTTGCTCGCGCCAGACGGCCGTGCCTTCGGCATTTTTCTGATCCTGGGCCAGGGCCTGTACCTTATCGATCAGCGGCCCGGAACGCTGGCGCGCCGCGGCGACCGTTTTCAGCAGCGCCTGGCCGGCTTCGCTGGTCTTCAGTTGCGCCAGCGCCGCGGCCGCCGCATCGTATTTCTTTCTTTCGGTGACGATGCGCTGGATATCCACCTCGACCGGGTTTTCCTCGATCAGCAAGGCGAGATTGCGTATCGCATCGGCCGACGCGCGCACCGAGTCGCGCATGGTGTTGGCCAGCTTGATCTTCTGCATGGTGCCGCTGGTGATTTCTTCCAGCCGCCCCTGCACTTGCTGCATGCGCGAATAACCGAGCCAGGCCACCACCACCATCAACAGCAGCACCACCCCGAACCCGAGCGCCAGCCGTGTTCTTATTTTCAGATTAGAAAACATAGCGATTACCCAAAGACGCTGCTGTGTCCGGAGAAAAACCGCCGCCATCCTGCACGGCAGCGGCAAACCGGCGCCACTATTTTTTGGTCGGTATCGACAAGCTCAGCGCGCCGCCCAGATCGCCCAGCTTAGCGCCCTCTTTCAGGCCGCCGCTGATGTCTTTCTCGCCTTTCGGTTCGCCATGACATTGCAGGCAGGTCGCACCGTAATACTCTGGAATCATGTAACGGAAAGTCGAACCCACCGTCTGAAAATACGGCTTTCCCTTGACGTAGTCGGCGCGCTTGAATTGTTGCACAAACACCGAATGCTCCCATTCGTCGGGGCGGTTGGTGCGGTTACGTATCAACTCCTTGGGTGCGGTCAGTTTGACCACGATCTCGCCCGCCATTTTCGCGCTGAAACTCTCCGCCACCTGGCGCGCAAAGACGGCAGGCAAAAAGCCCTTGTAGGCCTTGCCTGTTTCGTTAATCAAGGCCTGATTTTTCGCCATGACTTCGCCTATGCTTTCCAGCATCGCCTTCTGGCTGCGCGCCTGCAAACTACCGGCCGCGGCGTTCGACAAGGGCTTGCCGGCGGCCTTCTTATAGTTTTCCCTGGCCTGGCTCAGCACCTTGTCCGGTGCCAGACCCTTGTCGCCCTTTCCTGGATCGTTGATCGCGGCCTGGTTGTCGGAGATCACCAGCCGCGCCGAACGCAAGAGCACGGTCAACTCGGACGCCAGCTCTTCCTCGCCCGCGTCCGCCGCATACGCCTGGCTGGCGACGCCGCTCGCCAGCAAAAAAAACAATACGGCAAGCCCCGCGCCTGCGCATTTTCCGACTCTGACAGTGCTCGACATGATGACTCCTGAAGTTTTGTTGCGCGAAACTAGGAATGGAACCGGTAAGCGCGATACGGGCAAGCAAGAAAAGAGGGATAGCGCTTGCTGTTCATCAATTAAATCCGCGCAGCGCGATCAAGCCGCAAGCGCTGCGCGCTGGCTTATAGAGTCGGCAAATAAATAGATGGAGCCGACTCCCCTCACCCCGCCCCTCTCCCGCTCGGGGAGAGGGTGAGAACAGCGACAAGGAAAATGAAACTAATTTCTTGCCGACTCAATAGGATGCTTATATTTATAGAACACAAATTGACGTTCATCAAGATTGCTGGTGACTGTCCCGTCAACGCGCCGCCGCGTGTAGCCAGTTTTAGCATGCCGGCCGCGCCGAATTTAATTCGCGCTATTTACTGCATAATGACGGCTGCACAAACAGGAGCCCCCATGAGCATCGCGATGATAGTATTTTCCAAGGCCTTGATCGTCGTCCCGATCACCTTGCTGCCGATTTTGAATCCCATCGCGATTGCGCCTATCTTCCTGTCCATGACCGGGCCGATAGAATCCGGCCTGGCGAACCGGCTGGCCTACCGCATCGCCATCAATTGCTTCTTCCTGCTGATGGGCGCGGTGTTCATCGGTTCCTACGTACTCGATTTTTTCGGCATCTCGCTGCCCATCGTGCGCGTGGCGGGCGGCATCGTGGTAGCGATGGCCGGCTGGAAATTGCTGAACGACCAGGGCCAGGATAAATTGCGCAGCTCGGTCGCCGCTTCGCACGGCGGCAACTGGAGCGTGGAAGAATTGCGCCGGCGCAGCTTCTACCCGTTCAGCTTCCCGCTGACGGTCGGCCCCGGCACCATCGCCGCCTCGGTCACGCTCGGCACGCAAATGCCGCACAAGCCGGTCGACTGGATCATCACCGGCATCGCCTCGCTGCTCGGGGTCTTGCTGACCACGCTGGTGATCTACCTGTGCTACCGCTTCGCGCGCAACATGGAAAGACTGCTCGGCGAAGTCGGCGCCACCGTACTGCTGCGCCTGTCGGCGTTCATCTTGCTGTGCATAGGTATAGAAATCGGCTGGGCCGGTGTCTCGGCGCTGGTGGAAGAGTTGAATTTCCACTAGGCGCAAGTGTGATCTGAGTGAAACCAGGCTAAATAAGCAAGCGTAGGTGCGATTGGCAACGCGGCTGCATGGCAGGCGCAGGTCTCGCCGTGGCACGGCCATTCTGGCTGAACGGCTTGCGCCTGCTGAGCTACAAGGGCGTTTCTCCGGGCTGAGCGCCCTCGTTCAGCATCAGGGCGTGTTCGACCCGTTCCGATTCGTCGCCGAGACGGCTTTGCCAGGCGCGCCGGAAATACGATTTTTCCATCGTCGTCGGCGCCGCATACCAGATCACCATCAGCGTGCCTTTATGGTCGTGCAGCTTGGCCAGCTTGCTCAGGCACGCTACATTGCCGTCCATCTCGGCCATGCCTATCGCATAGCCGTACACGCGGCCGAGGCGCTCCAGACGGTCCGGCTCGGTTTCGGAATTGGTTGCGGAAATTTTTGGGTGATCCAGATACATGTCGCAGGCTCCGGCAAGTGGTGTACGGCCATTCTAGACTATAGCGCCGCGAGCGGCTATCGGGAATAGCGCAAAAAGCAACGCCGCTTTATCGCCGCTAAATCCGGCTGCGTTTTTCCCACTTGCATTCCTGTTTGGCCAGCACCTTGCCGTTCTGGTCCACGGTTTCCAGGTAAACGTCGAAACCCCACAGGCGCGCCACGTGCTTGAGCATCTCGCCGGTCTGTTCATTCAAGGGCCGGCGCAAGTATTGGAAGTGGCGCAGCGTCAGCGCACGGTCGCCTTGCAGGTCGACCGACCACACCTGGATATTCGGTTCGCGGTTGCCGATATTGTATTGGCCGGCCAGTTGCTGGCGGATATAGCGGTAACCCGATTCGTCGTGGATGGCGGAGATGCTCAATTTATCTTTGGCGTCGTCGTCTAGTATGGAAAAAAAATGGAAATCGCGGATCAGCCTGGGTGAGAGGAATTGCGCAATGAAGCTCTCGTCCTTGAAATTGCGCATGGCGAATTGCAGGGTTTTTTGCCAGTCGCTGCCGGCGATATCGGGAAACCATTCGCGGTCTTCCTCGGTAGGATTTTCGCAGATGCGACGGATGTCGCGATACATGGAAAAACCGAGCGCGTACGGATTGATGCCGCTGAAATAGCGGCTGCTGACCGGCGGCTGATACACGACATTGGTGTGGCTTTGCAAAAATTCCATCATAAAGCCGTCACCGACGATGCCTTCTTCATACAATTGCAGCAAGATCGTGTAGTGCCAGAACGTGGCCCAGCCCTCGTTCATCACCTGGGTCTGGCGTTGCGGATAAAAATACTGCGAAATCTTGCGGACGATGCGCACGATTTCGCGCTGCCAGGGTTCAAGCAAAGGCGAATATTTTTCTATGAAGTACAGCAGGTTTTCTTGCGGCTCGTGCGGAAAGCGTTGCTCTTCCTGGGTCTCGGGTGCGGCGCTGCGCCTCGGCAGGGTGCGCCACAAGTCGTTGACTTGCGACTGGATATAACGCTCGCGATCGGTCTGCCGTTCGCGCTCTTCCGCCAGCGAAATCCGGGCCGGGCGCTTGTAACGGTCGACGCCGTAATTTTGCAGCGCGTGGCAGGAATCGAGTATCAATTCGACTGCGTCCATGCCGTAACGCTGCTCGCAATCGGCCACATAGGTTTTGGCAAACAGCATATAGTCGATGATCGCATCGGCATCGGTCCAGGTGCGGAACAGGTAATTCCCTTTAAAAAAAGAGTTATGCCCGTAAGCCGCATGCGCTATCACCAGCGTCTGCATGGTCAGGCTATTCTCTTCCATCAGATAGGCGATGCAGGGATTGGAATTGATCACGATCTCATAGGCCAGCCCCATCTGTCCGCGCTTGTAACTTTTTTCGGTGGACATGAAGTGTTTGCCGAACGACCAGTGGTGGTAAGAGACCGGCATGCCGACCGAGGTATAGGCATCCATCATCTGTTCGGCCGTGATGATTTCCAGCTGCGGCGGATAGGTGTCCAGGCCGAAGTTATCGGCGACCCGGCGCACCTCTTCGTGCGCCCGTTCTATCAGGTCGAAGGTCCACTCCGATTGCTCCGGCAGAGCGCGCGGATTTTTTGGCTTGGGGCTGGCATGGCTGTTATCCATGATGGACCTCATTTCGGCTGCTTCTTGAACAGCTCCCGGAAGACAGGATAAATATCGGCCTGCTTTTCTATTTTTTGCATAGCGAAATGGGAGTGGCGGACCGCAACCTGTTCGTATTCCAGCCACAGGTTTTGCGGATCGCCTTCGGTGATTTCTACGTAAGCGTAATACTGCACCAGCGGCATGATGGAATTAATCAGCAATTCACGGCAAGTGACCGAGTCGTTGTCCCAGTTATCGCCATCCGAGGCTTGCGCCACATACACATTCCAGTCGCCGAGCGCATACCGCTCGCGGATGACTTGGGCCAGCAAGTTGAGCGCCGACGAAACGATGGTGCCGCCCGATTCGCGCGAATGGAAAAAGACGTTTTCATCGACTTCTATCGCCGTCGTATGGTGGCGGATAAACACCACTTCTATCTTGTCGTACGCCCTGGTCAGGAACATGTACAAGAGGATGAAGAAGCGTTTGGCGGTATCTTTTTTCTGCTCGTCCATGGAACCGGAAACGTCCAGTATGCAAAACATCACCGCCTGGCTGGCCGGCATGGGGATCTTGATGCGATTGCTGTAGCGTAAATCGAAAGGATCGATGAAAGGGATGGCCAGCAGGCGCGTGCGCAGATGATGAATTTCCTGCTTCAGCGCCAGTAAATGCGGATCCTGGCTGTCGGTATGCTGATCGAGTAGCGCCGTCATTTCCGCTTCCGCCGCTTTCAGACGGCGCGCCGACTTGCCGCCGACCGCGATGCGCCGCCCCATGGCACCGCGCAGCGAGCGCAGCACATGCAGGCTGGTGGCCGTGCCGGAAGTCTTGTAGCCGGCGCGCTGACTCTTGAAATCGCTGGTCGAAGTCAGCTGGGTCTTGATCATGTTCGGCAATTCCAGGTCTTCGAAGAAATAATTCATGAATTCTTCGCGCGACAGCTGGAAGACAAAGTCGCGCGATTCGGCGCAGATTTGTTCTTGCCCTGCACCCGCCTGTCTATCAGTTGGACCAAGGTGTTCTCCCGTTTGCCACGATAAGTTGCCAGCCGCCCTGCCCGCTCAGGATGATTTCCTGACGCGCAGATACCATTCGCACAGCAAACGAACCTGCTTGGCGGTGTAACCCTTGGCGACCATGCGCTCGACGAACTCCTGGTGCTTGTTGGCGTCGTCGGCGCTGGCCTTGGCATTGAAAGAAATCACCGGCAACAGCTCTTCAGTGTTCGAGAACATTTTCTTCTCGATCACGGTGCGCAATTTCTCGTAGCTGGTCCAGGTCGGATTCTTGCCGGCATTTTGCGCCCTGGCGCGCAGCACAAAGTTGACGATCTCGTTACGGAAATCCTTGGGATTGGAGATACCGGCCGGTTTCTCGATTTTTTCGAGCTCGTTATTCAATGCGTCGCGGTCGAAACTCTCGCCGGTATCGGGATCGCGGAATTCCTGGTCCTGTATCCAAAAGTCGGCGAAGGTCACGTAACGGTCGAAAATATTCTGGCCGTATTCGGAATAGCTTTCCAGATAGGCGGTCTGGATTTCCTTGCCGATGAATTCGGCATACCTTTGCGCCAGGTATTCCTTGATGTAAGACACGTATTTTTGTTCGGTCTCGGGCGCGAATTGTTCGCGTTCTATCTGCTGCTCGAGCACATACAGCAAGTGCACGGGATTGGCGGCGACTTCGGTGTTGTCGAAGTTGAATACCTTGGACAGTATCTTGAACGCGAAACGGGTGGACAGACCGTTCATGCCCTCGTCGACCCCGGCATAGTCGGCGTACTCCTGGCGCGACTTGGCCTTGGGATCGGTGTCTTTCAAATTTTCGCCGTCATACACCTGCATCTTGCTGTAGATGCTGGAATTTTCCGGCTCCTTCAGGCGCGACAACACGGAAAACTGCGCCATCATCTTGAAGGTGCCGGGCGCGCAAGGGGCGTTGGCCAGCGAAGAGGTGCGCACCAGTTTTTCGTAAATCTTGATTTCGTCGGACACCCGCAGGCAATACGGCACCTTGACGATATAGATGCGGTCGAGGAAAGCTTCGTTGTTTTTATTGTTTTTAAATGCCTTCCATTCCGATTCATTCGAGTGCGCCAGGATGATGCCTTCAAACGGGATCGCGCCGAAACCTTCGGTGCCTTTGAAATTGCCTTCCTGGGTCGCGGTCAGCAAAGGATGCAGCACCTTGATCGGTGCCTTGAACATCTCGACGAACTCCATCAGGCCCTGATTCGCCAGGCACAGGCCGCCGGAATAACTGTAGGCATCGGGGTCGTCCTGGGCATACTCTTCGAGCTTGCGGATATCGACCTTGCCGACCAGCGAAGAAATATCCTGGTTATTCTCGTCGCCAGGCTCGGTCTTGGAAATCGCGATCTGCTTCAATACCGAAGGGTAGCGCCGCACCACGCGAAACTGGTTGATGTCGCCGTTGAATTCATTCAGTCGCTTGACGGCCCAGGGGCTGGGTATGCCTTTCAGATAACGGCGCGGAATGCCGAAATCCTCTTCCAGCAAGGCGCCGTCTTCTTCTTCGCTAAACAGGCCGAACGGCGACTCGTTGACGGGCGAACCCTTGATGCAATAAAACGGAATTTTTTCCATCAGGAATTTGAGCTTCTCGGCGATCGACGATTTGCCGCCGCCTACCGGCCCCAGCAGATACAGGATCTGTTTGCGCTCTTCCAGCCCTTGCGCCGCATGACGGAAATACGAAACCACTTGCTCTATGACTTCTTCCATGCCGTAAAATTCGCGGAAGGCGGGATAGATCTTGATGACTTTATTCGAGAATATCCGCGAGCGGCGCTGATCGTGACGGGTGTCGATCAGCTCAGGTTCACCTATGGCCGCCAGCATGCGCTCTGCCGCGCTTGCATATACCAGCCGGTTTTTTTTGCACAACTCCAGATATTCCTGCATGGAATATTCTTCTTCACGGGTCCGCTCATAGCGCGCGGTGTAGTTGTCAAAGATGTTCATCCCGACCTCCTTGGATAAGCAAAAACTGGCGAATACCGGACAGGACTGGCGGCCGGACATAAACAATTGCCAACCAGCACACTACAGCTTTAGTGTAGTTTAATTTACCTAAATGTGTTGGGTAAAATGGTTACGCAACAAGTTGTTTTGTTTCAATTCTCAAAACACTTTAATTGCGTCACAATAGGAGGGTCTCTTCCACTTCGACCCGTAAATAATGAAACCGACACGCTTGTCCGCCTTGTTGCTGCTGACTATTACACTCAGCGCCTGTTCTTCCTTCCCCTTCCTGACGAAAAAAAAAGAAGCGCTGATGGACGCCGCCCCGGCGGCAGGCGCGCGCGCACAAAGCGTGGATTTCGTCGCCGGGCGCTCGTCGACCACGGTCGAGAAACTGGCGCAAAAAAATCACTGCACAGGAGGCAAAGGCGCAGGCTTGCTGACCGAGCGCGGACCGCTGGAAATTTATCGCATGAGTTGCAGCGAGGGCGGGGTATTCATGGCGCGCTGCGAATTGCGCCAGTGCCAGGCTATGCCAGTTTCATCGAACTAGCCGGGAATAATTGCTCCAGTGCCAGGGCTTCCAGCGGCCGGTGGTAGTAATAGCCCTGGAAGTATTCGCAGCCTATCTGCTTCAGGAAGCGTTCCTGGGTTTCGTTCTCTACGCCTTCGGCCACGGTGGTGCAAGATAAAATGTTCGCCAGGGAAATAATCGCCTTGATGATCATTTCGCTTTTCTGGTTATACCCTATCTGCGCCACAAACGAACGGTCGATCTTGACGCTGCGTGCCGGGAAATGGCTGAGTTTGGACAAGGAAGAATAGCCGGTCCCGAAATCGTCGATCGCGATCCCGAAGCCGCGCGTCTTGAGCGCATTCAGATGATGGATGGCGAGCGTTTCGTTGGCGATCAGGCCGGTCTCGGTAATTTCGAATTCCAGGTAAGCGGCGGCGATTCGATAGCGCCGGCAACTGTCTTCCACCAATTGCAATAAATCGCTGCGGGCGATATCGCTGGCCGACAGGTTGATCGCCACCGGCGGGCAAGTGCCGAAGCGATCGAGCCAGGAACGGATCTGGGCGCAGGCCTGGTCCAGCACGAAATTGCTGATGTCGCGGATTAATCCGGCACGCTCGGCAATCTGGATGAATTCGACCGGCGCCACGTTCCCCAGGGTCGGCGACTGCCAGCGCAGCAAGGCTTCCAGTCCGGCGATGCGGCCATCGCGCCCCACTTTCGGTTGATACAGCAGCCTGAATTCATTTTGTTTCAGGCCGCTCATGATGCCGACTTCGATTTCCACGCTGCGCCGGATTTGCAGCGCATCGTCTTCATCGAACAAGGTCACGCTCTGGTCGCTGGAACGGCGCGCGGTATCGAGCGCCACTTCGCTACGGCGTATCAGGTCGTCCGGATCGGCCTCATCCTGGCGCGTCAGCGCGATGCCGGCGGAGAATTGCACCAGCAGCGTAGCGCCGTCTATCTCTAACTCTTTCGGCAGCTTGTTGCGTATCCGCTCCACCAGCTCGATGATTTCCCGCGGCGTGCGCGCCTGATCGACCACGAAGGAAAATACGATGCTGCGCAAGCGCGCGCAAAAACAATTTTTCGGCAAGGCGCGCGACAGCTCGTCGGCGAAGCGGCGCAACAGGATGTCCCCGGTGTGGGCGCCGAATTTCTGATTCGCGTGGCGTATGCTGTTCAGGCGGAACGAGACCAGGGCCGTGACTTTGCCGGCGTCGGAGCCGCTCAGGATAGCGTGCAAATGCTGGCGCAGCATGTCGCGATTCGGCAGATTGGTCAGCCTGTCGTGGTTGCTGAGGAAATCCTCGCGCTCCAGGCTCAGCTGCAAGGCATGGTGCATGGAGTGCAGACCAGACACATCGCGCAGGGCGACGATGAAATGCTCGCTCGTGGTCTGGGAGATGTGTTCCATCGCCACCATCTTGCCGTCGCGGGTGCGGTAAGCCGACATCCGCATCTCGGCCGTCTCGCCATCGGTAACGTCCTTCAGCCGCACGCTGTGATCGAGCGACAGCCAGTCGAACAATACGCCCTCGCCGTCGCAGGCGGCATCGCGCCCGAGGATCGCGTTCGCCAGCTGATTCGCCTGCAATATCTTGCCGTAGTCATCGGTCAGGACGATGGCGCTGCCGACATTCTGGAAAATTTCCTGGTATTGGGCATAGCTGACTTCCAGCGCGGCGCTGGCCTGGCGCTCGCGCTGCGCCGACACATACAGCACATGCAAGACACGGAACAGCGCCAGCGGCAGGCCAATGTTAAAGAACAAGAACAGCAGGGACGGGGCGTAAATATGGCTGGCTGACGCGGAAAAGTGGATAGCCGCAACACCGGTCGCCGGAGGCTTCAGCAACAGCGACAAGAAAGGCAGGGTATTCAGGGCCATCAAAGCAATGGCCGGCCGGGCGCCGAAAAACAGCTGCGCGATCAGCGGGCTGCCGTAAATGAACATCATGCCGAGCCGGGCCAGCTCGTCGTTGTCTGTCAGGACGGCGACCGCCAATGCCGCGCCATACAGCGCGACGATCAGCAGCGCGGCGCCGGCGCGCATATGGCGCGCCGAACAATATAGGGCCAGGCCCAGCAAGGCGCAGAAAAAAGCCGCCACCGATAACACCCGCTCGGCGCCGCCGGCAAATGCGCCCAGTGCAGCGCCGAGCGCAAACAACGCAAGCAAGGTAAAGCCCGCCCCCAGCAGGATGCGCAGAGCGCTCAACTTCCAGGCGGCGTGTTCGGCAGGCGAATGTTCATCGAGAAATAGCCAGCGAAACATGTCGTGGGGAAAGTAAGAAGTGGAAAATGTGGATTAGTAATTATTGTTTCCGTATGGAAACTGTAATTCTCTCACAATTCCTTCCGGCTACCCAATTAATTCTGCGACAGGAATAGTATCAGAATATCATTCCAATTATTTTTCGTGACTATTCAGCCGGAGATGGAAATCCTTAGCCGCAGGGCGGAGAGGGCGCAGAGGATACAAAAACCTTTTCTCTGCGACCTCTGCGCCTCTGCGGTTAGCGTTTTTGTGCCATCAACGGAGACACTTCCACGATCGCTGAACAGTTACTATTTTTCATCGAAGACTTGGATCTAAGACTTGACGTTAGACGACCGGTCTAATATTATTCGTCCATGAATAAGGCAGAATCCAGACCGGAACAGTATCAAGACACCCGCGAGCGCATCTTGCTGACTGGCGAGCAATTGATACGCGGACGCGGCTTCAGTGCGCTGGGCTTGAGCGAAATCCTGGCGGCGGCGGAAGTGCCGAAAGGCTCGTTTTACCATTATTTCCAGTCCAAGGAAGGCTTTGGCGTCGCCCTGCTGGAACGGTATTTCGACGATTATCACGCACGCGCCGGCGCCTTGCTGGGCAACCGGGCTGTGCCGGTGCGCAGTCGCCTGCTCACTTATTTCAGCAATTGGCGGCAAGTGGCGGCCGACAGCGCTTGCCACGACGTGTGCCTGGCCGTGAAACTGGCGGCCGAGGTGTCCGACTTGTCAGAACCGATGCGCCTGGCCCTGGACAGGGGCATGCTGCGTATCACCACGCAGATCGCCGAATGCTTGCGGGCGGCGCAAGCCGAGGGCAGTTTTCCGGCAAGCACCGATGCGCAGGAACTGGCGGAATCGCTGTACGGCATGTGGGTGGGTGCCTCGCTGTTGACCAAGACCCGGCGCGACTTGCGGCCGCTCGATCTGGCTTACCGGCAGACCGAGGCTTTATTGCATAGCTAAACTGGTTTTAATGCGCTACTGAAATGTATTGGCCCACGAAAAACACGAAAGGCACGAAAAAAATACAGCATCATTCCCGCAAAAGGTGTAGCGGGGAATTCGGGCAGCCTGCTAACCCGCCCGCGCAAAGACTTGAGCATGTATGCTCAAGCGCGCCCTGCAAGCGGGAATGACGAAATCAAGAGATTTTTTGCAGTCTTTCGTGCCTTTCGTGTTTTTCGTGGACAAAACAAGACTTTTTTTATCGATGGGCAAACGCCCATTTTTTTGCAGCAACAACTAGACGACCGGTCTATTTTAAAAAGGAAATCGCATGCCCAAGCATTTACTGTCCCCCGTCACCACCGGTAAGCTCAGCCTGAATAACCGTGTCGTGATGGCGCCGCTGACGCGCTCGCGCGCCGGCCAACCCGGCGATCTGCCGCGCGCCCTGAACGTGGAATATTATGCCCAGCGCGCCACGGCCGGCCTGATCGTGACCGAAGCGAGCCAGATTTCGCGCCAGGGCCAGGGCTATGCCTGGACCCCCGGCATTTACACCGATGCGCAAGAAGCCGGCTGGAAAAACGTGGTGGACGCGGTGCACGCGGAAGGCGGCCGCATTGCGCTGCAAATCTGGCACGTGGGCCGCATCTCGCACCCGCTGCTGCAGGAAAACGGCGCGACGCCGGTCGCCCCGTCCGCCGTCGCCGCCGCCGGCAGCCAGTGCTTCGTGGTGCAACCGGACGGCACGCCGGCCAACGTCACTACCGCCGTACCGCGTGCGTTGGAACTGGCCGAGATGCCCGGCATCGTCGCCCAATACCGCCAGGCCGCGCAACGCGCTAAGCGCGCCGGCTTCGACCTGGTCGAGGTGCATGCCGCCAACGGTTACCTGTTGCAGCAATTCATGGCGACCAATAGCAATCTGCGCAGCGACGCTTACGGCGGATCACTGGAAAACCGCGCCAGACTGACGCTGGAAGCGGTCGATGCGGCGATCGCCGAAATCGGGGCGGAGCGGGTCGGCGTGCGGATTTCGCCGCACTTCGTGGCGCACGGCATAGACGATAGCGAAGCCGAAGCGATGGCGCTGTACCTGGCGGCGGCATTCCAGGCGCGCGGCATCGCCTACCTGCATGTCGCCGAGCCGGACTGGGCCGGCGGCCCGCTCCTGACCGACAGCTTCCGCCGGCAATTGCGCGCCGCGTTCCATGGCACCATCATCTGCTGCGGCGGCTATAGCGCAGCCGAAGCCGACGCCCTGATCGCCGGCGGCCTGGCCGACGCGGTCGCCTTCGGCCGTCCGTATATCGCCAATCCTGACCTGGTGGCGCGCTTCGCGGCCGGCGCCGAGCTGAACCAGCCCGATCGCTCCACGTTCTACGGCGGCGAAGCCCAGGGCTACACCGACTATCCTACGCTGGAGCAGGCGCGCGCGGTCGCCTAAGCCCGCCCCCCCCTGAGGCATTTTCCGGCCCTGAGTGCCGCCTAATGCCTCAAATATACTCCTCTCCAGTATATTAAACAGCCCAATAAATCCACGGACGGTAAGCCGTTTTCGTCACATACTCCCTGTTTTTTGTCCTAAAGCGTGGATGATGGGGCAGGCTTGGCCGGCCGCGGTCGCTTCGCATTCATGGATCAGTTGTGCCAGCATCGCCTGCATCTGGCGCAGATCGGCCAGCTTGTCTTCCACCTGTGCCAGCCGGTCGGCCGCCACCTTGCGGATGGCGACGCGGTCGTCGCTGTCTTCCAGTTGCAATAGCGTGGCGATTTCGTCGAGCGTGAAGCCGAGTTCCTGGGCGCGCTTGATGAAGCGTATGCGCTCGGCCAGCGCGCCCGGATAAGTACGGAAACCGACTTGCTTGGGCGGCAGCGGCAATAGCACGCGGCGCTGATAATAGCGTATGGTTTCTATGCCGACCCCGGCCGCCCTGGCCAGCTGGCCTATCGTCAGTTGATCTGCATCAGTAGTTTGCATAAAATCCTTGACTCTGTTCTTGGGTACAGGGTCTATCATAAGGCCAAATATTCATCAGGAGAGTGCGATGCATCAACCCCAGTCAGCATCCGTTACGGAACACGGCAGTACCTGTTGCGGCCATTGCAGCCCGCCGGCTGCAGCCACGCCGGCCGCGGATGAAAAGAAATACACCGATCCGGTATGCGGCATGCGAGTCGCCAAAAATCCGGAAAAAACCGCGCGCTTTCAGGGCATCGCCTATTATTTTTGCAGCGTTTCCTGCGTCGCCAAATTCGATGCGACGCCGGAAAACTATGTCAAGGCGAAACGCTTGCTGAGCGCCGGCAGCGTGGGCGCCACGACCGCCGCCGTGGCCGACGAGGGTAGTGCTTGCTGCGGCAGTAGCGACGGCCCGGTCGCCGCGCATGCCAAGCTGCGCGAAGTCAGCCGCCAGCCGGTCGCCGAAGGCAGCAGCTGTTGCGGCAGCTGCGACAGCGCTGCCGCAGCGTCGGGCAGCGCACTGAAAGATCCGGTGTGCGGCATGGACGTCACGCCAAACAGCCCGCATCATGCCGAACACCAGGGCCAGCCCTATTATTTCTGCAGCGCCCATTGTCTGGAAAAATTCCGCAAAGACCCGGCGGCCTGGCTGGACCCGGCCCAGCGCCCCGCCCCCAAGGCCGCCGCGCCGGATGCGGTCTATACCTGCCCGATGCATCCGGAAGTCGAGCAAGTCGGCCCCGGCACCTGCCCCAAGTGCGGCATGGCGCTGGAGCCTAAGGAAGCCGGCGCCGCCGAAGACAGCAGCGAACTGGACGACATGACGCGCCGCTTCAAGTTCGGCGTCGCGCTGAGCCTGCCGCTGGTCTTGCTCAGCATGGGCGACATGCTGCCCGGCCTGTCCCTGCATGCGGCGCTCGGCATGAATGCTTACGGCTGGCTGCAGTTCCTGCTGGCGACGCCGGTGGTACTGTGGGCCGGCTGGCCGTTTTTCGAGCGCGCGCTGGCCTCGTTCAAGAGCGGCCACCTGAACATGTTCAGCCTGATCGGCGTCGGCACCGCGGCCGCCTACCTGTATAGCGCGGTCGCCCTGCTGCTGCCGGATGCGCTGCCGGCCGCGTTCAAGGCGGACGGCATGGCGCCGCTGTATTTTGAAGCCGCCGCCGTGATCGTCACCCTGGTGTTGCTGGGGCAGGTGCTCGAGTTGCGCGCGCGTTCGCAGACCAATGCCGCCATCAAAGCGCTGCTGGCGCTGACGCCGGCCACGGCGGTCCGGGTCGCCGCCGACGGTCGCGAAAGCGAGATCGCGCTCGATCAGGTGCAACTCGGCGACATCTTGCGCGTGCGGCCGGGCGCCCACATTCCGGTCGACGGCATATTGCTGGACGGACATTCGAACGTCGACGAAGCGATGATTACCGGCGAGCCCATGCCGCTCAGCAAGCAAGCCGGGGATAGATTGAGCGCCGGCACCATCAACCAGCAAGGCAGCTTTACCCTGCGCGCCGAGCGCATAGGGCGCGACACCCTGCTGGCCAAGATCATAGACCTGGTGAACCAGGCCAGCCGTTCGCGCGCGCCGATACAAAAGCTGGCCGACCAGGTATCGGGCTGGTTCGTGCCGGGCGTGATCGCGGTCGCCGTGCTGGCTTTCATCGGCTGGGCCGTGTTCGGCCCGACGCCGCCGCTGGCCAACGCCTTGATGGCGGCCGTCTCGGTGCTGATCATCGCCTGCCCGTGCGCGCTCGGGCTGGCGACGCCGATCTCGGTCACGGTAGGGATAGGACGCGGCGCGCTGGAAGGCGTGCTGATCAAGGATGCCGAGGCGCTGGAAAGAATGGAAAAAGTCGACACCCTGGTGATAGACAAGACCGGCACCCTGACCGAAGGCAAGCCGGCGCTGCAACAGTTTATCGCGGCCGAAGCCGGCGCCGAAAAAACCTGGCTGGCGCTGGAGCAGCGCAGCGAACATCCGGTGGCGCGCGCCATTGTCAGTTACGCCCTGGCGCAGCATATAACGCCGGCCGACATCGCCGACTTTTCCGCGCTGCCCGGCAAGGGCGTGCGCGCGACGCTGGACGGCAAGGTGGTCCTGCTCGGCAATCTCTCGCTGCTGCAGCTGCATGACGTCCCGCTGCTCAGCCTGCAACAGCGCGCCACCGAACTGCAGCAGCTCGGCCATACGGTGATGGCGCTGGCCGTCGACGGCCGCGCACAGGCCCTGATCAGCGTGGCCGACAGCATCAAGGCGACCAGCCTGCAAGCGGTACAGCAATTGCAGGCCCAGGGCTTGCGCGTGATCGTGCTGACCGGCGACAACGCGCTTACCGCCGGCGCGGTGGCCAGCCAGCTCGGCCTGAGCGAGGTGCACGCCGAGGTGCTGCCGGCCGACAAGTATCGCTACGTGCAGCAATTGCAGCAGCAGGGGCGCGTGGTGGCGATGGCCGGCGACGGCATCAACGACGCGCCGGCGCTGGCGCAGGCCGACGTCGGCATCGCCATGGGCACCGGCACCGATGTCGCGATGCACAGCGCCCATGTGGTGCTGGTCAAGGGCGATCTGCGCGGCATCCTGAAGGCGCGCATCCTGAGCCAGCGCACGATGAAAAACATCAGGCAAAACCTGTTTTTTGCGTTCGCCTACAACTTCGTCGGCGTGCCGGTCGCGGCCGGCGTACTGTATCCGTGGTTCGGCATCTTGCTCAGTCCCATGATCGCCAGCGCCGCGATGAGCCTGAGCTCGGTGTCGGTCATCAGCAACGCCTTGCGCCTGCGCCATAGCAAACTATGAGCGCTTGCTAAGCCTGCCCGCAGCGGCTTCCCGCCCCGAGGGAAGCCGCTTATCCCGGCGCTTCCCGGCTTGCAAGCGGGAGCCCTCCCCGCCCTTTCTATCCGCCTGAAAAATGTGCCTCCGGCAATTAATTAGCACAGATCGCGCGCTTGACAACAAAATAGTTTCACGCCTTTTAGTAACAACTGAATTTACCAATTGACATGCAATTACAAACAATCGCTTAAGGATTGTTACGAATACTTACAATTATCCGTGCCGGTTTTTTCGTGAAAAAATTTTCTTCGGGGCCGGAAAAGCGCCGCTGTTTTGCTCCCGCACAAAAAAACAACGTCCTTATTTTCAAGCCAATTAAGCTCTGATTTACTAGTGGTCTGCTTCGTAAATAGCGGATACGAGAAAGCGCCGGGTTCGGGTTCCTGGCAATGCGCGAATCGCAGCAATAGCGAGCTATTGCGAGGATGCGCAACGCCGCCAGGGGCCCGAAGACTAGCTATATCGCTTCTATCATTTGCGAAGCAGACCACGAGCATTCAGCTATCCGGGTGATAGCTGCGGCAAGCCGATGACAAAGATGCCCGCGGCTAGTCATGCTTAATCAGCGTCCTTGCTGGGATACAGATCAAATACCCTGGGTCTGGTCTAATTTTTCATGTTTTTTTTATTTAACGAAGCCCATCCGCCTCGGTCGACCATTGCGACGAGCGGGGAAGATAGGCTACGCCTTATGAAACCATAGAAAAGGAAACAGAATGGAACAAGCTTTGAAACAACACCGCGTGCTACGTCCTTTGTTAATCGCAGCCCTGGTGGCGGCCGCCTGCAATGCGATGGCGGCAGACCGTATCGATCTGGAAAAAAACACTATTCCGGCGGAAAAAATGGCGGCTGGAACAGCCAAAGTGCATGAAATGCTGGGCTTGGCCGCGGGCGACTTGCAAGCGGTCCGCAGCCAGAAATATGCCAACGGCAAGGTCGTGACCCGCTATCAGCAATTCCATCAAGGCGTGCCGGTCTGGGGCGAGAGCATCGTGCATCAGGCCGAAGCCGGCTCGGGACGGGCCAGCTTCTCCGGCGCCATGCTGCAAAATCTGGCCAACGATCTGCCCAGCGTCCAGCCCTTGTATTCCAGCGCACAGATCCTCGATCTGGCCAAGACCCGGGCCGGCGCTTACCACGGCACGGAAAACGAACAAGCCAGGTTGTATGTCAGATTGGGCGCGCACAATGTGGCCCAGCTGATCTACGTGGTGTCTTTCGTGACCACCACGGCGCAAGGCGAGCCCAGCCGCCCGCATTTCATCATGGATGCCAACAGCGGCGCCGTGCTGCAAAAATGGGAAGGCCTGACCCACGCCTTATCGGGCACCGGCCCCGGCGGCAATACCAAGACCGGCCAGTATGAATACGGCACCACGGCTGGCTACGGCTATATGGATGTGCTGGTCAGCGGCTCGACCTGCCAACTGAGCGGCGTGAATGTCGACACTTACAACATGAACAGTGCGACTTCCGGCTCGGGCACGCTGCACACCTTCACTTGCCCGCGCAATACCGTCAAAGCGATCAATGGCGCCTATTCGCCGATGAACGACGCGCACTACTTCGGCAACCAGGTATTCAACATGTACCAGGATTACCTCGGGGTACGCCCGATCAGCCAAAAGCTGGTGATGCGGGTGCACTACGGCAGCAGCTATGAAAACGCGTTCTGGAATGGCAGCTCGATGACCTTCGGCGACGGCGCCTCCACCTTCTACCCCCTGACCGCGCTGGACGTCACCGGCCACGAAGTCAGCCACGGTTTTACCGAGCAAAATTCCAACCTGACTTACTCCGGCATGTCGGGCGGTATGAACGAGGCCTTCTCGGACATGGCGGGCGAGGCGGTGAAATACTACGTCAGGGGCAGCAATGACTTTAAAGTCGGCGTCGACATCTTCAAATCGAGCGGCGCCCTGCGTTATATGTACAACCCGCCGCTGGACGGCCGCTCGATCGACAATGCCGCCAATTACACCAGCAGCCTGGATGTGCATTACAGCAGCGGCGTGTACAACAAGGCCTTCTACCTGCTGGCAACGACAGCCGGCTGGACCACCCGCAAAGCCTTCGAAGTCATGGCCGACGCGAATCGTCTGTACTGGACGGCCAGCAGCAGCTTCGACCAGGGCGCCTGCGGCGTGGAAAAAGCGGCGGGCAACCGCGGCTATACGGTGGCCGATGTGACGTCGGCCTTCAGCGCCGTCGGCGTCAGCTGCGCCGCGCAGCCACCGTCCTCGTCGGTCTTGCTCAAAGGAGTGCCGGTGACCGGGATCAGCCTGGCAACCGGCGCCACTAAAACCTACACCATCGTCGTGCCGTCCGGCGCCAGAAGCCTGAGCTTCAAATTGTCAGGCGGCAGCGGCGACGGCGATATCTACGCCAAGTGGGGCAGCGCTCCCAGCACCACCTCTTACGATAAGAAATCGGACGGCTACACCAATACCGAAAGCATTACTTTCACTACGACCAAAGCCGGCACTTACTACCTGATGTTGAAAGCTTATTCCGCCGTGAGCGGAGCGAGCCTGGTCGCCAACTACAAGTAAACAAGCTGTCGTGAAAAAGAGTCCCGCCCGCTGCGGGCGGGACTCGCCGTTCCAAGCTGCATGCATTGCTTACGCCGCATCCGCCGCGCGCGGGAGAAGCTCATGCCAAAGAAATCAAAACGCTGAGCCAGGCAGCGGCGACTGATATCGAGCGCCAATACAAGCGACAAAAAGTGCAGCGGACGCCGCCACGTTGTCGCATTGCCACAAATTAGTTTCATCATTTAAGTAACTATTGAATTTACTTTTAATGATGCAATTATGAACATTCGCTTACTAATTGTTACAACCGCTTACAATTGTCCATTCTTTTCCTTGCTCGAAAAATTTTCTTCGGCGTGAAAATTTTGCATTATTTTTTTCGCACTACATAAATACAACGCCGTTATTCTCAAGTGTTTCGATGTCTGCTTAACTAACGGCCAGCTATTTGGGTAATAGCGCTGGCGAGTGGATGGTTGTCGTGCCGCCTCTTGCCAGCGGTAATCCGGCACATTTGCCGGAGTGCCGATCAAATGCCGCCGGACCGGGCTCGACTGCCTCGGGACGCGGCAGCGTCATCTCTGACCAAGACGACGCCCCAGAAGGAGACCTTCCCCCTATGTACTCCCCCCCCCAAAAAGGACAAAGAATGAAACCAGCTTTGAAACAAAATTGCGTCATCCGCCCTTTGTTGCTCGCCGCTTTGGTAGGCGCAGCATGTAATGCCATGGCGGCAGATCGCGTCGATCTGGAACACTTCGTTTCCCCGGCGGCGAAAAGCCTGACCGGCCAGGCTAAAGCACACGAGTTGCTGGGTTTGGCTGCGACCGATCTGCAGGCATTGCGCAGCCAGAAGTATGCCAACGGCAAAGTAGTCACCCGCTACCAGCAGTTGCATCAGGGCGTGCCGGTCTGGGGCGAGGCTATCGTCCATCACGAAAACCAGACTCAGGGTCGCCCTGCATTTGCCGGCAACATGCTGCACAACCTGGCCAACGACTTGCCTAGCGCCAAGCCTTTGTATTCCGGCGCGCAAATCCTGGACATGGCAAAAACCCAGGCAGGCGCCTTCAGCGGCACAGAAAATGAACAGACCAAGCTGTATGTAAAACTCGACCAAAACAACGTCGCTCGCCTGGTGTACGCCGTATCTTTCCTGAGCAAAACGCCTGCCGGCGCGCCTAGCCGTCCGCATTTCATCATGGACGCCAACACCGGCGCCGTGCTGAAAAAATGGGAGGGCATCACCCACGCCCTGTCCGGCACCGGTCCTGGCGGCAACGCTAAAACCGGCCAGTACGAATACGGCACGACCGCCGGCTACGGCTATATGGATGTGCTGGTCAACGGCTCCAATTGCCAGCTGAGCGCGACCAACGTCGACACGTACAACATGAACGGCGCGACTTCCGGTTCCGGCACGCTGCACACTTTCACTTGCCCGCGCAATACCGTGAAAGCGATCAACGGCGCGTATTCGCCTATGAACGACGCGCACTATTTCGGCAATCAGGTATTCAATATGTACCAGACTTACCTGGGCGTACGGCCTATCAGCCAAAAGCTGATGATGAAAGTGCACTACGGCGTCAGCTATGAAAATGCCTTCTGGGACGGCAGCGCGATGAACTTCGGCGACGGCGCTTCCACTTTCTATCCGCTGACCGCGCTGGACGTCACCGGTCACGAAGTCAGCCACGGCTTTACCGAGCAAAACTCCGGCCTGACCTATTCCGGCATGTCCGGCGGTATGAACGAGGCGTTCTCCGACATGGCGGGCGAAGCGGTAGAGTACTTCGTCAAAGGCAGCAATGACTTTAAAGTCGGCGTCGATATTTTCAAGGCCAGCGGCGCCTTGCGTTATATGTACAACCCGCCGCTGGACGGCCGTTCGATCGACAACGCCAGCAAGTACACCAGCAGCCTGGACGTGCATTACACCAGCGGCGTGTACAACAAGGCCTTCTACCTGCTGGCAACGACAGCCGGCTGGAATACCCGCAAAGCGTTTGAAGTCATGGCCGACGCCAATCGCCTGTACTGGACTGCCAGCAGCACCTTCAACCAGGGCGCTTGCGGCGTAGAAAAAGCAGCCGCCAACCGTGCCTATGCCGTGGCCGACGTCACCGCAGCCTTCAGCGCCGTCGGCGTCAGCTGCAGCGGCACGACCGGCTCGACCGCCACCGCGCTGACCACGGGCGTGACCGTGAGCGGCATTTCGCTGGCCAAAGGCAGCAGCAAATTGTATAGCCTGGTGGTACCGTCGGGTAAAACCTCGCTGACCTTCAAGCTGTCCGGCGGCAGCGGCGACGGCGACATCTACTCCAAGTTCGGCGTCGCGCCGACCACCACTTCTTACGAAAAGAAATCGGATGGCTCGACGAACACCGAAACGATCAGCATCAGCTATCCTAAGGCCGGCACTTACTACTTGCTGGTGAATGCTTACGCTACAGTCAGCAGCACCAGTCTGGTAGGCACTTACAAGTAATCTGGCGCCAGAAGAAAAGCCCCTCCCGCTCCGGGTGGGGCTTTTTGCATTTCAGCGCCGGAAATTGGCGCCAGGATGCGTACACGGAAGCGCAGGATGGCGTCCCCGCCCGCTGGCAGGCAAGGTAAAATGCGCTTCCTGTCTCAGCCCGCTTACCTCCCATGTCATTCCGCGTTTTTCTGTTTTCCGCCATGCTGGCCATCCCGTTCTGCCACGCCAGCGAATCGCAGCCCCTCGCCAGACCGAAGTCCGGCACGCATCAGGGCGCAGGCAAGAGCGTCACCGTGTATGCCGCCGGCGATATCGCCGATTGCCGGAAAAATCCGCCGGAAGAAAGCATGGCGGCCCGCACCGCCGAGCTGATTGCGAGCGGCCTGGACAAGGACGGCAAGGCCGTGGTGCTCACCCTGGGTGACAATACCTATCCGGTCGGCCAGCCGGAAGAATTCAGCGATTGTTATGACCCGACCTGGGGCCGCTTCAAGGCGCGCACCCTGCCTGCGCCGGGCAACCACGATTACGCCATGCCCAAGGCGCTAGGCTATTACAACTACTTCGGCGAGCTGGCCGGCCCGGAACGGCGCGGCTATTACGCCGCCACGCTCGGCAACTGGCAAATTCTCTCGCTCAACAGCAATCTCGATCACCTGCAAATGCAGGCGCAACTCGAATGGCTGAAACAACAACTGGCCGCCGGCAAACGCCAGTGCACCCTGGCCTACTGGCACCACCCCGTTTACAGCTCGGGCGGCCACGGCAACAATGAAGCGATGCAGCCAGCCTGGCAGATGCTGGCCGCGGCCGGCGCCGATATCGTGCTGAGCTCGCACGACCACGATTACGAACGCTTTGCCGCGCTCGATGAAAATGGCGAACGCGACGATAAGAAAGGCATACGCAGCTTCGTGGTCGGCACCGGCGGCGCCCGCCTGACACCGATGTTCTTGCCAAAAATGAACACCGAAATCCGCGACAACGCGACTTTCGGCGTATTGAAACTCAGCTTGCACGACAAGTCCTACGAATGGGAATTCCTGCCTGTCGCGGGCCAGAGCTTCGCCGATAAGGGCAAGGGCGTTTGCCATTAGCAGGATGGGCAGAGCGCAGTGAAGCCCATCGATATTCGTGCGCATGATGGGTAAGCGCTACGCTCTACCCATCCACCGAATCGGCAACATACCGCCAACCTGATATCGCCCATATCGAAATCAACTCTTTTTTATAGTCATTTTTTACTATACTCAAGTACGGCTCACGAACTTATTGCCCGAAAAAGGGATAAGTTCGCCCTTCCCGCGTCCGCCAGACGCATACCGGAGTCGTCATGCATATAGAAGAAACCCTCAGGCTGGATTTTAAAGACGTGTTGATACGTCCTAAACGCTCCACCCTCACCTCCCGTTCCCAGGTCGATCTCCGGCGCGAATTCGTGTTTCACCATTCGCGCAAAACCTATCGCGGCATTCCTATCATCGCCGCCAATATGGATTCCACCGGCACCATGGAAATGGCGGCGGCGCTAGAACAGCATCAGCTGTCGGTCGCCCTGCATAAGCATTACGACGAAAATGCGCTGGTCGCCTATTTTTCCGGCCTGCAAAACAAGGCGACGGCGTTTTACTCCATGGGCATCACGCAGTCGGATTTTGATAAATTTTCGGCAGTGATGGCGCGCGCCCAAAACGCCATCGAGTACGTCTGTATCGACGTCGCCAACGGCTATACCGAAGGCTTCATCCATTTCGTCAAAAAAGTCCGCGATACTTACCCGCAGCTGGTCATCATGGCCGGCAATGTGGTGACCGGCGACATCACGGAAGAGCTGATACTGGCCGGCGCCGACATCGTCAAGGTCGGCATCGGCCCCGGTTCGGTCTGCACCACGCGCAAGATGACCGGCGTCGGTTATCCGCAGTTATCGGCCGTTATCGAATGCGCCGATGCGGCGCACGGCCTCGGCGGCCAGATCTGCGCCGACGGCGGCTGCGTGGTGCCGGGCGATCTGGCCAAGGCTTACGGCGCCGGCGCCGATTTCATCATGCTGGGCGGGATGCTGGCCGGCCATGACGAATGTGCCGGCGATTTGACAGAACGCGACGGGCTGCAATACAAGCGCTTCTACGGCATGAGCAGCAAGGCGGCGATGGATAAATACGCCGGCGGCGTCGCCAACTATCGCGCCTCGGAAGGCAAGGAAGTATTGATACCGTATCGCGGACCGGTCGCCGCCAGTTTGCAGGACATCCTGGGCGGCGTGCGCTCGGCCTGCACTTATGTCGGCGCCCATAAGCTCAAAGAGCTGACCAAGCGCACCACGTTCATCCGCGTGACGCAGCAACTGAACGAAGTATTCGGCAAATCCTGAGTCGCGCTCCGACGGCCGCGGCGGGCGCTACGCTACGGCGCCTGCTTCAGCGTTGCCTCATGCGCTGATCCGGCGCCCGGCGGCACGACGATTACTGCTGACATCGGACGCGCCGCAGGCATCTTCCACCTCCATCAAAACCAGATTCGCGGCATCCGGCGCCGATCCCTCGATCCGCGTCAGCGCCGCCGGATAGCCGCCGGTACGCAGGTCCGATAATTTAAACACCGCCACCGCCGCCACCAGATCGCGCGCCTGCGCACTCAGATCGCTGGCGGACAAGGCCATCTGCTGCACCAGCAAGGCGTTCTGTTGCGTGTTCTGATCCATCTGCCCTATCGCCTGCCCCACTTGCGCCACCCATGCGCTTTGCGCACTGCTGGCGGCGCTGATCTCGCCCACGATTTTTGTCAGATGCCGGATCCCGCTCACCACTTCCTGCATGGTGAGGCCGGCCTGATCGGCCAAGACGCTGCCCTGCTCCACGCGCTGCACGCTGTCGCCGATCAGGGTCTTGATTTCCTTGGCGGCCGCCGCGCTGCGGCCGGCCAGGTTCCTGACTTCCGCCGCGACCACGGCGAAGCCGCGCCCTTGTTCGCCGGCCCTGGCGGCTTCCACCGCCGCATTCAGCGCCAGAATATTGGTCTGAAATGCGATCGCGTCGATGACGCCGATGATGTCGGCGATTTTCTTCGACGAATCGTTGATGCCTTTCATGGTGTCGACCACCTTGGCCACGGCGTCGCCGCCTTGGCTCGCGATCAGGCTGGCGTCTTGCGCCAGTCGATCGGCTTGCCGGGCGTAGTCGGCATTCTGGTGCAGGGCGGCGCCGAATTTTTCCATCGACACGGCGGTTTCTTCGAGCGCGCTGGCCTGACTCTCGGTCCTGACATTCAACTCGTGGTTGCCGCGCGCGATCTCGATACTGGCGCCGGCCACATGCGCCGAACCGCGATGCACCTCGCCGACCACCTGCCTCAGCTGATCTTGCATGCTTAACAGGGAAGCCAGCAATTGGGCTATTTCATCTTCGCCGCGGATGTCGATAGCATGGCAAAGATCGCCGTGCGCCACCGCATTCGCCACCGCCCCCGCCTGTTTCAGTGAGCGCACAATGCCGCGTATCAGAAATAAGCCGAACACCAGCGCAAACATCAGGCCGAGAGCGATGGTCGCCAGCGACACCAGGCGGATGAATTCGTAGCGTTCCAGCGCCGCTGCATATTCCGCTTTAGCGACATCGAATTGCAACTTCATCAGCGCCTCGACCCCGGCGCGCACCGGTATGCTCAGCGGCCGTATTTTTTCCAGCACGATGCGGCGCGCCTGTTCGAGATCGCCGCTGCGCAGGGCGCCCAGGGCGGGGCGCAAACCTTCCTGCACGAAACTGGCGCGATCGCGGGCAAACTGCTGCGCTATCCGGCGCTCTTCCGGTGTCTGGGCGGTGCGTTGGTATGCGTTCCAGATCGCGTCTATCTTCGCGATATTGGTTTCGACCTCAGCCGCACTCTGCCTGATCGTCGCGGCATCGGGCGTCACCAGCGACACCGCAATCGCCAGCCGGTTGCGCAAATTCAGCCCGCTGATTTCTGCGATATATCCCAAAGGCAGCAAGCGGTCTTGCGATACCGATTTCAGCGACTCGTTGGAACGCCTGATGCCGAGCAGGCCGATAGTTCCTATCGCCACCAGGATGACGGACAACACCGCGATCAACATTAACAGGCGGGTAGAAATTCTGAGTTTGTTCAAGATAGATCTCCAATACCGTTTAAACGGCGATTAACTGCGTGGCCAGGATTTCAAATTCATGCAAGGGCATAGGTTTGCCGTACAGATAGCCCTGATAGGTCGGACAGCCGAAACGCTCCAGGCAGTCGCGCTGTTGTTCCGTCTCCACGCCCTCGGCGATGACGGCAAGCCCGAGGTTGCACGCCATGCCTATGATGGTTTGCACGATCACGGCGTCGCTGTGGTTGTCCGGAATATTGCGCACGAAACTGCGGTCTATCTTTAATTGCTGTATCGGTAAATTGGTCAGTTGCGACAAGGAAGAATTGCCGGTGCCGAAATCGTCCATGGAAAAACTGATGCCCAGCCGGTTTAAGGCTTTCATCTTGTCGATGGTGTCGACCACGTTATGCAAGACCATGCTCTCGGTCAGTTCCAGCTTGAGCCGCGCGGGATTGACGCCGGTCTGGCTCAATATCCGGCTCACCACGGCGACGAAATCGGCCTGACGAAACTGGCTGGCACTGACATTGACCGACAGCAGGAATTTCTCGGTCGCCGGATTGCCCGCCCATGAACGCAATTGTTCGCAAGCGCTGCGCAGCACCCATTCGCCTATCGCCAGTATCAAACCGGATTCTTCGGCGATAGGAATAAACTGATCGGGCAACACCATGCCCTGGACCGGATGCTCCCAACGCAACAGCACCTCCGCCCCCAAGGCGCCGGCCAGCTTGTCTATCTGTATCTGGTAATACAATTTCAGCTGCTTGCCCGCCATCGCGTTGCGCAGTTCCGACTCCAGCGCGATGCGCGTTTCCAGGGATGCCTGGATATGCGGATCGTAAAAACGGAAGGCGTTTCTTCCGCTGTTTTTCGCCTGATACATGGAAATGTCGGCGCGCTTGAGCAAATCGTCGATGCTGGCGTTCTGCCCCATGAACAGACATAAGCCCATGCTGCCGGAACTGTGATGCCGCTTATTTTCCAACATGAAAGGCTGAGCGATGACCGCCAGGATTTTTTCGCCGATTTCCTCCGCCAACAGCGCCGCCACCACTTCATCGGGACTCAGATCGACCAGCATGACGATGAATTCATCGCCGCCCAGGCGCGCCACGGTGTCGCTCTGGCGCACGCAGGCTTGTATGCGCAAGGCGACTTCGGCCAGCAACAGATCGCCGACATGATGGCCGCGCGTGTCGTTGATGCTCTTGAAATTATCGAGGTCTATCATCAGCACGGCGCCGAACATATGGTTGCGCGTGCTGAGCGACAATGCCCTTTGCAGCCTGTCGCGCAATAAGCGGCGGTTCGGCAGCTTGGTCAGCGGATCGTAGAAAGCGAGCTGGTGGATGGCGACTTCATCCTCGCCCAATCTGGCTTGCATTTCCCTGACCGCCAGCATCACCTTGCTGATTTCGTCGCGCCCTTCGATGGCGATCGTCGTATCGTACTGGCCGTTGGCGATTTTTTTGAAAATGGCGATCGCCAGTTTGAGCGGCTTGACTATCGACATGGTCAGGACCAGGCCCAGCCAGCTCATGACAAGTATGGCCGCGCTCAGCGCGCCGAGCGCAATGGCGTAGGTATTTTCATAGCGGCGGACGCCATCGCTATATGCCTGATGAGCGGCATCGAATTGCAGCTGATTCAAGGCTTGCAGGTCGGGGGCCGCCTTCTCGTACAGCGTCCGCGCCCGCGTAGCCAGCGCTTTCGCTTCGGCATAATTGCCGGCGCGTAGCGCCGCCACCGCCGGTTGCAATGCCTGGCTGACGAATACGCCGCGGCTGAGGGCGAAACGATCGGCCAGCCTGCGTTCGGCAGGGGCGAGGGCGGAAGACCGGTAGATGCGCCATAAGCCGCCTATCGTTGCGATATTCTTTTCTATCGCGTCGGCCGTCTGCAGCGCAAGCGGGCCGTTCATCACCAGCTCGGCTGGCCGCGCGCCGCCTTCGCCGAAGCCGACTTCGCTCAGCGCCGCTTGCAACAACAAGCGGTTGCTCAACATGAGTTTGGCGATTTCGGACAATTGCTGCACCGGCGCCATGCGATCCTCATACACCGAGCGCAGGCTTTCCTTGGATGCCGCCAGACCGAAAATGCCGACGCTGGCCAGCGCGACGGCGACCGACGCCGCCAGGCCTATCAGCGCGAGCAAACGCACGCCTATATTGAAATGCAATAGCAGTCGGGTGACGCGGCTATGAAATTTTGTGAGCAGTTTGAACACGAACACCTCGGTCGCTTTCGGTACATATCGTTATTTTCGGGCTGCGCGGTACGCATACACGAATAAGCTGACGAGGCGTGTTCAAGGCCTCAGGATCGGCGCCGGGGGCGGGGGCGAGCCGATAAAATCATTCTTTTACAGCAAGTGTTTTTATGTGTCAATCATTTCAGAACGGGAGGTGGCGACGCGAAAATTCTGCTGCGCCGCGTCAAAACTCAGCGTTTCCCTGGCCCTGACGATATCGTCCGCCAGCTCGGCCAGCTTGCGCCGCTGCTTACGGGCGGTTTCGCGCAACAAGGCAAAAGCCGCGCCGCGCTTGAGCCGGTATTCCATCATGGTGATGCCGGTAGCGACGCTGACATTGCGTTCCGCATCGAGCGCATTTTGCAATTGCTGCCGGGCGTCGCGCAGCTCTTGCAATTCATAGGCGCGCGCCAGCGCCGCCTCGATTGCCGGAATCAACTGCGGGATATCCATGGGTTTGACGGCGTAGCCGAGTGCGCCGTACAGCGTGGCTTGCCCGACGACAGGCGGCTCGCTGTAAGCGCTCAGCATGATGAAGGGAATGTGGTCGATTTCATGCAGCCTGCGCGCGAGATACAAGCCGCCCTGGCCCGCCATCCTGACATCGAGTATCGCCAGATCAGGACGGTCGCCGCCGGCCAGCCAGGCCTCGGCGTCTTCCGCCGATTCGGCCGTGCTGACGCGGTAACCGGCGTGCGTCAGGCCGTAGGCGATCATCGACAGCCCCAATCTGTCATCGTCCACAATCAGCAGCTTTCTGCCGGGAATAAACTTCGCGACTGGTTTCATCGTGCTTCCTTCATTTCTTTCAGGTCCAGGGAAATCACCGGCGGCCCCACTTCCAGCATGGTGAAGACCAGGCCGGCGCGCTGCTCTCTGCTGATGGCCGCGCCGCTGGCCGGCATCAGGGCCGCGATCAATTGCAAGCCGCTGTGCTGCGTACCGCTTGTCGGCCCATCGTTGCTGAAAGTGCCGGCGTTGCTGATAAGGATATGCACGATATCGGCCTGGCTGCCTTTGCGCAGTTCTATGCTCACCGAAGCTCGCTCCTTGCCGCCGTGCTTCACCGCGTTCAAGATCAATTCATTGAGCACCAGCGCGATCGGCACCGCTTCCGCTTCGGCGACCAGGCAAGGCTGCCAATCCGGCGGGATTTCCAGGTTCAGACGGGTTTGCCACAGCGTCTGGATTTCATCGGCAATCGCACCGGTCAATTCGCACAAGCGCACCGACGAACTCACCACCCGCCCCTGCAAACCGTGTATCACCGAGATGCTTTGCACCTGGCCTATGGCCTGGTTTATGGTGGCCGCCACTTCCGGATTTTTTTGCGCGGAGCGCCGCAGCATGCCCATGATGCCGTGCAGATTATTCTTGATGCGGTGATGCACTTCGCGCACCAGCACATTGCGATGCGCCGCTTCGTTCAACAGACGCTCTTGTTCCTGCAACTGCAGATTGGTGGCGTCGGTCAGATAGCCTACGTAATGCGTCACCGCGCGACGCTCGTCCGTCACGGCCGTCATCGTGATCCGCGCCAGATAATGTTCGCGCCGTTTGCGCCGGTGCCACAGATCGCCATGCCATTTTCCGCTGAGCCTGGCCTCGCGCCAGATCGCCTCGTAAAAAGCAGCGGGGTGGCGCTCCGATTTCAGGAAAGCGGCGATGCCGCCCTGGATTTCGTGCTGCGCATAACCGGTGATCTGCATGAAGGCGCGATTGACCCGCAAAATATTAAAATCGGCATCCATCACTACGATGCCGTCGTGACATTCAAAGGCGATGGCCGAGACGCGCAAGTCTCTTTCTATCCGTTTCCGTTCGTGAAAATAAGTGGTGAAGGCAATGCCGACGATGGATAAAACCAGGACGTAAAACCAGTAATTGATCAGGCCGCTACTCTCTATGTCTTTGGCAAAAAAACCTATCCCCTGATGGATGCCCGTCAGCGACTGAAGCGCCACCGCCGGCAGCACCGCGACCGCGCCCGCTATGCCGAGGCGAACGCCGACCAGGGCCATGACCAGGAACAGCCAATGCCCGCGCGCCAGCGGCCCCAGCACGCCCTGGAACCAGTCGAGAAACACGATCTGGCCGACGCTCAACGCCAGAGCGCCAATCAGCAAGCATTCAAGCGCGCGCCGCCAGTCGTAGCCGCGCCAGGAGAACGTGCCCCAGACCAGAATAAACGGCGTCAGCAACACTATCCCCAGCACATCCCCCATCCACCAGTACGCCAGATGGCGCAGCCCATCGCCGCTCTTGATTTGCCCGGTGATCAGCAAAGCCGTAACCGCGCTCAGCGCGCCTACGCCCGCGCCGGAAAAAGCGCCGCGCATCAGCAATTGCCGGAAATCCCGGAACGAATTGAAATGGCGGGAAAAACCGGGCGCGCGCCGCATCAGGCTATCCCCGGCATAGGCTTCCAGCGCGGGCACCAGCGCCAGTCCGGCGATGGCCGGCATAGACAGGTCTGGCCTGCGGCTATAAAACAAGAGCGCACCCAGCACGACGCTGAACAGATAGCGCCGCCCGCCCAGCATCAGCACTGCCAGCCCCAGGCCGCTGGCGGGCCAGATGATGCGGACCTCGCCGTGTTCCGGCATGCTGCCCGGAGTCAGCTCCGCGATCGCCAGATATAACAGGGCGACGCCGCCCAGCTTCAGTAGCGCGGTCAGGGCAACAGGTAGGGCGTCAGGTTTCAAGGCGGCGATAGCTTAGCGATTCCGATGCGCCGCTTTCCCGCGACGGGAAAACGGCATGCCCCTGCGTTGCGGCAACATGCGCGCCGCCGCAACTTGGGCAAGACTATGATTTTTACTGGCTATGCAATACAGCGGATCGGAGCGGCCCCGCTCCGAAACCTGCAAGAAATTAACATCATTGCCGGCACGGGCGCGAAAAAAACCGGCCCGACTCTGATAGAGATCAAGCTAATCAAGCCCGGGAAGTAAAATGCCTGGCGACTTCCGGCAATCCCGTGGTCGGAAATTGCCGGCGCAAAACGGAACGCTTATCTTTCGCCCGCCAGCTTGCGCAGCACCCGGGCCGCCGCGGCCAGGCCGAAAGACGCGGTCACCACCGTGGCCGAGCCGAAGCCTGAGCAATTCAGACCGCTGATGGCACCGGCATCGACGTCGCAGACTTCGGCCGTTTCCGGCATGCGCAGCGCTTCCATGGAAAACACGGCGTCGATACCGAACTTGCTCTTGGCCCCGCGCGGAAAGCCGTGGTTCTGGCGCAGGCGTTTGCGCACCAGGGCCAGCAGCGGCTCTTGTTCGGTGCGCGAGAGGTCGCGGATTTCTATCTTGCACGGATCGGTCTGGCCGCCGGCCGCGCCTATCGTAATCAGCGGGATCGCATGCTGGCGGCAATACGCGATCAGCGCGGTCTTGGCTTTCACATGGTCGATCGCATCGATCACGTAATCGAAGCCGGCCTGGCCCAGCATCTGATCGAGGTTGTCGGGCGAAATGAAATCCTCGACCTCGCTCACCTGGCAATACGGGTTGATCAGGGCGATGCGTTCGGCCAGCGCCGTCACTTTGGCCTGGCCCACGGTGGCGCTGGTGGCCTGGATCTGGCGGTTGATATTCGATTCGGCCACGTTATCGAGGTCTATCATGGTGATGCGTCCGACCGCGCTGCGCGCCAGCGCCTCCACCGCCCACGAGCCGACCCCGCCGACCCCGATCACGCACACATGCGCCGTCTTGAAGCGCTCCAGCCCGGCGGCGCCGTACAGGCGGGCAATACCGCCGAAGCGGCGTTCGAAATCGATCTCGGTATCTTGATGCATGACAATAGAAAAAAATTTTACAGCCGCCATTTTACAAGATGACCCGACTGGCACTAAGATGAACTAGCGCCGATTACCTTAGTCGGCCTTGATGTGACGCAACAACTATGCGCCGACATATTGCATAATTCTATTCTTGACGTATTTTTGACTCCGGAAATTTCGTGGACATCCTATTTAACAGCGCCCCCGGATTCGATCAGCCGCTGGCCGTGCTCAAGCATTGCCATGACCGTATCCGCAAACAGCTCGCCACCCTGGACAAATTAGTGCAACACTTGCCCGGCCACGGCGCCGACCAGAATGCCAGGCAAGCCGCGCAGGCGGTGTTGCGTTATTTCACGCTGGCCGCTCCCCTGCACCACGAAGATGAAGAACTCGACTTGCTGCCGACGCTGCAAGCCTGCGCCAGCGGCGAAGATGCTTTTTTGCTCAGCGAATTGCTGCCGATCATTTTGCGCCAGCACGAAGAAATGGCGACCCAGTGGCAGAACCTGGAACGCCAATTGCAAGCCATCGCCGACGGCAGCGCCGCCGGGCTGAATGCGGCCGATATCGCGCGCTTCGCCGCCCTGTATGCCGAACACATGCAGATAGAAGAAACCCAGATCGCCCCCATGGCGCAACGCCTGTTCAGCGCACAGCAGATGCAGGCGCTGGGTGCGGCCATGCAAGCCAGACGCGGCGTCGCCGCCTAAGGCAACGCTGATTAAGTTACTGCGCGGCCCGGTGCCGTTTGCGATGCTCACTGTACTCTCATACAGTTGCGCTTCTCAACGCCCACTCGAACCGCTCGCTACACTTAATCAGCGTTGCCTAAAAAATTTACAAAATACAGCAAAGGAAAAACATGTCTCTCGCCTCTCTCCGCAAGGAATACCAACAAGCCAGCCTGTCCGAAACCGATGTGGCGGCCGACCCCATACAGCAATTCGGCATCTGGTTTCAGCAAGCGCTGAAAGCCGACGCCTCCGAGGCCAACGCCATGAGCCTGTCCACCGTCAGCGCCGCAGGCCGGCCCTCGTCGCGCATCGTCCTGATTAAAGATTTCGATCAGCGCGGCTTTTGCTGGTTCACCAATTACAACAGCGCCAAGGGCCACGACCTGGAAGCCAATCCTTACGGCGCCGCATAGAAAAAATCAGCGACCAGGAAAACGACGCCTATTTCCATAGCCGCCCGCTGGGCAGCCGCCAGGGCGCGCACGCTTCGCAGCAAAGCGAGCCTATCGCCAGCCGCGAAGCGCTGGAACAAAACCTGCACGCCGCCATCGCCCAGTTCGGCGACCAGCCGCCGCGCCCGGCGCATTGGGGCGGCTATCGTCTGGTGCCGGAAAAACTGGAATTCTGGCAAGGCCGTCACTCGCGCCTGCACGACCGCGTCGTGTACACCCGCAATGCAGACGGCAGCTGGAGCATAGGCCGCCTGCAGCCGTGACGAGAAATCCGGCTCACATTCCTACGATTTTGTCGGCAAACAATTGCCTTGCGTGGGCGACCTTGGGCGCCACCACCAGCGCGCAATACGCTTGCTGGTCGTGCAGCCGGAAATAATTCTGGTGATAGTCTTCCGCCACGTAAAACTGCGGCGCCGCCGCCAATTCCGTCACGATGGGCGCATCCCATACCGCCGCCATCGCGGCCATCACCTCGTGCGCAATTTTCTTTTGCTGCTCGCCATCAAAGAAGATGACGGAACGGTATTGGGTGCCGACGTCATTGCCTTGCCGGTTCAGCGTGGTCGGGTCGTGCAGGGTGAAAAATATCTCGAGCAATTCGCGGTAGCTGATCACGGCAGTATCGAAACTCAGGCGTATCACTTCGGCATGCCCGGTCTTGCCACCGCAGACTTGCTCGTAACTCGGATCCGGCAAGCTGCCGCCGGCATAACCGGATTCGACTTTCACTACGCCGCGGATTTGCTGAAACACTGCTTCCAGGCACCAGAAGCAGCCGCCGCCGACGATGGCGATCTCGATGCCGGGTGTATTGATGTGCGTCGCCATGGCTTACTCCCTGTGGTGCTCATATCTGCATAGTAGTCGGATCAGGAAGTATTTTCTTACATTTTGACATCAACTGGTATTTGCGAAAGATGGCTCCAGGATAAGCACAACGAGATAAAAACATTGTCCACGAAAAACACGAAAGGCACGAACAAGCCAAACCAATAAAAAATGCCAGGAAATCCTTGCGACCCCGATGAGAAAAACTGGTCGAAACATTTTTCGTGGTTTTCTTGTGTTTCGTGGAGAAAAAGATTTTTTCAAATCAATCATGGCCGCATGCAATTTCCCTGCAGCTGGCGGCCAGGATAGTTGCTAAACTGGCCGCACTGTGAGCGACATCGCTCTCACCAACAAGAGAACAACATGAGCATCTACATCGTCAGGCTGGGCAGCGCGCGCAGCGCGGCAGAAGGGATACGCATAGGCACCGTGCGGCGGCCGCCGCGCGGTGTGCCGAAAACTGAATTTGCCAGGCAAAACTGGTACGACGTCTGGTATCCGAATCTGGCGCCGAGCGCCGAAACCATGAAGCTGGGGCAAGACGCGACCACGCCGCCGCAATGGGCCGCCTTTATCAAAAAATACCGCAGCGAGATGGCGACGCCGGAAGCGAGCCGGACGCTGGACGTGCTGGCCGCGCTGTCGCAAGACAGCAATTTCTCGCTCGGCTGCTATTGCGAAGACGAGACGCATTGCCACCGCTCGGTGTTGCGTGCACTGCTGGCCGAGCGCGGCGCGAAGTTGGCGTAGGCGGACGCCCGGCGCTGCCGTGAGCTGCGCCGTTTGCTAGCGGCTCACTCCACCACGCGGAAGATTTCCCAGCGCTGGGTGCCGGAAACGACGTGCGGTTCCAGGTTTTTACTCCAGCTCTTGTGGCTGTCTATCTTGGCCAGCTTGTCCCAGGCGGCGCCGAGTTCGGCCAGGTCTTTGATGCGAATTTCAGACTGTACCGTCGATTCCAGCGCGCCGATGGAACCATTCAGTAGCCGGACGCGGTCGGGAGTCCAGCCGACCTGGGCGCCGATCTCACTCATCCAGTGCCGCATCTGATCGAGCACTTCGGGCTTGTGGCCGAATTTGGCTTCTATACTCCAGCGGGCGATCATCATGACGTTCTCCTCGTTTTATGGGTCACTTCAGCAGTTTAGGTCAGACCGGGAGCGAAGCAAGGCGTAGATTTGCCGCGGTCGCCAGTAGCTGATGCGCGCGTCGTTGCTTATGCAGCGGCAAATTTTTGCCTCCGGTCTACGGCATTTTGGTAGCATAGCGAGGCTCCGCCGCCGGCCCCATCGCGGGCCTCATACCGCCCGGCTGCCGCTATGCATTTGCAACACTGATAACTATTCGAGACTCTGCATGCTACCTTTGCCCCTGCCCGCCCCCGGCACGCCCCTGCCCGCCATCATGCCGGGCGCGCCCACCCTGCCTTACGAAGCTCTGGAACAGGGCAAGAATTACTGGATCGTCGACAATGCCTTGCCGAACGCCGCCGAAATCGCCGAACGCTGTTTCAGCCGGGAAAATTGGGAATACGGCGCACCGTACCAGCCGGAATCCTGGCCCGGCATGCGCTTCCACGGCGCCTTGCTGCCGGCCGAACTCGAGCACATAGAAACGCTGGTCAAGTCCCTGACCGGCAAGAGCAAGCTGTGGATGGAGCAGCCGCCGGGCGGCGCCCGCCTCGATTGCAACGTGGCGCAGCTGGTGGGCGCGAATGAAAGCCGGCCGCATCCGCATACCGACAGCCGCACGCTGTGCCGCTACGCCTGCGTGATCTACCTCAGCCCGAATCCGGCCCCGGACAGCGGCACCAGCTTTTGCCGCCTGCGCTACCCGAACGGCGCGATCGGCGGGAATATCGTGGCCGCGCCGCATAACAACCTGGTCGATGCGCTGAAGGTGCGCAGCCTGCCTATCCAGGCCTGGTACGAAGACCTGCGCGTGCAAAACGTGTTCAACCGCATGATTTTGTACAAGGCCAACCTGGTGCATTGCGCGACTGGCTATTTCGGCAAGGAATTGCGCGAGAAGCGCCTGACGACGGTGTTTTTCTGGATGGTGGAGGATTAGGGAAAGCGTTTTGTCCACGAAAGGCACGAAACGCACGAAAAAGTCTTCACCAGCTGTTAAAACACAGCGAACACGGCGGAATTTTCGTGCGCTGTCGTCTTTTCGCTGTGCGCGCCGTGTTCGCCGTGTTTAAAAGATTTTTTCGTGCTTTTCGTGTTTTTCGTGGACCAGTTTTTTGCCCGCCTCGCCAAATAGTTAAATTTTTGGCAATACTCAAGCCGCCCGCAAGCGGGTAAAATGCCGCATGCAAAATTTTAGTGACGACAACCCGGCCCAGAGCGAAGACGAGCTGGCGCTGCAGAGCTTTTTCAAACCCGGCATTTCCCCCGACGATGTAGCTGCGGTGTTCCCGCTCAAGCGCGCCCAGCCGCTGCTGCAGGCCTTCACCGCGCTGTTCCATGGCGGCTTCAACGGCGTCTTGCTGCGGCTTTTGGTACTGCGCGAGCTGACCGCCGACGTCGAGAGCCCGGCGCTGGCGCGCGCCGACATCAACGCCAAGCTCGGCTACCTCGATCCCGACAGCCTGGAAACCGTGCTGGCGCGCCTGCGCTCCACCGGCCTGCTGGTGTGGGACGCCAGCCAGTCGCTGTACCGCATCACGCCGACCGCGCGCAATGTGCTGGCGGCCATCGAATCGCTGCTGCACATCGAGCAGCACGACGACCAGGCCGAGATGAGCTATATGCTGACCCAGGTAGCCGGCGCGCAGGCGGTGGGCGGGGTCTCGGTCGAGCAACTGCATCACTTGCTGGGTCGCCTGATAGCGCTGACCGAAGAATTTTCCGATGCGATCGCCTCCGGTTCCGAATTCCAGCTGCGCAGCGCCCAGCAAAAATGGCACACCGCCTGCGACTGGGTGGAAAAAGGTTCGCAGATCATCCACGCCATCACCAACGACAGCCGCGCCGACGCCGCCACCCACCGCGCCGCGCAAGCCATAGGCCGGGCCCAGAGCGCCTTGCTGAATATGCAGGGCATGTTTTCGCGCGCGCTGAACCAGATCGAACGGCAACGCGTGCACCTCGGGCAATCGGGCTTGTCCACCACCGACATCAAGAGCTGGCTGCTGTAGCATCCCGATCTGGCCAGCCTGGCCGACTGTGCGCTGGCGCAGACCGTGACGCCGCTGTTCATCACGCCGTCCGAAATGATAGACGTGGCCGAAAGCGAATTGCTGGCCAGCCGCGTCTCGGCGGTGGCCGGGGCCTTGCCGGCAGGCGAGAATGCGCCCGAGATCGCCAACGACGACGCCGACGCCTTGCTGGAACTGGATCACTGGCTGGGCTTGCTGCACACCGCCCGGCCGACAGAAAAACCGCTGCCGCTGCACGAAGTCTTACTGCCGGCCAGCTTCTCTATCGCCTCGTATCGCGCCTCGCTGCTGCCCTTGCTGGGTGACGCCAACGAATCGGCGCTGCAGGGCGCAACGGCCGCGCTGGCGCGTTTGCCGCTGGTGTTCAACTCCAAAGACAAGATGCAGCGCGTGAGCGATCCGCAGGTGGCGGCGATTTCGGTCGCCAGCCTCAGCGCCTTAGAAAAATTTGAAGAGAAATCGCATGACTGAAGATGCACAAATCCTGATCGCCCGCCTGCTGGCGCACCAGACCCTGCGCCGCGAAGACAAGCTGGTCAAGCGCGCCTTGTCGGATGAGCTGTTCCGCGCCGATGTCGATAGCCGCCTGCAAGCCTGCGGCATGAAATTCGTCGACAACGTGTACGCCGACCACGTCACGCTGGCGCTGACGCGCGCTTCCGAATCGAAGGTGTTCGGCACGCGCGAGACCTGGCAAAACAATAATTTCGGCCTGGCGCGCGACGGCGTGGCCTTGCTGGTGGTGTTGTGGTCGCTGATCATCTTGCCGAAACGCGAACGCCAGGAAGCGCATCAGCTGGCCGAAGAAAATCAGAACGACATGTTCGGCAAAGAAAAACCGCTGCCGCGCGCCGAAGAAAGCTCGATCGGCATCTCTTACCGCGCCCTGCTGGCCGATTTCGGCGACAAGCTCGGCAAGAAGACCCGCATGGACATGAACCTGGGCCAGCTGGTGCGCTACGGCTTCGTCGAACGCAAAGCCGACCTGATCGTGGAAGGCCCGCTGCTGGATCTGATGATGGATACCGACACCCTGAAAGAGCGCATCATCAACGGCGCGCTGTCGGACATTTTCCCGTCGCAGCCTAAGACCCCGGCGGTGATCGCCGCTCACGAGCCAGTCTGACATTCCCTCCCCTTCAAGGGGAGGGCTAGGGTGGGGATGGGTTTCCGTAGCAAAAGAAACCCATCCCCCTCCCGGCCTCCCCCTTGAAAGGGGAGGAGAAAAGCGTCACGCCGCCGTGTACATACAACATTTTTGCCTACCTGCATCCTAATTTACAGAATCGACACCATGTTCCACATCAAATCTTTAGAACTCGTCCACTGGGATTACTGGCAGCGCATCAAGAACATCCCGCTGGACGCCAAGATCATCACCATCGCCGGCCAGAACGGCTCCGGCAAGACCACCCTGCTGGATGCGCTGCGCACCCTGTTCGGGCTGGAATGCTCGATGGGCCGCTCGTATAAACACTATGCGCGCCATTCCGGCCAGCAGACCGCGTGGATACGCGCGGTGGTCGACAACAGCGCAGTCGGGCCGCAGATTTCGAATCGGCCGTTCCGCATGTCCGGCCTGTACGAAGACGAAGTCACGCTATTCTGCAAGATAGAAAAAAACGGCGGCGACTGGAAGCGCCAATACCTGATGCGCAGCGGCAAAGTCGAGATCGAAGACATCCAGGAAGCCAACGACTGGCTAGGCGTGGAAAGCTACCGCAAGCGCCTGGCGCATGCCGGCCTGTCGAACGCAATGGGCAAGGTGCTGGCGCTGGAACAGGGCGAGACCGACAAGCTGTGCGAATACGCGCCGCGTCAGTTGCTGGACCTGGTGTTCCAGGTATTCGGCGACAAGGAAGTGCTGGATGCCTACGACGAAGCGAAGAAACATCAGCGCGACACCGAATCCGAGTTGCAGCGCTTCGAGACCGAGCTGGAAGGGGCCAAAACCAATCTGGAAGGCCTGCGCCTGCGCGTGGCGAATTACCACCAGTATGAAAGCCTGAACAAGGAAAAGCGCGACCTGCAGGAAGAGATACTCCCGACGCTGCAATACCACGACGCCCTGCAGCACGCGGCCGCCACCAGCCAGGCGCTGCGCGCCAGCAAGCGCTACCTGAAGACGCAGGATGAAGCCTTGTCCGAACGGCGCGGCGCGCTGGCGCAACAGGCGCAGGCGCATAGCCAGGCCCAGCAGCAAGAAGCCGCACTGGAAACCGAAGAAGCGCAATTGCGCGAAAAACTGCAACAGATCAACGCCAAGCTCAAGCCGCAAGAAAGCCTGCTGGAGCAAAAGGCCCGCCTGCAAAAACTCGCGGCCGAAGCCGATGCCGACGTCGCCAACGTGGCCGACGATCTGGAGAAAAAAGAAGCCGAACTGGCGCGCCAGAAACAAGAGCGCGATGCGCTCAGCGGCCGCATCGCGGCCGACCTGGAAACCATCGCCGCGCTGCAAGGCAAATCCGCCCTGCCCGACCCGGAAAACGTGCGGCAGATGCGGCGCGCGCTGAACGACGCCAACATCGCGCACAGCATGCTGCCGGAAATCGTCGAAGTCACAGCCCCCAAATGGCAGGGCGCGGTGGAAGGCATGCTGCGCGGCTATACCTCGGTGATCTTGCTGGACCAGGCCAGCGACGCCGCCGCCGCTTACCGCATCGGCGAGCAGCAGCGCTACAGCCACTTCATCGTGCCGGAGCGCGTGCAGGCGACTGTGGTCAAGGATAATAGCCTGCTGTCCGTAGTCAATTTCACGGCCAAAGCGCCGGCC
This sequence comes from Burkholderiales bacterium, assembly GCA_016196925.1. Lineage (GTDB taxonomy): Bacteria > Pseudomonadota > Gammaproteobacteria > Burkholderiales > Burkholderiaceae_D > Undibacterium. The sequence goes on along the minus strand of JACPWS010000025.1, from coordinate 20,799 downwards.
TGGCTGATCGAGCAATTGCAACGCATAGACACCGTCGACAACATCGATAAGGGCATGCAGCTGTCTAAAAATCAGGAATGGATCACGCCCGAGGCCTACCATTTCGAGCGGCGCGGCGGACGCTCTCTTTTTGTGGAAGCCGCACGCTACCGCTTCGGCAACGCCGGCCGCACGCAACGCCTGGAAGCGCTGCAAAGAGCGCTGCCGCGCCTGCAATCGCAGGAAGACGTGCTGACCATGAATATCAGCAAACTGGCCGGCGAAATCAGCGCCTACAAAGCCAGATTGGCCGGGGTGGATGCGGCCAAGGAACTCAGCGCGCGCCACGCCGAATTCGAGGAAGCCAGCCGCAATACCCAGCCGCTGAAACAGCAGCGCATGGAAGTCGGCAGCCGCCTCGGCGAACTGGCGCCGCTGCTGAAATCGGCCACCGAGCAACGCACCGTCAGCCACCTGAAATGGGAACAGGCCAAGGCCGCCATCGCCGACGCCGAAAGCGCACTGCGCGCCTCGGAAAAACGCCACGCCGAAGAACGCAAGACCCACTTCGACACCCTGCAAGCGATGCGCATTACCTGGCACAGCCTGCCGCCCAACTGGAAGCGCGCCTCGCACCGCAAAGAGCTGGTGGCCGAACATGAAAACGCGCACCAGATCGAGCTGCGCATCAAGAGCCTCAGCCACAACCTGGCGCGCGACGACTGGGAAACCGACAGCACCGTGGTCGATCAATACACCCGTCTCAACACGCTATTACAAGGACGCCAGGCCGAAACCGACGAGCGCCGCTATCAAAATAACCGCGCCATGGAAGCCACCGTCAACGCACGCGCCGCCTACATGGACCGCCTGCGCTACACCATCAAGGCCTACAGCAAAAACATCAGGCAACTCGGCGAACTGGCCGGCATCGAAGTCCACACCGACCCGGTCAAACTGGAAAACGACGACATCCAGCTAGCCCAGGCCGGCCTGCACGTGCGCTTCAAGTTCGACGGCAAAGGCCCGATAGGCATGAACGACGGCGAAGCCTCCGGCGGCCAGCAAGTCATGAAATCGCTGATCCTGCTCATCGGCCTCTTAAAATCCGAAGACGGCTCCGGCGGCTTCGTCTTCATCGACGAACCGTTTGCCCATCTGGACATCCGCAACATCCAGCTGGTCGGCGAATTCCTGAAAAACACCGACGCCCAATACCTGATGACCACGCCCTTGACGCACAACACCGACGTCTACGACCCATCCGAACTGACGCTGATCACCAGCAAAAAGAAAAAAGACACCGAATGGGCGCAACCGATCTTTGTGTTGCAGCGAAGGGTGGAGAAGGAAAAGCGCGCGTAACGGCGTAGGGTGGGCACGGCGTGCCCACGCGGGAGATGGGCGCAGCGCCGTTCTCAATGCACTGGGATTTCAAACGGATTTGGTTCGGCGTGGGCATGAATGCCCACCCTACTTGGCTGAGCAAACCACCTGAGTAGCGTAGGTTGGTGTTGAGCTTGCGAAACCCAACATTTCAGCCTGCGCGATATCCAGTGATTTATCGGTTATCAACGTACGCCCCAGGCTTTATGGAAATCACTAACAACGGACATCCACCTGCACCACCGCCCTCCACTTTCGGAATAAGCTTGTTGAGGTGAGTTGTAGATGCGCCATACTTTTTACCGACGCCTAATGGGTTAAAAACCTCTGTTTGCAGTTCAGAAGTGCGGGTGACGATTATGCCAACGCTGATTACATTTAAAGAATGCAGCATTCGGAAATTGTTTAAGTCCCTATCATAGAACTCTGTTTTGTTATTCCACTCAATATCCAGCGCGACACGCTCACTAACACAGTCGATTTTATGCGTCGGTGTTTCATGTTGAACTCCGTCAACTATGATCGCGGTGTCAAAACTTTTTTCATTCCATCCTAAGTCGTAAAGACTTCCATCAATGAATCCAGAGATATTGGATTTGCCCCCACCACCTGCAACAATATTGCTCTTTCTGAGTTCGAAAGCTTGCAGAACTTGGCACATTTCATCGAATTGCTTTCGAAAGTCACCTTGAAGAATGGCAATCGCATGGCGCCATTCCCTTACATCGTATTTTTCAGAAAATCCATCTGGAAAGTGATCATAAACACTCATGAAATATGTTCTTTCTTAGCCAGTTCCAACTCAAGCATGTTCACAAATTTTATTAAAGAACTATCCATCGCATTGACCACTTCTCTTACCTCAATAACGTCAAGCCGACGCTCACCTGACTCGTATTTAGAAACATAGCTTTGCGGCTTCCCAAGTCGTTCAGCAAGTTGAAGTTGTGTAAGTCCAGCATCGCTTCGAAATTTTTTCAAAATACTCTGTACGGTATGCTGCGTGTGTGACCATGTGCTTGTAGACATCTCTGAGTACTCAACGTTTTTACTTGATGACAAAGGAATGTTGCCATACAATGCTAAATATCCCGTTTCGGGATATTTTTTGAGGGCGAAATGATTTACGAACGAAAGTACCCGCAATTTATTAAATACATGGGATCAAAGTCGAAGATCATGAACTTTGTCCTTGAAGGTATAAATGGCGTAATCGGTGCGGAAAGCCCACCTACTATCCTCGATCTTTTTGCGGGGAGCGCCTCCCTGGCTGGCGCCATTGGAAATCAAACAGCGATAGTCTCAAACGATATTCAAAGCTATTCGGGGATCTTGTCGCATGCCTATGTGGATAGCTACTTTACTGATGCAACTCCAACCTCCAATCAGCTATTAAATGAGATTGAACTGCTTGTGACGAGCAGAAAATCCGAGTATGCATTTGAGTACCACTACCACCGCGAATTTACCCTCAAAGATTTTGTTGAACTCGAAATCCTGCAGCAGAAATTAATTAAGATAGAAGCAACTAATAACTGGCACCTATTTTATAAATACTACTCAGGCACGTGGTGGAGTGCGGAGCAGTGCATTTATATCGATGCAATTCGCGAAATCACCGAGCATCACATAAACACTCCGCATTACAACGTACTCCTGTCTTGCCTTATGTATGCGATGGCGTATACAAGTCAGGGAACTGGGCATTATGCGCAATATAGAGACGCCAAGACGGAATCGTCTTTGAAAGACATATTAATTTATCGACGTCGAAGCGTACTTAAATATTTTCTTGCGAAATACATTGAGCTCATAAATTGGATTCCAAACCAACCACCTGGGTTTACGCACAGACATACAAATCTTGATTTTGAAGAGGCGTTAAATACCTTTGAGGGAGGATTGATCTACGCTGACCCGCCATACTGCTTTGTGCACTACAGTAGGTTCTATCACGCAATTGAAACAATAGTTAAGTATGACTACCCCACCCTGCAAACAAAGGCAGGAAAACTTGTAAAGGGACGATATCGCGAAGAACGACATCAGTCCCCATTCTGTATTAAATCTCAGGTGAGAGATTCATTTGTTCGACTATTCAATGGCGTTCAAACTAGCAATAGCCAGTTGGTACTAAGCTATTCCAATACAGGCATGATTACTCTAGAAGAGCTTTCTGAATTGGCAAGTGAAATATTCGGGACGCGACGCAAAGAGGTTTTATTTACGGATCATAAGCATATGACTTTAGGGCGTAAGCAAGACCGTGATCGCGACGTCAAAGAGTGTTTGATACTTATCTATTAATTTTTCCCAAGGCCGTAAGCCTTGGACAGCTGAAAGCGCTTCTGTCCCCGGCAAAGCAAGCGTAGCCCAGGCTAGCGTAGCTTGGTGCTGAGCTTGCGAAGCCCAACTCTTCAACGTGACAACTTCAACAAATTAATCTGTTTTTTTGGCCTGAAAAAAATCGCGCAACGGTAAGCCTCTGCGCGGAAACAACTGAGAGCGCATACATTGCGAACGGAAACAGCTGGGTGCGGCGATGTGTTGGGCTTCGCAAGTTCAGCGCCAACCTACTCGCCCTTGATCCGATCTGCGCACTGAACTGACTCGGCGTGGGCATGCATGCCCGCCCTACCCGGCTACAACGCAGCGCAAACCGAACGGAACCAGAAAAGCTAGGGCGGGTGCAACCCGCGTGGCTGCTGAGCGTAAGCTTCCACGCGGATTGCACCCGCCCTACACATCTTAAATTATCTTGCTAGTCGATTAAACCAGGTTCCAGGCTAATATCAAAATCTCCCCCATCGGCAGAATTTTTTCTTTGCACAGTGGCGGGCATATTTAAGCCGACTAAGAGTTTCGGTTGGGCGACAATTTTGCCATCTTTTTTTACCGCCATATCCAGCATGACGGCCTCGGCCCCATCTTTCGCCTTGGCGGCGTGCAGCGTATAGGCGATGTCCCATTTGGCCGATTTACCATCGACCGATATGTGTGCCGCCTCGCCCTCTTTGCTGTGTGTGCGCGGATTTACGCTGACGCCGTCGAGCTGGATGCGCGTTTTGACACTATAGGTTTTCTTGCCCGAGATCGTCGCTTGAGATTGCGCTGGCGTGGGTTCTTTGGCGCTCACCGCATCTTGCACCGTTGCGGGTGATGCCGCCCAGGCGCTGTAAGCGCACAGCCCCATGAACGCGGTCAGGATGAATTTTCCTAGTGATTTTTTTGCTGCAGCTGGACTGGCTTGATGCAGTTGCATGATTCTATCCTTCAGGGGTTGGTGGTACTGCAATTGGCAACCGATCACGGATCTGGATTCGGTCGACAGGGTTTTTAACATTGCCTCGGCATAGGCGCGGCGCGCGTTTGGATGTTGCACCATCACGCTGGCGTCGCATGCCAGCTCTTGATCTAGCCTGAAGTAATTTGCCGCCAGATGTAACAATGGATTGAACCAGAACAGGCATTGTGCGAAAGCACACAGCATGTTGGCGTAGGCATCGCCTCTTCTTGCATGGCTTTTTTCGTGGGCGATGATCAATTCCTGTTCCTCGACGGTATAGCGCTGAAAAAAATCCGCAGGAACAATAATTCTTGCGCGCCAGACGCCAATCAAGGCAGGCCCGGCATCCAGGCTCTCTGCCAGATAAATTCCCCGCATCGGCTTGAGATTGCCCAACATCCTGAGGTAATGGATATGCTGGCGCCAAAACCATGCTGCCACCATCAAGCAACCCAATATCCACAGCGTGACGACACATTCAGGCAACATCGTGCTGCTACTCTGGGCTATCGGCGTCGCGTAATTCAGCAATTGCGCGATGGGCTGCGCCGCCTGCGGAATAGGCTCTATGCTTGCGCTGTGAGGGAGCAAACTCGCCAGCAAAGCGACGGGCAAAATCAACCAATATTGGTAAGCGATACCTGCGCCAAAAAAACGGAGCATAAACCTGCGCAACAATAAGATGGCGAGCGTCACGGCAGTCAGCAAAACGCTCGCATGCATGATCCAATTCAAGAGTTCATTTGCCATCGCCCAGCTCCGCTATCAATCGTTTCAGTTCGGCGATGTCTTGCTTTGACAATTTCTTCTGTTGGCTAAAATGCGCTACCAGCGGTGCAATTTTTCCGTCAAACATGCGATCGAGAAAACCCTTACTTTCTGAATTTATCCATTGTTCGCGCTTCAACAGCGGCGCATAGAGAAACCGTCTACCGTCTTTCTCGGCGCGGATTGCTCCCTTTTTCAAGAGCCGGTTCAATAGGGTCTTAATCGTCGTCTCTTGCCAATCCTGCTGGCTCACGAGCGCCGCTATGACTTCGTCTGCGCTCAGGGGATGTTTCTCCCACAAGGTTTGCATGACGATGGATTCGGCCTCACTGATAGGTACTGTTTTCATGTTTTTAGCATCACATTAAACGATTACAAGTGTAATTTGTTATCTATGATTACATTTGTAATCGATAAGGTCAAGCGGTTTATTGATGCTTTCCCATGTCGTCAATTGCACGCAGCGGACGGTCGATCGAAAACTGAAGACATGTCAATAAGGCCGCAAGACGCAATCCGTAAGGCCGTAAGTTGCAATTCAAGGGCGTCCAGCGCAGCGTATTGCGCCGCATGACGTGGGCATGGATGCCCACCCTAACAGGCTGTATCAATTTACATCTGCTACTGACAGTTCGGATCGTCGCGCATAGTGGGAGCGAGCAGATCGAGGTAGACGCGCAGGGAGCGTTCTACCGCCTCTGCAACCAGCTGCGTGATGCCATCGTAGGCCCCGCTGGCGCAGGCGACGTCTAGCGCATCGTAGTAGGCCAGACGATCTTCTTTGCGAATCACGGCCGGCGGGTATCCCGCCTTCATCAATTCGAAGTTCAACAGTAGCCGCCCGGTTCTACCGTTGCCGTCGATGAACGGGTGGATTTTCACGAACCGTGTGTGCAACTCCGCCGCCCGCTTGACCGGGTGCGCCGTGGCGGCGTGCTGGCGCCATTCGAGCAGCGAACGCATTTCGTCGGCAAGGTGCAGGAACCCCGGCGGCGTCGTGCTGGCGCCCGTGATAGCGACGTTCTCCTGGCGATACCGGCCCGCCTCGCCATCGTCGATCCCTTTCAGCACCAGGCTGTGGATGTTCTTGATCTGCCACTCCGAGAGCGCTTCATTGCGCGCAACGATTTCCTCCACGTACAGGATCGCGTCGCGGTGATTCGTGGCTTCGAAGTGCTCGCGCAGCGATTTCCCGCCCACCGTGATCCCCTCCAGCACGACCTTGGTTTCGCGCAGCGTCAGCGTGTTGCCCTCGATCGCATTGGAGTGATAAGTCCATTCAAGGGCCAGCTTTTCACGTAGTGATGCGACAGTATGCGACGGCAGCGGACGCGCAGCATCCAGCGATGTCTTCAAAGTATCGACTGTCCCGAGCAGTAGTTGCAGAGTAGGGTTCATGTTGCTCCTTCATTATTCAGGCAAGGCTCGTTGCCGGCGCGCTTCAATGGCGGCGCTGCGTTCACGGCGCCTTACCTCATCCGCGTATCGTAATTTCAACGGCTTCTGGTTTGACGCCGAACGTCGCGGCCAGGGCGGTCTTCGCCTCGGCAATCGTCAACGCTGCAATGCCAGCCCCGGCCGCTTGCGGCGCTCGTGGTGACGGGGCCGGCGCCGCCTGCTGCATCGGTTCGAAATCCAGTTCGTCAAGAATGATGCCCCAGTCTGCCAAGGATGCATAGCGAACTGGATTTCTTCCGTGATCCCAAGCGTCGGGAACATTGATCCTCGCGTATGCGCTGATGGCAATCAGCCATCGGTCGTCGTCTCCTTCCTCGGCGGACCGACGCACCCCGGATATCTTTCCAAGAAGGAAAGCGGAGCCATGCGGTTCGGTCGCATCGGAAAATTCGTGATCCGGGTTGTGGCGGTTTTGGGTGCAGATCAGCCACCCGCATTGTTTCGCCCGCGCAGCGTTCAATACCCAAGATTGCGAACCGCCCTCTCTGACAATACGTTCCGGGCTGCGCGCAGTGAATACAACAATCGTGTCCTGTTCACGCATGGCGGTCTCCTTTGAATTCGAGGTGAGGGGGATGAATTACAGAATAGCGCGTCACCATCACGACGTCAACGCGTTCCAAAAAGTATAGCAAAAGTATCGGATCAACCTAAGTGTTGCCTCAAGTTCGCCGGCCGGGCATTTAGGGAAACGCAGATTAAATCAAAAGGCGTCATTCCCGCGAAAGCGGGAATCCATGTTATCAAATACTTAGGTGGGTCCCCGCTTTCGCGGGGATGACGAAATCGGAATAAATCCGTGCTTCCTTAGAGTCTACGTGTCATGGCGCCAGAACGGAAAAGCGTGTTAAGCGACCTACTCCGGGATCAGGTAGAGCCGTGGCCACAATCCAAGGGCACCCTATGCTCCAGTCGCTGACTTACTCCAGGAAGCGGCTCGCAACATGACAATTGCTTGAGAAGTAACACCCATTCAGGCACAATCCAGACAAAATTTCCAGGAGGCGGGTATGGGTATCGAGTTAGAAATCGCGGGCGATGTGCTGGCGGAAGCGATCGTCGTCAATGAATTGAGCAAGGGTGACGGCAGCGCAAAGGAGCCGGCGGAACATCAGCATGCTTGCGCGAATTGCGGCACAGCACTGGCGGGCGCCTATTGCCACAGTTGCGGACAAACCGCGCATATCCATCATTCGCTGTTGCACATGTTTGAGGAACTGTTGCACGGCTTGTTCCATTTCGAGACCAAGGCCTGGCGCACGATTCCGGCGCTGATGTTCCGGCCCGGCCAATTGACCCGCAATTACATCGCCGGTCAGCGCACGCGTTATGTGTCGCCGCTGGCCTTGTTTCTATTCCTGATCTTTTTGATGTTCCTGGTGTTTTCGCTCACCGGCGGCGATGTGGTCAACAGCATTTCAGACAAACCGCACAGCAGGGTAGGCATCACCAAGGAACTGGCCAAGACGCGCGAAAAATTAACCACCCTGGAAGCCAAGCGCGCCCAGCCGGCGCTTGACGCTGAAAAGCGCGCCGATGTCGAGGAAGATATCAGCGATGCGAAGGCGGAGATCAGCGCTCTGGAAAAATCATTGCAACGGCTGGACGCGAAAGCCAGCGCCGATCAAGCTGACGCAGCAGTGGTGCATGACGATGCAAATGGCGATGCCGGCGAGCTGGAGAAAAAACTCGATCAGAAATTCACTCAAAAGAGAAGCTATTCATCGCTTCCGTGGCTAGATGCGCGCATCAGGCACGCCACCAAAAACTCCGAGCTCGCCATGTACAAATTGAAGAGCGCGGCTTCCAAATTTGCCTTCCTGCTGATGCCGATTTCCCTGCCGTTTTTGTGGTTGCTGTTTGCGTTCCGCCGCAAGTTTACGATGTTCGATCACGCGGTGTTTTCGCTATACTCGTTGTCTTTCATGGCTTTGCTGCTGATGCTGATCGCGCTGCTCAGCAAACTGGGCTTGGATGGGATGGCGGTGGCCTTATTTTTGCTGGCGCCGCCGCTGCATATGTTCAGTCAATTGCGCCATGCCTATCAACTCGGTATCAAAGCCAGCATATGGCGCACCGTGGCGCTGTTGCTGGTGGCGCTGTGTTCGCTGTTAATTTATGTGATCTTGATCGTCGGGCTCAGCACCTGAACGGAGAACGGCCTGGCTAACATTCCGGTGGATGCTGTTTCCGCCTTACTATTGACGTGACGGTGCGCATGGCGCACCCTACGTCCACGCGTACCCTAAATTTTCAGACACAAAACCATGTTAATCAATTGCGTGACTTATCAGGAAGGCCGCAAGCTGTCGGATATTCCGGTCGCGGCAATCAGCGATTATGTGCAGCACAAGGAGCAATTTGTCTGGGTCGCCTTACGCGATGCTTCGAATGAAGAATTACTACAGATGCAGGAAGAATTCAGCCTGCATGAACTGGCGGTGGAGGATGCGCGGCATGGCAATCAGCGCCCCAAGATAGAAGAATATGGCGACTCGCTGTTTGCCGTGATCCACACCATAGAACTCATCAAGGGCGAGCTGAACGTGGGCGAGCTGAACCTGTTCGTCGGGGAAAATTATGTGCTGTCGGTGCGCAACCGTTGTCAGCAAAGTTTCCTAGGGGTGCGCCAGCGTTGCGAGCGCGAGCCGCATTTGCTCAAGCATGGCGCTTCCTTCGTCTTTTATGCGCTGATCGATGCGGTGGTGGACCGTTATTTTCCGGTGGTGGAAGCCTTGGAAACCGAGCTGGAATTAATCGAAGAACAGATCTTTGCCAAGGGCAGCGAGCGCGCGAATATCCAGCGTCTGTACCAGCTCAAGCGCAAGATCGTGGTGATCAAGCACGCGGTCACGCCGCTGATGGAAGCTTGCAGCAAACTGTTCGGCGGCCGGGTGCCGTCGATCTGCCGGAATAACCAGGAATATTTCCGCGATGTGTACGACCACTTGTACCGGCTCAATACCTCGATAGAGAACATACGCGACACCATCAGCACCGCGATCCAGGTCAACCTGTCTATGGTGGCGATCGACGAAAGCGAAGTCAACAAACGGCTGGCGGCCTGGGCTGCGATCTTCGCGGTGGCGACCGCATTCGCCGGCATCTGGGGCATGAATTTCAAAGCCATGCCCGAACTGGAATGGCCTTACGGCTACCCGGCGGCGCTGGCCGTCATGGGCGGGGTGTGCGGCTACCTCTACCGCCGCTTCCGCACGATAGGCTGGCTGTAGCGCGGCCGGGCCGCGATCGAGCTGACAAGCCGGTTTTATTTTAAGCCGTGCACCCGGCTGCCGCCGAGGCCGCCGTCTTTCCCGGAATACACGATAGGGCAATTGATGACGATCGCGGTCGGCGTCAGCTCCAGCCATTTCTTTTCTTCGGCATCCAGCACTTCTTCTTCCGAGCGCAACAGCTGCGGCGCGCTGCCTTCGCGCCAGCGCGCCAGGTAGACCACCCATAACGGGGTATACGCCGCGCTGGCGCTGCCTGAACCGAGCGGTTCCGGCGCCGAGGCAAACACGCTGCCCTGCTTGAAATTGGTGAATTTATACACGCGGTCGACCGCCGACGGCTGGCCCGGCTGCGGCGCGCGCAAGGCGTATTGCAGGCGCGGAGTGTAGTTCAGGTTGGCCGGTTTGGCCATGTCCTGGTCGCTGATATCGGTGGATACGTAATGCACCACTGCGCCCTGATACCAGCCGGCCAGCAAAGGCAGTTCGACCGTGGCGCCGGTTGTTGCCGGCGTGGGAGGGACGGCAACCCCGGCGGCTGCAGCGTAACCACCTCCCAGGGTGAAGGCCAGTAACAGTCTCGACAATTGCATGTTTGCCCCCGAAGTAATCCAGCATCCTGGGTCGATACAGATAGGCATTTCATTAGAACTTGCGCAAAGCCAGCAAACAGTATGCGCCGTCTGCCCACGAGAAAAAAACCGCCGGTAGCGCAGGCTGTCGGCGGCAGGTTCGATGCCGTCTTACTCGATCACCAGACGCTGGCCGCCGCTCGCTCCCTTCTTGGGCAGGGTCAGCGTCAGCACGCCGTTTTCGAAACGCGCCTTGGCGTTCGCTTCATCGACTTCCTGCGGCAGCCGCAAGCTGCGCGCCACGGAGCCGAAATAGCGTTCATTGCGCAATACGCGTTCGTCTTCGCTTTGCTGATCTTGCTGCGACATTTCGGCGCTGATGCTGACGGTATCGCTATCGATTTCGACCGTGATCGCCTCGCGGTTGACGCCGGGCAAGTCCGCCACGACGGTAAAGCATTTCTGGTCTTCCTTGACATCGACCTTGACTTGATTCGGCAGGGCTTCGCCGTGCAAAGGTTTGATGTAATAACCGGGTGAAAAATCGCGAAATAAATCATCGAACAGATGCCCACGACTCACAAGTTTGTTCATCATCACTCTCCTCTCGACAATAAAGCGGCAATCCTGCCGCCGGGGTTAAAGCTGGTAAGCGCAATGCGCAAGAATCTTACAGACTGACATGCCCATGCAAATGCAGGCGCTGCTCCTTGGTTTCCAGTGCGCTCTGGCAAGCGACGCAACGCTCCGCCGTCGGCTCGGCTTGCAGGCGGGCGTAAGGGATAGGGCCGCCGCACTCGCTGCAGATATCCGAGATGTTCTCTGCCAGTCGCGCCCGCGCGCGCTGCAAGGCTTGCCATTCATGGTGCTCATGCAGATATTGGGCGAGCGCATCGTGGCTCAGGGAATCCGCCACCACATCGTCGCCGGCGCCGCTGTCGACTTGCCCGTTTTGCGGCCGGTGACTGCGCAATTCATGCTGTATGCGCTGTTGCAAGCCGTCTAAGGCCAGTTTCAGGCTGTCTAGTTCCGCTACGCTGAGACTCATGCTTGCCTCCTGAGCAAATAAAGAAACGCTATGGCTTCAGCTTAGTTCATAAAATGGATCAGCGTTTGATTCAAAACAAGCAAGCCTGGCCGCTGGCGGATAGCGCTCAGCCGTCCCACACCACCTGGTTGCGGCCGTTGCTCTTGGCATGGTAGAGCGCCTTATCGGAACGTTCCAGTATCCGTCCCAGGCGGTCGTCGTCGGCATGATAGGAGGCGATGCCTATGCTGACCGTCAGCGAGAAATGTTCGCCGTCGGGCGCTTGCAATGGCAAGTCTTGAATGCGCACGCGTATGCGTTCGGCCACCAGCATCGCTTCATGTTGCGTGGTCTGTTGCAGCAAGACGCAGAATTCCTCGCCCCCGACGCGGCCGAACAGATCGGATACGCGCAATTCGAGCTTGACCGTGTCCGCAAAGCAAGTCAGCACCGTGTCGCCGCCCAGATGGCCGTACTTGTCGTTGATCTGCTTGAAAAAATCGAGATCGAGCATCAACAGGGTCATGCCCGTCTGATAACGCTGGCAACTATTAAAAATATGCTCGGCGCGTTCGAGGAAGGCGCGCCGGTTGGCGATACCGGTCAGGGTATCGGTGGTCGCCAGGTTTTTTAATTCGCGCTCGAGCATCTTGCGTTGGGTAACATCGCGGCAGATGCCTTCGACGCCGGCAAAATTGCCCACATCGTCGAACAAAGCCTGGCTGCTGACAGAAATATCGATGATATGGCCGTCTTTTGCGACCATCTGCCCCGGAAAATCGGAGACCTTGCCGTTCGCCAAAATCGCCTGCTTGAGCGCATCGCGGTCCGCGGGATTCGGGTAGTACGCTTCCGCCGGCCGTCCTTCGACCTCGTCCGGCGTATACCCGAGCAGTTTATACACCGCAGGCCCGACTTTCTGCACTATGCCTCTGGCGTCGGTGCGGTAATACACATCTTGCATATTTTCAAATAAATGGCGGAAATTCAGCTCGCTCTGGCGCAGTTGCTCTTCCATCTCGCTATGTTTGGTCATATCGATGCCGGAGATGAGCACCGCGTTCCTGTCTTCGAAACGGATAGACAGACTGGCGACCAGGATCATGCGGAAATTACCTTTTTGCGTACGCAGGCGAAACTGGGCGGGGGCATTCAGCCAATCGGCGCCGCGCTTATTGAGCCGGCCATGCGAACGCGGCTGATCGAGCGGGTGGATGAATTCCGCCACCGACAAGCCCAGCAATTGCCGCTCGTCGTCTGCTTCCAGCAAGCTGACGGCGGCAGGGTTGACCAAGACCATTTTCCCGTTCACCAGGATGGTGACGGCAACCGGCATGACGTCAAACAGATAACGATAAAAAGTATCCTGTATCAAGGTCGGCTCTCTTTTTCAATTTGTCACGACAGCGGCGATAACAGTCATTTTCATTCTATCGTATGAAGACCGTATGTCTAGGATCAAGCTATAGACGGATAGTTTTACTCGCCAAGCTATAGGGCTTCTGCTATCTTTTGTCCCTTTATTATTTGCTTCAATCGCGTTTTTTGTTGCCAGCATAAACTGTGCCGCGCCCGCGCCGCCTCGTCCAACGTCTCGTAAACTGCCGCATTCAGATGAAGTCCACGTCAAAAATTATTTCTTCCTTCTTGTTTTCTTTGCTATCCGTGGGCGGCGCCGGCGCTGCGCAGCTGACGCTCGATCAGATTTACGGCGGCGCCAGCCTGGCCGGCCCCAGTCCGCGTCAATTGCAAGTATCGCCCGATGGCAGCCGCGTCAGTTTTTTACGCGGCCGTACCGACGACCAGTTTCAACTCGATCTGTGGGAATTCGACATCCGCGAGCGCAGCACGCGCCGCCTGCTCGACGCCAGGACGCTGAAAGCCGATGAACAAATCTCCGACCAGGAAAAAGCGCGGCGCGAACGCCAGCGCACGGCCAGCTTGCGCGGCATCGTCGATTACAACTGGTCGCCCGACGGTAAGCAATTGCTGGTGCCCATGGGCGGAGACTTGTACCTGGTCGACGCCAAGCGTCCGCAGCAAAGCCGCAAGATCGCCAGCGGCGCAGTGCTGGATGCGAAAATATCTCCCAGGGGCCGCTACGTCTCTTATCTGCGCGGCCAGAACTTATATGTCTACGATCTGGCCCAAGGACAGGAGCGCCAGCTGACCAGCGATGGCGGCGGCACGGTCCATAACGCCGAAGCCGAATTCGTGGCGCAGGAAGAAATGGCGCAGAGCACCGGCTATTGGTGGGCGCCGGACGACAGCGCGATCGCCTACAAACGTTTCGACGAAAGCGGCGTCACGCTGGCCAAGCGTTTCGAGATTTACGCCAACCGCACCGAGGTGGTGGCGCAACGCTATCCCTACCCGGGCACGCCGAATGTGCAAGTCGGGCTGGCGCTGGTCGACCCGCGCACTGGCGCCGGCAAAAACATCGCATTGGGCGAAGATAAGGATATCTACCTGGTGCGCGCCGACTGGAGCAGCGATGCCAGACACTTGGGCAAAGTGTATGTCAGCTCCAACCGCGACGCGGTAAGCGACAAGCAAGTGTATGTCTTGCCGCTGGACGGCAGCGCGGCCGATGCGCCGCAACGCATCACCCAGGCCGACGGCTGGCATGAAGCGCGCTTCTCACCGCAAGCCGAAGTCTTTATCGACAGCTGGTCGGATCAGGATCACCCGCCGCAAGTCAGCCTGCATAGCGCCGATGGAAAATTGCTGACCTGGATAGAACGCAATGCGCTGGACGCCGCCCATCCGTATGCGCCCTTCCGCAGCGCGCACGTGGCGACCGAGTATGGCACGCTAGCGGCGGAAGACGGCCAGACCCTGCATTACTCGCTGAAGAAGCCGCTGAACTTTGTGGCCGGCCAGCGTTACCCGGTATTTCTGGCGGTGTATGGCGGCCCCGGCGCGCAAACCGTGGAAAGGCGCTGGGGCAGCCTGTTCGATCAATACATGGCGCAGCAAGGTTATGTCGTGTTCCGGCTCGATAACCGCGGTTCGGCGCGGCGCGAACGGCGCTTTACCGATGCGATTTACCAGACCCTGGGCAAGAATGAAGTGGCCGACCAGCTGGCCGGCATACGCTGGCTGGCGCAGCAGGATTTTGTCGATGGCAAGCGCATAGGCGTGTTCGGCTGGAGTTACGGCGGCTACATGAGCTTGCGTATGTTATCGGCCGCCTCCGGCCAGATCGCCGCCGGCGTGTCGGTGGCGCCGGTCACCGACTGGGCGCTGTACGACACCCATTACGTCGAACAATTCATCAACCGCCCGCAAGAGAACGCCGAAGGCTATCGCCAGAGCGGCGTGTTCGCGCACCTGGACGGCCTGAAGTCGCCGCTGTTGCTGGTGCACGGCATGGCCGACGACAACGTGCTGTTCACCAATAGCACGCGCCTGATCGATGAACTGAGCAACCGCGACATCCTGTTCGAGCTGATGACTTACCCGGGCGCCAAGCATGGCATCTCGGGCGCGGCCAAACAAAAGCATGTGTACAAAACCATAGAAGCTTTCTTTGCGCGCCACCTGAAGCCGGACGAGAGTAAAGCGTTTTGATATTTTTTAACTTTTTCCCTTGCGACGACCAGCTATGAAAACTCATTCACCCGCGACGCTGCGCCCTGTGCGCCGCTTATTTTTAAGCACTTGCCTGCTGGCTGCCACAGCCGCACTGGCCCTGCCCGCCACAGCCGCCGACCAAGCGGCCCAGCCGAAACTGGTGCTGGTGCTGGTGGTGGACGGCTTGCCGCACGAGCAGGTGCAGCGCTACCGCGAGCAGTTCGGGCCGGGCGGCTTGCGCCGCCTGCTCGATCAGGGCGCCTGGTTCAGCAATGCGCACCAGGCGCACGGCGTCACCGTGACGGCGGTCGGCCACAGTGCGGTGCTGACCGGCGCCTACCCTTATCAGCATGGCATCATCAACAACAGCTGGATAGACCCGAATACCCTGGAATCGGTGTACTGCACCCAGGATACCGCGCACCACTATCTCGGTGAAGAGACCAAAGCCAGCGACGGCACCTCGCCGGCCAACCTGCGCGTCACCACGCTCGGCGACGAATTGCGTTACGCGACTGGCAAGCGGGCCAAGGTGGTCACCGTGTCCGGCAAGGACAGGGGCGCGATCCTGCTGGCCGGCAAGAGCGGCACCGCCTATATGTACATGGGCAAGAGCGGCAATTTCGCCAGCAGCACGTATTACATGCAAAGCTATCCGGCCTGGCACCAGGCTTACCACGCGGGTAAGCCGCAAGACCGCTTTTACGGCCAGCAATGGCGTCCGCTGCTGGCCGATGCGGCGTATAGCGGCGACGCCGCCGACCAGCTGGTCGCGGGCGAAGACGGCCAGCGTTTCCCTTTTGTGTACGACAGTAAGTCCGGCAAACCCGATGCCGAATATTACGGCAAGCTGTACACCGGCCCTTACCTCGATCAGATGACGCTCGATTTCGCGCGCGCCGCCGTGGAAGGCGAACAGCTCGGACATAATCCGGCCGGCGTGCCCGACTTGCTGGGCGTCAGCCTGTCCAGCCACGATTACGTGAACCACAGCTACGGCCCGGAAAGCCGCATGTCGCACGACCATTTGCAAAGGCTGGACCGGTTGCTGGCCGATTTCTTCAGCTACCTCGATAAGAAAGTCGGCCTCGACAACACCATCGTGGTGCTGACCGCCGACCACGGTTTCCCGAATACGCCGGAATTCTCACAAGCCAACAAACTCGATGCGCAGCGCCTGGATGGCGCCAAGTTAATGACTGCGCTGAACCAGCATCTGAGTCAGAAATTCGGGCTGGATCAAGCCGCCCGTAAATGGTCGGCGCCGACGGTTTTGCTCGACTATCAGCAAATCGAGCACAAGGGTTTAAAGCGTGAAGAAGTCGAGAACGCCGCCGCGCGCTTCTTGTTGGGCTACCCCGGCATCGCGAATGCGTTTACCCGCAGCCAGCTGGAAGCCGGCGCACTGCCGGATACCCGCCTCGGCAAGCTGATGCAGCGCGCCTGGCATAGACAGATTTCCGGCGACATCCTGTTGGTGGCGAAGCCTTACTGGTATTTCGGCAGCGGCAAGCGCGGCACCTCGCACGGCTCGCCGTATGCCTACGACACCAACGTGCCGCTGATGATCATGGGTAAACCGTGGATCAGACCGGGCGCTTACGGCCAGTATGCAGAAGTGATGGACATCGCACCGACCCTGGCGCACCTGCTGCGGGTCAGGCCGCCGGCGGCGGCCGAAGGGCGGGTGCTGGTAGAGACCTTGCGCTGAAAGCGCCCACGAAAAACGCCGGCTCGATTTGCCGGCGTTTTTTATGGTTCAATGCCCGAAATCGTATTCCCCGGCCACCTGCAGCACCGCCCGGCGGAAGTCTTGCAACAAGTCGGTCTCCTTGCTGCTGCTGGGATAGGCGAGCACGTATTGATAGCGGATATCGCTGACGATGGGGCGCACCACTACCCCGTGCGCGCGCCAGATCTTGGCCGCGAACGGTTCCACGATGGAGATGCCCAGACCATGCGCCACCATTGCATAGCGGGTATGTGAAGTGTTGGTCTTCACCGTATAGCGCGGCCGTACTCCGGCGTTATGCAGGAACTCCAACTCGCCCTCATATTGCACGGAATTGCTGGACAACCAGCCGATCACGCTTTCGCCGGCAAAATCGGCAGGCTCGATCACCGCCTTCCGGCTCAAGCGATGGTCCTTAGGCATGGCGCAGAATACCCGGGTCTGCATGACCGGCTCTACCTCTACGCCGGCCACCGGCGGAAAATCCAGGCTCAGGGCCAGGTCTATCTTATGGTCTTGTAAGCCCATCAGCATTTCAGTCAGGCTGCAAGTCTCTATCGCTACCGGTATCTCGGGATGGGACAGGAAGAACTGCCGCAACACCAGCGGCAAGATGGTGGTCGAGAGCACCGGCAGACAGGCGATCGTCAAGCCTTCCGGCGCATCGTTACGGATAGTGCCGGCCACTTGCGCTAAGCGTTCCAGACCGAGGAAATTCTCTTCGACCGCCTTGTAAAAACGCACCCCGGCCACGGTCGGCTCCAGCCTGCCCTTGGCGCGATTGAACAGGCTGAAACCAAGCTCGGTTTCGAGGTCGGCGATCAGGCGGCTGATCGCCGGTTGCGTGATGTGCATCTTGCGCGCGGCGCCCACGCTGGTGCCGGTCAGCATCAGGCAGCGAAATGCCTCGATTTGTCTGAACTGGATCATCTTGCTTTTTTAATATATGTTAGCGAGATTTTGTGGCATACAAACAAAAATCTCATGCTGCGTTTAGATCGACGGTCTCCGGCGCGCAGTCTATAGAAATTAGCGGCGCGCAACGCCTGCAATTAACAATCTTTATCAAATCCAAAATCTAATTTTACGATTTGATACAAACGCCAATTATTACACCAGACAATATAAATCACGCCAATTTAAATAAAGCAAAACCGGCCATTTACATATTTAAAATTTTGCTCAATTGGTAACTTAAGCCAACAATTCAGCCACCGTATAACAAATGGCGATGGTGCATGCCGAGTTGTGATTGGACGCCCCAGCGCAACTTTGAAATACTGATTTTCTCAATGGAAAAACCCTTGAGAATTCGGGTTCTCATCTCGGCATGCCTCAGGCAGATGCGCTACCAGCAGCATCGCTCAGCCCTGCATCAGCGGACTGAACAGCCATTTTGCTGGAAATCGCTCAGGCGAGCCGCCGTCAGTAGCGACCTGAATTAATAAAACTTAAACTTGGGAGTGGAGTTGGCATGAAGACAAAATTCGAGGGATCGACCGGTCTGGCAAAGCGTTTGCTGAGCGTTGCGGTAGGTATGACTATCGCCGTCGGCGCAGGCGCGGCATTTGCTGAGCAGGAAGAAAAAGATAACGCGGGCGACCGTGCGCGCTGGCGCGCCGAATGGCATGAAGAAGGCGCGGCCAAGAAGGTAAAAGAAAACGACAAACACGGCGGCGCCTGGAGCGTGGAATTCCGCCGCAAGATGTTGGAAACGGCAGACAAAGAGCGCGGCAAATGGGGCCGCCAGATCCCCGGCGTGAAGAAAGACGGCACGGTCCTGCTGGGCGCGGCCACCAACAAGACCAGCGGCACTAGCGTTACTACCAGCACCCTGCTGGCGGCAGCCGCCGCCGGCACCACCTGGGTCAACATGGGCCCGACCAGGGCCGACGTCGCCAAGAACGGCGGCACTTCGCTGGCGAAATCTGACGCCGGCCGTCCTACCGGTATCGTGATCGATCCGGCCAACAGCAGCATCATTTACGCCGCGTTTGCCGGCGGCGGTCTGTGGAAGACCACCAATGGCGGCAGCAGCTGGGCGCCGCTGACCGAGAGCCTGGGCACGCTGTCTATCGGCACCGTGGCTATGGACCCGAACAACAGCTCGACCATCTATCTGGGTCTGGGCGATGCGTTCGACGGCACCGGCATAGGCATGGTCAAGTCCACCGACGGCGGCGCGACCTGGAGTGCGCCGGTGTATCTGGGCGACTCTACCGTCATCAATGCGATCCAGGTAGCGCCGCTGAACAGCAATATCGTGCTGGCCGCCACCAATAAGGGCGTATTCCGCTCGCAAGACGCCGGCGCGACCTGGACTGCGCTGAGCCTGCCTACCGGCCAGACCGCCGTGCCTTACGCCTGGACTATCGCCTGGACCGGCGGCAGCAGCTTCGCGGTTTCTCTGGAAGCCAATCCCGGCGCCGCCAGCGGCACCACCGACGGCCAGATTCTGGTCACCGGCGACAACGGCAATACCTGGACCAAGGCCAGCGGCTTCACCAAGACTTCCGGCGTAGGACGCACCACGATTGCCGTGGCGCCTAGCAACCGCAGCATCCTGTATGCGATGGCGGCGATTCCGAATGCGACTTCCAGCGCCGATCTGGCCGATCTCTTCAAGTCGACCAACGGCGGCATCAGCTGGACCGCGCTGGGCGTCACCAGCAAGCGCTACACCAAGACCAACACCGAATCCACCACCCTGGGCAAGCTGCTGAACGGTCAGGGCTGGTATAACCAGATGGTGCAGATCGACCCGACCAATCCTAGCGTCGCTTACTTCGGCGGCTCGCTGCTGGTTGCCAAGACCAGCGACGGCGGTTCCACTTACACCCAGAAGTCGAACTGGCTGGCGCAATACAGCCTGCCGTATGTGCATGCCGACTTCCACGCCAGCGCCATGTCCGGCTCCACCCTGATCGTCGGCACCGACGGTGGCTTGTTCAAGTCCACCGACGGCGGCACGACCTTCACCGATGCGCTGAACATCGGTCTGACCACGCACCTGATCTATAGCGTAGGTTCGTCCCCGGCCAACGTCAATGCGGTGATAGGCGGCTTCCAGGATAACGGCACCCGTGTCCGCAGCGGCAGCACCACCACCTTCAACCAGTACATCGGCGGCGACGGTTTCGGTTCGGCGATCCACCGCACCAACGCCAACACCATGCTCGGTTCCTTGTACTACAGCCGTATCTACAAGAGCACCGACGGCGGCCTGACGTTTGCGCTGGCCAGCACCGGCATCACCGAGTCCAACAACTCTTCTTCCGCGCCGTTCAATACCGGCATCACCACCTGGGAAGGCGCAGCCAATGCCGATACCGTGTATACCTGGTCCAACACCAAGGTCTACAAATCGGTTAACTATGCCGGCTCCTGGACTGCCCTGGGCGTGACCGGCTTGCCAACCACTTCCTTCTACATCCGCGGCGTAGGCGTAGCAGCCAGCAACGTGAATGCCGTCGGTCTGGTGGCCAATGGCGGCCGGGTCTACCTGAGCAGCAACGGCGGCACCAGCTGGACCGCTGCCGGCGCGTTGCCGAACAACGGTTCTTCGCTCTCCAAGATCGCGTTCGACCCGACCAACCCCAGCGTCGTCTATGTGACCTCGGTCGCGGCCGACAGCAGCAAGAACCATGCCTGGAAATCGGTCGACGCCGGCGTCAGCTGGACTGCCATCGACGGCAATGGCTTGCCGACCGGCGCCCCGGTCAACATGATCAAGGCTGATCCTGGCACTCCAAGCACGCTGTATGCAGGCACCCACTTCGGCG
>JACPWS010000024.1 GCA_016196925.1 Burkholderiales bacterium | reverse complement strand
GCAGGCCGAGGTCAGGGTGGCGCGGATGGCATTTTGCGCCTGCTTGTAAGCCGTGCCGGAGAGGCCGGCGGTGGCGGCCGTGACTTGGGCGGTGACATCCTTGATCTGTTCCAGGCGGTTCATTTCCATCGCCGGGCAAACTTGCTCTTCCTTGCG
This sequence comes from Burkholderiales bacterium, assembly GCA_016196925.1. GTDB lineage: Bacteria > Pseudomonadota > Gammaproteobacteria > Burkholderiales > Burkholderiaceae_D > Undibacterium. Next base: position 46,122 of record JACPWS010000024.1, on the reverse strand, counting down.
CGCCCTGGCGTGAAAACCGTCCTTCAGGTAATTTTTCTTTTCGCTGGAAATCTGTTCCAGGCAATCTTCCACGCAATGGTGGTTGGTCATGATCAGGCCGTCTTTCGAGATGAAAGAAGCCGAGCAGCCACCCACCATACGGGCCGAACTCAGCATGGCGCGCTTGACCCAATCAGCATCCGGCTTAAAGCCGTAGTCGGCCTGCATTCTGGCTTGCGGCAGGTTATCCAGGGTCCACATGCCTTCGTCGGCCAGAGCGAGGCCGGGCAGGGTGAGCAGGAGGGCGAGTAATTTCTTTTGCATGAGCTTGTCTCTGATGATTTTTATGAAAAGCTGGTGTCCACGAAAGGCACGAAGAAAGTCAAAGCGTTATAGCGGGGTTCAGTCTGAAATGTAGGTGCCTTCAAATCTGCCGCTTATCCCCTCCCACTTTAAGGGGGAGGGTTAGGGGTGCAGCAGGGGTTTCAGGCGACGCGTCGCCTGCCTGCGTAACGGCACTGGCTTGCAAGCCAGTGTGCGCACTGCAAGTGGGGGTAAATACGTCAATTAACCAAATCGGTATTTTCACCGTTCGACCCCCATCCCAACCTTCCCCCGGCCAGGGGGAAGGAGCATTCGCAGTACGCTAAATGGGGTGCTGTTCGCAAAGGACTTCGATGGATTATTTACGCTTGGCCTGAATCGCCTCGATCTGATCCATGATCGTGTTCATGCGCGCAAACACCGCCTGGTACGGCGCCGGCGAAGCCAGGTCGACTCCGGCGTTTTTTACCAGTTCATACGGATAAGCCGAACCGCCGGCTTTCAGGATGCTCAGATAATTGTCACGCTCTGCCGCGCCGCCTTTCAGCACTTTTTCGGCAAACATGGAGCCGGCGGCGATCGAGGTCGCATACTGGAACACATAGAAACGGTTATAGAAATGCGGAATGTAAGCCCATTCCACGCTCACGTTGTCGTCGATCTTGACGATGCCATCCTTGTCGCCGTGGTAGCGCTTCAGGATGTCGCCGTAGATCTTGCTGAGCGCTTCGCCGGTCAGCGATTCGCCCTGGTCGACCTTGGCGTGCACGGTGCGCTCGAAGTCGGCGAACATGGCCTGGCGGAAGAAGGTGCCGCGCAGGTTTTCCAGCGCCGAGCCGAGATACAGCAGGCGTTCGTCGTCGCTCTGGGCGATCTTCAGCATGTGATCGAGCAGGAACACTTCATTGGTGGTGGAGGCGATTTCTGCGGTGAAGGTCGGGTAATCGGCCGAGATGAAGGGCTGGGATTTGTTCGCCAGATAGGAATGCATGGCGTGGCCCCATTCGTGCGCCAGCGTCGAGAGCGACTCGTAATCGTCGTTGTGGTTCAGCAGCAGGTAAGGATGGACGTCGTACGCCACGCCGTTCATGTAGGCGCCCGAGCGTTTGTGCGGACGTGGATACACATCCATCCAGCGCGCCGTGCTGGCCTTGGTCATCGCTTGCACGTAGTCGTCGCCTAGCGGCTTGGCGGACGCCAGCATCAGTTGCACGCTCTGGTCTATAGGGTATTTCAGCTTGCTGCCGACCAGCGGCGGGTAGATGTCGTAATAATGCAGATCGGGCACGCCCAGCATCTTGGCGCGCAGCTTGAAATAGCGGTGCAGGGTAGGCAGGTTGGCCTGGGTTTGCGCGATCAGCGTGTCGTACACGGCGCGCGGCAGCTTGTTCGCGTCCAGCGCCTGGGTCAGCGAATCGGGGTAATTGCGCACCTTGGCGTATACCGCATCGCGTTTCAGCAATTCGTAGAATGTGACGCCATAGCTGCGCTCGAATTCTTTCCATTTGCCCCAGAATGCGTCGAACACCAGCTGGCGGTCGGCCCGGTTCGGCGAGGAGCGGTATTTGGTGTAAGCGGCCTGATCGATCACGGCCTCGGTGCCGTCCGACAGCTTGATCTTCGGCCAGGGCATCTCGGCATTCGCCAGGGTGGAATACACGGCGCTGGCGGTGTTGGTGGCCATGCCGAAAGTGGCGATCAGCTCCTCGCCTTTTTTGTCGAGTGTGTGGCTGGCGCTGCGCAGGATGTCGTCCAGCATGTGGCTGTAGATGGACAGCGACTTGTCTTGCTTCAGGAATCCCTGAACTTTCTTCTGACCCATGGCCAGTATTTCAGGGCGCAGGAAGGAAGTCGCCGCCTCCAGCTTGCTGCCGAGGATGTCGGAGCGCTGGTTCAAGTCGAGGCCGGCGGTCTGGCCGGTATCCTGGTCGTGGTATTGCGAGGCATAGCTGGCCAGGCGGGCGTAGCGCTTCAGCAAGTCGCTGTTCAAGTCCAGGCAGGATTTGAAGCGTTGCAGGCTGTCGCCCAAATGGGTGTTGCAGCCGGCGATTTGCTTGAACTGTTGCTCCAGTCGCGCCGCATCCTGGTCCCAGGCGGCGCTGCTGGCATACAGGTCTTGCAGATTCCAGCGATAGTCTTCGGTGTCTTTGGGGTTGGCGGCGTGGGCCAGGACGGGCAGGCTCAGCGCGACCGCAAACAGGCTGCGGATGACGTATTTATGCATGGCGTATTCCATTTATACGATGGTTAACTGATGGTTGGGGGCGAAACGAGCCAGTTGCGGTGTTGTGCGATTTATTCTGGACTTCCATGACCGCCGTCGGCTTCGGCCATATTTTGGTCTGAAAGTTCTCAAAAATTGCTAAAAGATGAAAATATTTTTTCTGTCGGTGTTGTATCGGCGTCGTAACTGAATAGCTTTTACTTTAAATGAGATTGATTCTCATTTATAATTAACGGCAAATAATCAGCCAGCCACGTAGCCTTGCCTATCAGCCAGCCATCCTCAACAGTTGATAAACAAGGAAATCCATGAAGACCCGTCTCACCCCGCTGACTGCTTTGCTGGCCAGTGTCGTCCTCCCCGCATTTGCGCAACAGACCCCTGAAGATAGAGCCTTGCCCGAGGTGCAGATCAGCGCCAAGTCCGACAAGACTGCCTACGACGTGAAGCGCAGCAGCAGCGCCACCAAGACCGATACCTTGCTGCGCGATACGCCGCAGGCGGTGACTGTGGTGAGCAAAGATCTGATCCGCGACCAGAGCATGCAAAGCCTGAGCGATGTGGTGCGCTACGTGCCCGGCATCGTGGCGGCGCAAGGCGAGGGCAATCGCGACACGGCGGTGTTCCGCGGCAATAGCTCGACCGGCGATTTTTATATCGATGGCGTGCGCGACGACGTGCAGTACTACCGCGATTTCTACAACATCGACAGCGTGGAAGCGCTGAAAGGCTCGAACGCCATGATCTTCGGGCGCGGCGGTTCGGGCGGCGTGATCAACCGCGTCACCAAGCAGGCGGGCTGGCGCGCCGTGCGCGAAGCTTCGCTGACGCTGGGTTCCTGGAATATGCGGCGCGCCACGGCCGATGTCGGCCAGGCCCTGAACGAAGCCGCCGCGCTGCGTGTCACCGGCATGGTCGAAGACTCCGGCAGCTATCGCCAGGGCGTATCCGTGCAGCGTTCCGGCATCAACCCGACGCTGGCCCTGCGCGCCGGCGCCAATACCAGTGTGGTGCTCGGCTATGAGCACTTCAAGGATGAGCGCACGGCCGACCGCGGCATCCCGTCTTACCAGGGCTTGCCGGTAAATACCGATGTCTCTACTTTCTTCGGCAGCCATGACGTGAACCGCGTCAGCGCCAGGGTCGACGCCCTGAGCGCGCTGATCGAGCACGATTTCGGCCATGGCCTGAGCCTGCGCAACCGCAGCCGCTATGCCGACTACGACAAGCTGTACCAAAACATCGTGCCGGGCGCCGTGAACGCCGCCGGCACTATGGTGGCCCTGTCCGGCTATAACAACGCCACCCAGCGCAAGAATCTGTTCAACCAGACCGACCTGATGTATACGCTCGATACCGGCGCTATCCGCCATAAGCTGGTCGGCGGGGTCGAACTCGGTCGTCAGGAAACCGATAATTTCCGCAATACCGCGTACTTCACCGGCGTCGGCGCTAACGTGACTTCGATTAACGTGCCGCTCGGCAATCCGGTCACGACTACTGCCGTCACTTTCCAACAAAAGGCGAGCGATGCGAATAACCACGGCGTGGTTACTGCCAAGTCGGTGTACGTGCAAGACCAGCTTGAGTTTTCGCCGCAGTGGCAGTTGATCGCCGGCCTGCGCCGCGATAGCTTAGCCGTCGATTTCACGAATAAGCGCACGAAAGAAAATTTCCAGACCACCGATACCCCGGTCTCGCCGCGCCTGGGCTTGGTGTTCAAGCCGGTCACGGCGGTTTCCGTGTACGCCAGCTATAGCCTGGCCTACGTGCCGCGCGCCGGCGACCAGCTGTCTTCGCTGACTTTGACTAACCAGGCGCTCGACCCTGAAAAATTCAAGAACCTGGAAATCGGCGCCAAGTGGGATGTCTTGCCTGATCTGTCGGCCAGCGTGGCCGTGTATCAGCTCGACCGCAGCAATGTCGCGATGGCCGATCCGGCCGATGTCACCAGGATGATCCTGGTCGACGGCCAGCGCAGCAAGGGCCTGGAACTGGGCCTGAGCGGCAACATCACGCGCGACTGGAGCGTGATGGGCGGCTACGCGTATCAGGATGCGAAGATCACCAAGACTCAGTCGGCCACCGTGCTGGCAGGCGCCAGCATCGCCCAGGTGCCGACCCACAGCGCTTCCCTGTGGAATCGCTACAACTTCGCGCCTGCCTGGGGCGCCGGCCTGGGCGTCGTGTACCGCAGCGACCTGTACGCCTCGACCGACAACACGGTCGTCATCCCCGGCTTCACCCGCCTCGATGCGGCCTTGTATTACACGGTGAATAAGAATTTCAACCTGCAAGCCAATATCGAGAATCTGCTCGACAAAAAGTACTACGCTTTCGCCAACAGCAATAACAACATCACACCCGGTTCGCCACGCGCCTTGCGTGTCAGCCTGAATGCGAAGTTCTGATCCGGCAGCAGGATAGAAAGACGCGACGCCCCGGGCAACCGGGGCGTTTTTTTATGGGCCTCAAGCGCGGCGGCGTGAAATTGCTATTTCAGGTAAAAATATACTCCCCTCTAGTATGTGAGGGGAGCCTTTAAGTTGGCGGACGCCAGGCCGAAAATTACTAAAACAAGGGGGAGTATATGGATATGCGGGAAGACCGGGCGCGGGCCGGGCAGGTCGGCGGCCGGCCCGCGGGTCAGGGCGGCGCTTCTCAAGTACAATCGGCGGACGATAACTTCTGAAGCCAGGCATGCAACGCCCCCGTTTTTTACCCGACAACATGACGCTGTTGTTGTTGGCCGTACTGCTGGCGGCCAGCGTTGTGCCGGCGCGCGGCGGCGCGGCGCGCGCCTTCGATGTGTTGGCCACGCTGATGATCGCCTTGCTGTTCTTCATGCACGGCGCCAAACTGTCGCGCCAGGCGGTGTTGGCCGGCCTGGCCCACTGGCGCCTGCATTTGCTGGTGCTGACATTTACTTTCGCGGTGTTTCCCTTGCTCGGGCTGGCCTTGAAGCCGCTGCTGTTGCCGCTGCTGACGCCCGAACTGTATCTCGGCGTTTTATTCCTGTGCGTCTTGCCGTCCACCGTGCAATCGTCGATCGCTTTCACTTCGGTGGCGCGCGGCAATGTGCCGGCGGCCGTCTGCAGCGCTTCGATCAGCAACTTGCTCGGCATCTTCCTGACGCCTTTGCTGGTCGGCGCGATGCTCAGCGCGCACGGCGACCGCCGCATCTCGCTCGATGCGCTTGGCAAGATCGTCGTGCAATTGCTGCTGCCCTTCGTGGCCGGGCAAATCGCCCGGCCCTGGCTGCAGGCGCGCATGGAGAGGCACAGGGAAGTGCTGAAGCTGGTCGACCAGAGTTCCATCTTGCTGGTGGTGTATGTGGCGTTCAGCGCCGCCGTGGTGCAGGGCTTGTGGCGCCAACTGCCCGTCGCGATGTTGGCGAGTCTGCTGGCCGTCAGCGCCTTCATGCTGGCGATCATCATGACGATGACCGGGTTCGCCAGCCGCCGCCTCGGCTTTTGCAAGGAAGATGAAATCACCGTGGTGTTTTGCGGTTCCAAGAAAAGCCTGGCCAGCGGCGTGCCGATGGCCAAGGTCTTGTTTGCCGGTCAGATGGTGGGCACGGTGCTGTTGCCGCTGATGGTGTTTCACCAGTTGCAGTTGATGGTGTGCGCCGTGCTGGCGCAACGCTATGCCCGGCGAAAGTAATAAGGGAGGGTCTATGCCACGTTTTGCCGCCAATCTCAGCATGATGTACCCCGAACACGCCTTCACTGAGCGTTTTTCCGCCGCCGCGCGCGACGGGTTTCGGGGCGTGGAATTCCTGTTTCCCTACGACTATCAGCCTGAGGAGTTGCGCCAGCGCCTGGACGAGCACGGTTTGCAGCAAGTCTTGTTCAACGCGCCGCCCGGCGACTGGGCCGCCGGCGAGCGCGGCATCGCCTGCCTGCCGGGCCGCCACGATGAATTCAGGCGCGGCATCGACCGCGCACTGGAATACGCGCGCGTACTCGGCAACTACAATCTGCACGTGATGGCTGGCTTGCTGCAGCCCGGCGTGGAACCGGAACGCCAGCGCGCCGCTTATCTGCAAAACCTGGCGTACGCAGCCTTGCTGGCCGCCCGGGAAGGCCTCACTGTCCTGATCGAAGCTATCAACCGGCGCGACATGCCCGGCTATTTCCTGAACCGGCAAGACCAGGCGCAGGCGATCTGCGCCGAACTAGGTGTGGACAACCTGCAAGTGCAGTTCGACATCTACCATTGCCAGATCGTCGAAGGCGACATTGCCAGCAAACTCAGGCGCGACATGCAGCGTCCGCTGGGCGGCATCGGTCACATCCAGATCGCCGGCGTGCCGGAGCGGCAAGAGCCGGACAGCGGGGAGCTGAATTACCCGTATTTGTTCGACCTGATCGATGAACTCGGCTATACCGGCTGGATAGGTTGCGAATACCGGCCGCGCGGCGCCACCTCGGCCGGGCTGGATTGGGTCAAGCCGTGGCTGTAGCAGGACAGGCCAGGCTGTGGGCCTTGCTGGGGCTGTATCTGGGCGCCAGCCTGCTGGCCTTCCTCGCTTACGCATTCGACAAGTCCGCCGCCAGAAAGCGGCGCTGGCGCATACCGGAGCGCACCCTGCACCTGCTCAGCCTGTTTTGCGGCTGGCCGGGTGCCTGGGCCGCGCAACAACTGCTGCGGCATAAAAGCAGTAAGCGTTCGTTTCAGCGGGTGTTTTGGGTAACCGTTTTGCTGAATTGCGGCATGCTGGCCGGTCTGCGACATTTACTGCCAGCTGTGGGATGAGGTTCGGGCATTAACCGCGTCCTATGCTTTGCTGAGATGTGGGGATTCCTGCGTCACCGCCAACCTACGCAGCGCATCCGTAAATTGGCGGTGACGCAGGAATCCCAACACCTTGCATCTTCGCCTTATTCCTCCCCCATCTGCAAAATCAGCTTGCCGAAGTTCTTCCCTTCGAACAGCATCATCAGCGCATCGGGGAAGCCTTCTATGCCGACCACGATATCTTCGCGCGTCTGGAATTTGCCTTGCGCCATCCATTGGCCCATTGCCGCCACCGCTTCGCCATAGCGGGCGGCATAGTCGAATACCACGATGCCTTCCATGCGGGCGCGGTTGACCAGCAGCGACAGGTAATTGGATGGACCTTTGACCGGAGTGGTGCTGTTGTATTGCGAGATCGCGCCGCAGATGATGATGCGGGCTTTCAGATTGATGCAGGTCAGCACGGTATCGAGGATTTCGCCGCCGACGTTGTCGAAATAGATGTCTACGCCGTCCGGGCAATGTTGTTTCAGACCCTCGCGCAGGGCGCCGGCTTTGTAATCGATGCAGGCGTCGAAGCCGAGTTCATTCACGACGAAATCGCATTTTTCCTGGCCGCCGGCGATGCCGACTACGCGGCAGCCTTTTTGCCTGGCGACCTGGCCCACGGTCTGGCCGACCGCACCGGCTGCGCCGGATACCACCACGGTTTCACCGGCTTTCGGCTGGCCGACATCGAGCAAGCCGAAATACGCGGTCATGCCGGGCATGCCGAGTGCATTCAGGTATTTCGGCAGGGGCGCCAGTTGTGGATCGACTTTGTGGAAAGCCGCAGCCTTGTCGTCGGCCGCGCCTGCCCAGTATTGCTGTACGCCGGTGCCGCCGCAGACGTAATCGCCGGTTTTGAATTTGGTCGATCTGGAGGCGATCACCTTGCCTATGCCGCCGGCGCGCATGACTTCGTCGATGGCGACCGGGCGGATATAGGACTTACCCTCGTTCATCCAGCCGCGCATGGCCGGGTCCAGCGAAATGTAAATGGTTTGCACGATGATTTCGCCGTCGGCGATGTCGCGCACAGGCTCGGAAGTGAAGCTCCAGTCGCTATGTCTGGGGGCGCCGACCGGGCGGGCTGCCAGGCGGTATTGCTGGTTGATGAGCGTAGGCATGTGGTTTCCTGGTGGTGATTTCATCATAGGATAGTGCTTGTTACAGCACTATACATTAATTAGAACGATCGTGCTTTTTTGGCTGCCATTCGCATGAACATGAGACAATGCGCCTTGACTTTTATCGCTTTCACATCATGCATCCAGAATACATCCTTACCTTGTCTTGCCCCGATCGGCGCGGCATCGTGCATAGCGTTTCCGGTTTTTTGGCTGGACACGGTTGCAATATCATAGACTCTGCGCAGTTCGGCGACGCGCAATCGCAGCTGTTTTTCATGCGCGTGCATTTTGCCGCGGAAAACGGCGACACCAGCGAGGCAGCGCTGCGCCAGGAATTCAGCGCGCTGGCCGCCAGCCTGCAGATGATCTGGGAATTGCACGACGCCCATCATAAACCGCGCGTGGTGCTGATGGTGTCCAGGATAGGGCATTGCCTGAACGATTTGCTGTTCCGCTACAAGAGCGGCTTGCTGCCAGTGGAAATCACGGCGATTATTTCGAATCACACCGATTTTTATCAACTGGCGGCCAGTTACGACATTCCCTTCCATCACCTGCCGCTGGCCGCCGGCGCGACGGCCGAAGCCAAGCGCACCCAGGAGCAAAAGGTGCTGGAAATCGTGGATGGCAACCGGGTCGATCTGGTGGTGCTGGCGCGCTATATGCAAATCCTGTCGCCGGAAATGTGCGAGGCGCTGAAAGGGCGCGCCATCAATATCCACCATTCCTTCCTGCCCAGCTTCAAGGGCGCCAAACCTTACTACCAGGCGCATGAACGCGGCGTGAAACTGATCGGCGCGACCGCGCATTTCGTCACCGGCGACCTGGATGAGGGGCCCATCATCGAGCAGGATGTGGAGCGGGTCGATCATGCGATGGAACCCGAAACGCTGACCGCGATCGGGCGCGATGTGGAGTGCGTGGTGCTGGCGCGCGCGGTGAAATGCTTTATCGAACACCGCATCTTGTTGAACGGACACAAAACGGTGGTATTCAAATAATGGCGCTCAAATCGATCATCTACAAGGCCGACCTGAATATCTCGGACATGGACCGCGGCTATTACGCCGACCACAGCCTGACGATTGCCCGTCACCCCTCCGAAACCGACGAGCGCATGATGATACGCGTGCTGGCGTTTGCGATCCACGCCGCAGAACGGCTAGAATTCGGCAAAGGTATTTCCGATACTGAAGAACCGGACCTGTGGGAAAAAGACTATACCGACGCGATCCAGCTCTGGGTCGAAGTCGGCCAGCCCGACGACCGCCGCCTGCTGAAGGCTTGCGGTCGCGCCGGGCAAGTACTGGTCTATTGTTATTCCAATACCTGCGATATCTGGTGGAAGCAAATGAACAGCCGCCTGGAGCGCGCCAAAAACCTGCGCGTCATGCAGGTGCCGGCCCAGCAAAGCCAGGCCCTGGAAAAACTCGCGCAAAGGAATATGCAATTGCAGTGCACGATACAGGACGGGCAAATCTGGATCTCGTCCGGCGATGCGCAGGTGCAGATCGATCTGGAAACGCTGAAAGCGGCGGGCGGCTGAGGTGGTTGCGGGGGAAACGCAACCAGTGTTTCCCGCTCGCAGTCTTAGGCTTGCAAAATCTGGCGCAACCAGTGGCCTATGTCGGTGATTTCTTCCAGACATACCGAGTGCTGCATCATGTATTCGCGCCATTCGACGCGATAATCCATGGATTTCAGTAAATCGCGCGACTGCTCGGCGCGGTCGATCAAGACGATGGGGTCGGCGCGGCCATGGGCCAGAAAGACCGGCGTATTCTGGTTCGCCGGGTGGCGTTCGGCGGCGAGCGCATCGCGTAGCGGCACATAGCCGGACAGACACAGCAAGCCGGCCAGTTTTTCCGGATGGCGCAGACCGGTTTGCATGGCCATCGCGCAACCTTGGGAAAAACCGGCCAGGATGATGCGCCCGGCCGGGATGCCGCGCGCTTTTTCGCGTTCTATCAATTGTTCTATGCGCGCTTGCGACAAGCGTAACCCTGCTTCATCTTCGCGCTTGGCGATATCGGTACCGAGGATGTCGTACCAGGCGCGCATCACATAGCCGCCGTTCAGCGTGACCGGCATGGTCGGCGCATGCGGAAACACGAAACGTATCGCCGGGCAGCCGCTCAGGTCCAGTTCATTCACGATGGGCACAAAATCGTTGCCGTCGGCACCCAGGCCGTGCAGCCAGATCACCGCGAACTTAGGATGGGGGCCGCTCTCGATTTCTATGGTTTCTAGCAGGGTAGAGCTCATATTTCTTCATCCAGAGGAAAAGCATTTGTCCACGAAAAACACGAAATTCACGAAAAAACCAGCGATCAGGTAAGAACGATCATTCAAGTCGTAAACTTAAAGTCGTCATCCCTGCGCAGGGTGTAGCAGGGAATTCGGGTAGCTTGCTACCCGCCTGCGAAACGACTTGAGCATGCAAGCTCAAGTGCGCCCTGCAAGGGGGGGTCCAGCGTCTTTTGGCAATCACGCCACTAGATTCCGGCTTTCGCCGGAATGACGAAGCGACGTGTGCTGCTTAATTGAACTGTATTGTCGCCACTAGGGCTCTTGCTTTTGAAGTGTTCGTGCTTTTCGTGTTTTTTGTGGACAAAAAAGGTTTATGCGTTGGGTTTTTGCCGGATCGCCGATTTGGGCCGGAATGCCTTGCACACGGCTTCATGCGTCTCGATATATGGTCCGCCTATCAGGTCTATGCAATACGGAACGGCGGCGAAGATGCCGGCCACCACTTGCCGGCCGTCGGCGTCTTTCAAGCCTTCCAGCGTTTCCTTGATCGATTTCGGCTGGCCGGGCAGGTTCAGGATCAGGGCGGCGTGCTCGGCGGTTTCGCGTATCACCGCGACCTGGCGCGACAAGATCGCGGTCGGCACAAACTTCAGGCTGATCTGGCGCATTTGTTCGCCGAAGCCCGGCATTTCCTTGCTGGCGACAGCCAGCGTGGCTTCCGGCGTCACATCGCGCCGCGCCGGGCCGGTGCCGCCGGTGGTGATCACCAGGTCGCAGCGCGCCTCGTCCACCAGGCTGATCAGCGCTTGTTCTATTGCGGCGCGCTCATCGGGGATCAGGCGGGTTTCCATGCTCCAGGGGGTGGACAGCGCCGCGCCGAACCATTCCTGCAGAGCCGGCAAGCCCTGGTCCTGGTAAATGCCGGCCGAAGCGCGGTCGGAAATCGAGACCAGGCCTATGCGCAGTGCGCGCTCAGTCTCACTCATCGTCTTCTTCATCTTCCAGGTCTTCTTCAACCTCATCCTGGCTCTTGGCTTTGGATTGCAGTTGTTTCAGGAGCTGGAAAATTTCGCGATAAGCCTTAGGCGCTTTGTTCTCGGCTTGTTCCTTGCGCGCGTTGCGTATCATGGTGCGTAATTGCTGCACATCAAGTTCCGGATGCTCGGCCATCAGCTCGGTCAGGGCGTTGTCATCCGCCAGCAGCTTGTCGCGCTTGCGTTCCAGCGCATGCATGGCGGCCGTTTCGGACTTGGAGGCGCCTTTCCAGCTGTCTATGGTCTTCTGGATCAGGGCGACTTCTTCTTCATCCAGCGTACGCATTTTCTTGCCTACGAACTGCATCTGACGCCGGCGCCCTTCGTGGTTCGTGATTTGCTGGCATTCGAGGATGGCGTCGCGCACGTCTTCCGGCATCGGTACACGCTTGACGCGGTCGCGCGGTTGCTCGACCAGTTCTTTGCCCAGCTTTTGCAGCGCGGTCATTTCACGCTTCAATTGCGATTTCGACGGCCTGTCATATTCTGGCTCGAACTCACTGGATTGGTAGCCACAGGAGCCACGATTTGGATTTGGCATAATTCTTCGCCTTTGCTATAAACTTGATGAAACGGCTGCTATGATACCCGTTTTAGTCCAGCCTCCAAAGAAACCTCATCTATGAGCAAGCCTGTATTTACCCATTCCCACGATCAATTGCAGCAGATAGCGCAGGATATGTTGCGTTTTGCCCGTGAAAAAGGTGCATCTGACGCGGCGGTCGAAGTCAGCGAAGGCGGCGGTCTGGCGATCAGCGTGCGCAAAGGCAAGGTAGAGACTATCGAGCAAAACCGCGACAAAGGCATAGGTATCACCGTTTATCTGGGGCAAAAGCGCGGCAATGCCAGCACTTCCGATTTTTCGGAGCAGGCTTTGCGCGATACGGTCGACGCCGCCTATAACATCGCGAGGTTCACGGCCGAAGACGATTGCGCCGGCCTGCCCGATACCGACTTGCTGGAAATGCAGCCGCGTGATTTGAAATTGTTTTATCCGTGGCTGATTGATGCCGAGCAAGCCATAGCGCTGGCGACGCGTACCGAAGCGGCCGCTTTCGCCGTGGATAAGCGCATCACCAATAGCGAGGGGGCGAGCGTGCATGCCCAGCAATCGCATTTTGTGGCGGCCAATTCGCGCGGCTTCATGGGCGGCTATCCGTTTTCGCGCCACACGATTTCGGTCGCGCCTATCGCCGGCAAGGGCGCCAGGATGCAACGCGACGACTGGTATTCTTCGCAGCGCAATGCAAAAAAACTGGCGTCGCCGGAAGAGATAGGCCGTTACGCGGCGGAGCGCGCGCTGGCGCGCCTGCATGCGCGCAAACTCGATACCCGCAAATGCCCGGTACTGTTCGAGGCGCCGCTGGCGGCCGGTTTGCTCGGTTCTTTCGTGCAGGCGACTTCAGGCGGTGCCTTGTACCGCAAATCCACGTTTTTGCTCGATTCCCTGGGCACGCAGATATTTCCCGAGCACATACAGGTCGTGGAAGACCCGCACATCATAGGCGCGGTCGGATCGTCGCCGTTTGACGATGAAGGCGTCCGCACGCAAAAACGCGAGGTCGTCAACAACGGCGTGTTGCAGGGATATTTCCTGTCCAGCTATTCGGCGCGCAAGCTGGGCATGCAAACCACGGGCAACGCCGGCGGCTCGCATAATCTGACCCTGAGTTCGACGCTGAGCAAACGCACGGATAACTTCAAGGCCATGCTAAAAAAAATGGACACCGGCTTACTGGTGACCGAACTAATGGGACAGGGCGTCAATTACGTGACCGGCGATTATTCGCGCGGCGCGTCCGGCTATTGGGTGGAGCATGGCGAGATCCAGTATCCGGTGGAGGAAATCACCATCGCCGGCAATATGCGCGACATGTTCACGCAAATCGTGGCGGTGGGAACCGACACCCTGGTGCGCGGCACCAAGCAAACCGGCTCCGTCTTAATCGAAAGCATGATGGTGGCCGGCAGTTGAGCAAGTGCAAAAGTGTCGTAAGACGGCGTACGTAGAAATACGGTGACGGAATTCCGCCGGACTCCCCCTGATTTGGGATGTTTTTTTTTAAGTAATTGATTTACCTCATGTTTTTCATTTGATCGCGGCACTGGATAGATACCGGTGTCGCGATTTCACTTTTTGCTGCTGCAATGCAATATAAACATTGATTGCGAGCTGTCTGTTGCACCCATAGAATGATTTTCGGTTATTAATCTGATTTGTTCGGCTTGTTAACGACCGCTTATTTACGGAAAACTATCCGGGTATATTTTCATATTGGAGACAGCATGGAACGTCGTTCCTTTCTAAAAAAAGCAGCAGTGGGTGCAACGGTGGGCGCTGTCGCGGCACCGGCTTTAGCGCAGTCCTTGCCGACCGTCAACTGGCGCCTGGCATCGAGTTTCCCTAAAAGCCTGGACACGATTTATGGCGCTGCCGACGTGTTTTGTAATCGGGTCAAGGAATTGACCGATGGCAAATTCAATATCCGTCCGTTCGCCGGTGGTGAAATTGTTCCTGGTACCCAAGTTCTCGATGCAGTGCAAAGCGGTACAGTAGAAATGGGGCACACCGCGGCTTACTATTATTTTGGCAAGGATGCGACCTTCGCATTCGATACCGCCGTCCCGTTCGGCATGACTTCGCGCCAGCAGACGGCCTGGATGATGCATGGTAACGGCATGAAGCTGATGCGCGAGTTTTATGCCGAATACAATGTGGTGAACTTCCTGGGTGGCAATACCGGCACCCAGATGGGCGGCTGGTTCCGTAAAGAAATCAAAACCGTCGACGACCTGAAGGGCTTGAAATTCCGCGTAGGCGGTTTTGCCGGTAAAGTGTTGACCAAACTCGGTACCGTGCCGCAACAGATCGCCGGCGGCGACATCTATCCCGCGCTCGAAAAAGGCACGATAGATGCGGCCGAGTGGGTCGGTCCTTACGACGATGAAAAACTGGGCTTCTACAAAGTCGCCAAGGTGTATCACTATCCGGGCTGGTGGGAAGGCGGCGCCCAGCTGTCTTTCTACGTCGGGAAAAAAGAATGGGATAAATTGCCCAAGCTGTTCCAGCATGCGATTGAAGTCGCTTCGCTGGAAGCGCATCTGGATATGCAAGCGAAATACGACGCCAAGAACCCGCCTGCGCTCGGACGTTTGTTGCAGAACAAGATAGCCTTGAAACCTTTCCCGCAACCGGTGATGGAGGCCTGTTTCAAAGCGGCGCAGGAAACTTTTACCGAAGAAGCCGCCAAGAATGCCAAATTCAAGAAAGTGTATGAGGACTGGGTCGTGTTCCGGAATAACCAGAGCCAATGGTTTAACGTGGCTGAGCAATCGTTCGCACGTTTCAACATGGCGCGCTCATTGAAGTAATTTTCTGCGGGGCCGGGAGCCGCACTGAATGTGCGGCTTTTTCATAGCTACCCCTGGCGCACCACCGATAAACAAAAAACCCGCTCGCGCGGGTTTTTTGTTTTAAGCCTCATTGCTGAGTAAATTTTGGCGCAGGCGTATCGTCCTGGTTTTGATCGTCGGGCTTATCGCTGCCGGGCGGCAAATTCAGAGGCTCGGCATTGTCCGCCGGGATGTCTATGTGTAATTTGACGTCTTCTTTCATATCCGCCTTCTTGTCCACCGAAACGATGCTGGGGAAGCCGATAATCAGGGCTACCATGACAATCTGGGCCACCACAAACGGGATCGCGCCCCAGTAGATGTCCGAGGTTTTGACTTCTTTCGGCGCGACCGAGCGCAGGTAAAACAAGGCGAAGCCGAAAGGCGGATGCATGAACGAGGTTTGCATATTCACGCCCAGCAATACGCCGAACCAGATCAGGTCTATCCCCATCTTGTCCGCCACCGGGCCGACCAGCGGCACCAGGATGAAGGCCAGCTCGAAGAAATCGAGGAAGAAGGCCAGCACAAAGAACATGATGTTGACCACGATCAGGAAGCCGGTATTGCCGCCTGGCAGCGAGGTCAGCAAATGCTCCACCCACAAGTCGCCGTTGACGCCGCGGAATACCAGCGAAAATACGGTGGAGCCGATCAGGATGAAAATCACGAAGCAGGACAGGCGCGAAGTCGAAGCCATCGCTTGTCTGGTCAGATCCAAGGACAGGCGGCGATTCAGCATCGCCAGTAGCATGGCGCCGAACGCACCCATGCCGCCGCCCTCGGTCGGGGTGGCGATGCCGATGAAGATCGTGCCCAGCACCAGGAAGATCAGCGCCAGTGGCGGGATCAGCACAAACACCACTTGTTCGGCCATGCGCGACAGCAGGCCGATTTTCAACTTGCGGTTGATCAGCGCCAGTATAAATGCGCCTGCGATGCCTACGCCCGCGGAATAGATGCCGATTTCATCGGCGGGCGCGTCCGGATGACCGATGGCGTAGTACTTAGCATAGGCAAAGCTGCCCCCGATACTGATGGCGATCAGGGCCAGCAGAGAGCGGACGCCGCTGTCGCCGTTGGGCTGGCGCAGGTTGCGGGCTTCCGGCGGTAGCGCGGGAACCCAATGTGGTTTGACGATGGAAACGATCAGGATGTAGCCGGCATACATCACGGTCAGCACCAAGCCGGGAGTAAAAGCGGCCTGATACATATCGCCGACCGAGCGGCCTAATTGATCCGCCATCACGATCAATACCAGCGAGGGCGGGATGATTTGCGCCAGCGTGCCGGATGCCGCAATCACGCCGGAAGCGACTTTTTTATCGTAGCCGTAGCGCAGCATGACCGGCAAAGAAATCAGGCCCATGGAAATGACGGAAGCGGCAACTACGCCGGTGGTGGCCGCCAGCAAGGCGCCGACGAAGACGACGGCATATGCCACGCCGCCGCGCAAGGGGCCGAATAGCTGGCCTATGGTGTCGAGCAAATCCTCGGCCATGCCGGATCGCTCGAGTATCAGTCCCATGAAAGTAAAGAAGGGAATCGCCAGCAGGGTATCATTGGACATGATGCCGAAGATGCGATTCGGCAATGCCTGCAACAGTTCAGGCTTGATCAGTCCGAATTGTATGCCCAGAAAGCCGAAGAACAAACCGTTGGCGG
This sequence comes from Burkholderiales bacterium, assembly GCA_016196925.1. Lineage (GTDB taxonomy): Bacteria > Pseudomonadota > Gammaproteobacteria > Burkholderiales > Burkholderiaceae_D > Undibacterium. The sequence continues at coordinate 29,341 of JACPWS010000024.1, read as the reverse complement.
CCAGAGAAAAGGCTACCGGAAAGCCCGACAGCAAGAACAAGACCAGGGTGGCGAACATGATGGGGGCCATATTCGCGATGAGGAATTCGATCATTTTCCGTCTCCGCTTTTATTATTTGAGCTTGTTAGCGTTTTTAATCGCTTCGATTTCTTCTTCCGGGGTGGCGACGTGTTTTTCAAAGGCGCTGGCGTCGACCAGGCCGAGCAAAAAGCCGATACGTTTAATCAGTTCAGAGACGCCTTGCAAAGTCAGCAGGAAAAAACCCAGCGGTATCAACAGTTTCGCCGGCCAGACGATCAGGCCGCCGGCATTGCTCGACATTTCCTGATTGCGTATGGATTCCAGTGCGTACGGGACGGCAAAATACAAAATCAGCCCCGCCATCGGCAGCAGGAAAAACAGGAAGCCGAAAATATCTATCATGACCTGGGTGCGTTTGGAAAAGCGGCCGGCCACGACATCGATTCTGACGTGTTCGTTCCTGCGCAAAGTCGCGGAAGCCCCCAGTAAGAATATGGCGGAAAACAGATACCACTGAATTTCCAGCCAGCCGTTCGAACTGATGTTGACGGTGTAGCGCATCAGGGCATTGCCGGTACAGATCAGGACGGCCGCCAGCAATGCCCAGCTGACGAGTTGCCCTATCTTTTCGTTGAGCGCATCGATGAGTTTCGATAGCGAGATGAAAAATGTCATTCTTTGTCTCCATGTATAACGGAATGGTTGGGGCGAGTAAGGAAGGACTTCCTTCTTGCTCCTTATTGTGTTGAGGGAAAGTATAAGACATTTCGCCGCCGGAACAGGGCGTTACGCATGTTGAAAAAAGGCTTTTTGTTGGGGAAAGAGACAGTTCGAGTAGTTCTACGTACGTGAAAACACCGGAGCTATAGAGTCGGCAATTGAATAGATGGAGCCGACTCCCCTCACCCCGGCCCTCTCACGCAAGCGGGAGAGGGTGAGAACGGCGGCAAGAAAAATAAAACTATTTTCTTGCCGACTCAATAAGGCGGGGCGGGAAGCGGGGAGTGGCAACAGGGTGCGGCCCGCACATGAGCGGACCGCGCCGGAGGGAGGGCGGACTTTTTTAGTTCAGTTTGGCGCGCGCCCTGGTGATCGCCAGCCGCACTTGTTGCGGAGCGGTGCCGCCGATATGGTTGCGCGCAGCAACCGAGCCTTCCAGCGTCAATACTTCAAAGACATCGGCGCCGACCAGAGTGGAGAACGCTTGCAACTGTTCCAGCGACATATCGCTCAGGTCGCACCCTTGCTCCACGCAATGGCGAACCGCCAGCGCCACCGCTTCGTGCGCATCGCGGAAAGGCAAGCCTTTCTTGACCAGATAATCGGCCAGGTCGGTGGCGGTGGCATAGCCCTGCAGGGCTGCGGCGCGCATCGCTTCCGGCTTGACGCTGATGCCGCCGGCCATGTCGGCGAAGATGCGCAGGGTATCGATCACGGTATCGGCGGTGTCGAACAGAGGTTCTTTGTCTTCCTGATTATCCTTGTTGTAGGCCAGCGGCTGGCCTTTCATCAAAGTCAGCAAGGCGATCAGATGGCCGTTGACGCGGCCGGTCTTGCCGCGCGCCAGTTCCGGCACGTCGGGGTTTTTCTTTTGCGGCATGATGGACGAGCCGGTGCAGAAGCGGTCGGCGATGTCGATGAAGCCGACGCGCGGACTCATCCAGATCACCAGTTCTTCCGACATGCGCGAGATATGCGTCATCACCAGTGCGGCGGCGGCGCAGAATTCGATCGCAAAATCGCGGTCGGAAACGGCGTCCAGTGAATTGCTGCACACTTCATCGAAGTCCAGAGTTTTGGCGACGCGTTCGCGGTCGATAGGGAAGGTGGTGCCGGCCAGCGCCGCGGCGCCCAGCGGCAGGCGGTTGACGCGTTTGCGGCAATCCTGCATGCGTTCGGTGTCGCGGCTGAACATCTCCACATAGGCCAGAATGTGGTGGCCGAAAGTGATCGGTTGTGCGACTTGCATATGGGTGAAGCCGGGCAAGATCGTGTCGGCATTTTTTTCGGCCAGATCGAGCAGGGCAGAGCGCAGCGCCGTCAGCAGAACGACGATATTGTCTATGGCGGCGCGCAGGTAGAGGCGGATATCGGTCGCCACCTGGTCGTTGCGCGAACGCCCGGTATGCAGGCGCTTGCCGGCATCGCCGACCAGTTCGGTCAGGCGCTTTTCTATATTCAGATGCACGTCTTCCAGATCGAGCAGCCATTCGAATTGACCGGATTCGATTTCTTCCTGAATCTGCACCATGCCGCGCTGAATGTCGGCATAGTCTTGCGCCGTGATGATATTTTGCGCGGTCAGCATCTCGGCATGCGCCAACGAGCCCTGGATATCGAAGACTGCCATGCGCTTGTCAAAAAACACGGAGGCAGTATAGCGTTTGACCAGATCGGAGACCGGTTCTGAGAAACGAGCGGACCATGCCTCGCTTTTTTTGGAGAATTGTGATGTCATAATGAATAAGAATGCCGTTAAAGCCGCGGTTTTCAATGGATTTTCCACCGATTATAAAACACCGGGCCGCTTTTGCCCGAGCCTTAGACCATGCCGAACCGCAGCGCACCGATAAAAAACGAACCTTTGATACCCGACTGTTGCAATATCGGCGTGGTTTTTCGCGTGCTGAGCGGCGTGAACCTGGTGGTATTGCTCGGCGTCTGGGCGCGTGGACAAGGCTGGCGGCAAGGATTGGCAGACTTCATCGAGGTCGCCATGCTGGTGGAAATGATCAGCCTGCTGTCCTTGCTGACTTTATGCGGTTTGCGTCGCGTGGCATATCGCCAGCCCATGTCTGTGCTGTTGCAGCGTTTGCTGTGCGCTGCGGTGCCCGGCCTGATTGCCGCCGCCTTGCTCGGTGTGCTGGGCGGAATGGAATGGTTTGTCTCCAGCTTCCCGCGTCTGGACAGCTTGTTCGTCGTCTTGCTGTGTTTGCTGTTCGGCGCTTTTTTTCAACAGTATTTTGAATTGCGTACCAGGGCTTATTCGCCGGCCTTGGGCGAGGCTCGCCTGCAAGCCTTGCAAGCCAGAATCCGGCCGCATTTTCTATTCAATAGCCTGAATGCCGTGCTTTCCCTGATACGCAGCGATCCGCGCCGGGCCGAGACGGTGCTGGAAGATCTGGCCGATCTGTTCCGGGTCTTGATGCGCGATACCCGCAACATGACCACCCTTAGCGAAGAGCTACGCCTGTGCGAACAATATCTGGCGATAGAGAAAATACGGCTCGGCGATCGTTTGCAAGTGAGCTGGCGCATCGATAAGCTGAGTCCCGAGGATTTGGGGCAGATACAAATTCCCTCGCTGTTGCTGCAGCCTTTACTGGAAAACGCGGTGCATTACGGGGTTGAACCTGCGCTGTCGGCGGCGACCATCCGCATAGAGTTGAAGCGCAATCTCGATAAAATCGAGATCGGCATCGTCAATCCCTATCATGCCGACGTCAGTTTGCCCGGCGGGAATCATCTGGCGCTGGAAAATATCCGTCAGCGTCTGACTTTGCTTTATGATATCGAAGCACAAATTAGTTATGGCGCCAGCGATGGCAGCTTCGAAGTTCACTTGCATTTTCCCACCAAAAGATGAAGCTCCCCAAAATCCTGATCGTCGACGATGAAATGCCGGCCCGGCAGCGGATGGCGATGTTGCTGTCCGATATACAGGCCGATAGTCCGCATGTGCTGATAGGCGAAGCGGATAGCGCTGTGGCTGCGCTCGAGAAGATCGCCGACGAACATCCGGATATCGTCTTGCTCGACGTGCAAATGCCGGGCATGACGGGGATAGAGCTGGCGCAGCATCTGTCCAGCCGTCAAGCCGTCTTTCCCATGCCGGCGATTATCTTCGTCACCGCCTTCGATGAATTCGCCGTCAAGGCTTTCGATGTGCATGCCATCGATTATTTGCTGAAGCCGGTCAGGGCTGGCCGCCTGGCCGACGCGCTCAAGCGTGTCGGAAGCAGGGCGGGGGCGGTTCCGGCAGCGGGCTTGCCGCAAGCGGCGGCGAGCGGCTTGGCGAAGCGCCGGCATTTTTCGGTGCTGGAAAGAGGGCGCATTTTACTGGTGCCGGTGGCGGAGGTGTTATTTCTCAAGGCCGAGCAGAAATACCTGACCTTGCATACGGCGCAGCGCGACTATTTGCTGGAAGAGTCGTTGATTTCGCTGGAAGAGGAATTGGGGGCGCTTTTCGTCCGCGTGCATAGGAACGCCTTGGTGGCGCGTGCGGCGATTGCCGGCGTCGAGCGCGCTACGCATATCGTCGATGCCGATGGCGGGCATGAAAAAATATCGGAGTCCTGGCAAGTGATCGTGGCCGGCACCAACGAGCGTCTACCGATTTCGCGGCGGCAGTGGCCTATTATCAAGGGGCTGGTGCGCTGATCTGCGCTGTTTTCAGTACTAGCGCCAGACCGGCAGACCGGTCAGGTCGGTGTTTTCGTCATTGATCCAGGCCGGCAAGCCGCTGGCGTCGGTGGGGCCGAACACCTCCAGCAATTCCAGTTGCTCTTGCTTAGGTATTTTATTGCGGCGTGGACGATTATTTATTTGCCGCGATTCCTGGGGGCGAAAGGCAGGAACTCCAAAGCCTGGCAATTCCATGGTGGCGTTGTCTTTGCTATCTTTCATGGATATCTGTCGAATTTGAACGTTGGCACAAACTGGCTGAAAAAATAGCAAGCCGCCCGGACACATAAATGTCAGAGTCGCGAAAATCTGAGCGTTGAAATCGTGCGGACGCACTGAAAAAAATAAACTGGTTGCGGGGGCAGGATTTGAACCTACGACCTTCGGGTTATGAGCCCGACGAGCTGCCAGACTGCTCCACCCCGCGTCTGAAGGAGGCGAATTGTACATGGCATCGCCGCCGGATACAATCACCTTGGCGAAATATTTTTATGAATCTGTCGGCGCCCGATTTTCTCTCCGCTCTTAGCGGAAAATTCTTGCATTTGACGGCAAAGCACCGATCAATTCCATGCATAATGAGTGACAGCGTTTTCTTGCCGGGGAGAATGTCCGCCGAGCTAAGCAGACAACCAACATGGGAGAATCGAAGCAGTGATGACATATGAAGTGATAGACACGCAAATTTCCCCGGAAGGGCGAATGGAAGTTTTATCCAAGGCGGAAGTCGCTAAATTATTGGATAATAGCCACGGCGGTCTGTACCAGGTTTTCCGCAGCTGCGCGCTGGCGGTATTGAACTGCGGCAGCGGGCTGGACGACGGCAAGGAATTGCTCGAGCGTTACAAAAGCTTCGACATCAGCATTATCCAGCGTGAGCGCGGCATCAAGCTCGACGTGAAAGGTGCGCCGGCCAGTGCCTTTGTCGACGGCGTCATGATTAAGGGTATACAAGAACATTTGTTCGCGGTGCTGCGCGACATTATCTTCATCAATGCTGAAATCGGTGCGGACCCCAAGTTCAATTTGAAGACGACCGAGGGCGTGAGCGACATCGTTTTTCATGTATTGCGCAACGCCAACCTACTGCGCCCGCAAGTCAACCCAAATTTAGTGGTGTGCTGGGGCGGACACTCGATTTCCGGCCATGAATACGATTACACCAAACAGGTCGGTTATCAGTTAGGTTTGCGCGGCATGGATATTTGCACTGGCTGCGGCCCGGGGGCAATGAAAGGCCCGATGAAAGGGGCGGCCATAGGGCATGCCAAACAACGTGTGCCGAGCGGACGCTATCTGGGGATCACCGAACCGGGCATCATCGCCGCGGAAGCGCCCAATCCCATCGTGAACGACCTGGTGATTTTGCCGGACATAGAAAAACGCCTGGAAGCGTTCGTGCGCATCGCGCATGCGGTGGTGGTGTTTCCCGGCGGTGCAGGCACGGCGGAAGAGATATTGTATTTGCTCGGCATCTTGCTGCATCCTGACAATAAAGAATTGCCTTTCCCGCTGATTTTCACCGGCCCCGAGAGCGCGCTCGAGTATTTCCGCCAGATCGACCAGTTCATCGGCGACACCCTGGGCAAAGAGGCGCAGCAACACTATCAGATCATTGTCAACGATCCCGCCAGGGTGGCGCAGGAAGTGCATGCCGGCATCAAGCGCGTGCGCGAATTCCGCAAGACCAAGGGCGACGCCTATTATTTCAACTGGTCGCTGAAAATCGATGCCGAATTCCAGAGGCCGTTCGAGCCTACGCATAAAAACATGCGGAATCTTGCATTGAACAAGAACCAGGAGCGCCATTTGCTGGCGGCAAACCTGCGCCGCGCATTTTCCGGCGTGGTGGCCGGCAACGTCAAAGACCGGGGTATCCGCGCCATAGAAAAACACGGTCATTTTGAAATTCACGGCGACGCCGAGATCATGGAGGCGATGGATGCCTTGCTGGCTTCGTTTGTGGCGCAACATCGCATGAAACTGCCGGGCAAAGCCTACACCCCTTGTTACCGCATCATAAAATAAATATGTGGCAAGAAATACGTAGCATAATAATCGCTCAATTCCCTAACTTTTGAGGAAGAAAGACATGAGTACCGTACAACAGGAAGTCGACGAACGTACCAATCTCACCGGTTCCAACAAGTTTGAATTGTTATTGTTCCGGCTGGGAGGCGACGCAAATGGCGAACATTCGGAATTGTTCGGCATCAACGTATTTAAAGTGCGCGAAATCGTCGCGATGCCGACCATTACCGCGGTGGCGGGCGCCTTGCCTCATATGCTGGGCGTGGTCAATTTGCGCGGCCAGATTATTCCTGTGATCGATTTGCCGGCCGTGGTCGGGTGCAAGCCCAAGACCGGCTTGAATATCATGCTGGTCACCGAGTATGCGCGCACCACGCAAGGGTTTGCGGTCGAATCGGTGGAAGAAATTGTGCGCCTGGACTGGAATCAGGTGCTGTCGGCCGAAAACAGCGCGGTGGGCGGCATGGTCACCAGCATCGCGCGGCTCGATGGCGATACCGAAAACACGCGACTGGCGCAGGTGCTGGACGTAGAACAGATACTGCGCCAGATCACGCCTTCGGATAGTAAAGATGTCGATCCTGAAACGATAGGCGACAAACTTAAGATCAAAGCGGGCGCGGTCATCTTGGCGGCCGATGATTCTGCGGTCGCACGCAGCCTGATCGAGCAGGCTTTCGATGCGATGGGAGCGTCGTATGTCATGACCAAGACCGGTAAGGAGGCGTGGGAAAAGTTGCAAGCCATTGCGGCAGCGGCGCAAAGCGAGGGTAAACAAGTGAGCGATAAGGTCGCGATGGTGCTGACCGATCTGGAAATGCCGGAAATGGACGGTTTTTCGCTGACGCGCAAGATCAAGCAGGACGACAGGTTTAAGTTTTTGCCGGTTGTGATTCATTCTTCCTTGTCCGGCACGACCAATGAAGACCATATCAAGGCCGTCGGCGCCGATGCTTACGTGGCCAAATTTGTGGCGGAAGAACTGGCGGCGACGATACGGCAAGTTTTGGCCAAATAATCCCGGCGAAATAATCGGAGCGGTTTTGCAAGGGAAAGGGGCGCGTCGGCGCCCCTTTCTTCATATTCTTACTGGCTATTTACCTGCCCTTGTGACGGAACCCTGTGCGCGCCGCCGGGGCAAGACTTGATCGCGGGATAAAAGCCGCCCGGGCTGTGGCAATAATACCAATCGCCACCGGGCCCCGGATTGAGCGGCGTAACGCCGGGGCTGGTTTCCACTGAATCGCCATACCTGATGACGGACGGACCGATGGCCGGAGCGGCGTGACTATCGCCGGGATCCGGAATGATTTCCGGATGCGCCGGCGCTCGCCGCCGCCAGCAGTAGCATAGCCAAGAGACCGGATCGTAAGGTTTTCATCGTCATATCGAATGAGGAACGATACTTCAGTGTAGGGTCGAATCGCCAGGCGGTCCGGCAGATTTGCCGGCAGTTACTATCTCTTTTTTGTCGTAACGACCGATTTCCGACGACAGATATCTTTAACATAATGGCGAAATATCTTGTTACACTTCCGACTCTATGATTTTAAGCGGCAAGCTGGATTTCGCCGCGGTATTGCAAGGAAATTATGCGCTCTTTGATCTATAAGTATCTTGTTTTGGCTTGCCTGAGTTGCTTTGTCGCCGGGCCGGCGCAGGCAGCATCGCTGGACGACGAAAACGCCGAACCGCTTAAATTTTCAGTGCGCGAGCACTACACCAAATACGAATTCCGCATCCCCATGCGCGACGGCGTCCATTTGTTTACGGTCGTGTATGTTCCCAAGGATAGCGGCCAAACCTATCCGTTTCTGATGACGCGCACGCCTTACGGCGCCGGGGTGCACGACGGCGGCCAGTTGCGTTACGGGGTCGATTTCTACCCCCAGGCCCTGGGGCCTTCGCGCGATTTCGAGACCAGCGGCTATATTTTTGTAAACCAGGACGTGCGCGGCCGCTATATGTCCGAAGGCGTCTGGCAAGAGATGACGCCGCATGTGAAAGCGGCGCGTCTGGCCGGAGAGGGGGTCGAGAGCCAGGATATGTACGACACCGTGGAATGGTTGTTGAAAAACGTGCCTGGCAATAACGGCAAGGTCGGGATCTGGGGTGTCTCTTATCCCGGCTTCTACACCTCGGCCAGCGTGATCGATTCCCATCCCGCCATCAAGGCCGCCTCGCCGCAGGCGCCGGTCACCGACCTGTATATGGGTGACGATTCCTATCACGGCGGGGCCTTTATGCTGGCGGCCAATTTCGGGTTTTACTCGAATTTCACCACGGAAAAAAATCCGACCAGCCTGCCGCGGCGCTGGGAAGAGTTCGATTACGGCACCGAAGACGGCTATGAGTACTTCCTCTCGCTCTTGACGCTGAAAAACATCACTGCCCGACTCAGCGAAAAGCAGCGCGAATTGCTGATGCCGACCATAGAACATGCCCGCTACGACGAGTTTTGGAAAACGAGGAATATCGCCCTGCATTTAAAGAATGTCCGCGCGGCCGTGTTGACGGTAGGCGGCTGGTATGACGCCGAAGATCCGCAAGGCCCGTTCACGACTTATCGCAGCATCAGACAAAACAACCAGGGCGCTTACAACGGCCTGGTGCTGGGGCCATGGTCGCACGGCGGCTGGGGCGGCGCCGACGGCAAACGCCTCGGGCATGTCAATTTCGATTCCAAGACGGCCGAGTATTACCGGAAGAATCTTATTTTCCCATTCTTCGAGCAACATTTGAAAGGCGCGGCAGGGAAGCCGCTGGCCGAGGTCAATGTCTTCGAAACCGGCACCAATGTCTGGCGCGACTATCCGGCTTGGCCGCCACAACAGGCGCAGGCGCGCATGCTCTACCTGGGCGGCGATGGCATGCTAGGCTGGCGGCAGCCGACGGAGGCGGCGGCTTATGACGAATATGTCAGCGACCCCAGGAAGCCGGTGCCGTATATAGGCTACACGGCAACCGATGTGCCGCGCGAATACATGGTGTCCGATCAGCGCTTTGCGGCGACGCGTCCCGACGTATTGGTCTACAAAAGCGCAGTCCTGGAGCAAGACGTGACCCTGGTCGGCCCGGTGACACCGAAATTGTTTGTCTCTACCAGCGGCACCGATGCCGACTGGGTAGTCAAGCTGATCGACGTCTACCCGCCGGTCTATCCGGAAAAAACGGCCGGACGCGAACGCGGCAGCGATGTGGCGCCGCCTGCCATGGGTATGAGCGGTTACCAGCAACTGGTGCGCGGCGAGCCCTTGCGCGGAAAATTCCGCCGTAGTTTTGAACAGCCAGAACCATTTGTTCCCGGCAAAGTCGAAAGTCTCAGTTATGCCATGCCCGACATTAACCACACTTTCCGCCGCGGGCATCGCATCATGGTGCAGATACAGAGTTCCTGGTTTCCGCTGGTGGACTTGAATCCGCAAAAATTCATGGATATCCCGCAAGCGCGGCCCGAGGATTTCCAGAAGGCGACGCAACGCATTTACCGGGCGCCGGAGCAGTATTCCGGCATTGCAGTACAAGTGTTGCCGCAGTGAACAAGTAGAAACCTTTAAGCCTTTTTGTAACTATTCAGCCGGAGATGAAAATCCTTAGCCGCGCAGAGGATGCAAAAAGCTTTTCTCTGCGCGGTTAGCGTTTTTGCGCCATCACCGGCGACACTTTCAGGATGGGTGAACAGTTACGCCTTTTTAAGCCTTTAATACAGACAATACAGAGACAGACACTATGAGTAAAAAGAAAGTATTTCAACGCACGGCGCTCGCCGGTTTATTGAGCCTGGCCTGGTTTGCGGCGCCGCTGCAGGCGGCGACCGCGACCTCCAATCAATTGGTATTGGAAGCCGCCACGATGGATATGCGCGCCGATCCCTGCAGCGATTTTTTTCAATATTCGAATGGCGAATGGCTGAAGACGCATCCGATACCGGCTGATCGCGCCCGTTACAGCGCGTATGACGAAGTGACCGAGCGCAATCTGAGCGCGCTTAAGCAAATTGCCGAAGCGGCTGCGGCGGACGAGGGCAAGAGCGCCGCCGCGCGTCTGGTTGGCGCGTATTATTTCAGCGGCATGAATGAAGCGCAAATTGAGCAAGACGGCGTGAAGCCGCTGGAGCCGATGTTTGCCCGCATCGATGCGGTGCAGGATAAACAGCAATTGCTGGCGACCATCGCCGCCATGCACCGGCAGGGTGTGATGCCGCTGTTCAGTTTTTCGGTCGATCAGGACGCTAAAAACACCACGCGCTATATACCGCAACTGCTGCAAGGCGGCCTGGGTTTGCCCGATCGCGATTACTATTTGAAAGCCGATGCTAAGACCAGGGAAATTCGCGCTAAGTATCAGACTTACATAGAGCAAATTTTCACTTTGCTCGGCGATGCGCCGGAGTTGGCGAAGCAGCAGGCGGTTACGGTGATGACGCTGGAAACCCGGCTGGCGAAAGCCTCGCTGACCAAGGTGGAATTGCGCGATCCGCAAGCCAGTTATCACCTGAGCGATTTGCCGGGCTTGCAAAAACTCGAGCGCGCCGCGCCGTGGGCCGTGTATTTCAAGGAAATCGGCCTGGCGCAGCCGGGCCAGTTCAACCTGGCGCAGCCTAAGTTCATGCGCGAAGCCGGACATATGTTGCAGGGCGTGGCGCTCGATCAATGGAAAGCCTATCTGCGCTGGACCCTGATCAATGCGCGGGCCAAAGACCTGAGTTCGGCTTTCGTGCAGGCCCAGTTCGATTTCTACGGCCGCACGCTGGCCGGCACCAAGGAATTGCAGCCGCGCTGGAAGCGGGTGCTGACCAATATCGATCAGGCTGCCGGCGAAGCGCTGGGCGAATTGTATGTCGCCCAATTCTTCAGCCCGGAAGCCAAGGCCGGTGTGCTGGAGATGGTGGGCAACATCAAACAGGCGATGCGCGCAAGCATAGGTCAGCTGGAATGGATGTCGGCCGCCACCAAGCAGCAAGCTTATCGCAAACTGGATACCCTGATGGTCAAGATCGGCTATCCTGATGTCTGGCGCGATTACAGCAGCATGAAGATCGATCAGGGCGCCTATGCCGCCAACAATGCGCGCGCCGCCGAGTTCGAATTCAAGCGCAACCTGGCCAAGCTGGGCAAACCTATCGACCGCAACGAATGGGGCATGACGCCGCCTACCGTGAACGCGTATTACAACCCGACCATGAACGAGATGGTGTTCCCGGCCGGCATCTTACAACCGCCGCTATACCACGTGAACGCCGATCCGGCCGCGAATTACGGCAATACCGGCGCCACTATCGGCCACGAATTGACGCACGCGTTTGACGATGAAGGCCGCCAATTCGACGCCGAAGGCAATCTGAAAAGCTGGTGGACCAAGCAGGATGAAAAGAAATTCCTGACGCGGGTCAAGGCCATCGAGCAGCAATTCGATGAATTCAATCCTATCGATAAATTGCATATCAACGGCAAGCTGACGGCCGGCGAGAATATCGCCGATCTGGGCGGTATGAAGATCGCGCTGCAAGCCTTGCGCAAATCGCTGGCCAGCAAGCCGCAGGCGGACAAGATCGATGGTTTGACGCCGGAACAGCGCTTCTTCATCGCGAATGCCCAGAGTTTCCGCGGCATCATGCGCGACGAGCGTTTGCGCCTGCAACTGGCCACCGATCCGCATGCACCGGAAAAATACCGTGTGATCGGCCCGCTGGCGAATATGCCGGAATTCGGCCAAGCCTTCAATTGTCCAGCTGCCAAGTCGCCGCTGCGGGCAGAGGCTAAACGTGTGAATATCTGGTAAGAGGTATACTGGTGGTTGGTGACTGCGATCAGCGTTAGCTGACGCGGCTTTGATCGACAAATCCTATTTGCAATGTCATCCCAGCGTGCTTTTAGCTGGGATCCAATGACGTTTTTTCGCGTGCCTGGAACGACGCTGGATTCCGGCTCACGCTTTAGGAATCTTCGCTTGCAAGCGAAGATCGTTGCGCAGGTATGGGGGGGGCATGCCCCCATAAACCCCTGCTACACCTTGAAGCTGCCGGAATGACGGTTTGAAGGGTGTCCGTAAATTAAGGTGCAGCCGGTTTGAGAGCGTAACGTTTAACGCAAACAGGGCCGATTTTATGGGAGTATCTGCAAAAATCGGCTTGTTGCCGTTATGTTTTAAGGCGTAAAAAAATATACTCCCCTCCAGTATGTTTCGCCTTCAAACAGCAGCCCAGACGTATATTTTTTTGTGTAGATGGAATCATGGAAACAACTAAAGTAGTCGAGTTCGAGCGTCCGCAGATGGAGGTGGGTAGCAGTTGCACCGCCAATGCCTGGGCGCGCGTGCCGGATGCGCCCAGCGCGCAGGAAAAACTGGCGCTGAAAGAGCGTATCCGTCAGCTATTAAAAGAAAAACAAGCGGTGCTGGTCGCGCATTATTACGTCGATCCCGAGCTGCAAGACCTGGCCGAAGAAACCGGCGGTTGCGTATCCGATTCGCTGGAAATGGCGCGCTTCGGGCGCGATCACCCAGCCAAGACCCTGGTGGTGGCCGGCGTCAGATTCATGGGCGAAACCGCCAAAATCCTGAGTCCGGAAAAAACCATACTGATGCCCGATCTCGATGCGACCTGTTCGCTCGATCTTGGTTGCCCGGCCGACGAGTTTGCCGCGTTCTGCGACGCCCATCCCGACCGCACCGTGGTGGTGTATGCGAATACCAGCGCCGCCGTGAAAGCGCGCGCCGACTGGATGGTGACCTCCAGCATAGGCCTGGATATCGTGGCCCACCTGCATGCCCAGGGCAAAAAGATATTGTGGGCGCCGGACAAGCATCTGGGCGGCTATATCCAGCAGCAGACCGGGGCCGACATGCTGCTGTGGCAGGGTTCCTGCCTGGTGCATGACGAATTCAAAGGGATAGAACTCGATTTGCTGAAAGCCGAGCACCCGAACGCCAAGATTCTGGTGCATCCGGAATCGCCGGCCGCCGTGGTGGCGCTGGCCGACGTGGTCGGCTCCACTTCGCAGATGATACATGCGGCGCAAACCATGGATGCCGAAGAATTCATCGTCGCCACCGACAACGGCATCCTGCACAAGATGCAGCTGGCCGCGCCCGGCAAGCGTTTCATCGTGGCGCCCACCGCCGGCAATAGCGCCACTTGCAAGAGCTGCGCGCATTGCCCATGGATGGCGATGAACGGCCTGGCGAATCTGGCCCAGGTGCTGGAAAGCGGCGCCAATGAAATCCGGGTCGATCCCGCCGTCGGCCAACAAGCCAGGCTGTGCATAGACCGCATGCTGGATTTTGCGGCAGCGAAAAAAGCCAATGTGCGTCCTTCCGCCGATCTGGCCAAGGAAGCGAAATTATTTTCTGGTATAGGTCCGGCCTAAATGTCTAGCAATCTGAAAAATCTCCATCAGCCTTTCGACGCCGACCTGCAGCTGGCTTTCGAGCGCAATATCCGCGATGCCCTGACAGAAGACGTCGGCGCCACCGATCTGACCGGCTTGCTGGTGCCGGCCGCTGAACGTGTCAAAGCACAAGTCATCGTGCGCGAAGACGCCATCCTGTGCGGCGCACCGTGGTTCGATGCGGTGATGGCGCAGTGCGACGCCAGCATCCAAGTCGATTGGCAATATGCCGAAGGCGACGCGATGCGCGCGAATTCCGTGGTCTGCAAAATCGAAGCCCCGGCACGCGCCTTGCTGACCGCCGAACGCTCGGCGCTGAATTTCCTGCAGCTCTTGTCCGCCGTGGCGAGCGCGACTTCTAACTACGTCGCGCTGATAGCCGGCACCAAAGCCGCCATCCTGGATACCCGCAAGACCTTGCCCGGTCTGCGCCTGGCGCAAAAATACGCGGTGCGCGTGGGCGGCGGCCAGAATCAGCGCCTGGCTCTGTACGACGGCATCCTGATCAAGGAAAACCATATCGCCGCGGCCGGCGGTATCGCCGCGGCGATGCAGCAGGCGCTGAGCCTGAACGCCGGCGTCAGCATACAGATAGAAGTGGAAAGCCTGGACGAATTGCAAGCGGCATTGGCGGCCGGTGCAAAGTCCATCCTGCTCGACAATTTCGACCCCGGCATGCTGCGCGCGGCAGTCGACATTAACGCCGGCCGCGCCTTGCTGGAAGCGTCCGGCGGGGTCGACCGCAGTTCGGTGCGCGCGATTGCCGAAACCGGCGTGGACCGCATTTCCATCGGCAGCCTGACCAAGGATATCAAGGCGACCGATTATTCTTTGCGGATACTCTAAGTTCTGCATCGGCGCCACCAGATGCCGCCAGCGCCCGCATACGCGCCGGGTTCTGGCGGCATTTTCTTCGCGACGTACAGCCGCTCCGGGGCAGCGCAGGCTGGTTTCGCCATACCCAGTTGCTCTGGTTTTCTCCCGCTTATCTCTCAGCGCTACCGCCAGGCCATGGCATTTCACCCTTAGTCGCAGCGCGCTGGCGATGGCAAATCCGGCTGGCTATGATGCAGACATGGATCAAACAGCGCCGCGCTGATCGGATAGTGCGGATGCCAACAAAACCCCAGGAGAAAAATCATGAATGCGACTAAATCTAACCCAGTGCTGGAATTTGTCTTGAACGCGGCCGACGCCGTGCGCTATGTCTGGCAGCGCTATACCGCTGCCATAGCTCAGATGTCATGGAAAAAGCTGTTGCTGGCATCCCTGCTGGCTTTATTCGCAGGCAGTATCTTGCAATTGCATGGCATCGTACAGCTGGTAGTGCTGGCCTCTCTCGTGCTTAAATGTGTGCTGCCCAAAGCGGACCTGAGCGCCACGGACAACTCACCATCGGAACCAGAACAATGAAAAGCACCGACGACAATCAAGTGCTGGCGTTTGTACAGGAGGTTTGCCGGACAAGCAAAGTCATCTGGTGGCAGTTTTTCGACTGGCTGGCGGTGATCTCGTGGCGCTATCTGGCCGGCGTTTCTTTATTGGCGATGATCCTGGGCGGCATGCTGGGCCTGGGGGCGCTGATGCCCTTCGTCGTGTTTTCTTCGATCTTGATCAAGAGTCTGGCTGGTGGTAAACACAAGGCCGAACTGGCCGCGAGCGCCGCGGCGACCAGGGCGGATGTCGAGGCGCTGGAGCGCCGTCTGTTAGAGGCCGAAGTGGCGGCTTTGCAAGCGCAGATCGAACCGCATTTTTTATTTAATACGCTGGCCCTGATCAGTCAGCTGATAGAGACCAATCCGGCGCGGGCGGCGCTGGTGCATGCCGACTTGATCAAATACTTGCGCGCTGCGTTGCCGCAAATCCGCCAGCAAGGAACGGGCAAGCTGGGGCAGCAAATGGAATTGTCACGCGCCTACCTGAGCATCATGCAGGCCAGGATGCAAGATCGCCTGACGTATCACCTCGACTTGCCGGCGGAGTTGGCTCAGGCGGAATGTCCGTCCATGATGATACAGACCCTGGTGGAAAACGCGATCAAGCACGGCCTGGAACCCAAGATAGAGGGCGGGCATATCGCGGTCGTCGCCCGCCAGGTAGGGAATGAGTTGCAGCTAGCCGTCAGCGACAATGGCGTCGGCTTCAATCTGAATGCTGATGAAGGCGTGGGCCTGACCAATATCCGTGAACGCCTGAAGGTCTTGTACGGAGCGAAAGCCCGCATTATCATCGAAGCGCCGCCAGAAGGCGGGGCGCGGCTTTGTTTGCAGCTTCCTCTCAAATAAGGTGAAAAACCTCATGGCAGATTTATCTCTCAATTCAAAAATCACTGCGTTGCTGGTGGATGATGAGGCGCCGATGCGCGATCAATTGCGGCTGCGCTTGCAGCAGGCATGGCCGGCGCTGCAGATAGTCGGTGAGGCGGCGAATGGGATCGCCGCCCTGGAGCAGGCAGAAATCTTGCGTCCGGATGTGATTTTTCTGGATATACGCATGCCCGGTAAAAACGGCATCGAAGCCGCCAGCCAGTTGGCGCAACAAGCGCAACTGGTGTTTGTGACGGCCTATAACGAATACGCGATCCAAGCCTTCGAGCGCGGCGCGCTCGATTATTTATTGAAGCCGGTAGAGTTGGGTCGCTTGCAGCAGACTTGCGAGCGCATCCGGCAGCGGGTAGCGGAACAGCGCTCGGCACAGGCGACCCCGGCTCCCGCCGCGGCGACGTCTTATGCGAACGAAGTCGAACAATTGCTGACCCAGCTAATGCGCCAGCAACAAGGCCAGCAACGCGAGTATTTGCGCTGGATACAGGCGAGCGTAGGGACCACCCTGCGCATGATCAGCACCAGGGAAATCCTGTTCTTTAAATCCGATGAAAAATACACGCTGGTGCAGACTGAATCGGCAGAATACCTGATACGTAAATCGCTGAAAGAGCTGGAAGACGAGCTGGACCCGAAAGAATTCTGGCGCATCCATCGTTCCACCCTGGTGCGCGCCTCGGCGATTGCCGAAGTGACGCGGGATTTTCGTGGACGCCAGTTGCTCAGTTTGAAAGGCCATGCCGAAAAACTGGAAGTCAGCCGCAATCACACGCATTTGTTTCAACAAATGTGAAGCTTTTTCACCATAAAAATGCCGCCGCAACCCGCATGAATACTGGTTGCGGCGGCATCCATTTGACTGCCGGCGTTATTTCTTGCGCCGTGGCGACAACACCGTCGGCAGCGCTTTCGGCAAGGTGTCAGGATAATCGCGGCTGAAGTGCAGGCCACGGCTTTCGCGACGCGACAGCGCGCTGTTGACGATCAGCGAGGCGACTTCGACCAGGTTGCGCAATTCCAGCAAGTTATTCGAGATGCGGAAGTTTGCGTAGTACTCGTCTATCTCTTCCTTCAGCAAGCGGATGCGGTGCTGGGCGCGCTCCAGGCGTTTGGTGGTGCGCACGATGCCGACATAATTCCACATGAAGCGGCGCAATTCATCCCAGTTATTCGCGATCACCACTTCTTCATCGGCGTCCGAGACGCGGCTTTCATCCCAGGCTGGCAGCGCGCTTGGTGCGACGACTTCCTGGCTGGCGATATGCTCGGCGGCGGCGCGGCCGACTACCAGGCATTCCAGCAGCGAGTTGCTGGCCAGGCGATTGGCGCCGTGCAGGCCGGTGTAGGCGGTTTCGCCGACCGCATACAAGCCTGGCAGGTCGGTGCGGCCGGCGGTGTCGGTGACGATGCCGCCGCAAGTGAAATGCACGGCCGGCACCACCGGTATCGGCTGCCTGGTGATGTCTATGCCTAGTTCCAGGCAGCGCGCATAAATCGTGGGGAAGTGTTCTTTTAAAAATTCCGGCGGCTGGTGGCTGATGTCGAGCTCCACATAATCGAGGCCGCGCTTCTTCATTTCAAAGTCGATGGCGCGCGCCACCACATCGCGCGGCGCCAACTCCATGCGCTCGTCATGCGCGCTCATGAAGCGGCTGCCGGCAGCGGCGCCGGCTTCGGCCGGCAACTTCAGGATACCGCCTTCGCCGCGCACCGCTTCGGTGATCAGGAAGGATTTGGCAAACGGATGGTACAGGCAGGTCGGGTGGAACTGGATGAATTCCATATTGCCGACCCGGCAACCGGCGCGCCAGGCCATTGCGATGCCGTCGCCGGTCGCGGTGTCGGGATTGGTGGTGTACAGATAGACCTTGCCGGCGCCGCCGGTCGCCATCACGGTGTGCTGGGCCGCAAAGGTGTGCACCTGGCCGGTTTTGACATCCTGTACATACAGGCCCAGGCAGCGCGGGGTAGGGGAGGTGTCGCCCAGCTTGGCTGAGGTGATGACGTCGATCGCGTAATGGTGCTCGAACAAGGTGATATTCGGATGGGCGCGCACTTGCTGTTCCAGCGTGACTTGCACCGCGTGGCCGGTGGCGTCGGCCGCGTGGATGATGCGGCGCTGGCTGTGGCCGCCTTCGCGCGTCAGGTGGAAACCGAGTTCGGCGTCCTCGTCGCGCGTAAACGGCACACCCTGGGCGATCAGCCAGTCTATCGCTTCGCGGCCGTGTTCGATGATGTAGCGGGTCGCGCCTTCATCGCATAAACCGCCGCCGGCAATCAGGGTGTCGGAAATGTGCTGGTCGTGGCTGTCGTTCGAATCGAGTACGGCGGCGATCCCGCCCTGCGCCCAGTCGCTGGCGCCGTCCAGCAGCGCCCGCTTGGAAATGACCGCCACCTTGCGGGTTTGCGCCAGATGCAGGGCGACCGAGAGTCCGGCCAGGCCGCTGCCTACGATTGCTACGTCAAAATTCTTCATGGTCAACTGGAAATACTTATCAGGATTTTTTTGGGGGCGAAATGCGACTATAAGCGATTATGCGGCCAGTGTAATGCGCACACTACACCGGCGCACTGATGCTACACAATAACCGGCTTGATTTTGGCGGCGGCGGCCTTGGCCAGGCTGCGCGCCTGTTCGGTGTCTGCCGCGGCGGCCAGCGCCACCCCCATGCGGCGCCGTGCGAACGATTCCGGCTTGCCGAATAGACGGATATCGACGCCGGGAACTTGCAGCGCGTCCGCCACGCCCTCGAAGGCGATCGCCGGCGCCTCATGCTGGCCATAGATCACGGCAGATGCCGCCGGACTACGCAAGCTGACATCGACCGGCAAGCCGAGAATCGCTTTGGCGTGCAACTCGAATTCGCTCTGCACCTGGCTGGACATGGTGACCATGCCGGTGTCGTGCGGACGCGGACTGACTTCCGAGAACCAGACCATATCGTCTTTGACGAACAGCTCCACCCCGAACACTCCCAAGCCGCCGAGGTCGTCGGTGATTTTCTTGGCGATCTCACGCGCGCGCTCCAGCGCCAGCGGACGCATCGCCTGCGGTTGCCAGGATTCGACGTAGTCGCCCTGGACTTGCACGTGGCCGATAGGTTCGCAGAACTGGGTCTGGATCTGGCCATCTGCACCCACGGCGCGCACGGTCAGCTGGGTGATTTCGTAATCGAAATCGATGAAACCTTCGACGATCACGCGTCCGCCCTTGACGCGGCCGCCGGCTGCGGCGTAATCCCATGCAGCTGCGACTTCATCGGCGCCGTCGATCTTGGATTGCCCTTTGCCGGAGGATGACATCACCGGTTTGATGACGCAGGGATAGCCGATTTCGCTACAGGCTTGCTGCAACTCAGCCAGGCTGTCGGCGAAGCGGTAAGGCGAAGTGGCCAGGCCCAGGGTCTCCGCTGCCAGCCGGCGTATGCCTTCGCGATTCATGGTCAACCAGGCTGCGCGCGCGGTAGGGATCACGCGCGTCTTGCCGGCCAGTTCCAGTTCCAGCAGCGTTGCGGTCGCGATCGCCTCAATCTCTGGCACCACCAAGTCGGGCTGTTCCAGTTCTATCAGCCGCGCCAGCGCCACGCCGTCGGTCATGTCTATCACGTGGGCACGATGCGCCACCTGGTGGCCGGGTGCGTTTTCATAGCGATCGACCGCGATCACTTCTATGCCGAATCGTTGTAGCGAAATGATGACTTCTTTGCCGAGTTCGCCGGAACCGAGCAGCATGACCTTGCAAGCGGAATGGGAGAGTGGAGTGCCGATGTATTGAGTAGTGTTCATGAAATGAAGGCGAAAAAACGGGAGCGCGTATTTTAAGATGCCCGCAGCAAATTAGGTTTTTGCTGCTCGCAGCAGGTTCCGTTACACATGGAAGAGGTAAATATGAAATTATACTTTTGATTCGGGGTGGAAATCTCCGAAGATTGCCAGAAAGCTTGCAAACCGCTTGACATGATGCTTTCCTGCTTGCTCTAATACCGGATGCAGATTTTCTGCTTGCCGTGATAGATGCACGACCAATAAAATAATCGAATACATCGTCGCGAAATTAAAATTTTTGTGAGGGGGCTATAAGTGAATAAAACTGAGTTGATCGATCACATTGCGAAAACAGCGGACATATCCAAAGCGGCTTCGTCGCGTGCCCTGGACGCGTTGATCGGTGCAGTAAAAACGACCTTAAAGAAAAATGGAACCGTGACCCTCGTCGGCTTCGGCACTTTCTCCGTCGGTAAGCGTGCCGCCAGAACTGGCCGCAATCCGCGCACCGGCGAAGCGATTAAAATCAAATCCGCTAAAGTGCCAAAATTTAAACCTGGCAAAGCTTTGAAAGATGCGGTAAACTAATGCACTTTCGTGGCGCAGTGAAGTGCGTCGCGGTGTTTGCAGGTTGTAGAGTGGGGCGCTTAGCTCAGTTGGTAGAGCGGAGCCCTTACAAGGCTTAGGTCGGGAGTTCGAGCCTCTCAGCGCCCACCAGACCGGCAAGCATAAAGCAGGAAAATTAAGCAGTGAATAGCAGTAAAAGGAGTGGTAGTTCAGTTGGTTAGAATACCGGCCTGTCACGCCGGGGGTCGCGGGTTCGAGCCCCGTCCGCTCCGCCAGAAAATCGAAAAGGCGAACGAAAGTTCGCCTTTTTTTGTATTCGTGAAATTGTAATTGTCATCCTTAGTCATACGATTGGTTGAGCATGTTTGAATATATTCGTACCCATCAGCGTTTAATGCAATTTCTGTTATTGCTGATCATTTTCCCCTCCTTTGCATTTTTCGGCATAGAAAGCTATACGCGTTCGCGAGCTTCCGATAATGCGGTCGCTACGGTAGGCGACCAGAGTATCAGTCAGCAAGAGTTTGATGCGGCGATCAGGGAGCAGCTTGATCGCCTGCGCCAGATGTATGGTCCGCAATTCGATGCCAAGATGTTGAATACGCCGGAAGCCAGGCAAAACATACTGGATGATTTGATCGCACGCAAAGCGACTTCAGTGGAGTTGGCGCGCAATCATTTGACGGTTACCGACCAGACTCTGCAGCAGGCGATCCTGGCGACGCCGGGCTTGACCAAGCCGGACGGCAATTTTGATGCGGATCGCTATAAGAGCTTGCTGGCTGCTCAGGGCATGACGCCGGCGATGTATGAGCAGCGCTTGCGCCAGGATATGGCTTTGCAGCAGTTGGTGAACGCTGTTCAGGGTACGGCTTTCGTGCCCAAATCCGTGGCGGACCGCATCGCGCTGATCAATGAGCAGGAACGCGAAGTTCAGGTGCTGACCTTCAAGCCTGAAGAGTATGCGTCCCGGGTCAAAGTGACTGATGAAATGCTGAAGGCCTACTACGAGAAAAACGCCGCGCAATTTGAGATTCCCGAGCAGGTCAAGGCAGAGTATGCGGTGTTAAATCTTGATGCCCTGGCTGCCCAGTTGACGGTGTCCGATGTCGACGTGCAGGCGTTTTATGAGCAGAATAAAAAAATGTATGGAGCAGAAGAGCAGCGTCGTGCCAGCCATATCTTAATCAGCGTCAAGAAGGACGCCGGCGACGCGGACAAGGGCAAGGCTAAAGCTAAGGCTGAAAGCCTGTTGGTCGAGTTGCGTAAAAAGCCGGAAAGCTTCGCCAAGCTTGCGAAAGAAAACTCTCAAGATCCAGGTTCGGCCGAAAAAGGCGGGGATTTGGATTTTTTTGGCAAGGGCATGATGGTTAAACCGTTTGAAGAGGCGGCTTATAAACTCAAGCAAGGTGAAATCAGCGATGTGGTTCAATCCGATTTCGGTTTGCATATCATTCAGCTTACCGGCATTAAGCCTGCTGCGATCAAGTCGCTGGATGAAGTGAAATCTCAGATCGTTGCAGAGATTAAGAAGCAGAAAGCGTCCAAGGCTTATGCCGAAGCTGCAGAAACGTTCAGCAATACGGTGTATGAACAATCGGACAGCTTGAAGCCGGTGGCAGATAAATTGAAATTGAAGGTCGAAGAAGTGGCAGGTTTGTCGCGCCGGGGCAATCCTGCGCTGGCGCCTTCCCTGGCAACGAATAATGCCAAATTCCTGAAGGCTATTTTTTCCGATGAAGTGCTCAAGAAAAAGCACAACACCGAAGCGGTGGAGGTTGCTCCCAATACCCTGATTTCCGGCCGCATCCTTGAATACAAGGCGGCGGCTAAACGTCCGTTCGACGAAGTTAAGGCGAATATACTTGCCAGGGTGACGCACTCCGAAGCGGAAGCGCTGGCGGTCAAGGAAGGCGCTATTAAATTGGCCGCCCTGAAGACGTCGGATGCAACTGACGGATTTTCCGAACCAAAAACAGTTTCGCGTGCAAAGAATCAAGGTATTCCGGGCCAGGCGTTTGTGGAAGTGATGAAGGCGGACACGCAAAAATTGCCGGCATTTGTCGGTGTTCATTTGAATGGCAGTGGTTATGTAATTTATAGGATAGCTAAAGTTGCTGCCGGAGCGCCAGATCAGGCGCGAAGGGTCTCGGATGCGCAGCAGATGTCTGACACGCTGGCGCAACAGGAGTTTTATTCCTATGTAGAGGCGCTTAAGCAAAAGGCCAAGGTTACGACGAATAAGGCGGCCATAGCCGCACCGGCAGCGGCTGCGCAGCAATAATTCAGAGATTTCATTTAATTTGTTCGAACGGCACCCATGTGGTGCCGTTTTTTTTGCACTAAATTTAATTTATGGCTATTCTGGCCCTTGTTGCCAGGAAAGCTAACTATGCTTGGATACCGGCAATATTTGATTTGAATCAATGTAGCTTAGTGGCGCGATTGTTATTCTTGCAGTGATTTTTTACAACAGAGTGAGATCATGACGTTAACTAAAGAAAACTCATACAACTATAGAGTTGTACGCCAATTTTCTGTCATGGCAGTGGTTTGGGGGGTAATCGGCATGCTGGTAGGCGTGGTGATTGCTTCTCAACTTGCCTGGCCGGAATTTTTGACAGGTATCCCATGGCTAAGCTACGGACGTTTGCGTCCTTTGCATACGAATGCCGTGATTTTTGCATTTGGCGGTTGCGCTTTAATGGCGACTTCCTATTATGTCGTGCAACGAACTTCTAACGTGCGTCTGTTTTCAGATGGCTTGGCGGAATTCACGTTCTGGGGTTGGCAACTGGTGATCGTTGCTGCTGCAGTATCCCTGCCTTTGGGTTACACCCAGGGTAAAGAATATGCCGAACTCGAGTGGCCCATCGATTTGCTGATTGCGGTCGTATGGGTGGCATACGCGATCGTCTTTTTCGGCACGCTGGCCAAGCGCAAGGTTGAACATATCTATGTTGCGAACTGGTTTTACGGTGCCTTCATTATCGCCGTCGCTGTTTTGCATATCGTTAATAGCGCAGCGATTCCTGTTTCGTTCATGAAATCTTATTCTGCATATTCCGGTGTGCAGGATGCGATGGTTCAGTGGTGGTACGGGCATAATGCGGTGGGTTTTTTTCTGACGGCCGGCTTCCTGGGTATGATGTACTACTTCATTCCTAAGCAAATCGAACGCCCTGTTTACTCATATCGTTTGTCCATCGTGCACTTCTGGGCCCTGATTTTCACTTACATGTGGGCGGGCCCGCATCACCTGCATTACACCGCCTTGCCTGACTGGGCGCAATCTATCGGTATGTTGTTTTCCCTGATCTTGCTGGCGCCATCCTGGGGCGGCATGGTTAACGGCATCATGACTTTGTCGGGCGCCTGGAGCAAGCTGCGTTCCGATCCTATCCTGCGCTTCCTGATCGTCTCGCTGTCTTTCTACGGTATGTCGACATTCGAAGGCCCGATGATGGCGATTAAGACTGTGAATGCCTTGTCGCACTACACCGACTGGACCGTTGGCCACGTGCATTCCGGCGCCTTGGGTTGGGTCGGCTTCATCACTATCGGCAGCTTGTATTACCTGATTCCGCGCCTGTTCGGGCAGACTCAGATGTATAGCAAGCGTTTGATCGAAGTGCACTTCTGGGTCGCAACGATAGGCGTGGTGCTGTATATCGCTTCTATGTGGATCGCCGGCGTAATGCAGGGCCTGATGTGGCGCGCGGTCAATGATGATGGCACTCTGACCTACTCTTTCGTAGAAACGGTTAAGGCGACTTACCCTTACTACGTTATTCGTCTGGCTGGTGGCGCAATGTATCTGAGCGGCATGTTGGTCATGGCTTATAACGTTGTAAAAACATTGATGGCGGCCAAACCTGTCAATAATGCGATTCCTGCATTGCCTGCTTCTTCCGCACATGCATAAATCAGAGATATCAACAGGAGAATATTGATGCGTAATTTTACTCATGATCTGATTGAGCGACACGTGGGCTTGCTGCTGGTGTTGGTGATACTGACTATCAGCGTCGGTGGTCTGGTCGAGATCGTTCCATTGTTTTTTCAAAAATCAACAACGCAACCGGTGCAGGGTATGCAACCGTATACCCCGTTGCAATTAGCGGGGCGGGACATTTATTTGCGCGAGGGCTGCTACGGCTGCCACTCGCAGATGATACGTCCGTTCCGCGCCGAGACCGAACGTTACGGTCATTACTCGGTCGCCGGGGAATCTGTCTACGATCACCCGTTTCAATGGGGCAGTAAGCGTACCGGTCCCGATCTGGCGCGCGTCGGTGGTCGTTACAGCAATACCTGGCACAAGGATCACCTGACCGATCCGCGTTCCGTCGTAGTGGAGTCCAACATGCCCGCTTATCCTTGGTTGGCGAAGACTCCTGTCGACGCGGCCGACATTGTTTCTAAATTGAGCGCGATGAAGACCTTGGGAGTTCCTTATACCGAGGAGCAGATCAAGGCGGGTCCGGCAGAGTTGGCGGATAAAACCGAACTGGATGCAGTGATCGCCTATTTGCAAGTATTAGGCACCGCGATCAAGAACAAGAACTAAGGCTGGCGATTGCTTGCAAAGCAGCCTTTTGGGGAAGGATGAATATGAACTTCACAATACTAAGCAGCGTAGTGACGGTGATTAGCCTGATTGTTTTTTTGGGCATCATTTACTGGGCTTTTAGCGCCAAAAACAAGGACCGCTTTGAAGAACTGGCGCGCTTGCCGATTGATAATGAGAATGGAAAATAATCATGGCAGATTTTTTTAACGAATGGTGGAGCATAGGGATAGCGATAGTTGTCGCTATCAGTATGGCAGCCTGCATATTGCTGTTGTGGTCGCAATCCAAAGTAAAGGTGAAGGTCGGTGGCGACGGCAAACCTTTGCCGGCAGAAACGACAGGGCATGTCTGGGATGGGGACTTGATGGAGCAGAATAACCCGCTGCCGCGTTGGTGGATGTGGTTGTTTTATCTGACCGTTATTTACAGTGTAGGATATCTGGTGGTATATCCGGGTTTCGGGTCGCGTCAGGGGCTATTCGGATGGAGCCAGGCCGGTGCTTATGAAAAGGAAGTCAAGGACGGCGAATTGCAGTATGGCCCTATCTTTAACAAGTACCTGTCCATGGATATCAAAGATGTGGCCAAAGACCCGCAAGCACGCGAAATCGGCCAGCGTTTATTCCTGAATACTTGCGCTCAGTGCCACGGCTCCGATGCGCAAGGCGGTAAGGGATATCCGAATCTGGCGGATAATGACTGGTTATACGGTGGCGATCCTCAGACCATACTGACGACAATTCGCGAAGGACGTCATGGGCAAATGCCACCGATGGGGGCTGCAATCGGTACTGACGACGATGTGCGCAATGTCGCCAATTACGTGTTGAGCCTGTCGAATTCCGCGCATGATCCTATCAAGGCTGCGCTCGGCAAACCGAAATTTGCTGCCTGTGCCGCTTGCCACGGCGCCGACGGCAAAGGAACTCAGGCTTTGGGTGCGCCGAATCTGACCGACAAGACATGGCTGTATGGCGGTGGCATTGATACGGTCACGGAAACGATCAACAAAGGCCGCAATAATCAGATGCCTGCGCATAAAGATATCCTGAGTGAAGGCAAGATACATTTGCTGGCTGCTTATGTTTGGGGCTTGTCCAATAATTCGACATTGGGTGCGCAAGTTTCCGATGCTGAAGCAGGTGCGATCAGACAGATTGCGGCCACGGCATCCGCCAGTGAAGCAGCAAGTAAGGCCGACGCAGTAAAATAACCGTAATACGAGTATCGAGTATCGAGAAGCAGAGCAATGAAGCATATACCTATCATCCCAGTACCCATCGAAGAAACCGAGCTGGCTTTGTTTGAAGAGCGCAGGAAAATTTATCCTCGTTCGCAGAAGGGCTGGTTCTCTTCCTGGCGCTGGGTGTTGGTGTTTTTTACGCAATTGATGTTTTATGGCACAGCCTGGTTAAACTGGAATGGCCGACAGGCTGTGCTGTTCGATCTGACTACCCGTAAATTTTATATATTCGGTTTGGTGTTCTGGCCGCAGGATTTCATTTATCTTGCGGTTTTATTGGTGATTTCTGCGCTGACGCTCTTTTTGTTTACGGCGGTGGCAGGGCGCTTATTTTGTGGTTATGCATGCCCGCAAACAGTGTATACCGAGATTTTTCTGTGGATAGAAAAGAAGATAGAAGGCGAACGTCCGGCGCGTATGAAGCTCGATGCCGCGCCGTTATCGGCGCGTAAATTCTCATTGAAATTTTCCAAGCACACCGCCTGGATCGTCTTCGCTCTCTGGACCGGGTTTACTTTTGTCGGTTATTTCACCCCGATACATCAACTTGCATCAGAGGTGACATCCCTGACGCTGGGTCCATGGGAAACATTCTGGCTGCTGTTTTATGGCTTTGCGACTTATGGTAATGCCGGGTGGATGCGTGAGCAGGTATGCAAATACATGTGTCCTTATGCGCGCTTCCAGAGCGCCATGTTTGACAAGGATACCTTGATTGTTACCTATGACACTGAGCGTGGCGAGCCGCGCGGGGCACGTAACAAGAAAATCGATTATAAAGCCAGCGGCCTTGGTTCTTGTGTGGATTGCAGTATTTGCGTGCAAGTTTGTCCTACCGGTATCGATATCCGTAATGGCTTGCAATATGAGTGTATTGCCTGTGGCGCTTGTATTGACGGTTGCGATCAGGTGATGGATAAGATGGGTTATGCGCGGGGACTGATTCGTTATACCACCGAACATGCCCTGAATAGAAAGCTCGACAGTAAAGCGATGTGGCAACGAGTCTTCCGCTTGCGGACTTTGATTTATAGCGGAATTTTGGGCTTGATTATTTTGCTGACAGCGTTATCGCTGGCTTACCATCTGCCCTTGAAAGTAGACGTCATCCGCGACCGCGGCATGCCAAAAGTAACGGAAGCTGGCGCGATTGAGAATGTCTACAAATTGCAGGTAATGAATACGCAAGAAGTTCCGCGCCGATACAGCGTTGCCGTAAAAGGAGCCGACGGTGCGCTTATTTTGAATAACGTCGATATCAGCGTGACTGCTGCTTCAACCACGGCGTTCCCGGTGCGTGTCAGAATTCCTGCGGCTGCTCTTCAGCCCGGTTCTAACCGTATCCGCTTTGTGGTGAAAGATCTGGACTCGCCAGACATCACCGTGACTGAAAAAGCTGTATTTATTATGCCAAGATAGGAGAAGAGCATGAGTGCTGTTCTGATGCCGCTAAAATTAAAAAAAGACCCATGGTATAAAGAACCTTGGCTGTTGTTGGTTGCCGGTGGTCCGGCGATTGTCGTTTGCGCCAGTATCTACACCGGTATCGTTGCGATGCGCGGATCCGACAAGGTCGTTGCGGAAGACTATTACAAGCAAGGTCTGATGGTGAATAAAGATATACAGCGCGACGCGAGGGCCAAAGAATTGCAATTGGCGGCCAGTGTTGCTTTGGATTTAACTGCCGGGCGCATGAAAATACATTTAACCGGTACAGAAGCTTTGCCGGATACCGTGCAATTGAGCCTGGCGAATGCCGTTGCCGGTGCAAGTTCGGTCAATGAAGTGATACATCGTTTGCAGATGCGACAAGTCACTCCGGGCAACTACGAAGGCGACCTTAAATTGCTCTCGAATCTCGCTTCGAGTTCTGTTAAATTGTTTCACGTCAAGATAGAAACGAGCAACTGGCGTTTGACCGGCGACTGGTTTGAGCCAGAGCAAAGGGCTGTGCAACTGAATGCGGCAAAATGACGACGCTTCCCTGAAAGTCGGTTGACCACAAGTTTAATAATCACTAGAAGGGGCAAGGTTTGGAACATCGCAATTCTACAAATGGCAAGTTGCTTTGGCGTCCTATGTTGATGGTAGTGCTGTGGCCCGCTTTCTTGATGGCTTGTGTGGCAACTGGTTTGTTTTTCAGTTTAGTTGACCCCATGGAACTGATCGTTTTGGATGAACGTGTTCAAGTGCATATCATTGGCGCCTACACCATAGGTTTTTTTGCGTTCTGGTTACTCGGTATTATTTCCAGTAGCTTGACCGTATTGCTCGTGCAAAAAGCGCGATAAAACAAAGAAACATGAAAATTACTGAGGCGGCTGCCTGTACAGCCATAGAAATTCCTGAAGCGCTGATTCGTCGCTTTGATTCGCTCGGCCCGCGCTATACTTCTTATCCAACGGCAGACAGGTTTACCGCGGATTTCAATGCGGAATCGTACATCCAGTATTTGAAACAACGTAGCCGCATGGAAAATAAACCGCCGTTGTCGCTGTATATCCATATCCCGTTCTGCGCATCTTTATGCTATTACTGTGCCTGCAATAAGGTCATCACTAAAGACCATGGCCGCTCTGCAAAATATCTGGAGTTCCTCGAAAAAGAACTAAAGTTGGTGGCGGCGCATTTGCATGACAGGGAGGTGTTGAGTCAGTTGCATTTGGGCGGCGGAACGCCGACTTTCCTCAGCCATGAGGAGATGCGACGCTTAATGGATATGCTGCGTAAGCATTTCGATTTTTCCGAAGATGCGGAAATTTCGATAGAAATTGATCCGCGTACGGTTAGCGCAGAAACACTGCAACTGTTGGCAGAGCTGGGCTTCAATCGGACCAGTCTGGGAGTACAGGATTTTGATCCTGAAGTTCAAAAGGCCGTGCACAGAATACAAGCGTATGAGATGGTTGAACGTACTGTGGCAGACAGCCGCGCAGCCGGATTTCAATCGATCAATTTCGACTTGATTTACGGCTTGCCAAAACAGAATTTGGAAAGTTTTTCTACGACGCTGGATCAGGTAAT
>JACPWS010000020.1 GCA_016196925.1 Burkholderiales bacterium | reverse complement strand
CCCATAAACCCCTGCTACACCTAAAAGCATGCCGGAATGACGGCTTGGGAGATTGCGCTTTTTGCGACGTTTTAATAGAAATACACATACTCCCCCTATTTTTCAGTGAAATCGCCCTGTTGCCAGCGTATTTAATGCGGTGAAAAAATATACCGGGGTGAGTATGTATTTAAGTCATTTTAGAGGAGAAAACCATGTCTGAAGCCGTTCCTTTCAAAGCCAAGAAATCCGTCGCCCTGTCCGGCGTCACCGCCGGTAACACGGCCCTGTGTACCGTGGGTAAAACCGGTAACGACCTGCACTATCGCGGTTACGACATCCTGGATGTGGCCGACGCCTGCGAATTCGAAGAAATCGCGCACCTGCTGGTGCACGGCAAGCTGCCGACCGCGGCCGAGTTGCGCGCCTACAAGGCCAAGCTGAAAGCCCTGCGCGGCTTGCCGGCCAACGTCAAGGCGGCGCTGGAAACCTTGCCGGCGTCCAGCCATCCTATGGACGTGATGCGCACCGGCGTCTCGGCGCTCGGTTGCGTGCTGCCGGAGAAAGACGACCACAACACGCCCGGCGCGCGCGACATCGCCGACCGCCTGATGGCTTCGCTCGGCTCCATGTTGCTGTACTGGTACCACTACAGCCACAACGGCAAGCGCATAGAAACCGAGACCGAGGATGACTCTATCGGCGGCCATTTCCTGCACCTGCTGCACGGTGAAAAACCGAGCGCATCGTGGGAAAAAGCCATGCACACGTCGCTGATCCTGTACGCCGAACACGAATTCAACGCGTCCACGTTTACCGGCCGCGTGATCGCCGGCACCGGCTCCGACATGCATTCCGCCATCACCGGCGCGATCGGCGCGCTGCGCGGTCCTAAGCACGGCGGCGCGAATGAAGTCGCGTTCGAGATCCAGAAACGCTACGACAACCCGGACGAAGCGGAAGCCGACATCAAGAAGCGCGTCGAGAACAAGGAAGTCGTGATCGGTTTCGGCCACCCGGTGTACACCATCTCCGACCCGCGCAACAAGGTCATCAAGGAAGTGGCGCGCACGCTGTCGCAAGAAGCCGGTTCCATGAAGATGTTCGACATCGCCGAACGCCTGGAATCCGTGATGTGGGACATCAAGAAAATGTTCCCGAATCTGGACTGGTTCTCGGCCGTGTCCTACCATATGATGGGCGTGCCGACCGCGATGTTCACGCCGCTGTTCGTGATCGCGCGCACCTCCGGCTGGGCCGCGCACATCATCGAGCAACGCATCGACAACAAGATCATTCGTCCTAGCGCGAATTACGTCGGGCCGGAAGATTTGCAATTCGTGCCTTTGAAGGATCGTAAGTAAAGCCCGAGGAAAGCAGATAAAACGAAGAGCGTCATTCCCGCGAAAGCGGGAATCCATGTTGATCACGCATTGAGATGGATCCCCGCTTTCGCGGGGATGACGAGATTTGAATCAATCCACGATGCCCTGAATCCTTGTCATTAGCTATTTTACCGAGCGAGCCATGAACACTAATTACCGCAAACTCCTGCCCGGCACCGCGCTGGATTACTTCGACGCGCGTGCTGCGGTCGATGCGATCCAGCCCGGCGCTTACGACAAACTCCCCTACACCTCGCGCGTGCATGCCGAAAACCTGGTGCGCCGCTGCGATCCGGCCATGCTGACGGCTTCGCTGACCCAGCTGATAGAGCGCAAGCGCGAGCTCGATTTTCCGTGGTTCCCGGCGCGCGTGGTGTGCCACGACATCCTGGGCCAGACCGCGCTGGTCGATCTGGCCGGCCTGCGCGACGCGATCGCCGACATGGGCGGCGACCCGGCCAAAGTCAATCCGGTGGTGCCGGTGCAGCTGATCGTCGACCATTCGCTGGCGGTCGAGTGCGGCGGCTTCGACCCCGACGCCTTCGCCAAGAACCGCGCGATTGAAGACCGTCGCAACGAAGACCGCTTCGACTTCATCAACTGGACCAAGAAGGCGTTCAAGAACGTCGACGTGATCCCGCCCGGCAACGGCATCATGCACCAGATCAATCTGGAGCGCATGTCGCCGGTGATCCACGCCCAGAACGGCGTGGCCTTCCCCGACACCCTGGTCGGCACCGACAGCCACACCCCGCACGTGGATGCGCTGGGCGTGATCGCCATCGGCGTCGGCGGCCTGGAAGCCGAGAACGTGATGCTGGGGCGCGCCTCCTGGATGCGCCTGCCCGACATCATCGGCGTCGAGCTGTCCGGCAAGCCGCAAGAAGGCATCACCGCCACCGACATCGTGCTGGCGCTGACCGAGTTCCTGCGCAAGTCCAAGGTGGTCGGCGCTTACCTGGAATTCTACGGCGCCGGCGCCGCCGCCGCGCTGACCCTGGGCGACCGCGCCACCATCTCCAACATGGCGCCGGAATACGGCGCCACCGCGGCCATGTTCAGCATCGATCAGCAAACCATCGCCTACCTGAAGCTGACCGGCCGCAGCGACGAGCAAGTCAGGCTGGTCGAGACTTACGCCAGACAAGCCGGCCTGTGGGCCGACACGCTGGTCAACGCCGAATACGAACGCGTGCTGAAGTTCGATCTGTCTTCTGTGGTGCGCAATATGGCCGGCCCCTCCAATCCGCATGCGCGCGTCGCCACGTCCGAGCTGGCTGCGAAAGGCATCGCCGCCCATTGGGACGAAGTGCCGGGCCAAATGCCGGACGGCGCCGTGATCATCGCCGCCATCACCAGCTGCACCAACACGTCCAATCCGCGCAACGTGATCGCGGCCGGCCTGCTGGCGCGCAACGCCAACAAGCTGGGCCTCACGCGCAAACCGTGGGTAAAGACTTCGCTGGCGCCCGGCTCCAAGGCCGTGACCATGTATCTGGAAGAATCCAAACTGCTGCCCGAGCTGGAGCAGCTAGGCTTCGGCGTAGTGGCCTATGCCTGCACTTCGTGCAACGGCATGTCCGGCGCGCTCGATCCGGCGATACAAAAAGAAATCGTGGAGCGCGACCTGTACGCCACTGCCGTGCTGTCCGGCAACCGCAATTTCGACGGCCGCATCCACCCTTACGCCAAGCAAGCCTTCCTCGCTTCGCCGCCGCTGGTGGTGGCTTACGCGATTGCCGGCACCATCCGTTTCGACATCGAGAAGGACGTGCTGACCGTGGTGGATGGCAAGGAAATCCGCCTGAAGGACATCTGGCCGACCGACGCCGAGATCGACGCCATCGTCGCCTCCAGTGTCAAGCCGGAACACTTCCGCAAGGTGTACGAACCGATGTTTGCGATCCAGGCCGATGCCGGCGAGCAAGTCGGCCCGCTGTACGACTGGCGCGCACAGAGCACTTACATCCGCCGTCCGCCGTATTGGGAAGGCGCGCTGGCCGGTGAGCGCACGCTGCAGGGCATGCGCCCGCTGGCTGTGCTGCCGGACAACATCACCACCGACCACTTGTCGCCTTCGAACGCCATCATGCTGAACAGTGCGGCCGGCGAATACCTGCACAAGATGGGCTTGCCGGAAGAGGATTTCAACTCTTACGCCACCCATCGCGGCGATCACCTGACCGCGCAGCGCGCGACGTTTGCCAATCCGACGCTGAAGAACGAGATGGTGCGCAACGCCGACGGCAGCGTGCGCGCCGGCTCGCTGGCGCGCGTGGAACCGGAAGGCCAGGTCATGCGCATGTGGGAAGCGATCGAGACTTACATGCAGCGCAAGCAGCCGCTGATCATCGTGGCCGGCGCCGATTACGGTCAGGGCTCTTCGCGCGACTGGGCCGCCAAGGGCGTGCGCCTGGCCGGCGTGGAAGCGATCGCGGCCGAAGGCTTCGAGCGCATCCACCGCACCAACCTGATCGGCATGGGCGTGCTGCCGCTGGAATTCAAGCCCGGCGCCAACCGCCTGACCCTGCAACTGGACGGCACCGAGACTTACGATGTGCTCGGCGAACGCACCCCGCGCGCCACGCTGACGCTGGTGATTAATCGCAAGAACGGCGAGCGGGTGGAAGTGCCGATGACTTGCCGTCTGGATACCGCGGAAGAAGTGTCGATCTACGAAGCGGGCGGCGTGTTGCAGCGCTTTGCGCAGGATTTCCTCGAGTCGTCCAAGGCAGCTTGATTTGTTCCCTCCTCTTCAAGGGGAGGGGTAGGGTGGGGATGGGTTTCGGCTCACACAAGAAACCCATCCCCCTCCCGGCCTCCCCCTTGAAGGGGGAGGAGCGTGTTCACAACAGCTTGCAGGAAAAAATATTATGACCCATCTACCCCAAATCAAAATCCCCGCCACCTATATGCGCGGCGGCACCAGCAAAGGCGTGTTCTTCCGCCTGCAGGATTTACCCGCAGCGGCGCAAGTCCCAGGCGCGGCGCGCGACGCCTTGCTGTTGCGCGTGATCGGCAGCCCCGACCCCTACGGCAAGCAGATCGACGGCATGGGCGGCGCGACGTCCAGCACCAGCAAGACCGTGATCCTGTCCCAGTCTACGCAGCCGGAGCACGACGTCGATTACCTGTTCGGTCAGGTCGCCATCGACAAGGCTTTCGTCGACTGGAGCGGCAATTGCGGCAACCTGTCGGCCGCGGTCGGCTCGTTCGCGATCAGCGCCGGGCTGGTCGACGCCAGCCGCATCCCGCACAACGGCGTGGCCGTGGTGCGCATCTGGCAAGCCAACATCAGCAAGACGATCATCGCCCACGTGCCGATCACCAATGGCGAGGTGCAGGAAACCGGCGACTTCGAACTGGACGGCGTGACTTTCCCGGCGGCCGAAGTGCAGCTGGAATTCATGGACCCGGCCGCCGATGAAGAAGGCGCCGGCGGCTCCATGTTCCCGACCGGGAATCTGGTCGACCAGCTGGAAGTGCCCGGCGTCGGTACATTGCAGGCGACCATGATTAACGCCGGCATCCCGACCATCTTCGTCAATGCACAAGACCTGGGTTACAGCGGCACGGAATTGCAGGACGCCATCAACGGCGATGCGGCGGCCCTGGCCAAATTCGAAACGATACGCGCGTATGGCGCCGTGCGCATGGGCCTGATTGCGAACATAGACGAAGCGGCGCAGCGTCAGCACACACCGAAAGTCGCGTTCGTCGCGCCGCCGGCTGCATACGTCTCGTCCAGCGGCAAGCCAGTCAAAGGCAGCGAGATCGATTTGCTGGTGCGCGCGCTGTCCATGGGCAAGCTGCATCACGCCATGATGGGCACGGCGGCGGTCGCGATAGGCACCGCCGCCGCGATTCCCGGCACGCTGGTGAACCTGGCGGCCGGCGGCGGTGAGCGCGAGGCGGTGCATGGTTCGGTACGATTTGGCCACCCGTCCGGCACCCTGCGCGTCGGCGCCCAGGCGGAGCAGGTCGGCGGCGAATGGTGTGTAAGGAAGGCCAGCATGAGCCGCAGCGCGCGCGTGTTGATGGAAGGCTGGGTACGCGTACCCGGCGCTGCTTTCTGAGCAGCGCAAATGCAAAACTTAAAAAACGCGGCCCGTCAGACGGCCGCGTTTTTTGTTGGTGGCTTACACCAAACTGACAAAGAATTTTTTCGTGGCGAGAGCAAATGATTAGGTGCAACGAGTGACTGGATTCTAATTTACGTCATTCCTGCGCAGGGTGTAGCAGGGGTTGCAAGCAGCATGCTGCTTGCCTGCGAAACGATCTGCGCTTACAAGCGCAGATGCGCCGTGCAAGGGGGAATCCAGCGTCGTTTGCAGCACATTGGCAATGCTTGAGCTGAAGTTATGTAGTGATAGTCAAAAGAGCGGCATCAGTATGCGGAGCAAGCCGCTGGATTCCTGCCTGCGCAGGAATGACGATATTGAGTTTACGGATTTGCATTAAACCTCATCAGCTTTTCAGGAGATACCATGTCTTACTCAGCGTTTTATCAGGAATCGATCCAGCAGCCCGAAGTTTTCTGGGACAAAGAAGCCCAGCTGATCGATTGGCATACGCCTTACCGGCAAGTGCTCGATCACAGCCATCCGCCGTTCGCCAAATGGTTCGTCGGCGGGGAAACCAATCTGTGCCATAACGCGGTCGACCGCTGGCTGGCGACGCAGGCCGATAAGCCGGCGCTGATCGCGATCTCGACCGAAACCAATACTGAAAAAATCTACAGCTTCGCTGAGCTGCACACCGAAGTGCAGCGCATGGCGGCGTGCATGCAAAGCCTGGGCGTCAAGCAAGGCGAACGCGTGCTGATCTACATGCCTATGATCGCGGAAGCGGCGTTCGCTATGCTGGCTTGCGCCCGCATCGGCGCTGTGCATTCGGTGGTGTTCGGCGGCTTCGCTTCCAAGAGCCTGGCGACGCGCATCGACGACGCCAGGCCGGTGCTGGTGCTGTCGGCCGACGCCGGCATGCGCGGCGGCAAGGCGGTGCCGTACAAGCCTTTGCTGGATGAGGCGATCACGCTGGCCGAACACAAGCCGCAGCACGTGCTGCTGGTGAATCGCGGCCTGGCCCCCATGCCCTGGGTGGCCGGGCGCGACGTCGATTACGCCAGCTTGCGCGCGCAGCACCTGGAGGCGCAGGTGGCGGTGACCTGGCTGGAAGCCAATGCGATCTCGTATGTGTTGTACACCTCGGGCACCACCGGCAAACCGAAAGGCGTGCAGCGCGATGTCGGCGGCTATGCGGTGGCGCTGGCTTCCTCCATGAAGCATATTTTTTGCGGCAATCCGGGCGAGACTTATTTCGCCACCTCCGATATCGGCTGGGTGGTCGGCCATTCTTACATCGTGTACGGCCCACTGATTGCCGGCATGGCGACCATCATGTACGAAGGCACGCCGATCCGTCCCGACGCCGGCATCTGGTGGAGCATCGTCGAGAAATACAAAGTGACGCGCATGTTCTCGGCCCCGACCGCGATCCGCGTGCTGAAGAAACACCCGTCCGAGCTGATGAAGAAATACGACCTGTCATCGCTGCAAGCCTTGTACTTGGCCGGCGAGCCGCTCGATGAAACCACCTCCAGCTGGATCGCCAGCGAACTCGGGGTGCCCATCATAGACAATTACTGGCAGACTGAAACCGGCTGGCCGATTCTGTCGATCGCGCGCGGTGTAGAAAGCCTCCCGTCGCGCCTCGGCAGCCCCGGTTTGCCGGTGTACGGCTATCACGTGCAACTGGTCAATGAAAGCACGGGCGCGCTGTGCGGCGCGAACGAGAAGGGCGTGTTGGCGATTAAGGGGCCGCTGCCGCCCGGTTGCATGCAAACCGTGTACGGCGACGATCAGCGCTTCGTGCAGACTTACTGGAATAATTTCCCGCACGAGCAACTGTATTCCACCTTCGACTGGGGCATACGCGACGCCGACGGTTATTACTTCATCCTGGGGCGCACCGACGATGTGATCAATGTCGCCGGCCACCGGCTAGGCACGCGCGAGATCGAGGAAAGCATTTCCAGCCATGCGCAGATTTCCGAGGTGGCGGTGGTCGGGGTCGAAGACCAGCTGAAAGGCCAGGTGGCGGTGGCGTTTGCGATACTCAAGCATCCGGAGTTGGCCGCGACGGCGGAAGGCCGGCGCGCGCTGGAAGCCGAGGTGATGGCGGTGGTGGACAAGCAGCTCGGTGCGGTGGCGCGGCCGGCGCGCGTGCATTTCGTCGGCAGCTTGCCGAAGACGCGTTCCGGCAAGTTGTTGCGCCGTTCGATACAGGCGATTTGCGAAGGGCGCGATGCGGGCGATCTGACCACGATAGAAGATCCGGCATCGCTGCAGCAGATCAGGGCGGCGCTGGCTGCTTGAGGTGGAAAAGCGCTTGGTCCACGAAAGACACGAAAAGCACGAAAGAAACCCAAACTCTTATTGCCGTCATTCCCGCGAAAGCGGGAATCCAAAGAATGTCAGGCTGCGGCACGCCACTGGATTCCCGCTTTCGCGGGAATGACGATGAAAATGGTCGGCGTATTTTCGTGCTTTTCGTGTTTTTCGTGGACAGAGAAGGTTCTTAAACCAGCAGCGCGGCCGACAGGGTTTTGACCTCGTCTTCCGATTCTTTCAAGATGCTGTTCAGGGTGCCGTCGCCGACCACGAAATCGATTTCCGACGTGTAGGGGGTCGTGTTGCTGTCGGTGCGCATATCGAGCGGCGAATGCGTGGGCGCCAGTTCGTTCGCCAATAGTAAGGTATCGCCCAGGGTTTCCGGCGGCATCGCGCGCAAGCCGAACCACAGCGCTTCAACCGCATCGACGACAGCTTGCGGCAGCATCAGCTTGCGCAAGACGGCGCGGCCTATGTAAGCCTCGGCGCTTTCATTGTCGACGAAAGTATCGGAAAACGAGTCGCTGTCGGTGGGAGTGAATTCCTGCACCAGCGGATCGGCTTCCAGCAAGGCGGGATATTCTTCGGCGCGCGACAACAGGTAGAAACTGCCGACTTCGTGCACGATGCCGGCAAACATGGCGGTGTCGGGATCGAGTCTGGTCACCCGGCGCGCGATCACCTGGGCCAGGGCCGCCACTTGGGCCGTGTGTTCCCATAGCTTGTTGGTCATAGCCTGGATGCGGCTGTTCTTGCTGGTTCCCGCCAGTTGCCTGACCACCAGCGTGGCGACCACCGAGCGCAGCGTGCGAAAGCCTATGCGGGCGATCGCCGATTTGACGTTGGTGACATCGTGGCCCATGCGATTGTAGGCCACCGAGTTGGCGATGGCGACCACGCGGGCAGCGAGCAGCGGTTCGTTGAGCACCAGTTTGGCGGCCGCATCCGTACCGCAATCGGGGTCGTCCAGCGCGCGCTGAATTTTGAGCGAGATCGCTACATTGGTAGGGAATACCAGCTCACCGCGATTGGCCTGTTCGACGATGCAGTTGAGCGCTTCGGTTCTGTCCATGGCAGCAATGATAGGTATGAGTTAAACGCACGACGGCTGGATTAAAAAGCAGACTAAGCCGCCGGTCCTGTGGGGTCGGCTGGGAGCCTGTCGGGCTTAGGAATCGTCGGCTGCAAAATCATCTGAGCGGCGCATATTTCACCGGCTTTTTGGTCAATATCTAGATATTGACGCTGCAAATCCGGCAAAATCTTCGTTCGCCCAGCCGATTTTTCGCTTCGACAAGCTAAGTTTGACAGGCTCCTAACGGCCCCGTCATCCTAACAACAATATTGCATATATGCAATATTGGCAGAATGAACTCTGAGAATTTCATTCTGCTTCACTTGATGAGGAAGGTCAATCTGGCGACGATAAATATTCGGCTTGCGCCTTCAATTAATGTTTTTTTGTCCGGCGATCCACTTGTCGAGCTTGACTTCGAGTAAAGACAGCGGCAGGGTGCCGTCGCTCAGAACGGCATCGTGAAACTGGCGCAAATCGAAGCGGCTGCCGAGGGCGGTCACGGCGCGTTGGCGTAATTCCAGGATTTTCAGCGAACCTATCTTGTAGCCGAGTGCTTGCGCGGGCCAAGCCATGTAGCGCTCGGTCGCCTTGCGCGATTCTGCCTCGCTATAGCCTAGCGTTGCCTGCAGATATTGTATGCTTTGTTCGCGCGTCCAGCCTTTGGCGTGCATGCCGGTATCGACCACCAGGCGGGTGGCGCGCAGCATTTCATCGGACAGATGGCCGAAATAGGAATTCGGATCGTTTTCGAACAAGCCCATCTCGCGCCCCAGGGTTTCCGCATACAAGGCCCAGCCTTCGGTATAGGCGTTATTGCCGCCGAATTTGCGGAACTTGGGCACGTCCAGTTCTTGCAAGGTGGCCAGGTGAAAATGATGGCCGGGCTGGCCTTCGTGCAGGAACAACGTGGTCATGCCGGTATTGCTGTAATCGGCAGGATTATTGATGACGGCCCAGAACACGCCGGGGCGGGAGCCGTCCAGCGCCGGTGCAGAATAATGATCGGAGGCGGTCTGGCGGCTGATTTCCGGTTCGGGGCGAATGTCGAGCGCGGCCTTGGGCAGCTTGCCGAATAATTGCGGCAATTTGCTGCGGACTGTCTGATCGATCTTGCGGTAGCCGTCCAGCACTTCCGTCTCTGTCTTGAAAGGGCGGTATTTAGCTTGCTCATCCATCCACGCCGGCAAGCCTTTCGGTTCGCCGCGATAACCGAGCTTGGGTCCGAGCAAGATAAATTCGTTTTGTATGCGCGCCACTTCTTTTAAGCCGATCGCGTGGATTTGCTCAGGGTCCAGATCGGTGGTGGTCTGGTCGCGCACCCAGGCGCGATACCATGCCGCGCCGTTGGGTAAGGCGCTCCAGCCGGTGCTGCTGCGGCTGGCAGCCAGATAGTCTTGCGATAAAAACTGGTTGAAACGGCGCAAGGCAGGCAAGACTTGCCTGGCTATGACAGTCAGGTATTCTTTACTCAGGCGTGCCTTGTCGGCGTCTGAAAACTCCGCAGGAAAATTCTTGATCGGGGTGTAATAGGCCTGATCTTCGGCCTGATCCGCCAATAATTGCTGGTATTGCGGCAGAGTGGAGAGCAGCAGGGCTTTCGGCAGCACGATGCCGCGCCGCATGCCTTCCCGCATGTTCAGGGTCGCCTGTCTGGTCCATGCCGGCAATTGCGCGATGCGGCGCAGATAGGCTTGATATTGGGCGACCGTATGCAAAGGCTGGGCGCTCTGGCCGCTGGCGAAGTGCGCCAGCGTCAGCGGAATGCTGTCCATCTGGTTGACAGGCAACAGATGATTATCGAATTTCGCCATCTCCAGGCTAGCTTGCAGCTCATAGTGCAGGCAATCGTAGGTGACGGTATCGGCGGCGCTTAAGCTAGCCCGGTTAATCGCTGCCAGTTTGCCGGCGATGTCTTGCCACATGGCCACTTGCCTGGCCCTGACGAGCGGCGCCAGCGTCATCGGCAAGCGGTCGTCGAAACGGCTATCGCCATTGTAGGTGGCGCCTATAGGCTCGAAGCCGGATTGTTTTTCGTAATAGTCGGCGGCCAGCGCCTTCAGTCTTTGCGCCGCTTGCGCCCTGGTGTTTTCTGACGTTACGGACACGGTCTGGTCGGCATTTGCGGCGAATACCGGAAGCGTCAGCGATGCGGTGCAACTGAGCAAGCCCAGCGATAAAAAAACAGAGGGCAGCGAGCGGGACTTGCTCATGTGTTCATTCCTTAATAAAAATGGAGCGTAAATAAATCGGGGATGCCATCAGAAAAACCGTGTGCTTATTCGCAATTGACCATCCACGGCGTGCCGAACTGATCGGTCAGCATGCCGAAACGTTGCGCCCAGAAGGTTTGCTGCAGCGGCATCTGTATCGTGGCGTTCTCTGATAAAGCCTGAAACACACTTTCGGCTTCGGCGATATCCTTGACATTCAGGGACATGGAAAAGCCTTTCATGCCTGTCACATCGCCAGGTTTCATGCCATCCGATCCCATCAGGATCTGACCGTCCAGTACCAGTTGCGCATGCATGACTTTATTGCGCCAATCCGGGCTGCATTGTTCCGCCATCGGGGAGTCAGCGAAACTGTGCATGGCTGCTATCTTGCCGCCCAGCTGGCGGACATAAAAGTTGAAAGCAGCTTCGCAATTACCATTGAAATTCAAATAAGCATTGAGTTGCATATGTATCTCCTGATCTGGTCTGGGGGGATAGCACCGTCGCTGATGGCAACGGCAGCGGCAAGCATAGCACCGGACTGCATTTTTGGCACTGGCGGTAGACTTGAAAAGCAGGAATTGGTTCACGCCAGCCGGGAAATGCCTTTGATCGCGAGCTTAAAGTATTTCGCAATTTGGCCGATATTTTATTACCTGTTATCGCAGGTTAAGGCACCCGGATGCCGCGCCGGTCTCGCGAAGTCTGCCGGTGTAATTCCGCAGGAGCGCAGCATGAAAATTCTCTCATCCGATATGCTCATGGCAAGTACGCATGCGGCATCCAGTCGTCTGGAAACCCAGGAAAGCTTGCGCGCATGGACAGGACGGCAACGTCCCGATTTCGAGGGGCGCACTGCGGCTGCGGCACCACCCAGCGCGGCGCCTGCGCCGTCGAGCATAGTGCAGATTTCCGCGGCGGCCGGGGTGGCGCCGACGGAAGCGGGCCAAGCGATCGCGGATGTCGGCGATGAAGTGGAAAATGATCCACGGGTGCAATTGATCAAGAGTCTGATCGAGATTTTGACAGGCAAGAAAATTCACGTATTCCATGCCGCCGATTTGCAGCAAGCGCCGCCCGCCGCCGTGCCGGCGGCAAGCCCCGCGCCGGCTGACCCGGCCAAGCCGGCAGCGCCGGCCGGCTGGGGATTGGAATACGATTATCACGCATCGTACAGCGAGACTGAAACGACGACGTTCCAGGCCAGCGGCGTCATCACGACGGCGGATCATCGGCAGATCAGTTTCAATCTGTCGTTTGAGTTGCAACGCAGTTATCAGGAAGAGCTCAATGTCAGCATACGGCGCGGCGACGCCAGGAAAGTCGATCCGCTGCTACTCAATTTTTCCGGCGACTCGGCGCAATTGAGTTCGCAAAAATTCGCGTTCGACTTGAACGCCGACGGCATCAAAGAAAACATCTCGTTTGTGCAGGGAGCCGGTTTTCTGGTGCTCGATAAAAATGGCGATGGCAAGGTCAACGATGGCAAGGAAATGTTCGGCCCCGGCACCGGCAACGGTTTTGCCGAACTGCGGACCTATGATAGCGACGGCAACAACTGGATAGATGAAAGCGATGCGATTTACCAGCAGCTGAAGATATGGACCAAGGACAGCGCCGGGCAAGACCATCTGAGCAGCCTGCAACAGGCGAAGGTCGGCGCCTTGTTACTCGGGAGTGCGAGCACGCCGTTTGCTCTCAATAATGCGCAAAACCAGACTCAGGGGCAGCTGCGCAGCTCGGGGGTATGGCTGAACGACGAGGGTCAGACGCACAGCCTGCAACAGATAGACCTGGCCGTGTAAGACGCCTGCGTCAAAATTCTTCCCAGCCTTCGGTTCCGCTCTGGGCGGAACGTGGGTTTTCCGGGCGGATTTGTTCTGCGGTCTGCGCTCTTAACTGTTTCAGCGGATGCCGCGCGATGTTGACGGCGGGCGCTGCCGGCGGCACGCCCGCAGCCGGTCTGGTGCGGCTTGCTGCGGCGTTCAATTTGAATACGCTGACCGCCTGCGCCAGCGCGCCGGCTTGCTCTTGCATGCTTTCCGCCGCGGCGGCGGCCTGCTCTACCAGCGCGGCATTTTGCTGGGTCATTTCATCCATGTGCGAAATCGCGAGGTTGACTTGTTCTATGCCGGAACTTTGTTCCTGGCTGGCCGCCGTGATTTCGCTCATGATGTCCGCCACATGCCTGACCGAGGCGACAATGTCATCCATGGTCAGGCCGGCATCGTTCACCAGCCGATTGCCCAGGTTGACTTTTTCTACCGCATCGTCGATCAGCGCTTTGATTTCCTTGGCGGCACTGGCGCTGCGTTGCGCCAGGCTCCTGACTTCCGACGCCACCACGGCAAAACCACGCCCCTGTTCGCCGGCCCTGGCGGCTTCCACCGCGGCATTCAGCGCCAGGATATTGGTCTGGAAAGCGATGCCGTCTATCACGCCGATAATATCGACGATCTTGCCCGAGCTAGCCTTGATCGACGCCATGGTGGTGACGACCTGGCCGACGATATTGCCGCCCTTGGTGGCGACGTCGGACGCCGAAATCGCCAATTGATTCGCCTGCCGTGCATTGTCTGCATTTTGTTTTACGGTGGAAGTCAGTTCTTCCATCGAGGACGCAGTTTCTTCCAGGGAGCCGGCCTGGGATTCGGTCCGGTTCGACAGATCGGCGTTGCCGGAAGCAATTTCACCGGCGGCGCCGGTAATCGTTTCGGTACTGTTTTGCACCTGGCCCAGGGTCATCACCAGACTGTTGTTCATGTCGGCCAGGGCGCTCAGTAATTGCCCGGTTTCATCGCGGGTACGCACTGCGATTTTTCCAGTCAGATCACCGTCGGCCACGCGCCTTGCCGCGGCAACGGCCTGGCTCAAGGGTGCGGTGATGGAATGCGTGATCCAGGCGGCAAAAGCCGTACCGATAAGCACGGCGGCCAAGGCCAGGATAATCAGCAGCTGGCGCGACCAGCCGATATTCTCTTTGATGGCGCCGCCGTTATTCGCCATGTCGGTTTTCTGTAGCGCGATCAGGGCGTTGATGTCTCCCAGCGCCTGCTTCAGGGCAGGGAAGGTGGTGCTCCCCATCATGACGATGGCCTCGTCGCGTTGTCCGAGTTCCAGCAAGTCGGCGGTTTTGCTGAAGGCCGCAACAAAGGCGGCGCGGGAGGCGTTTAATCTGGCGATCGCCTGTTTTTCGGCCGGCGTTTCGGCCAGCTTATTCAGCGTATCGAGCAGGGCGGTGATTTTTTTCTTGTTGCCGTCTATCGCCGCGTATTGGCTGTTGCGCCCGCTTTGTTCCGGGGTAATGAATAGCTCTACGGTGCGCCTGCCGTTTTCCTGGATGATGGCCGATATCTCGAGTGCGCTGGCGACACCGGCCGCATTCTTATCGAGGATCTGGTTATTGGCGCCGGCGATCATGTTCAGCCGGCTGACGCTGAACAAGACCATCAGCAACATGATGGAGAGCGTCGCGGCGAACGCCGCTCCAAGCCGGGTACTGATTTTGAAATTGCTGAAATTCATGATGGCGGTTCCTGTTTAAATCAAGAATGACGTACAAGGAGCGCTGCAGAGCCGAGATCAGACCGTTTAAGCATACATAAAATAGCTAAAAAGCGACAATGAATATTTGTAACTTTGAAAAAGAGCAACTATGCGGGCAGATGTTTCCTTCATGTAAAATCGCAAAGATAAGCATGGAGGAAATTGGTTATATGAAACTGGCAACATTGAAAGACGGTACGCGCGATGGCCAACTGCTGGTCGTGGCGCGCGACTTGAAAACGGCGAGCATCGCCGATGGCATCGCGCCGACTTTGCAGCGTGCGCTGGACGACTGGAATTTTATCGCGCCGCAACTCGAAGAATTATATGCACGCCTGAACGCCGGCCGTGCCGCCAACAGCTTTGAATTCGACCCCGGGGCGTGCATGGCGCCGTTGCCGCGCGCTTTCCAGTGGGCCGACGGCTCCGCCTACGTCAATCACGTGGAACTGGTGCGCAAGGCGAGGCAGGCCGAGATGCCGGAAAGTTTCTGGCACGACCCGCTGATGTACCAGGGCGGCAGCGACGATTTCATCGGCCCGCAAGACGATATCG
Organism: Burkholderiales bacterium; assembly: GCA_016196925.1. GTDB lineage: Bacteria > Pseudomonadota > Gammaproteobacteria > Burkholderiales > Burkholderiaceae_D > Undibacterium. The sequence continues at coordinate 5,289 of JACPWS010000020.1, read as the reverse complement.
CGCTGGCGTCGGAAGAGTGGGGTATCGATTTCGAGAGTGAAGTGGCGGTCGTCACCGGCGACGTTCCCATGGGCGTCAAGGTGCAGCATGCCGGCGACTATATCCGCTTGCTGATGCTGGTGAACGATGTCTCGCTGCGCAACCTGATCCCGGCTGAGCTGGCCAAGGGTTTCGGTTTTTTTCAATCGAAACCGGCATGCTCCTTTTCGCCGGTGGCGGTCACGCCGGATGAATTGGGCGAGGCGTGGAAAGACGGCAAGGTGTATCTGCCTCTGCGCTCGAGTTGGAACGGCGTCTTGGTCGGGCAGGCGAATGCCGGCGTCGACATGGTGTTTTCTTTCCCGCAATTACTCGCGCATTTATGCAAGACCCGCCAGGCGCGCGCCGGGACCATCCTCGGTTCCGGCACCGTGTCGAATAAGGATGCGAGCAAGGGTTACAGCTGCATCGCGGAAAAGCGCGCGCTGGAGATGATAGGCGGCGGCGCGGCGCTGACGCCGTATATGCGATTCGGCGACAGCGTCAAGATAGAGATGCTCGATAAAAACGGCAAATCGATCTTCGGCGCGATAGAGCAAGGCGTGGTCGAATACCATCGCAATTATTGAGTCGGCAAGAAAATAGTTTTATTTTTCTTGCCGCCGTTCTCACCCTCTCCCGCTTGCGGGAGAGGGCCGGGGTGAGGGGAGTCGGCTCCATCTATTCAATTGCCGACTCTATAGCATGACGTTGCAATAAAAAAATAACTTTTCAAGCCTCTACGGGAAATGCAAAAAAACCTAAACCTCTCACATGAGGCACAGAGACACAGAGGAAAAACGGAGAGTCTATTTGGGTTTCTCAGTGTCTCTGTGCCTCAGTGTTGAGGTGTTTTAATGTGTTTCATAGAGTGAGTTTATTGCCGTCCCAATTGGAAAAACACGTTTTTTGCGCCGCCCGGCGCCAGCGCGAAACCGAGGTAGATCGGGCCGATGAAGCTGTTGAAGCCGGCGAACAGGCTGGCGCTCTTGCGCAGCGAACCGAGGGAAATCTCGTTGCCATGATTCCAGACATTGCCCGCTTCCAGCGAAGAGCCGAGGAACAGGCTTTGCCCCGCCAGCTCGAACTTCACCGCGCGCAATAAATAAGTCAGGCTGCCGTACAACAGGTAATTGCCGGTGAATTGGTCGGGCTGATAAGCCGACAGTTGCTGAAAGCCGCCCAGCGTAGAGCCTATGCCGCGGATTTCGGTATCGGTCTGGAACAGGCCGGCCGCGCTGAATTTGAGGTTGACGCTGTGGTTGGCGATGCTGCTGGCCCAGATGCCGTTGAGCGCCAATTCCTGGTAATTTTTGCGCGATTTGTCGATGCCGAGGAACAGGCCGCCGTCAAATTTATAGCCGTCGCGCGGAAAGACCGGATCGCTGAGCTGATCGAGCACGAGCGCCGTTTTCAAGCCGAATTGTTGCAGATCGGCGCTAGGCAAGGCTGCGGTGGAAACGCTGCCGTCTTCGTTGCGCAACAAGTAGCCGCCCAGTCTCGGGCGCACGCGGTAATGGTTGAGGTTCAGGCCGATCCGCGCCTCGCCCAGCACGCTTTGCTCGCCGAGGCGGAAGGCCAGGTCGACGCCGGCTTTGTCGCTGCGGAAATTGTATTCGGCGATGCGGGTGTCGCCCTGGTAGTAATTGCGCGTACTCTGGCTCAGCTCGGCATACGGCGCGGCGTACATGCCTTCGCGCTCGAACAGCGGCTGGCGCAACTCGGTATGCAGCTTCAAGGCATTGCCGAATTCCACATCGTTGCGCCATTCCAGTCCGCCTTCGGTCAGCCACGGACGGCGATGGCCGACTTGCAGCCGGAAGCCGCCGGCGCCTTCGAAGCCGCTCGACAAGGCCAGGCCGAAGCGCAGGAAATGCGGGCCCCAGTTGCGGCCGTAGGCGTTGATGCGTATGCCGTATTCGCCGTCGCGCTGTATCAATTCGTGGTTGATGCTGTCGAATTCGCGCGCATTGTTGAGGATGGCCAGCTTGCTGTTGATCTGTTCGGCGTCGTAAGGGCTGCCGATCTTGATGCCCAGCTGGCGCCGGATATCGCTTTCCGGGATCGCGCCGTTGCTGGCGACTTCGACGAAACCGATATGCAGCGGCGGCAAGTGCGGGTGCAGGCGCATTTGCTGCTTCACCTGGTACAGATGGGGCGGCAGGCTCAGCGCCTGTAATTTGCTCGCCAGCGCCAGCGCCGCCGCCCGGCCGGTCGCCGAGGCTTCCTTCGAGCGGGCGAAATCCATGAAGCTGATCGTCCCCAGATTCGGTTCTATCAATATATCTTGATCGTGCAGCAAGGCTTTTTGCGCTTCGACGTTTTGTTCGGTCAGGATATTCACCATTTGCTGGCTGACATTGAACAGGGTTTGCAACTGGTCGCGCGGCATCAGCGGCGTGCCTATGTTCACCGCGATCACGATATCGGCCCCCATCTGGCGCGCGATATCCACCGGCAAATTGCGCACCAGGCCGCCGTCGGACAATAGCCGGCCGTTGACCTCGATCGGAGCGAACACGCCGGGCGCCGCCATGCTGGCACGGATCGCGGTGTGCAGCGGACCCTGGCTGAACATCACCATTTTCCCGCTTTCGAGGTCGGTGGCGACGGTGCGGAACGGTATCGGCAATTGATCGAAAGCGATGTCGGGCTGGAGGTGGGCCGTCCAGTTTTGCAGCAATTCCAGGAACTGGGTCGCCTGCACCACTCCGGCCGGCAGGCGCACGCCCTTGCCGCTCAAGCCGAGCGTGGCGCCGAGCGGGTATTGTTCATCTTCTTCGCGCACCGTCTGCGGCAACTGGCGCCGGTCCACCCGGTCCAGCGCGATATCGTTCAGCTTCAGCGCATCGAGCCTTTGTTCTATGTCGCTGGCCGACAAGCCGGCCGCATACAAGCCGCCGACCACGGCGCCCATGCTGGTGCCGGCGATGCAGTCGATAGGCACGTGCAATTCTTCCAGCACCTTGAGTACGCCGACGTGGGCGAAGCCGCGCGCGCCGCCGCCGGACAAGGCCAGGCAAATTTTCGGCGCTTTCGTCAAGCTATGCTGCACGACCAGGCTTTCCGCGCGGGCGGTATGGTTGCTGAGGATGGCGGTAAGGAAACTCAGGGCGAAAAGAAAAAACGGTCTGTACATAAATGGATGGCGTCGAAACGTGGAATTCTTGGTGCAGGCTCTATATACTACTGGATGTATATCAATTTGGCTTAACTTAGGTTTTCAAGTATAAGCGCTTGCGCTCTACTTTCATCGCCTATCGCACGAACCTACCATGAACCTACATCAATTGCGCTTTGTCCGTGAAGCCGTGCGGCAGAATTTTAATCTGACCGAGGCGGCCAAGGCTTTGTATACCTCGCAGCCCGGCGTGTCCAAGGCGATTATCGAGCTGGAAGAAGAGCTGGGGGTGGATATCTTCACCCGCCACGGCAAGCGCATCCGCGGCTTGACCGAGCCGGGGCGGGCCGTGTTGAAGTCGGTGGAATTGATCATGCAGGAAATCGACGGCCTCAAGCGCATAGGCAAGGAATACGCGGCGCAAGACAGCGGCAGCTTCACCATCGCCACCACCCATACCCAGGCGCGCTATGCCTTGCCCAGGGTGGTGCAGGCCTTCATGCAGAAATATCCGAAAGTGCGGTTGTCGCTATTGCAGGGCAATCCCAAGCAAATCGCCGAGATGGTGATGCGCGACCAGGCCGATATCGCGATTGCGACCGAGGCGATCGCCGGCCTCGATGGCCTGATCTCCCTGCCTTGCTACCAGTGGGAACACATGGTCATCGTGCCGCCCGAGCATCCCTTGCTGAAGCTGAAGAATGTGACGCTGGAAGAAATCGCCCATTATTCCCTGATCACTTACGACAGCGCGTTTGCCGGGCGCAGCAAGATCGATCACGCGTTTCAAATCCGTAACCTGAAGCCCGATATCTTGCTCGAAGCGATCGACGCCGATGTCATCAAGACTTATGTCGAACTGGGGATGGGCGTGGGCATCATCGCCGGCATGGCTTATGACGCCGAGCGCGACAAGCAGTTGCGCGCGATCCCGGTCGGCCATCTGTTCGGCATGAATATTTCGCGGGTCGCCATCAAGCAGGGCGCTTATCTGCGCAGCTATATCTACACCTTCATAGAATTGCTGAACCCTACCCTGAGCCGCAAGATGATAGATCAAGTCATGCAGGGCAATAAGGATACCTACGATCTGTAGCGCAGCGGCAAACGCCGGCGCGTCGGTCGCGGCGCGAACTGGCTGCCGCATCGAACCATTAATCAAGAAATCAAGAGTGAGAAAAACTATGCGTGAATATTATGCCCAGCGCGCCGCCACGCTGGAAAGCGTCTACCACAAGCCCGAGCGTCAGGGCGACTTGCAGGAAATACAGGAAAAAGTCTGCGCCATCCTGAAAGATCGGCGCGTACTCGAAGTCGCCTGCGGCACCGCTTACTGGACCGAGCGCTATGCGCCGGGCGCGCAAGCCGTGCTGGCGACCGACTTCAATCAGCCCATGCTCGACCTGGCCAGCGCCAAATCCTACCCGCCCGGGCGCGTGCAATTCGCGCTGGCCGATGCCTTTGCCTTGCCGGCGGCGGCAGCCGGCCAGTATTCGGCTTGCTTCGCCGGCTTTTTGTGGTCGCACATCAAGCGCGAAGAGCAAAGCGCTTTATTGAACACGCTGGTCAAGGCGGCCGGCAAGGGCAGCCTGCTGCTGCTGATCGACAACAACTACGTCGAAGGCAGCAACAGCCCTATCGCCCGCACCGATGCCGAAGGCAATACCTGGCAACTGCGCACCCAGGAAGACGGCAGCCGCGTCGAAATCGTCAAAAACTTCCCCAGCGACAGCGCCTTGCGCAAGAAGCTGGCGCCGGTCGCCAGGGATATCCGCATTTTCCGCAACAGCTATTACTGGATGCTGAGTTGCGTGCTGAAGTGAATTGGTAACGTAGTCTTTCCGGATAGACAGATACTCCCCTCCGTTTTTCGATAAACCAGCCTGTCGTCCCTAGATTCAGATACGAAGTGCAATCTAGCAGTAGGAAGAAGGGCTAGATGCGATAGCATGGGCTTTTTGACCTGCCAGTCGAAAGTTGCCGATGACGAAATACACACACCTGACCCAGGAAGAACGATACCAAATTTATGGCCTACGCATGCGAGGTTTTACAGGCAAGGATATTGCTCAAGAACTTAAGCGTAGCGAAAGTGCCATCAGCCGCGAACTCCGGCGCAATGCCGGTCCCAACGGATGGAAGCCGGGTGG
>JACPWS010000022.1 GCA_016196925.1 Burkholderiales bacterium | reverse complement strand
GTCACGCTGCGGAAAATTTCAATACCATTCGAAAAATCACCATGAATCTCTTGCGCCAAGCAACCTCAATGAAGCGCAGCATTCCAAAGAAACGACTCTACGCAGCGCTTCACGACAAATACCTCGCAGAGGTTCTTGGCTTATGCCCATTGGTCATTTGATGCGTTAGCCCTGGCAGGTCAGCACCGCCAACGCACCCCACAGGTAGCCAGTGATTGGCTTGCGTGTCTCAGCGGGAACATGCTCAGGGCTGTTCATGGCGAGACCTCCGTATCGCGTTCCAGCGGTCGCAACGATCTGCGCAGCAGGCAGTCGCGCACCACGTACACACTCGCCCCGGCATCATGGGCCAGATGGGACACCGTGTAGGCGCTCATCGAACACCTCCTTTTCCTCAGCCGGCGCAGCACGAAAGCTGCTTCACGTCCTTGTTAAAGGTTTGCGCCGCCAGCTTCAGCCCCTCGACCATGGTCAAATAGGGGAACAATTGCTCGGCCAGTTCCTGCACCGTCATGCGTTTATGTATCGCCAGCGCCGCCGTCTGTATTAACTCTCCGGCTTCCGGCGCCACCGCCTGTACCCCGATCAGCCGGCCGCTACCCGCTTCCGCCACCAGTTTGATGAAGCCGCGCGTGTCGAAGTTGGCCAGCGCACGCGGCACGTTATCCAAGGTCAAGGTGCGGCTGTCGGTTTCGATGCCGTCGTGATGCGCTTCCGCCTCGCTGTAGCCCACGGTAGCGACCTGCGGATCGGTGAACACCACCGCCGGCATCGCGTTCAGATCGAGGGCAGCGTCCCCGCCGGTCATATTGATGGCCGCACGGGTGCCGGCCGCCGCTGCCACATAGACGAATTGCGGCTGGTCGGTGCAGTCGCCGGCGGCGTAGATATGCGAGTTGCCGGTGCGCATGCCCTGGTCGATGACGATGGCCCCCTGCGCATTGACGGCGACGCCCGCCGCTTCCAGCGTCAGGCTGCGCGTATTGGGCGTCCGGCCGGTGGCGACCAGCAGCCGGTCGGCGCGTATTTCGGCGCGGGTCGCGCCGGATTCCGTGCTCAGCACGAATTCGCCGTCCATGTGGGCGACCTGGCTGGCTTGCGTGTGCTCCAGTACCTGGATACCTTCGGCACGGAAGGCGGCTGTGATAGCTACGCCTATGGCCGGGTCTTCCCGGAAGAACAAGGTGCTGCGCGCCAGGATCGTGACCTGGCTGCCGAGCCGTGCGAAGGCTTGCGCCAGTTCCAGCGCGACCACCGACGATCCGATCACGGCCAGGCGTGCGGGAATGCTGTCGCTCACCAGCGCTTCGGTGGAGGTCCAGTACGGCGTGTCTTGCAAGCCCGGAATCGGCGGCACGGCCGGACTGGCGCCGGTGGCGACCAGGCAGCGGTCGAACGCCAGGACACGCTCGCCGCCTTCGGCCATGCTGACGATGAGGCTGCGGCCGTCCTTGAAACGCGCCTCGCCGTGCAGCACGGCGATGGCCGGATTGCCGTCCAGGATGGCTTCGTACTTAGCGTGGCGCAACTCGTCGACGCGCGCTTGTTGCTGTGCCAGCAGCCGTTCGCGCAGTATCGCAGGTGCGGTGGCGACGATACCGCCGTCGAACGGGCTTTCCCGGCGTAGATGGGCGACGTGGGCGGCGCGTATCATGATCTTGGACGGTACGCAACCGGTGTTGACGCAGGTGCCGCCTATGGTCCCGCGCTCGATCAGCGTGACCTGCGCGCCGCGCTCAACCGCCTTCAGCGCCGCCGCCATCGCCGCGCCGCCGCTGCCGATCACGGCGATCTGCAAGCGCTGAGCGCTGCGATCGGTCGCCGACGCAGCGCCGGAGTCGGAGTCGGAGGAGGTTGCGCTTTCGATAAAAGTAGCGCTGTAGCCGAGCGCCGCGATGGCGGCCAGAATGCGTTCACGGTCGATTCCTGCATCGGCCGCCACCTGCGCCTTGCCTTCGGGGTAAGACACTGACGCTTCGCTTATACCAGTAAGCTTTTCCAGAGCGTCTTTGACATGCGTGGCGCAGGAGGCGCAAGTCATGCCGGCTACGTTTATTTCCATCATTTTTTTTCTCCGCTTGCGGTCGCTGCGCAACAAGCATCAGCTTTGCGTTTGCTCCTTAGCGCGTAAATGCTCAAGCCTATGAATGCGACCAGCGCGGGCAGCAGCACATAGTCGAGATAGCCGGCGAGGGCGGACCAGCCGACTACCCCGAGCAAGATGACCAGCACAGGGGTGAAACAACACAAGGCCACCAGCACCGTCCCGACGACACCTATCCTCAGCAGCGTATTCTGATTTTTCATGTTCACTCCTTGACTGTCGCCGGGTAGCCGGCGTTCTCGGTCGCCTTGGTCAAGGCCTTGACATCGGTCTTGGCGTCGTCAAAGCTGACGACGACCTCGCGTTTCTCGAAATTCACCTCGCTCTTGCTCACCCCTTCGACTTTGGACAACGCTTTCTTGACCGTGATCGGGCAGGCGGAACAAGTCATGCCCGGTATGGACAAGGTCACCGTCTGCGGCGCGGCTAACGCTGGAGCAAGGGCGGCGAGAAGGGCGAAGTAAGCGAACAATTTTTTCATGGTGATCTCCGGTTAGTAAAACAAGGGAAGGACATAGGGGAAGCCGAGCGCCACCAGTACCAGCGCAGCGACTAGCCAGAAAATGCGCTGGTAGGCGGCTCGCACACGAGGAATCGCGCAAACCTCGCCCGGCTTGCACGCCCGTACCGGCCGGAAAATGCGGCGCCAGGCGAAAAACATCGCCAACAACGCCGCGGCGATAAAGATCGGGCGGTACGGCTCCAGCGCCGTGAGATTGCCGATCCAGGCGCCGCTGAAGCCCAGCCCAACCAACACCAGCGGCCCCAGACAGCAAGCGGAGGCCAAGATGGCGGCCAGCCCGCCGGCGAAGAGGGCGCTACGCCCGTTTTGGGGTTCCGACATGTACTCAGCCTTTCGAATCGGTATTGGATAGAGTAAGCTTAGTTCCGTAGTCATGTACGGAGTCAAGCGATATGCAAACTATTTTCGAGAATCTGACCATAGGCGCGTTTGCCAGGGCCGCCGGAGTCAATGTGGAGACCATCCGTTTCTACCAACGCAAGGGTTTATTGCCGGAGCCGGCCAAGCCTTTCGGCAGTATTCGCCGCTATAACGAGGTGGATGTGACGCGGGTGCGCTTCGTAAAATCGGCCCAGCGGCTGGGTTTTAGCCTGGACGAAATCGCCGAATTGCTCAGATTGGACGATGGCGCCCATTGCGATGAGGCCAGTCACCTGGCCGAACACAAACTCCAGGACGTGCGGGAAAAGCTGGCCGACCTCGCGCGCATGGAAGCCGTGCTATCCGAGCTGGTGTGCGCCTGCCATGCGCGGAAGGGAAATGTTTCCTGCCCGCTGATTGCGTCGCTGCAGGGGAAGAAAGGAAATTTGGCCGCCGGAGCGGCGTAGCCGAAGAGCAAGCAGGCCTTAGATTGCTCTGTTTTCCGCTTTGCGCAAGGTGCAGAGAAGTGCCTGCAATGGGATTCGCGATGACGGCGCCACGCCGTCAATCCCAACGCGCATCCCGCACCTGCACCATGCCGGCCTCCACCCGCACAGGAAAGCACGCCACGTCTTCGTAGGCCGGCGGCGCAGTCACCTTACCGGTCTTAATGGAGAAGCGCGCCCCGTGGCGCGGACAGACGATTTCCTCGCCCTCCCACAACCCGCCGCTGAGGATGCCGCCGTCGTGCGTGCAGACATCCTCGATCGCGTAATACGCGCCGTCCAGGTTGTACACGGCGATCAGCGCGCCATCGACATCGAGCGAGCGCCAGCTGCCGGGGCCGAACTCTGCCTGCGGCGTCACATCGACCCAATCCGACATGATCTCTCCTCCTTTTTGTGCTTTATTGTGCCTTACAACATGCCCAGTTCCAGCTTCACGTCAAACGGCACCCTGTCCAAACTCCAGGCTGGTTCCCACACCAACTCGACATGGACGGCGCTGACGCCCGGCACTTCCAGCAATCGTGTTTCGACGACGGCGGGGAAGGTGGCGGCGACCGGGCAGGCCGGCGTGGTCAGCGTCATATCGACATCGACCACGCCCTCGCTGCTGACGTCGAGCTGATAAATTAAGCCGAGATCGTAGATGTTGACCGGCAGCTCGGGGTCGAAAATAGTACGCAATGCAGCGATGATATTTTCTTCCAGTCGCTCTGAAGTCGATAGCGCAGGATGGGCGTCGGGTGCAGTCTGGTTCATGATTTACTCCGTCGTGACTGATTTGTTTTGCTGCAGCAAGGCGGCGCGCAGCGTATGCCAGGCCAGCGTCGCGCATTTGATGCGGGCCGGAAATTCCCGCACGCCGGACAGCACCGCCAACTTGCCCAGTGCAGGGTGCGGCGTGCTCTCGCTTTCCGTCAGCATGCGGTGGAAGTCGTCGATACAGCGCCCGGCTTCCGCCACCGTTTGCCCGCGCAAGGCGTCCGTCATCAGGGAAGCGGAAGCGGTGGAAATGGCGCAGCCCTGGCCTTCGAACCGGACATCTTCGATACGGCCGTTCTCGACGCGCAGATAGACCTTCACCTGATCGCCGCACAAGGGGTTATAGCCCTCGGCCTGATGACTGGCGCGCTCCAGCGCGCCGAAATTGTGCGGCTGACGATAGTGATCGAAGATCACTTCCTGATACAGTTCGCGCAAGTCGCTCATGGCTGAAACATCTCCGCGACTATGTGTAAGCCGGCGACCAGCGCCTCGACGTCTTGCCGCGTGTTATACAGCGCGAACGAGGCGCGCGCGGTGCCGGCGATGCCGTAACGTTGCATCACCGGCATTGCACAGTGGTGCCCGGCACGGATGGCGATGCCGTGCCGGTCGAGGATGGTGCCGATATCGTGCGGATGCACGCCATCGAGCGTGAGCGACAAGATGCTGGCCTTGTGCTGCGCCTGACCTATGATGTGCAAGCCGGGAAAATCGGCCAGCAAGGCACGCGCGTACTGGAGCAAATCGTGTTCATGCGCGGCTATGGCGGGCAAGCCTATGGCCGCCACATAGTCGAGCGCGGCGCCGAGCGCTATCGCGCCGGCGATATTCGGCGTGCCGGCCTCGAATTTGTACGGCAGTTCGTTGTATTCGGTCTTGGCGAACGTCACCGCGCGTATCATGTCGCCGCCGCCCTGGTAGGGCGGCATGGCATCCAGCAGCGCCGCCTTGCCGTACAGCACGCCGACGCCGGTAGGGCCATATATCTTGTGGCCGGAAAAGGCGTAAAAATCGCAGTCGAGCGCGCCGACGTCGACCCCGAGATGCGCCGCCGCCTGCGCGCCGTCGAGCAAGACCGGCACGCCGTGCGCATGCGCCAGCGCAATGATGCGCGCCACCGGAGGTATGCTGCCGAGCGCATTCGACAGATGGCTGACCGCGACCAACCGGGTGCGCGCATTCAATAGCCCGACGTAGGCATCGAACTCGAATTCGCCGGCGTCGTTGATCGGCACCACGCGCAGCAGCGCGCCGGTTTGCTGGCACACCATTTGCCAGGGCACGATGTTCGAATGATGTTCCAGCGCGCTGATCAGAATTTCGTCGCCGGCATGCAGCCGCGGCCGGGCATAGGATTGCGCGACCAGGTTGATCGCTTCGGTGGTGCCGCGCACGAACACGATTTCCTGCGTGCCGGCGGCGTTGAGGAAGGCGCACACCTTGCAGCGCGCCGCTTCGTAGGCATCTGTGGCGCGCTGGCTCAGAGCGTGCACGCCGCGGTGGACGTTGGCGTTATCGTGCAGGTAATAGGCGACTTCGGCATCGATCACCGCTTGCGGCTTTTGGGTGGTGGCGGCGTTATCCAGATACACCAGTGGATGGCCATGCACGCTTTCGCGCAAGAGCGGGAAATCTGCGCGCCAGTCCGATACGGCCGTTGCAGCCACAGCGGGCGGCGCATTCAGCTGCGACCAAGCGCTATCGAACGTGCTCATGCCAACTCCCGGATCGCCTCGCCTTGCGGCAGGCGCGTACTCAAAATCTCTTCCAGCCGCAGCCGCAAGGAATCCAGCTTGATACGCGCCAGCACATCGCGGGCGAACGCGTGCACCAGCAAGCTCTTCGCCATCGCCTGTTCTATGCCACGCGTGCGCAGATAAAACAGCTGCTCGTCGTCGAGCTGGCCTACCGTCGCCCCGTGCGTGCATTGCACGTCGTCGGCATGGATTTCCAGTTGCGGCTTGCTGTCTATCTCGGCATCGCGCGACAGCAGCAAATTGTGGTTGGCCTGGTGCGCATCGCTCTTTTGCGCGCCGGCATGAATCACGACCTTGCCATTGAAAACCGCGCGCGAAATGCCGTCCAGGATGCCGCGGTAGTATTCGCGGCTGGTGCCGCCCGCTTGCTTGTGGTCGATGCGCGTATGGTGATCGACGTGTTGCCGGCCGGCAGTCAGGTACAGACCATTGAGGATGGCGCCGCAGCCTTCCGCCTCGAACGAGGTGCTGATATCGTTGCGCGCCAGCGCCGCGCCGAGCGAGATGGAATGCGATTCCAAACGACTGGCGGCGCCCTGCAGCGCGTGTATCCCGGCGATATGGAAGGCGTGCCGGCCTTCCTGTTGCAGTTTGTAGTGGCAGACAGCGGCGCCTCCGGCCAGGTAAATCTGGCTCACGACATTATTGAAGTAGGGCAGGCCGTCCGGGCCGGCATAGTGCTCGATCACGCTCGCCCGCGCACCGTCCCCTGCCACGATCACATTGCGCAAGTGGCAAGCCGCAGCCTGCGTCGTCAGGAACAACAGGTGAAGCGGTTGCGTTACGCTGGCGCCGGGCGGCAGATACAGGCAGGCACCGTCCTGCATCAGCGCAGTGTTGAGCGCGCCGAACACGGTCTGGCCGCTGCCGTCGGTCAGCCGGGGTTCCAGCACATCCAGCACATCCAGCATCTTCGGCATCTGCTCCAGCGCCTGCGCCAGACTGAGCAGCTTAACGCCGTCCGGCAAGCGGCCCGGCGTCGATAAGGCCGGCGCATGGCGGCCGTCGCAAAATACCAGCAAATGCGCGGCGCCGGGCGCCAACTGCAGCGTCGCCAGCAGCGCTGCCGCCACCGCGCAGTCGGCGCGCTGGACAGGAGAGGGCGGGAAGGCTAGTCTTTCCAGCGCCGCCAGGCTGGTGTATTTCCATTCTTCATCGCGCAAGCCGGGGAAGCCGCTTGCCGCAAACCGCTCCATCGCTTCGGCGCGCGCGCGGCGCAGCCAGGGCAGGCCGGCGCCCGGCAAACGCGCCGCATTGCGCCGGAATTCATCCTGATAATAATCGCGGGCAGGGCTGTTCACGGCATCGCCTCGCTTGCCACGCCGGCTTCCAGCCAGCCGTAGCCGCGCTGCTCGAGTTCCAGCGCGAGTTCCTTGCCGCCCGATCTGGCGATTTTTCCTTGCGATAAGACGTGCACATAATCCGGCACCACATAATCGAGCAGGCGCTGGTAGTGGGTCACCAGGATAATCGCGCGCTCGGCGCTGCGCACGGAATTGATGCCCCTGGCCACGACTTGCAGGGCGTCGATATCGAGTCCGGAATCGGTTTCGTCGAGGATAGCCAGCGTCGGTTCCAGCACCAGCATTTGCAGGATTTCATTGCGTTTCTTTTCGCCGCCGGAAAAGCCCTCGTTGACGGCGCGGTACAGTAGCTCTTCCTTCATTTCCATCATTTCCATCTTGGCGCGGACCAGATTGAGGAAATCGATCGCATCCAGCGCAGGCAAGCCGCGATGCTGGCGTAGATTGTTCAGCGCCGCCTTCAGCAGATAGACATTGCTGACGCCGGGTATCTCGATCGGGTACTGGAAGGCCAGGAACAGGCCGGCGCGGGCGCGCAGTTCGGGCGCCAGCGCCAGCAAGTCCTGCCCCTGGTACAGCACGCTGCCGCCGCTGACCTTAAAGCTGTCGCGCCCGGCCAGCACTTGCGCCAGCGTGCTTTTCCCGGAGCCGTTCGGCCCCATGATCGCATGCACCTCACCGGCATTGACGCTGAGGTTAATGCCGCGCAAGATGGGCTTGGCAGCGACCTCGACTTTTAAGTTTTGGATTTCCAACATGATGCGCTCCACGGCATAGCCTCAGCCGACGCTGCCTTCCAGGCTGACGTTCAATAATTTTTGCGCTTCCACGGCGAATTCCATTGGCAATTGCTTGAACACTTCCTTGCAAAATCCATTCACTATCATCGCCACCGCGTCCTCCGCCGAGATGCCGCGTTGCATGCAATAAAACAGCTGGTCTTCGCCTATGCGCGAGGTGGAAGCTTCGTGTTCGACGCGCGCGGTCGGATTCTTAACTTCGATGTAGGGCAAGGTTTGCGCGCCGCACTGCTCGCCCAGCAACAAGGAATCGCACTGGGTATAATTGCGCGCGCCTTCGGCCGATTTCAGCACCTTGACCAGGCCGCGATAAGCGTTTTGCCCGTGGCCGGCGGAAATGCCCTTGGAAATGATCGTGCTGCGCGTATTGCGCCCGATGTGCACCATCTTCGAGCCGGTGTCGGCTTGCTGACGGTTGGCAGTCAGCGCCACCGAATAGAATTCGCCTATGCTATCGTCGCCGCGCAGCAGACAGCTCGGGTATTTCCAGGTGATGGCGGAACCGGTCT
>JACPWS010000023.1 GCA_016196925.1 Burkholderiales bacterium | reverse complement strand
ACCGAACAAGAACATGGAGGAAGATCGGCGCGCACTAAAAAAAGCGGCCTGAACTACGAAATTAGGCGACAACTAGCTTGAAAAATTCCGAGGATCGCTATGCTGCGACTTATGCTTGCAAAACTACGATGAAATTTTTTCGAGACAGCTTCTAATATTTCAACTCAACCAACGCCAAACCATATCCTTGAAAATTGATCGTAGGATTCGCCAGTGGATCTTTTGTTACGGCTACTGGCCCAGTCACCGGATTTGTCGATCCGTCAATTACAGTAACAGAGATAGATTTTGCTTGCTTTCCAGATAGTGGGTTCACTTTTAATTGTAGTGACAGGTTCTCACCTTGAGTTCCTTTTCCGGTGGCAGCAACATACGAATTGGCAATCAAAACGCTGATACTTGAGCCATCGCCATGTAGCAATGCTAATACGTCCGCCTGGCTGGATGTGCCAACCTTCAGTGAGCGATCTCCCGTTTGCGCCGCTTGTCGAATCAAGCTATCACGCCAATACGTAAGCAAAGGCATACCAGTCTGCGGGCTAATTGCGGATAAACGTTGCGCACCCGCTTCAACAAATTGAAATGGGATGAATCCAATTGAATGGGTACCTGAAAGCAGTGCATTTTTAATGAACATTGAGCCACCCAATGCGACTCCAAAATTGTTCCAGCCTCGACTAAACGGATCATCACTTTCATCGGGACTTACATTGTATTCATCTAACAGTAAGGGAATCTTCGGAAGTCCGTTGGCATCGAGTACCGCAAGCACGTTCTTTATCGCCACTGAGATACCGTCAATTCCAATCGCATCGCCGCCTCCATGCAGCAGTTCAATATCTTGGGCGGTATTGGGACCCGCATATCCGTGCACTGATATCACGTCAGGAGAAAAACGCTGTGTGAGTACAGCTTTCATATAGCTCATATTCCTAGGGTCAGAGACTGACGGTCCGACAAATTTAACTGTCGGGTCGACAGCGCGCATACGCTGCGTGGTAATGGCCCACATGGAGACAAACTCCGCCTCATTGAGTGCTGCTTGATTTAGCTGCGCCTTCAGACAAGGAAATTCGTACGTTAATTCTGGTTCATTCCAAAGCTCCCAATAATCAATGCGATGAGCGCTGCCATAGGGATTTAAGTGAACGCCGGATGCGTCAGTAAAGCTGCCAAGGTTGTAATATGCAACCAGGGCCGCCATATAATCGGCAAATTCACCAAAACTGGAATCGTTTAAGAAGCCAATTTTTTCGTGGAAAGTGGCACATGTCGACAATGATACGGGCGCGTGGCGCACGTTCAGAATGGGTTTCGCGTGCGCCTGATAGGCAATTTCGACAAGGCGATTCAGAGCAGTAAAATCCCAAGCCGCTTGACCATTGCGGGGAGACGGTTCTGGAAGAATGTCGCTATCTGCACCAGCATGAATACGGAACCAGTCAGGATGAAGGGAGAGTAAAGAAGCAGTTCCATGCAATTGATCAAAAGCAGCGAAATCGTCTAACTGCTGACCCAGGGTCGTCGAAACCGTCGAGTTAATACTAGTGTCAACTTGAATTTGGTTTTGCTCTAAAGGCGAAACAGTAGCGCCATCTCCTCCTGCGCCAGAACCACCGCATCCCGTTACGCCAATAAGCACCCAAACAATCAGAATAATTTTTTTAGTACAAATGCGAAATGCAGACGGTTTAGACATCGGTGACTTTCAAATTTTTCGATAAAAAAGCTAACTTTGACTTAGTGATAGTTATTGGATGCGATAGATTGCAGTTACTCATGCCATGATTTAATACGAACAATGAGAAAACCCCGAGATAATTATGAAAAGATTGATTTTTTAATCTGAGAAACTCAAGGTAATAGCATGAAGGGAGTCCCCGTTCCTCGAACGATACTTTAAGCGCGGACGGATCAACACATATCGCCAAGCTTGCGTCGTTCACAGTACTGAAAAGTGTTTTGTAAACACGGCGGGCATGGCGAATACGGCAAACAGCGCCAGGACACAACTAATCGTTGCAAACGATTAGACCTTGATGTGGATGTCGTGTTGATAAACAAAAAAGTGACTCATTAGATTATGAGCAATCACTTCGGCAAAAATTACACCGCCCCATACCTCTGCCGATAAGCCGCCACCGCCGCCTGGTGTTGCGCGAGTTGGGCGTCGGCGCCGGCGGCTGAGATGTAATCGAACAAGTCGTTCAGGTTGCCTATCGATACCACCGGCATGTGGTAGGTTTCGCTGACTTCCTGCACTGCCGAATGGGCCGACAGGGCGTCGTCCTTGCCCGAGCGCTCCATGCGGTCGAGGGCGATCAGGACGGCGCAGGGGGTGGCGCCGGCGGCGCGTATCATTTCCACCGATTCGCGCACCGAGGTGCCAGCCGAGATGACGTCGTCGATGATGACGACCTTGCCTTGCAGTTTGGCGCCGACGATGGTGCCGCCTTCGCCGTGATCCTTGGCTTCCTTGCGGTTGTAGGCGAACGGCGCGTTGCGCCCCTTGGCCGCCAGCGCGACCGCGGTGGCGGAGGCCAGGGTGATGCCCTTGTAGGCGGGGCCGAACAGCATGTCGAATTCTATGCCGGAATCAAGCAGGGTCCGCGCGTAAAATTCGGCCAGCTTGCCGAGATTGGCGCCGTCGTTGAACAGGCCGGCGTTAAAGAAGTACGGCGAGTTGCGGCCGGCCTTGGTGACGAATTCGCCGAAGCGGATGACGCCGGCCTGCACCGAAAATTGGATGAATTCTTGGCGTAAATTTTTCAAAATAGAACCTCTTTGCGAATGCGGGATCAGCCCGCCAGTTTCTTTTTCAACAGTTCGTTCACCTGGGCCGGATTGCCCTTGCCCTTGGTGGCTTTCATCGCCTGGCCAACCAGCGAGTTGAACGCCTTTTCCTTGCCGGCGCGGTATTCGTCTACCGATTGCTGGTTGGCGGCCATCACTTCGTCGATGATTTTTTCCAGCGCGCCGAGGTCGGAGATTTGCTTCAGGCCTTTGGCGGCGATGATGTCGTCGACTTCCTGCAGCGAGCGTGTGCCGTCTGGATTTTGCGGCGCATTCCACAGTGCTTCAAACACCTGTTTCGCGCCGCTATTCGAGATCGTGTTGTCGGCGATGCGCGCCAGCATGGTGGCCAGCGCTGCGGCCGGTACCGGGCATTGCTCGAAAGTCTTGCCGTCCAGGTTCATGCGGCGCGAGACGTCGCCCATCAGCCAGTTGGCGGCCGGTTTGGCTTGCGCCGCGCCGGCGGCTATCACCACGGCTTCGAAGTACGTCGCCATGGCCTTGGACTGCGTCAGCACTGTCGCGTCGTACTCGGACAGTGCATATGCGCTGACGAAGCGCGCGCGCATCGCGCTCGGCAGTTCCGGCATGCTGCTGCGCACTTGTTCTATCCAGGCCGCGTCTATCTTCAGCGGCGGCAGGTCGGGGTCGGGGAAGTAGCGGTAATCCTGGGCGTCTTCCTTGCTGCGCAGCGGACGGGTTTCCTTGCGATCGGGGTCGTACAAGCGGGTTTCCTGCACCACCGTGCCGCCGTCTTCGATCAGTTCGATCTGGCGCCGCACTTCGTAGTTGATCGCTTCTTCCAGGAAGCGGAACGAGTTCAGGTTCTTGACTTCGCAACGGGTGCCGAATTCTTTCTGGCCGAGCGGGCGCACCGAGACGTTGGCGTCGCAGCGGAACGAGCCTTCCTGCATATTGCCGTCGCAGATATCGAGCCACATCACCAGCGAATGCAGCGCCTTGGCATAAGCGACCGCTTCGGCCGCGCTGCGCATCACCGGTTCGGTGACGATTTCCAGCAAGGGCGTGCCGGCGCGGTTTAAGTCGATGCCGGTCATGCCGTGGTAGTCTTCATGCAGCGATTTGCCGGCGTCTTCTTCCAGATGGGCGCGCGTCAATTGTATGACCTTGACTTCGCTCTTGCCGTCTTTTTCGAGCACGCAGGAAACCTGGCCGCCTTGCACCACCGGGATCTCGAACTGGCTGATCTGGTAGCCTTTCGGCGAATCGGGATAGAAGTAATTCTTGCGCGCGAAAATCGATTCCGGCGCTATCGTGGCGCCGACCGCCAGGCCGAACTGGATGGCTTTTTCCACCGCACCCTTGTTCATCACCGGCAGCGAGCCGGGCAAGGCCAGGTCGACCACGCTGGCCTGGGTGTTAGGCTCGGCCCCGAACCGGGTCGACGAGCCGCTAAAAATTTTGGACTGGGTCTTGAGTTGGGCGTGGGTCTCAAACCCGATAACGACTTCCCATTGCATAATCATTCCTTTATTCATCGTAGCGACACAGACCGGTCTTGAGATCGACCGTCAATGCCGAAAAATTCTTGCGCGAACCGCACAGCGCCGGGCGCGCACAGGAAGCGCCGCAGTTTCATGCCGGCGCGCGCTGGTGCCAGTCGGTGACTTGCTGGTACTGATGCGCGACATTCAGCAAGCGCGCTTCGTCGAAATAATTGCCTATCAATTGCAGGCCGACCGGGCGCTGCGCATTTTTTTCACCCTGGCCGTAACCGCAAGGGATGGACATGCCGGGCAAGCCGGCCAGGCTGGTCGATAAGGTGAAAATATCGGCCAGGTAATTGGCGACCGGATCGTCGGTCTGCGCGCCCAGATCCCAGGCCACAGTCGGTGCGACCGGGCCCATGATGACGTCGCATTGCCGGAAGGCGGCGGCGAAATCCTCGGCGATCAGGCGGCGGATTTTTTGCGCCTGCAGATAATAGGCGTCGTAATAACCGTGCGACAGCACATAGGTGCCGACCAGGATGCGGCGCTTGACTTCGGCGCCGAAACCTTCGCTGCGCGACTTGCGGTACATGTCGTTCAAGTCTTTGTAGTCGGCCGCGCGGTGGCCGTAGCGCACGCCGTCGAAGCGGCTCAGGTTGGAGGAGGCTTCGGCCGGCGCGATCACGTAATATACAGGGATCGACAGCTCGGTTTTCGGCAGGGAAATTTCGACCAGGGTGGCGCCGAGTTTTTCATATTCGGCCAGCGCGGCGCGCACCGCCTGTTCGACGTCGGCCGCCAGGCCGGGGCCGAAGAATTCGCGCGGCACACCGATGCGCAAGCCTTGCAACGACTGGTTCAGGTCGCGGTTGAAATCTTCTTTGCTGCGTTCGAGCGAAGTCGAATCTTTGGGGTCGAACCCGGCCATGGCGTTCAACAGCAAGCCGCAATCTTCGGCGGTCTGGGCGATCGGGCCGCCCTGATCGAGCGAAGAGGCAAACGCGATCATGCCGAAACGCGAAACGCTGCCGTAGGTCGGCTTGATGCCGGTCACGCCGCAAAACGCCGCCGGCTGGCGGATCGAGCCGCCGGTGTCGGTGGCGGTCGCGGCCGGCGTCAGACGCGCCGCAATCGCGGCGGCCGAGCCGCCGGACGAGCCGCCCGGCACCGCGCGTCTATCCCAGGGATTTTTCACTGCGCCGAAATACGAATTCTCGTTCGAGGAACCCATGGCGAATTCATCGCAATTGAGTTTGCCCAGAGTAACCATGCCGGCTTGCTTGCATTGCTCGACGACAGTCGCATCGAAAGGGCTGACGTAATTTTCCAGCATGCGCGAGCCGGCGGTAGAGCGCCAGTCGCGCGTCACGAAGATGTCCTTGTGCGCGATCGGGATGCCGGTCAGCGCGCTCACGTCGCCGCTGGCCAGACGGGCGTCGGCGGCGGCGGCTTGTTGCAAAGTCAGCGCCGCATCGACGTGCAAAAATGCATTCAGCTCGCTGGCGGCGATGCGCTTCAGATAATGTTGCGCCAGTTCGGTGGCGGACAGCTGCTTGCTGTGCAGCAGGCTCGATAATTGCGAGAGGGTCTTGGTATGCATGTGGTTTATCCGCTTATTCTATGACCTTGGGCACCAGATACAGGCCGTCTTCGGTGGCCGGGGCCGGTTGCTGGTATTCGGCGCGGTGGTCGGTTTCGCTGACCACGTCTGCGCGCAGGCGCAGCGCCAGCTCGGGCAGCAAGGCGGCGATAGGATGGCTGAGCGGGGCGACGCCGGTGGTGTCCACCGCCTTCAGTTGCTCGACCAGCGAGAAAATACCGTTCAGTTTGTCCAGCGTGGCGCCGGCCTCGGCCTCGGAAATTTCCAGCTTTGCCAGATTGGCAATGCGCTTTACATCAGTGAGTGTCAGTGACATGGTTTATGGGCGCAAGTCTGCGCAAAAAAGTGTCAATAAATACAAAATTCGCCAGTGCTTTTTTTAGGCTACTTAACGAATAAATTTACCCAGATTATAAGGTAGAATGGCGGGTTAATGCCCCGAATTGCAGGTTTTTGCACGGGCTCACGAATTCAGTCGCGGCTAGGTCCGTGCCTACATAGTTAAATACAGGACAATACATGTTTGGTTTCTTACGTAGTTATTTTTCGAACGATCTGGCGATCGACCTCGGTACCGCCAATACCCTGATTTATGTGCGCAGCCAGGGCATCGTGCTGGACGAACCTTCGGTGGTGGCGATCCGCCAGGAAGGCGGCCCGAACGGCAAGAAAACCATCCAGGCGGTCGGCAAGGAAGCCAAGCAGATGCTGGGCAAGGTGCCCGGCAATATTGAGGCAATCCGCCCGATGAAAGACGGCGTGATCGCCGACTTTACCGTGACCGAGCAGATGCTGAAGCAATTCATCCGCATGGTGCACGACACGAAATTCTTCAAGCCTTCACCGCGCATCATCATTTGCGTGCCTTGCGGCTCGACCCAGGTCGAGCGCCGCGCGATCCGTGAATCGGCGCTGGGCGCCGGTGCTTCCCAGGTGTACCTGATCGAAGAACCGATGGCAGCCGCGATCGGCGCCGGCTTGCCGGTGTCGGATGCGACCGGCTCTATGGTGGTGGATATCGGCGGCGGCACCACCGAAGTCGGCATCATCTCGCTGGGCGGCATGGTGTACAAGGGTTCGGTGCGCGTCGGCGGCGACAAGTTCGACGAGGCGATCGTCAACTATATCCGCCGCAACTACGGCATGCTGATCGGCGAGCAGACCGCGGAAGCGATCAAGAAGGCGATCGGTTCGGCTTTCCCTGGTTCCGAAGTCAAGGAAATGGAAGTCAAGGGCCGCAATCTGTCGGAAGGCATCCCGCGCTCGTTCACGATTTCCAGCAATGAAATCCTGGAAGCGCTGACCGATCCGCTCAATAACATCGTGTCCGCCGTCAAGAATGCGCTGGAACAGACCCCGCCCGAACTCGGCGCCGACATCGCCGAAAAAGGCATGATGCTGACCGGCGGCGGCGCCTTGCTGCGCGACCTCGATCGCCTGCTGATGGAAGAAACCGGCTTGCCGGTGATCGTGGCCGAAGACCCGCTGACTTGCGTGGTGCGCGGTTCCGGCATGGCGCTCGAGCGCATGGATAAGCTAGGTTCCATTTTCTCTTACGAATAAAACCGCTATGCCTGCGACACGGTAAGTGCAGCGCTCAACAGTAGCTGCCCTTACCGTGTTTGTGTTTTCTGAATTCAGATGATCTGCTGACAAACGCATGGAATACAGCCCGCCACCCCTGTTCAAGCAAGGCGCTTCGGCCCGCGCCAGGGTGATGTTTTTTGCCGTTCTGGCGATTTTTCTGCTGGTGGTGGATGCCCGCCTCAAGTCGCTGACCCTGGTGCGCCAGGTGCTGGGTACGGTGCTGTATCCGGTGCAGATGGTGGCCGTCATGCCGCGCGATGCGGCCTTGCGCATCTCTGACTATTTCGTCTCCACTTCGGCGCTGGAAAAGGAAAATCTCGCGCTGAAACGGCAACAGATCTCGAATGCCGACAGCATGCAGCAAAACGCGCAGCTGGCGGCGGAAAACGCCCATTTGCGCAAATTGCTCGATGCGCGCGAACGCTTGCCGGTCAAGTCGGTGCTGGCGGAAATCATCTACGATGCGCGCGACCCGTCCACCCGCAAGGTCATCATCGATCGCGGCCTCAAGCACGGGCTGGCGCTGGCGCAGCCGGTGATCGACGATCAGGGCGTGGTAGGGCAGATCACGCGGGTATTTCCGCTGACGGCGGAAGTCACTCTGTTGACCGACAAGAACCAGGCGATACCGGTGCAGATCGCGCGCAACGGCTTGCGCAGCGTGGCTTACGGGCGCGGCCAGTCAGCTTACCTGGACATGCGACTGACCACTAATGCCGACGTGCAAACTGGCGACCAGCTGATTACTTCCGGTATCGACGGCGTCTATCCGGCCGGCCTGGCGGTGGCCAAGGTCATGCAAGTCGAGCACAAGGCTACTACCCCGTTTGAAAATATCCTGTGCGCGCCGGCGGCCGGCATAGACCGGCACAAGCAGTTGCTGGTGTTGCTGGTCGCCACCGACAACCTGCCGCGCCCCGATACCGAAGAGGTGCGCGCGAAAAAGGAAAAACTGAACCGCAAGGTGACGCGCGATGCGGCCTTGCCTGCGCCCGACGCTAAGCCGGCAACGGCGCCGCAGGCGGCGCCCGTCACCGGCAAGGAAGTCGCACCATGAACCATCCGCATTACATCCTGTTGCCGGTCAGCTCCGCGTTTATCGCGTTCAGCCTTGTCCTCGCTTTTTTCCTGAATTTCCTGCCCTGGGGCGGCTGGATGGGCGTGCCCGATTTCGTCGCGCTGGTGCTGGTGTTCTGGAGCATCCATCAGCCGCGCAAGGTCGGCATAGGTGTGGCTTTCGCGATGGGTTTGCTGATGGACGTGCACGATGCGATCCATCTGGGCGAGAATGCGTTGGCCTATACCCTGCTGTCGTATTTCGCGATCACCATCCACCGCCGGGTATTGTGGTTTCATCCGCTGATGCAGGCGCTGCACGTGTTGCCGCTGTTTTTGTTCGTGCAGAGCGTGCAAGTGACGGTGCGCTTGCTGGTGGCGCCCGATGCGCATTTTCCTGGCTGGCTGTATTTTTCCGAAAGCCTGGTCACCACCCTGTTGTGGCCGCTGGCAACCGTTTTATTGCTGGCGCCGCAGCGCCGTGCGATAGACAAAGACCATACGCGGCCGATCTGAACCGGCTGTTTCGCGATTACCCGTTGTTTGTGTAGGCCCATTTCCCGATCATGACTGAACTGAAGAACACCGAACGCGAACTGTATTTATTCCGCATGCGCTTGCTGTTCATCGGGGTCTTCGTGTTCGTCTGCTTTCTGGCGCTGGTCTCGCGTTTCGTCTGGCTGCAGATCGTCAAGCACGACGATTATGTGTTGCTGGCCGATGAAAACCGCATCGACGTCGTGCCCATCGTGCCGAATCGCGGCCTGATTCTCGATCGTAACGGCGTCATTCTGGCGCGCAATTATTCTGCCTACACGCTGGAAATCACGCCTTCCAAAATCCGGCAAGATATGGATGTGCTGATCGACGAACTGGCGCAACTGGTCGATATTCAGCCCAAGCACCGCAAGCATTTCCGCAAGTTGCTGGAAGAATCGAAGAGTTTCGAGAGCTTGCCGATACGCACCCGCCTGACCGATGAGGAGGTGGCGCGTTTCACGGCCCAGCACTTTCGCTTTCCCGGCGTGGATATCCAGGCCAGGCTGTTCCGCCAATATCCGCTCAGCGATATCGCTTCGCATGTGATCGGCTACATCGGCCGCATCAGCCAGAAAGACGCAGAGATTATCGACGAGATGGAAGACGCCGCCAATTACAACGGCACCGACTATATCGGCAAGGAAGGCCTGGAAAAAAGTTACGAAAAAATCCTGCACGGCACTACCGGCTTCGAGGAAGTCGAAGTCTCGGCCGGTGGCCGCGCGGTGCGCACCCTGTCGCGCACCGCGCCGACGTCCGGCAAGAACCTGATTCTGTCGGTCGACATAGAATTGCAGAAAGTGGTGGAAGACGCGTTCGGCGAGCGCCGCGGCGCGCTGGTGGCGATAGAGCCGGCTACCGGCGACGTGCTGGCCTTCGTCTCCAAGCCGACTTACGACCCGAATCTGTTCGTCGAAGGCATCGATCAGCAAAGCTGGAACGAGCTGAACACCTCGGAAGACCGGCCGCTGCTGAACCGGCCCTTGTCGGGCGCCTATCCGCCCGGCTCCACTTATAAGCCGTACATGGCGCTGGCGGCGCTCGAACTCGGCAAGCGCCATCCGGCGCAGGCGATTGCCGATCAGGGCTACTTCATGTTCGGTGGTCACCGTTTCAACGACGATAAACCGGGCGGGCACGGCATGGTCGATATGTACCGCTCCATCGTGCAATCTTGCGATACCTATTACTACATGCTGGCCAACGATCTCGGGGTCGATGCCATTCACGATTTCATGCAACCGTTCGGCTTCGGGCAGAAAACCGGCATCGATCTCGAGCATGAAAAGAGCGGGGTGCTACCGTCCACCGCCTGGAAGCGCAGCGTGTATAAAAAAGCCGCGCAACAGAAATGGTATGCCGGCGAAACGATTTCGCTAGGCATAGGCCAGGGCTATAACACCTTCACCCCTCTGCAGCTGGCGCATGCGATGGCGACGCTGGCGAATAACGGCGTGGTGATGAAACCGCATCTGGTGAAGATGATGGAAGACCCGCAAAGCCGGCAGCGCACGCCGACCGTGCCCAAGGAAAGTTACCGCATTCCGCTCAGGCAGGAAAATATCGACATCATCAAGCTAGCCATGGCCGGCGTACCGCGCGAGGGCACGTCGCGCGTGGCCTTCCTGAATGCCGAATATGTCTCGGCCGGCAAGACCGGCACGGCCCAGGTGGTGGGCCTGAAGAAGGGCGAGAAATACGACGCCAAACGCACCGCTGAGCGCCAGCGCGACCATTCGCTGTACATTGCGTTTGCGCCGGCCGAGCAGCCGCGCATCGCACTGGCGATCGTGGTCGAAAACGGCGGTTTCGGCTCCGAGGCGGCCGCGCCTATCGTGCGCAAGGCGCTCGATTACTACCTGCTCGGCAAGAAGCCGCAAGAGAAAGATACGTCGCCGGTAGTCAAGAGCGACGCTCTGACGGTGCGCGCCGAGTCGGAGATCAAGGCCGACGCCGAATCCGAAGGCGGGCCGAAACCGGGCGGCGAGACGCCGGGGAACAAGGAATAATATGCAAAAACGAGGCATCAGCTGGCGCGCGCTACGCTCCCGCATCATGGTGTTCGACGCCACGCTGGCGATCTTGATTTTCCTGATTATGTCCATCGGCATCGTCACCCTGTATTCGGCTGGCATCGATTTCCCGGGCCGGGTCGAAGACCAGCTGCGCAATATTGTGATCTGCTTTGGCGTGATGTGGCTGGTGGCGAATATCCCGCCGCAGACCCTGATGCGCTTTGCAATTCCCGTGTATACGTTCGGCATCGCCCTGCTGCTGGCGGTGGCGGCCTTCGGCCTGATCAAGAAAGGCGCGCGCCGCTGGCTGAATGTGGGCGTGGTGATACAGCCGTCCGAAATGATGAAGATCGCCGTGCCGCTGATGCTGGCCTGGTATTTCCAGAAGCGCGAAGGCGCCTTGCGCTGGCGCGATTTCGTGGTCGCGGCCGTGATCCTCGGCATCCCGGTCGGCCTGATCGCCAGGCAGCCCGATCTCGGCACTGCCACGCTGGTAGTGGCGGCCGGCTTTGCCGTGGTGTTTCTGGCCGGCTTGTCCTGGAAGTTCATGCTGTCGCTGGGCGCGGCGGCGGCTGTGCTCATCCCGACCGTGATCTGGCCCATGCTGCACGATTTCCAGCGCGACCGCGTGCTGACCATGCTCGATCCGAACCGCGATCCGCTAGGCAAAGGCTTCCACATCATCCAATCCACTATCGCCATCGGCTCCGGCGGCTTGCATGGCAAGGGCTGGCTGAAAGGCACCCAGGCCCATCTGGAATTTATTCCGGAGCACACCACCGATTTCATCTTTGCCGTGTTTTCGGAAGAGTTCGGCTTCATCGGCAACCTGGTGCTGGTGAGCCTGTATTTCCTGCTGATCGTGCGTTGCCTGATGATCGCGGCGAATGCGGCCACCCTGTTCGCGCGCTTGCTGGCCGGCGCGATGACCATGATATTCTTCACCTATGCCTTCGTGAACATGGGCATGGTCAGCGGCATCGTGCCGGTGGTCGGCGTGCCCTTGCCGTTCATGAGTTACGGCGGCACCGCCTTGCTGACTTTGGGCATAGCGGCGGGGATCCTGATGAGTGTGCAGCGTAACCGGAAACTGGTGCAGACATGAATCTTGCGACAAGCTCGGCGCCGGGCAAGCTCAGGCTGCTGCTGGCCAGCGCGCCGCTGCTGGTGCTGGCCGCTTGCGGCAGCGCGCCCAAACAGCCCGGCGCCGACAGCGCGCGTCCGCCGGCCGCCAAGTCTGTGCCCACGCCGGCAGCGGCCTTGCCGAAAGCCGGCTCCGGGCGCGGCGCGTATTACAAGGACGACGGCCCCGGCGACAACCCGCCGCCCGGCCTGGAAAACACGGTCGATCCTATCCCGGTGCTGGAAGATTTTTCGCGCAGCGGCAACAAACCTTACGCGGTGTTCGGCAAGACTTACACGCCGCTGGCCGACAATACGACGCCGTTGGTCCAGCGCGGCATAGGCAGCTGGTACGGCAAGAAATTCCACGGGCAAAAAACCTCGTCCGGCGAGTTGTACGACATGTACAAGATCACCGCCGCCCATCCCACCCTGCCGATACCCTCTTATGCACGCGTGACGAATCTGGCCAACGGCAAGCAGATCATCGTGCGCATCAACGACCGCGGGCCTTTTCATTCCAGCCGCATCATCGACTTGTCTTACACCGCCGCCCTCAAGCTCGATCTGCTCGGCAAGGGCAGCAGCCAGATCGAAGTCGAGCGCCTGTTGCCGTCCGACATAGAGCGCATGGCGGAAAACCGCAAGAACCAGCCGGCGGCGGCCGTCGCAGCAACGACGCCGGTCGAAAAAACGGCCATGTCGCCCGACGACGTGCTGGCGGCGCAGGACAAGCCGGCGGAAAAGGTGCAGCCCGCGGGCGGCGGTTTTTACCTGCAGCTCGGCGCCTATGCGATCCGCGCCAATGCCGAGAGCGTGATGACGCGCCTGAAAGCGCAAGCCCGTCTGCCCGCTTTCGCCGCATTCGCCGCACTCGATATCGTGCAGCAGGGCAGCCTGTACCGCCTGCTCAGCGGCCCTTTCGGCAGCCGTAGCGAAGCCGCGGCGGCGCTGGCTCAGGCCGGCGAACTCGGCATCGCCCGGCCGCTGGTGCTGCAGCGCTGAGGCTTTGGCGGTCGCCGGCCGTTTCCGCCCTTCCCGCCGGCTAAAAATACTGAGGGGGAGTATTTTTTAAAGCCCTTTAGCTACGCTGACGATAGCGTGTTTTTTTAATATACTCCCCGTAAAATATCAAAAGCAGGGGGCTGCTTAGGGGTTCTCTTGCTTCATCTCCAGCGCCAGCTGGTACAAGGCGTTTTTCTTCAACCCGGTCAATTGCGCCGCCAGCGCGGCCGCCTGCTTGACCGAACATTCTTCCAGCAAGATGGCCAGCACGCGGCGCGCTTCCAGGTCTTGCTCGTCTTCGGATACGGGCGCGGCTTCCAGCAAGACGACGTATTCACCTTTTTCCCTATGCGCGTCGGCGGCCAGCCAGGCCGGCGCTTCGCCCAGAGTGCAGCGCTCGATTTCCTCGAACAGTTTGGTCAGTTCGCGCGCCAGCACGATGCGGCGCTCGGGGCCGAAAATTTGCAGCAAGGCTTGCACGGTATCGCTGATGCGGTGCGGCGCTTCGTAAAAAACCAGGGTGGCGGGAATATTTTGCAGCGCGCGCAGGCTGCTGTCGCGCTGGCCGGCCTTGGCCGGCAAGAAGCCGACGAAATAAAAGCGGTCGTGGATCAGGCCGCTGGCCGACAAGGCGGCGATCGCGGCCGAAGCGCCCGGCAAGGGGCTGACTTGCAGGCCGGCTTGTTGCACCGCATCGACGATCCTGGCGCCGGGGTCGGACACGCCCGGGGTGCCGGCGTCCGACACCAGCGCGATGCGTTCGCCGGCTTGCAGCCGACTGATAATCTTTTCCGCGACTTCGCGTTCGTTATGCTGATGGGCCGCCAGCAGCGGTTTGCTGATGCCGTAGCGCGCCAGCAATTGCGCGCTATTGCGCGTATCTTCGCAGGCGATCGCATCGGCCAGCGCCAGCAAGTGCAGGGCGCGCAAGGAAATGTCGGCGACATTTCCTATCGGCGTGGCAACTACATATAATGTGCCGGCCGGATAATGTTGCCGGCGCACGGCGTCGTTGATGGTCGCGCTGACAGACAGCGCGGTGTCGGTAGTGCTCATGCAGGAGGTTTCCCCATGTTTGATCGAACCTGGATTGTACGCCTATGAGGCGCGAACCCATGCCGGCCGCCGCGCCGGAAGACAAGCGTACCAGCCTGCGCCGCCGCGGCGACGAAGGCGAGGCGCAGGCGCTGGCTTACCTGCAGGCGGCCGGCCTGAAGCTGGTGCAGCAGAATTTTTTATGCAAGGGCGGCGAAATCGACCTCATCATGCAAGATGGGGCGACGCTGGTGTTTGTCGAAGTCAGGCAGCGCAGTTCCATGGCTTTCGGCGGCGCCGTCGCCAGCGTGACGCCGGCCAAGCAGCGCCGGCTGGTGCATGCGGCCCAGGTTTACCTGCAAAGACAGCAAGGGCAGCCGGCTTGCCGCTTCGACCTGGTCGCGCTGGACGGCGCGCAACTGCGCTGGCTGCAGAATATCATCGTCGCCTGAAGCGCCTGCGACTCCGATATAATCTGCTGCATGACAAATCAACGCATACTGGCGCACTTCCACGAAAGTGCCGAACTCAAAATCCAGGCCGCCGCCGAACTGGCGCCGCCTATCTCCGAGGCCGTGGAACTTATGTTTGCGGCTCTGTCTAACGGCAACAAGATACTCGCTTGCGGCAATGGCGGCTCAGCCGCCGATTGCCAGCATTTTGCGGCCGAGCTGGTCGGTCGTTTCGAGCGCGAACGCCTGCCTTTACCGGCGCTGGCGCTGACCACCGATACCTCGATCTTGACGGCGGTCGCCAACGATTACAGTTTTCAGGAAGTGTTTTCCAAGCAAGTGCAAGCGTTCGGCCAGTCCGGCGATATCTTGCTGGCGCTATCCACCTCGGGCAATTCGGTCAGCGTGGTGAACGCCGTCAACGCCGCCCTCGAGCGCGATATGCGGGTAGTGGCGCTGACCGGCAAGGGCGGCGGCGAAATCGGGAAACTGCTGAGCGATGCCGACGTGCATATCTGCGTGCCGCACGACAGGACGGCGCGCATACAGGAAGTACATTTATTGACCATACATTGTTTATGCGACGGCATCGATGCCGCGCTATTCGGAGGGGATGCAGATGAATAAGAATGCAGGAAAACTGGCACGCACGCTGGCCGTGCTCAGCCTCAGCTGTGCGGCGGCGCTCAGCTTGCAAGGTTGCGTGGAATTGGCGGTCGGCAGCGCCGTGGTCGGCACTTTCGCCGCGACGGACAGGCGCACGTTCGGCGCCCAGACCGAAGACAAGGCCATCGTCCTGAAGGGCGAAGTGCGCTTGTCGCGCGTTTTGGGCGGAGCTTCCCACATCAATGTCACCGCTTTCAACCGCCACGCCTTGCTGACCGGTGAAGTGCCGGATGAAAATGCCAAGGCGCAGGCCGAGCGCGAAATGCGCGCGGTGGAAGGCGTCAGCGCCGTCACCAATGAACTGCAGATCGCCGGCGTCTCGAGTTTTGCGGCACGCTCGAACGACACCCTGATCACCACCAAGGTCAAGGCTTCGCTGGTCGACACCAAGGATATCTATGCCGGCGCCTACAAGGTCGTGACCGAGGCCGGCGTCGTCTACCTGATGGGGCGCGTGACCCAGCGCGAAGGCGCGCTGGCGGCCGAAGTGGCGCGCGGCGTCAGCGGTGTGCGCAAGGTGGTCAAGGTGTTCGAATACATCAGCGAAACCGAGTTGAAAGAAATCACGGCGTCGCCGAATAAAACCAACGACACCAATTATTAAACAGCAGGCCGGCACGATCCGGCCTTTTTTTTTTGGGAGAAAACATGTTTGCAATGATCGTGCTGTTGGTGCTGCTGGCCTTGCTGGTATTCTGGGCGGTCGGCGTCTATAACCGTCTGGTCAGTCTGCGCAACCGCTTCAAAAACGCTTTTTCGCAAATCGACGTGCAACTGAAACGGCGCTACGACCTGATCCCGAATCTGGTGGAAGTCGCGAAAGGCTATATGCAGCACGAGCGCGGCACGCTGGAAGCGGTGATTTCCGCGCGCAATCAGGCGGTCACGGCCAACGCTAAAGCGGGTGCCGATCCTGCCGACGCCGCTGCGGTGCAGCAACTGGCGGCGGCCGAGGGCACATTGACGGCTTCGCTGGGCAAGATGTTCGCGCTGTCGGAAGCCTATCCCGACTTGAAAGCCAATCAAAACATGATGCAGCTGACCGAAGAGCTGACCGGCACCGAAAACAAGATCGCGTTTTCGCGCCAGGCTTATAACGACAGCGTCATGCAGTACAACACCGGCATACAGCAATTCCCCGGCTCCATCCTGGCGAGTACCTTCGGCTTCCATCCCGGCGAATTGCTGCAGGCGACAGAGTCGGCGGAAGAGCGCAAGGCGGTCAAGGTGTCTTTCTAATCACTTAGGAAGCACGGATTTAGCCGGATGTCGTCATCCTCGCGAAAGCGGGGATCCACATAAATATTTGATTACCATGGATTCCCGCTTTCGCGGGAATGACGCTGTCAGATTTGATTTGCGTTTTCCTTACTTTCACTCAGAAATCCGCATGGATTTTTTCGAACAACAAGATCAGGCCCACCGCCAGAGCAGGAAATTACTGTTCCTGTTTTTGCTGGCGGTGCTGGCCATCGTGCTGGCCGTGAACGGCAGCCTGGCGCTGCTCTGGCTGTGGACGGCCGGCAGCCGCGGCGCCGGCGTGCACAGCTATCCGCACGGATTTTTCGTCGTCAATACTGCCGTTACTTTGCTGTTCATAGGCGGCGGCACCCTGGTCGAGATGTACCGCTTGCGCGACGGCGGCGACGCGGTGGCGCAGATGGCCGGCGGACGGCTGGTGCTGCCCTCGTCGCAGGATTTGCTGGAGCGCCGGCTGTTGAACATCGTCGAGGAAATGGCGCTGGCTTCCGGCATCGCCTGCCCGCGCGTGTACATCATGGACAGAGAGGACGCGATCAACGCATTCGCCGCCGGCTACCAGCAAAACGAGGCGGTGGTGGCGGTCACGCATGGCAGCCTGAGCCGCCTGACGCGCGACGAATTGCAGGGCGTGATCGGACACGAGTTCAGCCATATCCTGAACGGCGACATGCGCCTGAACATCAAGCTGATCGGCGTTTTGTTCGGCATCCAGATGATCGCCGGCTTCGGCCAGCAATTGCTGTACTGGGGTTCGCGTTTCGGCGGCTCTGCGCGCAGCCGCGACGACAAGGGGCCATCCGCGCAAGTCGTGCTGCTGGCGCTGGGGGCGGCCCTGTTCGTGATCGGTTACGTCGGGATATTCTTCGGCCGCCTGATCAAATCGGCGGTCTCGCGCCAGCGCGAATTCCTGGCCGATGCCAGTTCCGTGCAATTCACGCGCAACCCGGACGGCATAGGCGGCGCCTTGCGCAAGATAGGCGGGCTGACGCGGGAAAACCAGTGCGGCTCGCGCATAGACAATCCGCATGCCGAGCAGTTGTCGCATCTGTTTCTCGGCGCCGCCCGCCCGAATCTATTGTCCGGCCTGTTCGCCACCCACCCGCCGCTGCAGGAAAGATTGCGGCGCGTGTACGGGCATTCGGTCGAGATGCTCGATGCCGGCGAGCTCATAGAGCCGGCCGCCGGTTTGCCGGAAGGCGGCTTCGGCGCCAGGAATTACGAGGCGGCGCAACCGGCGCACGCGGTGTCGGCCGATCCGGGCGTCAGCGATTCCGCGGCGCTGGCTTTCGGCCATCACTCGCAGTCCGGCCCGCAGCTAAGCCCGGCGCTGTTGCAGGCGGCGCGCGATAGCGCCACTGCGGAGGCCGTGGTGTATGCGCTGTTGCTGGATCGCAGCCAGGCCGACGCCTACGCCAGCCAGCGCGGCTTGTTGCAGCAATTTGCGGCTAGTCAGGCGGCGTTGGCGGAGCAATTGCTGGCACCAATCGACCGCATGCCGCGCAGCGCGCGCCTGCCTTTGCTGGACCTGTGCATGCCGGCCCTGAAGCTGCTGACGGCCAAACAAAAGGCCGACTTGCTGGCGCTGGCGCCTAAGCTGATCGCGGCCGACCAGCACATGACGCAAGCCGAATTCGTGCTGCAGACCGTGCTGGAGCGCCGCTTGGACGCGCACGCCGGGCGCGCGCTGGCGATACGCTATGGCGCCTTGTCCGCACTCCGGCCGGAGGTGCAGCTGTTGCTGTCGCTGGTGGCGCACAGCCAGGCCGGCGCGCAAGCGCAAGCTTTTGCGCGCGCGGCGGCGGTACTGCCTGAGCTGAGTTTTCAGGCCGGCGATTTACGCGCGGCGGCAAGCATCGATTTCTTCGAAGTCAGGGCTGCGCTCGATAAATTGAACCGGCTGGCGCCGCTGGCCAAGCCTTTCCTGATACTCGCCATGTTGGCGGCCGCCAGCCGGGACGGCCAGATCGGGGAGGAAAGCGCCGACCTGCTGCGCGGCGTGTGCGCCGCGCTCGATGCGCCGGTGCCGGACGCGGTGGCCGCGACCTATGCCGGTCTATGCTTTTAAACAGATGTCAGCGCGTCGCCCGGGGTAGGCGCGGCCCAACAACTCCGGCGATGCCGGCTCAGGTGCGTCCGACTATCGAGGCGGTCGCCATCAATTCATCGATCAGGGCCAGCAACATCTTGCCCGACATGCAATGCGGGCTCAATGCCGGCAGCGGCGAGTATTTCAGCAAGATCGAGGGGTTGATCTTGCTCATGTTCGCCTGCCCCATGGTCCAGCCGGCGTAGCGCCGTTCGCTGATTTCTGCGTAATCGAGCAAGATCACGTCGGTGTGGCGTGGATCGCGCAAAATCTGGCCATACAGCGCATTGACCGCCTCGCGCCCGCCTTCCAGCACCTGCATGAACACGCGCTCGCTATGGCACAGCACGCCGGTAATCCCGTGTTGCGGATTATGCAGGCGCGACTGCTGCATGATCGCATGCACGACATCGCAGGTTTTTTCATCGACGGCACGGCTGGCATACAGCAGGCGGACTAGCATGATGGGCTCCCGTTTTGGTTAGCGTTTAATCAGGGACAAGAATTCGCGGCGCAAGTTGGCGTCTTTCAGGAAGGAGCCGTGCATGACGCTGTTGATCATGGCGGCTTCCATATCTTTCACGCCGCGCCAGTGCATGCAGAAATGATCGGCTTCCATCACCACGGCCAGGCCGTCCGGCTGCATTTTTTCCTGCAGGGTATCGGCCAGCTGCACCACCGCTTCTTCCTGAATTTGCGGACGGTTCATGATCCATTCGGTAATTCTGGCATATTTGGACAGGCCGATCAGATTCGAATGCTCGTTCGGCATCACGCCTATCCAGACCTTGCCTATGATAGGGCAGAGGTGGTGCGAACAGGCGCTGCGCACCGTGATCGGACCGATAATCATCAACTCGTTCAGGCGCGAGGCGTTCGGGAATTCCGTCACCGCAGGCATGGGCACGTAGCGCCCCTTGAACACTTCGGTCAGGAACATCTTGGCCACACGGCGGCCGGTGTCTTGCGTATTGTGGTCGCTGTCGGTATCGATCACCAGGCTTTGCAGCACGCCGCGCATCTTTTCTTCGACTTCCGCCAGCAACTCGTCGAGCTCGCCCGGCTGTATGAAGTCGGCGATATTGTCATTCGCATGGAAGCGCGTATTGCCGGCCGTAATCCGTTCACGGATGCGTTGCGAAACCGGGACATTAACCGGTGTATAAGCGCTGGGGGTTTCGTTGGACATACAGGGCAGGAAGAGCGAGAGGTAAAGTCGCTATGGTAACTGAATTGGCTAGAGGCTGTTGTACAAGGCGGTAGCCGTACAGCTGTACTGCCTTCGTCGGCGACGCCTAGCCAGCCGCCTTGTGCAACAGCCTCTATGTGGCGTTTCCTTGCGCGTCGCGTTCCGCCTTCCATAGCGGCAGGCAGCGCGGGCAAAAACAGCTGGCGTTCATGTCCAGCTTGCCGTCGGGGAAATGGGAAAAACTGACCGGCGGCAGCGCGCTGCACCAGCAATCCTGCCCGGTGTTGTCGGCGTTGGCGCAGGTAAATTCAGTCTGGCAGCGGGGACAGGTGCTCATCGTTCGGTTTCCTGGTTGGTGGCTGCATCCGGCGTCAGGCGGCGCATCGCCATCCTCAGCAATTGCATTTGTTGGTTGAAATTGGTGCAGGCATCGCACAGCCGCAGATGCCATTTCAGGCGTGTGCGTTGGCCCAGGCTGAGCTTGCGGTCCAGCCCTTCCGAGAGCATTTGATGGGCTTGTTTGCAGGTAATCATCAATCGCATATCGTGTTCCGCCCTGTTATCGATGGCCAAACCAGTTCAGGTCCAGGCATGCGCGCAGCCGCAGTCTGGCTCTATACAGCAAGACCCACAGATTAGACGTAGTCAGGCCCAATTCCTTACAAATTTCTTCGGTTTCCAGCTCCAGCCATTCGCGCATCATGAACACCCGCGCGGTTTTGGCCGGCAGACGTTCCAGGCAAGTCTCGAGCACGCGGAAAAAGTCCTTTTGCTCGAGCGTCGCTTCCGGCGCGCCCCAGGCGGCCGGCATGCTGACGGTGTGGCCGTTGGCCTGGAACAGACTGTCTATCAAGTCGTTCTCGTTATCTTCATCGGCGACGTCCAGCTGCTTTTCGCGGCCACAGGCGCGCAGATGATCGATGATCTTGTATTTCAGGATGCCGGTGACATAGGTCCGCAAGCTCGACAGGCCGGCAAAGCCGTCCGGTTTTTCGAGCACCGCCAGCAGCGTTTCCTGCACCGCGTCTTCGGCCGCCGCCGCGCTGCGCAATTGCAACAGTGCAAAGCGCAGCAAGGCCGGCCGCAGCGCTTCCAGTTGCTGGTGTAAGGCGCTCAGTGGGTTCATGGATAGTCTGCTGACATAGTAAAAGGAGTTCCCGGCAGAATCCTGTAAAATTCCGGAAATTGTTAAATTCCTTCAGGATACCGTCATTATGAGCGATTTGAACGCCACTGCAGCAGCATCGGAAGATAAATTGGCCGGGGTGGAGCCGGTCATCAAGGCTGAAATCCTGGCGGAGGCGCTGCCCTACATCCGTAAATTTCACGGCAAGACCATCGTCGTCAAATACGGCGGCAATGCGATGACGGAAGAGCGCCTGAAGCACGGCTTCGCGCGCGACGTGATTTTGCTCAAGCTGGTCGGCATGAATCCTGTGGTAGTGCACGGCGGCGGCCCGCAAATCGACAATGCGCTGAAGAAGATGGGCAAGCAGGGCACGTTCGTGCAAGGCATGCGCATCACCGACGAAGAAACTATGGAAGTGGTGGAGTGGGTGCTGGGCGGCGAAGTGCAGCAGGATATCGTGATGCTGATTAACCATTACGGCGGCCAGGCGGTCGGTCTGACCGGCAAGGACGGCGGCCTGATCCGCGCCCGCAAGATGCTGATGCCGGACCGCGAAAACCCGGGCGCGATGCTCGATATCGGTTATGTCGGCGAGATCGACGCCATCAATCCGGCCGTGGTCAAGGCCCTGCAGGACGATGCCTTCATCCCGATTATCTCGCCTATAGGCTTCAGCGAAGACGGCCATGCGTATAACATCAACGCCGATCTGGTGGCCGGCAAGATCGCCGAAATCCTGAAGGCAGAAAAGCTGATCATGATGACCAATATCCCCGGCGTGCTGGATAAGCAAGGCAAGCTGGTGACCGATCTGTCGGCGCGCGAAATCGATGAAATGTTTGCCGACGGCACGATTTCCGGCGGCATGCTGCCCAAGATTTCCTCGGCGCTCGACGCCGCCAAGTCGGGCGTGAATACCGTGCACATCATCGATGGCCGCATCGAGCATTCGCTGTTGCTGGAAGTGCTGACCGAACAGGCGTTCGGCACCATGATACGCAGCCATTGATGGGGAGTCCGGACTGCCGCAATAGCGGGAGCCGCCGCCGGTGCGCGCCGCTCTGGTTGTTCGACCTGGACAATACCCTGCATAACGCGACGCATGCGATTTTTCCGGCGATCAACCGCAACATGCATGCGTATATCGCGCAAGTGCTCGGCGATGGCGTGACGCCGGCCGATGCCGCCACCGTTAATCGGATACGGCAGGAATACTACCGACGCTACGGCGTGACCATGCTGGGCATGGTCAGGCATCATGGCGTGAACGCCGCGGAGTTCTTGCAAGAGGCCCATCGTTTCGACGATTTGCCGGGCATGATACGGGCCGAGCGCGGTCTGGCGCGCTTGCTGCGGCGCCTGCCGGGCGAGAAAATTCTGCTGACCAACGCCCCGCGCCAGTATGCGCAGCAGGTGCTGCGCCATCTCGGCTTGCAGCGCCATTTTTCCGCGCAGTTCGCGGTCGAGGCGATGCGCGTGCACGGGCAATTGCAACCCAAGCCTTCGCGCCGGTTTTTGCGCAAGCTGGTCGCCAGCCACGGCATACGCGCGGCCGATTGCATCCTGGTCGAGGATAGCATGGAGAATCTGCGCGCCGCCAAGCGCGAGGGCTTGCGCACCGTGTGGGTGACCGGCTATCTGGCTTCCTACCACAGGAAAAAATCCGCTGCTTGCGTCGATGTGACAGTAAAATCGGTGTCGCAACTGGCGCGGCGTTACCGCCGGCCTTCATCAAATCAGAATTGAAGACATCATCGACTATGGCAAGTAGCAGACCGGGCGAGCGCAAATTACAGATACTCCAGACGCTGGCGGCAATGCTGGAAAATCCCAAGAGTGAAAAAATCACCACTGCGGCACTGGCGGCCAAGGTGGCCGTGTCCGAGGCGGCCTTATACCGGCATTTCGCCAGCAAGGCGCAGATGTTCGAAGGCTTGATCGAATTTATAGAAACTTCTATCTTCAGCCTGATCAACCAGATAGCCCAGCAGCAGGAAGACGGCTTGCAGCAGGCGCAGGCGATCGCGCAAATGCTGTTGAATTTCGCCGAACGCAATCCCGGCATGACCAGGGTGCTGACCGGCGACGCGCTGGTCAACGAAGACGAGCGCCTGCAAGTGCGCATGAACCAGCTGACGGAGAGGGTAGAGCTGGCGTTCCGCCAGGCCTTGCGGCTGGCCGTGACCCAGGGCAATGCGGTCGAGCCTGAAGTCCAGGCGCGCGCCAGCCTGCTCTGCAGTTTCGTGCTGGGGCGCTGGCTGCGTTTTGCCAAAACCGGTTTCCGTCATTTGCCGGGCGAGCAGGCCGCCTTGCAAATCGCCATCTTGCTGCGCTGAAGCGAACCGGTAAGCGCCGCCGCTTCGCTGTTAAGCTAGGGTTTGCGCATCCGGCAAAATCTTAGGGCT
Organism: Burkholderiales bacterium; assembly: GCA_016196925.1. Taxonomy (GTDB): domain Bacteria; phylum Pseudomonadota; class Gammaproteobacteria; order Burkholderiales; family Burkholderiaceae_D; genus Undibacterium. The sequence continues at coordinate 41,281 of JACPWS010000023.1, read as the reverse complement.
GAACATCTGCCAGCTATTGCGGCCGGCCGCTTTGGCTGCCCTCAGCGCCAGGTCGGTGTCATGCAGGAATAGTCTTTGTTCCCTGGCATGCACAGGGCAGCAGGCGATGCCTATGCTGGCCGTGACGGCTAATTCCTGACCGCGCAACAGCATCGGCTGCCTGATCGCCTGCACCAGCCTTTCGGCCAGTTGTTGCGCGACTTCCGGGTTGCCGACGCGCGGCAGGATGGCGGCAAATTCGTCGCCGTCGACGCGGCACAGGGTGTCGGTGTTGCGCAAGACGCCGCACAGGCGATTCGCCATGGTGGATAAGATCAGGTCGCCGGCGTCGTAGCCGAAGACTTCATTGAGCGTCTTGAAACTATCGAGGTCGATGAACATCAGCGCCGCCAGCTCCTGGCAGGCGACCGCGTCTTCCACGCAATTGGTCAGCAAGCGATGAAAATAATGACGGTTCGGTAACTTGGTCAGGCTGTCGTGGTTATTCAGGATGGCCATTCTGTTTTCGGCTTCGCGGCGTTCGCGCGCTTCGCTGTGCATATCGTTTTCCCAGGCTTCCATGCGCGCCAGCATCAGGTTGAAATGCATGTTCAGGCTCCCCAGTTCATGCTGTTCATCGTGCTTTGCGCGCAAGCTGTAATCGCCGAGGGTCGCGACTTGATCGGCCAGCAGCGATAACTCGAATACCGGGCTCAGGCTAAGTAATTGTTGTTGCGTCAGCAAATAAGTGGTAAGCGCCGCGATCAGGGCGGCGCCTATCGCGCCGTATAGCAGCGTCAGCAAGGCGTGGCGGTAGATAGTCCAGGTACTGGTGTGCAACTGCACTTTGCCGGTGATGGCGGCCGCGCTTACGACCGGCGCGGCGGCGATCAGTTGGCGCAATTGCAGCGCCGTCTGCGCGACGCGGATAGGCGGCGAGTCTTCTATGCCCTTGGCGTCTATCAGTTGGCCCTGGGCGGTCCAGGCCAGGATCGCACGCCCGCCCTGGTCATACACGGTGACGCTTTCCAGGTCTGAGCCATTGCTCGCGTTCAGCAGCAGGCTTTGCATGCTGCGTAAGTCGCCATGCGCCATGTCGTCGGCCAGATTGCCGGCCAGCGTAGCGGCCTGATAGCTGGTTTTGCTACGCAAGTCTTGTTGCGTCAGATAGATGGAAAGCAATGTGCACAGCGCCAGAGCCGAAAAAACGCCGGCGGTCAGGACGAGCAGATTCTGCCGTAATAATTTTTTTGCCAGCGGCAACTGGAGGAAAGTTTTTTGCATATGGCAAACCTGAGCTTGAGAAATGTCCGCATGTTCTGAAGCGATATTATCGGTGAATATATCGGCAACACAATGCAAAAATGAAAACTAAATCGGGAGGCGGCCGCGAATTCATGGATAGGAAGTGCATAAGCCCTCATCTGCGGGTAAACTGCGGCACACTTCCCAGCCTTGGTGATTGCCGTGTCTTCCCTTTCTAAAAAAACGCTCGTTTCTGCCGTTGACGCCCTGAACGCCGGGGAAGGCTACGCTTTGCTCGACGATGCGCAGGCAGATGGCGCCCACTCCCGTTTATATTCGGGCTTGCAGAAGATTCTGTCTTGTCATAGCGCACAGGAATGGCCGGATTTTTTGCACCAGACGCAAGCGGCCTTGCAGCACGGCAGCTATGCGGTGGCGCTGCTGGCGTACGAGACCGGCGCCCAGTTGCAGGGCATCGCCGCTTATCCGGCGGCGCCGCCGCGGTCGCGCATGTTGCTGTTCCGCGATTGCCGGCGGCTGGACAGCCGCCAGGTCGAGCAATTTCTGCAGACCCAGGGCGCGGCGGAAGGCGACGAGGTGGCCGGGGTCGCCGCGCTGCACGCCAACGTGGATGAGGGCGCGTTCGCCGCCGCGATCGCCGGCGTGCGCGCGTATATCGCGGCCGGCGACACTTACCAGGTCAATTACACTTATCGCCTGCATTTCGACAGCTACGGCACGCCGCCGGCGCTGTACCGGCGTTTGCGCCAGCGTCAGCCGGTGCCGTACGGGGCCTTGATCTGTTTGCCGGACGGGGAGGCGGTATTGTCCTTGTCGCCGGAATTATTCGTGCGGCATCAGCAAGGCAACTTGCTGGCGCGGCCGATGAAAGGCACGGCCGCCGCCAGCGGCGACGCCGGCCGGGATAGCGTGCGGGCCGCCGAACTGGCGGCCGACCCCAAGAACCGCGCCGAAAACCTGATGATCGTCGATTTGCTGCGCAACGACCTCGGACGCATCGCGCAAACCGGCAGCGTCAAGGTGTCCAAACTGTTCGAAGTCAGCCGTTTTTCCAGCGTGCTGCAAATGACGTCCACGGTGGAAGCGCGCCTGCAGCCGCAGTTGGCTTTGCCCGAGATCTTGTCGGCGCTGTTCCCTTGCGGTTCGATTACCGGCGCGCCGAAACACCGCACCATGCAAATCATCCGCGAACTGGAGAGCGAGCCGCGCGGCTTGTACACCGGCGCGCTAGGCTGGTTCGATCCGGCGCCGGCCGCGACCGGCGATTTTTGCCTGGCGGTGCCGATCCGCACTCTGCATTTGCAGCCGGCCGCCGGCGGTGTGCGGCAAGGCGTGCTCGGCGTCGGGGCCGGCATCGTGTACGACAGCGTGGCGGCCGACGAATATGCCGAATGCCGCTTGAAGGCGAAATTCCTGACCGGCTTGCCGCCGCAATTCGATTTGCTGGAAACCATGTATGCCAGCCGCGAGCAAGGCTGCCGCCATCTGACGCGCCATCTGGCCAGGTTGCGCGCTTCGGCCGCGTATTTCGGTTTCGCCTGCGATGAAGCGGCCATCGTGGCGGCGCTGCAAGCGTATTGCCAGGCTTTGCCGCCGCAGACGCCGCAGCGCTTGCGGCTGGCCTTGCAGGCGGACGGTGCGCTGCGTCTGAGCGGCGGCGCCTTGCCGCCCTTAGCCGCCATGCCGTCAGTCTTGCTGGCGGCGGCCGCCACCGACAGCGATCACTTGTTTTTGCGGCATAAGACGACCGTACGTCGGCAATACGACCAGGCTTGGCAGCAAGCCGAACGGCAAGGCGCTTTCGATATGCTGTTTTTCAATCAGGACGGCCACCTGACCGAGGGCGGACGCAGCAATGTGCTGTTGCGCAAGAATGGGCAATGGCTGACGCCGCCGCTCAGCGACGGCGTCTTGCCGGGCGTGATGCGGGCGGTCTTGCTGGACGACCCGCAATGGCAGTTGCGCGAACAAAGCCTGACGCTGGACGATCTGCGCGGCGCCGAGCAAGTGATGCTGTGCAATGCCTTGCGCGGCGCGTTCGCGGTGCAAGTGCGCTAAGTGGCCGGCTAAATCCCGGGCGACGGCAGCGACGGCAGCGCGTCGCGTACGGGCGAACAGCCGGCTTACCGCCGTTTTTATCCGGAGAAACAATATACTCCCCCATTATTTTACATTTTTCGGCTTGTCGCCCGCGTATTTAAAGGGCCGCAAAATATACAGGGGGTGAGTATTTTAAACCGTCTGCCGCGGGCCTCACTGGGTATCGCACATCCATTCCTGTAAGCCTTGCACCCATTTCGCCGCCGGCAGTTTCATGCTCAGGCGCAGTTCGGCGGCGCGCGCATACAAGACCTCGAAATCGACCGCGGGCGCTTCTTTGAACGCGATGGCGACGGTATTGGCGTCGTGCACCAGCGGCAGCCAGACCACGGCGTCGAAGGCCGCTTCCAGCGCTTCCAGGTTGGCCGTGCAATTCGCTGCGTAGTGTTCGGGGTCGCCGAACAGATTCACCGTCAGCATGCCGTCGTCGCGCAGGCAGGCGGCGCAAGCCTGGTAAAAGGCGGGGCTGCTGAGCGCGGGCGCGGCGGCGGCCGCATCGTACAAGTCGATTTGCATGACATCGACGCTGGCGCGGTTGGCCGGATCGCACACAAATTGCATGGCGTCCATCTGCATTACCCGCAGGCGCGCATCGTCGGGCGGCAATTTGAAATGGCTGCGGCAGGCTTCGATGACGTTCGGGTTCAGCTCCACCGCCGTGACCCTGGCCGCGGGAAACTGGCGGTAGCAAAACTTGGTCAGCGCGGCGGCGCCCAGGCCGAGCTGGACGATGTGTGGCGCCTGCTCGCGGAACAGCAGCCACATCATCATCTGCTGCACGTATTCGAGCTCGATCTGCTCCGGCATGGCGAGCCGCATCGCACCCTGGATCGCTTCGGACGACAAATGCAGGGTGCGCACGCCCAAGTGTTCGGCGATCGTCACTTGCGGGTGCTGCGCGCCTGTCTGTTGCGCGGCGTAGCGCTGTGCCGCAGGCTTAATAGTGTTGCCGCTCATTCGTTCTGTCCTTCAATTTCGCTCATTCTTGTCGTGCTGCCGTATGCGTCGCAGACGGAACAGCTGTGATTTTTTGTTATGCCTATCGCCGTCCATTCCATGCGCATGGCGTCCAGCAGCAAGAGACGCCCGACCAGCGGCTGGCCTATGCCCATGATGACTTTCAGCGCTTCGGCCGCTTGCATGGTGCCGATGATGCCGACCAGCGGCGCAAACACGCCCATGGTCGAACACTGCGCTTCTTCGAATCGCTGCTCGGGCGGGAACAGGCAGGCATAGCAAGGCGAGGCCGGGTCGCGCGTATCGAACACGCTGATCTGACCGTCGAAGGAAATCGCCGCGCCCGACACCAGCGGCACGCCGTGTTTGACGCAGGCGGCGTTCACCGCGTGCCGGGTGCCGAAGTTGTCGCAGCAATCGAGTACGATGCCGGCTTGGCTGACCAGTTGCTCCAGCCTTGCATCCTGCGCTCTTTCCTGCAGCGCGACGATCTCGATTTCGGGATTGATAGCTTGCAGGGTTTGCTTGCCCGAGGCGGCCTTGGGCTGGCCTATCCGCTCGGTCGTGTGCAGGATTTGCCTTTGCAGATTGGTCAGGTCGACCGTGTCGTTATCGACCAGCGTGATGCTGCCGACGCCGGCGCTGGCCAGGTAAAACGCGGCCGGCGACCCGAGTCCGCCGGCGCCGATGATCAGGGCGCGCGCCGCGCCGATTTTTTGCTGGCCTTCTATGCCGATCTGGTCGAGCAGGATATGGCGCGAGTAGCGCAAGAGTTGTTGGTCGTTCATCAGACTAAAAAAAGGCCGCGGATGCGGCCTTGGTTGATTGCTTTATTTTTTCTTGGTATCGGCTTTGTCGGCTTTGTCAGCTTTATCAGTTTTGTCATCTTTGCCGTCTTTATCGGCATCCTTGGCAGCCTCTTTGCCGTCCTTGGTTTCCGCCTTGGTGACCTTGACCGGCAAGCCTTTCAGGTGATTCAAGGCTTGCGCCAACTGGAAATCTTCCTTGCTGCCGTATTCCAGCGGCTTGCTCTTTTTCGCCAGCGCGATCAGTCTTTGCTCTTCTTCCAGTTCATCGACTTTCGGACGGCTACGCTCGGCTTCCTTGTCGTTGCTCAGGTGCTTTTGCAAATCGGATTCGCGCGTGCGCAGACCGTTGAAGCCGTCGCCGTCCGCGGTTTCTTCGACGTTCAGGTCGGGAGCTATGCCCTTGGCCTGGATCGAACGGCCGTTCGGCGTGTAATAGCGCGCCGTGGTCAGCTTGACCGCGGTATCGGCCGAGATCTGGCGTATGGTCTGCACCGAACCCTTGCCGAAGCTCTGGGTGCCGATGATGGTGGCGCGCTTGTAATCTTGCAGCGCGCCGGCCACGATTTCGGACGCCGAGGCGGAACCGGTGTTGATCAAGACCACCATAGGCACGTTCTTTATCGCTTCCGGCAACCTGGCGAGCGGATCGCTCAGGGTGCGGTTGGCATAGTATTCGCGCTTGGCGTAAAAAGTGGCCTTGGAATCGGCCAGCTGGCCGTTGGTGGAGACTACCGGCACGTCTTTCGGTAAGAATGCGGCCGACACGCCTATCGCGCCCGGCAACACGCCGCCCGGATCGTTGCGCAAATCGAGCACCAGGCCCTTGATGCCAGGGTCTTGCGCGTACAGGATCTGGATTTTCTTCGCCATATCCTCGACCGTCGGTTCCTGGAATTGCGAAATGCGCAGCCAGGCATAACCGGGTTCGACCATCTTGGCCTTGACGCTTTGCTGTTTGATCAGTTCGCGCACGATGGTCACGACGATGGGCTTGTCTTCGTTTTTGCGGGCGATGGTCAGCGTGATCCTGGTGTTCGGCTCGCCGCGCATTTTTTTGACGGCTTCATCCAGCGTCAAGCCCTTGACCGGCTGCGAATCGAGGCGGGTGATCAGGTCGCCCGGCTTCAGGCCGGCGCGGTAGGCCGGCGAATCTTCTATCGGGGAAATGATCTTGACATAGCCGTCTTCCATCCCGACTTCGATGCCGAGGCCGACGAACTTGCCCTGGGTGCCTTCTTTCAACTCCTTGAACGATTTCTTGTCGAGGTAGGCCGAATGCGGGTCGAGCGAGGCGACCATGCCGGAAATCGCTTCGGTCAGCAGCTTGTTGTCTTCGACCGGTTCGACATAGTCGGATTTGATCAGGCCGAACACATCGGCCAGTTGGCGCAGCTCTTCCACCGGCAAAGGCGTGCCCGTAGTCTTTTGCGCCAGCGCGGAAAACTGCATGGACGCAGCCACGCCAGCCACCATGCCGAGGCCGATCAGACCGAAATTCTTGAATTTGCTGCCCTTGTTGCTGCTCATGTCTCACCTAACATCTATTTAATCATCCAGCTCAGCGGATCGAAAGTCCGTCCCTGGTGCCGCATTTCAAAGTATAAACCCGATTCTTCATTGCCGCCGCTGTTTCCGGCGCTGGCGATGACGTCGCCCGCTTTTACCGCATCGCCCACGTGTTTCAATACCGATTGATTATAGGCATACAGGCTCAGATATTCGCCGCCGTGATCGACGACGATCATATTGCCCCAACCGCGCAACCATTCGGCGAATACCACGCGTCCGGCGCCAATTGCCTTGATCTCTGCGCCTTCTGCGGCGCGGATGAACAAGCCTTTCCAGCTCGGGCCGTCGCCATGCCTGCTGCCGAATCTGGCGATCAGCTCGCCTTTTACCGGCAGGTGCAACTGGCCTTTCAGGCGGCTGAACGCGCTGCCGTCGTTGCCGTTCGCCGCTGCCGCCGTTTCATTTCTGGCCGGGGCCGTCGTCGTAGCGGCCGCAAGCGGATGCGGCGTGCCCGGTTTTGCCGGCTTTTTAAGCTGGCCGGACGCTTGCGCCTTTTGCTCGGCCGCCAGTTTTTCCTGCCTGAGTTTTTCTTGCTGCGCCGCCCGCGCCTGTTCGGCCCTGGTCTGCTCGGCGATCAATTGATTCAGACGTGAGACCAGATTGCTCAGTCTTTGTTCATCTTTTTGCAGACTGTCGGCCTGTATTTTTTGTGCGTGTAACTTGTCTGCCAACTGGCTGAGTAAATTGCCACGGCGTTTCTTTTCCTTTTCCAGCGCTTCCTTGTGCTGTTTTTCTTCCTCGGCGATCTCGTCGAGGTCGGCCTTGGCTTGCCGGGCGTCGGCGGTATTTTTTTCGACCGCCTGCAGACTGGCACGCAAGCCTTCTATCATCTTGGCCTGGGTTTGCGAGACATAGCCCATGTATTGCAAGTCGCGGTTGATGCGGTTCGGGTTATCGCCCGACAGCAGCAATTTGACGCGGTCGCTGTCGCCGCGCATGTACTGGCGGCGCAGGAAATCGGATAGCTGGGTTTTTTGTTGTTCGGCCTTGAGGCTGAGTTTTTGCTGTTCCTGCTCCAGAAGCCTGAGCTTGTCTTCGGTTCCGGCCTGTTCTGTCTGCAAATCGCGCAGCGAGCGCCTGGCTTCGGAGATCGCTTGCTCGGATTCGGCCAGCGCATCGCTGGCCTGGTCCTTGGCGCTTTCCGTGTGATTGATGTCAGCTTTCAGCGTCTTGAGCTTTTGCTGCAGTTCGGCGCGCTCCGCTTCGGCCTGGCTCTTTTGCGCGGCGCGCGCATGGCTGGCGGCCAAGGCGGACGCCGCCGTGCCTGCCAGCGCCAGGCACAGCAAAACTGGCAGCAGACTGCGCGGGACTGAACGCATCGAGGCTTACTTGGCCTTGCCCTGGCTGGCCACGGCTTGCAGCGCGGCGGCGATGGCGTCCTGGTCGCCCAGGTAGTAATTTTTGATCGGTTTCAGATCGGCGTCGAGTTCATACACCAGCGGCTGGCCGTTAGGGATGTTCAGGTTGACGATATCTGCATCGCTGATGCCGTCCAGCATCTTGATCAGCGCGCGCAAGCTATTGCCGTGGGCCGAGATCAGGATGCGCTTGCCGGAGCGTATGGCCGGGGCGATGCTGTCTTCCCAGGCCGGCATCACGCGCGCCACGGTGTCCTTCAGGCATTCGGTGCGCGGGATCTGGCCGTGTTGCAGGCCAGCGTAGCGCGGATCGTTGAAAGAATTGCGCTCGTCGTCGGCCTCGAGCGGCAGCGGCGGCGTGTCGTAGCTGCGGCGCCATACCAGCACTTGTTCATCGCCGTATTTGGCGGCGGTTTCGGCCTTGTTCAAGCCTTGCAGGGCGCCGTAGTGGCGCTCGTTCAGGCGCCAGTCATGCACCACCGGCAGCCACATCAGATCCATCTCGTCGAGCGTGCCCCACAGCGTGCGGATCGCGCGTTTCAAGACCGAGGTATACGCCAGGTCAAACGTGTAGCCGGCTTCTTTCAGCAGTTTGCCGGCAGTGTAGGCTTCGGCTACGCCTTTTTCAGTCAGGTCGACATCGGTCCAGCCGGTGAAGCGGTTATCGAGGTTCCAGGTGGATTCGCCGTGGCGCATTAAAACGATTTTGTACATGGTTTGCGAGGGGATAGGTGGTGGTTAGTATGCAGCTGCAGCATCTATTTTATAATGACGAGCTTCTGATAACCATTCTTCCTACTGGAATACTGTGAAATTCATTCTTGATAATATTTTCCTGATCGGTATCGCCCTGATTTCCGGCGGCGCCTTGTTGTTCCCGCTGTTGCAGCGGCGCGGCGCCAAAGTCTCGCAATTGCAGGCGACCCAGTACATGAACCAGAACAAGACCCTGGTGCTCGATGTGCGCAATGCCGATGAATTCGCGGCCGGCCATCTGCCGAATGCCAAGAACATTCCGCTGGCGGAATTGGGTGAGCGTCTGAAGGAAATCGAAAAATCCAAAAATGCGGTCGTGATTACCGTCTGCGCGAACGGCGTGCGTTCCGCCAGCGCGGCGGGTTTGCTGAGCAAGAGCGGCTTTGCGCAAGCCTTCAGTCTGGAAGGCGGCCTGAATGCCTGGAAGTCGCAAGGCTTGCCTGTCGTTAAGTAAGTCGGAGATCGATATGTTTGCCCATGTTTTGATGTATACGACCGCGGTTTGCCCCTATTGCAGCATGGCCGAGCGCCTGCTGAAGGCGAAAGGCGTGACTGAAATTGAAAAAATCCGGGTCGATCTCGATCCTACCCTGCGCGAGGCCATGATGCAAAAGACCGGACGCCGCACCGTGCCGCAGATTTATATAGGCGAGACCCATGTCGGCGGCTTCGACGACCTGTCGGCGCTCGATCATGCCGGCAAGCTGGAAGCCTTGCTGAAGGCGGCCTGAAGTTAGGGCGATCGTGGCCGGATTTGCGCATTATTGCACTGCAAAAACCGCTAAATTGGGGTTTTCAGGCACGGCTTGCTACAATAGCGCGCCGCGATCTTGAAATGGCTGCTAACGGCCCTATCTAGCAGTCTCGCTGTTCGTTATTAATCTTTTAGAATTTTTAGAAAGTCTCACATGTCTGACGAAAATCTGCAGCCCGTATTCCAAATTCAACGCGTTTATCTGAAAGATTTGTCGCTTGAACAGCCTAACTCTCCAGCGATTTTCCTGGAACAGGAAGCGCCAGGCATAGAAGTGTCGGTCGATGTCGGTTCCGAAAAGCTGGCCGACGGCATTTTCGAATCGAGCGTGACCGTGACCGTGACCGCCAAGATCAAGGACAAGGTCGCTTTCCTGGTCGAAGGCAAGCAAGCGGGCATCTTCGAAGCGCGCAATATTCCTGAAGACCAGCTCGATCCTTTGCTCGGCATCGGTTGCCCTAACATCGTCTACCCTTACCTGCGCTCTAACATCGCCGATGCGATCACCCGCGCCGGTTTCCCTCCTATTCATCTGTCCGAGATCAATTTCGAAGCCTTTTATCAGCAGCGTTTGCAAATCGCTGCCGATCAGGCCAAGCAAGCGACAGAAGGCGCTGCGACTGCTGAAGCGCCGGCCACTATCCAGTAATTTCTTGCCGCGCTGGTCCGGGCCAGCCCGGATAGCCGCGCTGAAGGCTTCCATGCGACGCTTGTTATTTTCGTTTTCCCTGTTCTTGCTGTGCGCAGGCGCTGCGGCTCAGCCTTTGGAATTCCGCGCGGTCGGGGCGTCACCGGTCGTCATGTACGATGCGCCGTCGGCCAAGGGCGGCAAACTGTACGTGGCGCCGCGCGGCATGCCGGTCGAAGTGGTGTTTACTTCCGGCGCCTGGAGCAAGTTGCGCGACATGTCCGGCGACATGAGCTGGGTCGAATCCAAGGATCTGGTCGCGCGTCGCAATGTCGTGGTGCGTGTCGCCAGCGCCAGGATACACGCGATGGCAGACGAGTCGGCACCCTTGGTGTTCAGCGCCGACAAGCATGTCTTGCTGGAAATGGCGGAGCCGGCCAGCGGCGGCTGGGTCAAGGTCAAACACCGGGATGGCCAGCTCGGTTACGTGAAGATCAGCGAAGTCTGGGGTTTATAATCGCTGCGGGTGGCTATCTGGAACATCAAAAAGGACAGCTTGCTGTCCTTTTTTGCATACTCCCCCCTGTTTTTTGAAAAATAGCCTTGTCGTCAGCGTAAACAAAGCGCTGTAAAAAATACTAGGGGGGAGTATATTTTCATTATTTTTAACCCTTGAGATAGGATGCGGGCGCAAGCATGAAAATTAGCGTATTGGGCGCAGGCGCCTGGGGCACCGCGCTGGCGATGGCGCTGGCGGCTAAAAACGAGGTCTTGCTGTGGGGTCGCAATCAGGACTTGATGGCGCGCATGCAGACGCGGCGCGAAAACGGCGACTATCTGCCCGGTTTCCCTTTGCCTGCCAATTTGCAGCTGAGCGCCGATTTCGCCGCCGCCATGGCGCATGGCGCCGGCGCGGACAACTTGCTGGTGATCGCCACCTCGGTGTCCGGTTTGCGCCCCAGCCTGGAAGCCTGCCTGCCGTATGCACCGGCCAACTTGGTCTGGCTGTGCAAGGGTTTCGAAGAGGGCAGCCAGTTGCTGCCGCACCAGGTGGCGGCACAAGTGCTGGGAACGCAGGCCGCGACCGGCGCGCTGTCCGGCCCTTCGTTCGCGCAAGAAGTGGCGCAAGGTTTGCCGTGCGCGCTGACTATCGCTTCCGGTTCGGCGGCGCTCTGTCAGCGCGTGCAGCTTGCCTTGCACGGCAATGCGGTGCGCGTGTATTCCAGCGACGACCTGATCGGGGTCGAAGTCGGCGGCGCCGTCAAGAATATCCTGGCGATCGCGACCGGCGTGGCCGACGGCCTCGGGCTAGGCTTGAATGCGCGCGCGGCGCTGATGACGCGCGGTCTGGCCGAGATCAGCCGGCTCGCGCTGGCGCTAGGCGGCCGCGCCGAAACCCTGATGGGCCTGAGCGGGGTCGGCGACCTGATCCTGACCTGCACCGGCGACCTGTCGCGCAATCGCCAGGTCGGGCTGGCGCTGGCGCAGGGTAAGTCGCTCGACGTCATCGTGCAAGAACTCGGTCACGTGGCCGAAGGGGTGCGCTGCGCCCAGGCGGTGCGGGCGCTGGCGGCGCGGCTCGGGGTGGAGATGCCGATCACCGCTGCGGTGGCCGGCGTGCTGTTCGACGGCGTTTCCGCGCCGCAAATGATCGCCCGCTTGCTGGCGCGCGACGCCAAGCAGGAAGCGCATTAAAAAGCGGGTCCACGAAAGTCACGAAAAGCACGAAAAAGAACTAAACCTTCGAATTCGTCATTCCCGCGCAGGCGGGAATCCAGTGGCGTCGGCACTCGGCTAAAGTCACTGGGTCACCGCCTGCTCGGGGACGACGATGAGGGAGAATTTTTCGTGCTTTTCGTGGATAAAAATCAATACCGCCGGCGCAGCCGCGGGAATAGCAAGACGCGAGCGATCACCGCGTCCGGCACGTTTTGCTGGCGCAGGAAGTTGCCGGCGTGTTCCAGTCCCAGCGTCGATAAGTAATGGATGCCGAGATCGACCAGCATGCGGGTGATCTGGTCGCGCCGACGCAGGCGCTGCTGGTACTTGCGTCGTTTCTTGCGGCTGCGGTTACCAGGCACTGTACACCTCAGTAGGAAAGAAATTCAGCCTTGATTATCGTCGTCGGGCGGGATTTTTTTCAAGGCGATTTTTTGTTGTTGCCGTATTGCCGTCGCCGATTTGCGGTGCGGACCGGCCGCGCGTTGTTTGGCGGCAACGGCGACCGGGTTGCGCGGCTTCGCTTGCGAGGGCTCGACCCGGAACGTCATGCGTTGCCGGGTCGCCAGTGCCTTATTTGCCATCGCTCGCCTCGCTTTCCGATTGCCGCGCTTTACAGCACGTAACGCGACAGATCTTCATCGACCGCCAGCGCCTGCAGCCTTTGCTCGACATAGGCGGCGTCGATCACCACGGTCTGGCCGCCGTTCTGGTGGGCTTCGAAAGAGATTTCTTCCAGCAGCTTTTCCATCACGGTGTACAGGCGGCGCGCACCGATGTTTTCTGTCGTTTCATTGACGGAAAAGGCGATGCCGGCCAGCTTTTGTATGCCTTCCGGCGCGAATTCCACGCGCAGGTTCTCGGTTTCCAGCAAGGCTTGGTACTGGCGCGTCAGGCAGGCGTCGGTGCTGGTCAGGATGCATTCGAAATCGGCGATGGACAGGGATTCCAGCTCGACGCGGATAGGGAAGCGGCCCTGCAATTCCGGTATCAGGTCGGACGGCTTGGCCAGGTGGAAGGCGCCGGACGCGATGAACAGGATGTGGTCGGTCTTGATCATGCCGTACTTGGTGTTGACGGTGGTGCCTTCCACCAGCGGCAGCAAGTCGCGCTGCACGCCGGCGCGCGAGACTTCGGCGCCGCCGGCTTCCGAGCGCGCAGCGATCTTGTCGATTTCATCGAGGAAGACGATGCCGTTTTGCTCCACATTCGTGATCGCCTGTTGCTTCAACTCGTCTTCGTTGACCAGCTTGGCCGCTTCTTCTTCTATCAGCAGCTTTATCGCATCCTTGATCTTCAGCTTGCGGCGCCATGATTTCCATGTGGGCCACGCCTTCGGCCAGCTCCAGCTCGACTTCGCGGTCGTCGAGCGCGCCTTCGCGCAGGCGCTTGCGGAAAGTCTGGCGGGTGGCGTTATCGGTCGGCGCCAGTTCGCTTTCATGCGGATGAAAGCCGAAATCGCGCGCAACCGGCAGCAAGATGTCGAGTACCCGGTCTTCGGCCGCGTCTTCGGCGCGCGCCCGCACCTTGCGGGTGGCGGCTTCGCGCGTCTGCTTGATGCCGATATCGACCAGGTCGCGGATGATGGTGTCGACGTCGCGCCCGACATAGCCGACTTCAGTGAACTTGGTCGCCTCTATCTTGATGAAGGGCGCATCGGCCAGCTTGGCCAGGCGGCGCGCAATCTCGGTCTTGCCGACCCCGGTCGGGCCTATCATCAGGATATTTTTCGGCGTGATTTCATGCCGCAGCGGTTCTGCCACTTGCTGGCGGCGCCAGCGGTTGCGCAAGGCGATCGCCACCGCGCGTTTCGCCTTGGCCTGGCCGACCACGTGTTTATCGAGTTCGGCAACGATCTCTTGCGGTGTCATATTCATAGTGAAATTCTTAATGATGATTATTCCAGGGTTTCTATGGTGTGCGACAAATTGGTGTAAATGCACAATTCGCCGGCGATCGTCAGCGATTTTTTGACGATATCGACCGGCGACAAATCGGTGTTGTCGAACAAGGCCTTGGCCGCCGATTGCGCATACACGCCGCCGGAGCCGATCGCGCCTATGCCGTCGTTCGGCTCCAGCACGTCGCCGTTGCCGGTGATTACCAGCGTGGTTTCCTTGTCGGCTACCAGCAACATCGCTTCCAGCCGGCGCAGAATGCGGTCGGTGCGCCAGTCCTTGGCCAGCTCTACCGAGGCGCGCATCAGATGGCCCTGGTGTTTTTCCAGCTTGGCTTCGAAGCGTTCTATCAGCGTGAAGGCATCGGCGGTGCCGCCGGCAAAACCGGCCAGGACCTTGTTCTGATACAGCTTGCGCACCTTGCGCGCGCTGCCTTTCATGATGACGTTGCCGAGCGTGACCTGGCCGTCGCCGCCGAGCGCAACCTGGTTGCCGCGCCGGACCGTGAGTATGGTGGTGCCGTGAAATTGTTCCATGTGAACCTCGTGGTATTTTTGCTATTTCCGTGGCCTTAGCTGCGCTCAGGCCAGACTGATTTTTTAGAAATGGGGCGGTATCGCCAAATTACAAGCGCGCGGCGCGCTCAGTGTTTGCGCGGCGCGATACTGGCGACGTTTTTCAAGCCCATCGCATGGAACAGCATCATGACCAGATAATTGACTTCTTCGAAACGGATGCTGACTTCTTTCTGGCTGGCGATAGGCGCGAGCCCGGTCAGCAATTGCGCCGAGGCGCTGAATTCCACGCGCTCGAGGCGCGAGCAATCGAGCACGACCGGATTGTGGTGGCGCGCATATTCGGTGATATTTTTGAGCAGGAAATCGGTCTTGCCTTCGATGACGGCCGGCATCGCGAAGCGGTCGGTCAGCTCGTCGTGGATCGCGATTTCCGGGAAAGAACTGGTGACTTTATTTTTCGGCGCTTCGAAAGCGGGCGGGGAAACTTCGAAGGTCACGCAATAATCCATGCTGGCTTCTTCGAAGGCATTTTCAAACTGCAATAGCTGCAGGATTTCCAGCAATAACAGCCAGGGCGCCTCAGTCTCGTCGCGCCGGCCCACTCGCAGGATGGCGCGGATTTGTTCCGCCAGTTCCTGGGCGCCGACCAGCATCAGGTCGTGCCCCGATTTTTTGAGGTTTCTCAGGGCGCGCAACAGCAAACCGCAGCCTATCGGGTCGACTTGTTTGACACGCGTGAAATCGAGTCGCAGGTTGCGGCTTTGCTTGCTGACGGTTTGCAGTTTTTCCAGCGGCTTGACGATGCCGCTGTCGAGTTTGGCCGGAAATGCAATGTTGGCGGCATGCTCGTCGGCGTGCGCGGCCGCGTCCACCTCGCTGCCCTGCAGGTTTTCCGGCCACAAGGGCGGCGAAGTCTCGAATTGTCTGGCGTATTCCAGCGACAGGCTTTCAAATTTAGCCTGATCGCCGCCGATGCGGTGTAAATCAAATAACATCTGCCAGCCCGACTGGGCTGCCGGGCCTAATTGTTGCTGCTCGATCGCGTTCAGCAACATCTGTTCCGCGACCAGACTCTGGCCGCTGGCAAATAAGATGGCTGCCTCTTCCAGTAGCGGCACCGATTCTATCTGCGCCAGCGTCGATAGCGGCATCTGCGAGGGATGGCCGAGCAGATAATCGGCCGGCAGCATCGCCATCGGCACCGTGCTTTCAAATCCGCCCGTTGAAATGGCGGTGCCGCTGTCGAGCGGATGGATTTCCGTACTGTGCTGCGTGAGCGGGCTGGTGGTGGTCGCTTTGGATTTGACGATGTCGCGCGACATCTCGAATTCTATGGCGTCTATCTTGCGTTCGGTGGCGCGCGCGATATGCCTTTGCGTCATCAGGGAATTGCTGAACAGATCGCTGTCCTGAGACTCGCCGATGGCGGTATTCTCATTTTGGGCGCGCGTCTTTTTGACAGACGATTTCTCGGTGGAGCGATCTGGCCGCCTGGCACCTTTTTTACCGAAAAGAGAAAAAATCCCCACGCTGTTCCCAAAAAAATATAGATGCGCTGACTATCCGGCAGCGAATTTGACTTGCCTTTAGTATAGTCCGATTCACTATGAAATAGTTGCCCCGGCCCGGGGGCGAGCGCGAGTTTTTTAAGCAAATGCCGCAGCCGCCCTAAGCGCCGGCGGCGCTGAGGTCGTCAGCATAAGGCAAGCGCCGCCTTGCGTTGCGGCATTTTACAAGCTTTTACATTGTTGGCAACTTTTAAAAAGCGCTGCGCACGCCCGCCATGAAATTCCGGCCCGGCTGCGGCACGCTGTCCTTGAGCACCGAAGTCGACAGACGTATATCCTGATCCAGCAAGTTCTTCGCCATGACAAACCAGGTCAGCTGGCTGTTACGGTAAGGGTGGGTATAGGCCAGGTTGGCGTCTAGCCTGGTGTAGCCGGGGGTGGTCATTTTTTCGAACACGGCCAGTCTGTCCTGGGTTTGCGCATGCAGCAGATTGAGTGCGCCGCGCCAGCCGCCCTGGCGGTAACCGAGATCGAAGCCGACGCGGCTGGCCGGTTGCAGCGGCAGGTTGCCGAGGCCGTCCAGCGCGCCGCGCGAGGTATCGGCAAACGCGCGCAGCGAGTAGCCTTCGCCGTGTTGGTTGTAGCTGATTTCGGCTTCGCCGCCGCGTATGGTGGCCGCCGCCTGCGACCAGTTGCGCAGCGTGAATTCGCCGTCGGCCTCCGCCTGGCCCGCTGCATTCACTTTGCTGCCATCGCTGTGGCCGTAGACGTAAGCGCCGACCCGGTTCAGGAAGGCGTTGATTTTCCAGCGCAGCAGGCCGCCGGTCTTTTGCAGCGACCATTCGAGGTTGCGCGAACTTTCCTTTTTCATGGCGCTATTGCCGATGTCGAAGGTGGCGGTCGATTCATGCGGCCCGGAAGAATACAGTTCTTCCGTGGCCGGGGCGCGCTGCGCCAGCGACAGACTGAGGCCGCTGGCATAACCGCGGCTGAATTCCCACAAGCCGCCGGCCGAGGCCGACAGCAGATTGAAGTCGCGGCGAAGCAGGCCGGCTTCCGGTTGGCGGACTGCGTTTTCCAGGCGCAGGCCGGCGCTGGCCGTGACGGCGCCGAAAGAGCGTTGTTCCACCGCGAAGGCGGCCAGCATGGTCGAGCGCGTGGCCGGCACCGTATCGGCGCGGCCGCTGCCGGCCGCCAGCGCGGAAAAGTTGACTCGCTCGCTTTGCAGGCCCCAGCTCCCTTGCCAGCCGGACCAGGAGGGATGCGACAGCACGATGCGGTTTTCCAGCGAACGGTTCTTGAAATAGGTGATCGGCGTGCCGTCTTCGGCTTTTTCGGTGTGGCGGTAATCGGTGCCGCTGAGCTTGACGCTGAGCGTGTCGAAGCCGGCCAGCGGCGCCTTTAACAGAGCGTCGATATCGAGGCGGTTTTGCTGCAAATCGATAAAGGATTTTTCGGCGGTCGGGATGCCGTAGCGGCTATCCATGGTTTGCAGCGCGGCGCCGAGATGGCCCCAGTGGCGTATCAGCGCGGCGCCCAGGGCCAGGCTGGTTTCGCGTGTAAAGCTCGACGGCAGGCGGCCGCTGGCCGAGCCTGGATTGCCGGGTTGCGCCAGACCCGGAATGCGGTAATCGCCGGTGTCGCGACGATTGCCGTCGAGGTGCAGGCCGATGTCGCCGCTAGCGCCGCCGTCCAGCGCAAACGACAGACTTTTTT
The DNA here is from genome assembly GCA_016196925.1 of Burkholderiales bacterium. GTDB lineage: Bacteria > Pseudomonadota > Gammaproteobacteria > Burkholderiales > Burkholderiaceae_D > Undibacterium. Next base: position 23,746 of record JACPWS010000023.1, on the reverse strand, counting down.
CCTGATTGACGCTGCCCAGGCGCAGTTCGGCTTCGCCGCTGGTTTGCTTGCTGAGCGCGCTCGGTATCCGGTTGTCGACCACATTCACCAGACCGCCTATGGCGCCGCTGCCGTACAGCAAGGCGGCCGGGCCGCGCAACACTTCTATCTGCTGCGCGGTGGCGCTTTCGCTGGCTACCGCATGATCGTTGGAAAGGCTGGAAACGTCGGCCACCGCCATGCCGTTTTGCAGGATTTTCACGCGCGGCCCTTCCAGCCCGCGGATGATAGGGCGCGAGGCGCCGGCGCCGAAGCCGGAAGCCGAGACCCCGAGTTCGCCGCTCAGCGTATCGCCGAGCGAGGTGCTGACTTTGGCGCGCAGTTCGGGGCCGGCCAGAATCTTGGCCGGCGTCAGTATCTGCAGGTTTTCATCGCCGGCGACAGGATTGGCGGAAACGGTGACGGTGCTGAGCGGCGCGCTTTGGGCGCGGGCGCCGGCCGCCAGTTGCGCCAGTGCGGCAAAGACGGCGCCGGCGATGAGTGTGCGTTGAAATGCCATGGTATTTCCTGAAATGCTGGTGAACGAAAGCGGACGGGACCGCTAAGGCGGCCAGCATCCGGAGCCTGGCGCGAAGTCCAGTTTGCGGTGGTGTCAGGCGTTCAGGAAAGGCGGGGCGCGCGAGAAAAAAGACAGGCGCAGCGGCGCGTGCCAGCCGCTGCCGGCGGCGGTATCGGCCGGCAGCGCCATGCCGCCGCCAAACGGGGCGAGCGGGGCGCAGGCAAGCAGATAGTCGGCCGCGGTGGTGCCATCGTACAGTACGCAAGAGTGCAGCTTGCCGTCGTCGCCGCTGGCGGGGAAATTTCCCGCCAGCTTCAGGGTTTTAGCCGCGCCGGGCGGCTTGCCGTCCCAGTTCGCATGCGCCAGCCGGTGCGCCATCCCGGCCCATTGCGCCAGCAAGAAGGCCGGCAGCAACAGGCACAGCAGCCAGCGTGCTGGGCGGTGTAGTGTCAGTTGGCGGAGGGTTTGCATGAAAATAGGTTCAGGCTGCGGTCTGGTGCTGGAGTTGCCCGGCAGTGGGCGCGGATGTCGCCGGCGCGCGGTTTTTCTGGCTGTGGTAAAAAGCCGATAGTGCCGGCCAGCTCAGTGCCGCTTGGAGCGCAAATGCGGCGCATAGTTCAGACGCTGCAACTCAGTTGCACCTGCGGCGGGAAAAAAAGCGCGCAGTATCACCCGCACGCTTAATCCGGCAGCGGCGAAAAGATCAATCGCCGTACAGCTTTTGCTTCATTTCGCGTCTTTGCTGCGCTTCCAGAGACAGGGTTGCCGTCGGGCGCGCCAGCAGGCGCGGTACGCCTATCGGTTCACCGGTTTCTTCGCACCAGCCGTAATCGCCTTCATCAATCGCGGCGATCGATTGTTGTACCTTTTTCAGCAGCTTGCGTTCACGATCGCGGGTGCGCAGTTCGAGCGCGTGTTCTTCCTCGATGGTGGCGCGGTCGGCCGGATCGGGTACCAGGACGGTTTCGCGCAAATGCTCGGTGGTTTCGTCGGCGTTCTTCAGCAAATCCTTCTCTAGCTGCTGTAAGCGGGCTTTAAAAAAAGCCAGCTGTGCAGCATTCATATAGTCTTTCTCGCTCATCTTGAGGATTTCTTCCTCGGTGAGCAGAGCCGCAGGCGCACTGACTGTTGCAGTCGATTTAGGTGATTTAGTTGCCACTTCGCTTACTTTCGATACGACGGGTTAATACACAGGACAAGTCTGAGGTCGTCTGAGTTTTGCCCAGAGCCATTATCCTCCCCTTACTGATAAAGTATATGCCATTTGCCTGCATGGCATGCACGACAGGCAAGGCCGGTCTTCAGTAGGCCGCTAGTTTATACTAAACATTGCTCCAGACCTTGAATAAATATCTCTTTCGGTAGATTTTTGCCAATAAACACCATTTTGCTCTCGCGCAACTCGTCTTCGCCCCATTTGGCGCCGACATCGGTGCCCATGATCTGGTGCACGCCCTGGAAAATTACCTTGCGATCGGCGCCGTCCATCAGCAGTACGCCCTTGTAGCGCAACATGCGCGGGCCGAACACTTGCACCAGGCCGGCGAGGAATTCATCGAGCTGGCCGGTATTGAAGGGCCGCGTGCTTTTGAAGACGAAGGCGGCGATCTCGTCGCTGTGGTGCGCATGATGGTGGTTGTGATCGTGGCATTCGTCGCTGCAATGCTCATGCTCGTGCGCGTGTTCCGCCTCCTCGGCTTGCAGGAAATCCGGGTCGAGGTCGAGCTTGGCGTTCAGGTTGAAGCCCTTCAGGTCCAGCACTTCGCTGATCGCCACCTGGCCGAAATCGACCGCGCAGACCGGCGCGCGCGGGTTCATGCGGGTCAGGCGGGCACGTAAAGCGGCGACTTGCCCGGCGTCCACCAGGTCGGTTTTCGACAGCAGGATCTTGTCGGCGAAACCGACCTGGCGCTGCGCTTCTTCGTGCTGGTCCAGCTGCTGCATGGCGTGGCGCGCATCGACGACCGTCACCACGGCGTCCAGCATATAGTAAGTGCCGACTTCCTCGTCGACGAAGAAGGTTTGCGCGACCGGGCCGGGATTCGCCAGGCCGGTGGTTTCTATGACGACGCGCTCGAAGTCGAGCTTGCCGTCGTTTTTTTGCTGTATCAGTTTGGACAGCGCCAGGATCAGGTCGCCGCGCACGGTGCAACAGATGCAGCCGTTGTTCATCTCTATGATTTGCTCGTTGCTGTCCTGCACCAGGATTTCATTGTCGATATTTTCCTGGCCGAATTCATTCTCGATCACGGCGATCTTGTGGCCGTGCTTTTCTTGCAAGATGCGGTTCAGCAGCGTGGTTTTGCCGGCGCCGAGAAAGCCAGTCAGGATGGTGGTGGGGATCAGTGCCATGGTGGTTTTATCGTGAATTATTCGGAGCAGTCGGCGCACCAGCCCTTGATGGTCAGCGCGATGTCGTGACTCTGGAAGCCGCGCCCCAGCGTGCTTTGCAGGGTCGCCTGCAATTGCTCGCGGAGCGAAGCCGGCTGTTGCGCATGATCGAGGCAAAACACGCGTTCACAACGCGTGCATTTGAAATGCCCATGTTGATGTTGTAGCGCAGGCTGGCCGCTTGCCGGCTCGCTGCCGGTGCTGTAGCGAAACACGCGGTCGTCGCCGGAAATCTTGTGCGCCAAACCGGCCGCGGTCAGGCAATCGAGCGCACGGTACAGCGTGACGCGGTCCAGCGCCGGCAAGGCATCCTGCACTTCCAGATGCGACAGCGCGCGTTGCTCGCTCAGCAAGACGCTTAATACGCCGATGCGCGCCGCCGTGACGCGCACCCCGGCATGCTGCAGCTGGCTGTGCGCGCTGGCGTGCGCGGGCGGGGTGGAGCGGCTGGTTTTCATGGCGCGGACACGGATAGGGCAAGCGCCTATTATGACGCAACTTGCAATTCAGTTGCAAAGCTTATTCGTCGCCGCGCCGCCCCCGTTCAGCCGGCGTTCCAGCTGGCGATAGCCATGCCGAAACTGGCGGCGGGCAGGGCGCTATAGGCCGGTTTGGCGCCGAATTCGGTGCGGTAGAGGTCGAGACGCAGCAGCCGCTTGGCCGCGCTGAAATTCACCGCGTAGCGCAGGAAGCTGGCGGCATTCAGCGCATTGGTGCTATCCGGATTGACGGTATTGCTGCCGCGCAGGTGATAACCCTTGGGCAGCAAGACGTTTTGGGTGGAACCATCGGCAAACGTCGCGCGCAGGGTGTAATCGCAACCGGCATCGCTGCAGTAATTCGGGTAGCTGGCCTTGATCCTGTCCCAGTCGGCCTGGCTGCTCGGGTCGAAGCTGGGCGGCAAGTTGCCGAGGCCGGGCGCGGTCGCGCTCAGGCGGTTCAGGCTGGCGTCGCCGAGCGCGACGTTGCCGACCGCGGTCACCACTTGCCGGGCGCCTTGCATATCGCGTTGCAGCTGGCTGACGGCCGTGCCGGCGTCGATATATTTGCCGTCGCCGGCCGACCATTTGGTAAACGGGCTGGCCGGTGCGCCGGCGGCCGGGTCGTAGACGATGCGCTCGTTCATCCAGGCTTGCATATAGGCGCTGCTATAGTCGGCGAACATGCTCCAGCGATAGCCGGCGTTTTTCGGATAGTCGCCGCCGCCGCCCTGCATCGGGTCCTGGCGGTAACAATGGCCGGCCGCATCGAGCTGGCGTCCGCTCGCGTTGCAAGGCAGGGCCGGCATGAGCGGCGACAGCAATTGCTTGCGGATGGCGTCGTAGCCCCAGGCCGAGCCGGCCAGGCTGCCGCCGGCATACGGATAAGTGCCGGCCGTATACATCTCGCCGGCGTGTCCCATGCTGTAGGCGTGACCCATCTCGTGCACAAAGATACCGCCGTAATTGCCGGCGTCGCCGTCGCCGACGCCGGAGCCGACGCCGGACAGGCCGCCGCCCATGGCGATGATCTTGCCGCTGACCGGATCGCGCAAGGACATCGGCGCCCAGTAGGCGACGTTCAGATGGCGGTCGTTGTTGGCGGTGACGCTGCGCATTTCCGACATCAGGCCCAGCATTTGCGCCATCAGTGTGAAGCCGTCGTTGTTGCGGGCAGCCCTGGCTTCGGCGTAGCTGCTGACCGCTTGCGCCGGCTGGCTGCCGTTCGGCGCCAGCACCACATCGTTGAACGAGAGATCGGCCAGCGTGGCCGCGGCCAGACCGGCGACCGGGATTTGCTGAGCGTAATCGGCGACCAGGGCGGCATCCATGTCAAAGCTTTGTGCACTCGCCAGCGTGCGATTGGCGCCGAAGAAAAACAGCGGCTGGGTATGGAGCCGCAGTTGCAAGCCGCCGACGACGCTCAGCGCGCTCAGACTGCTTGCGCCGCCGCGCGAAATCTTCAGCGCGACGCCGCTTTGCAGCCATTCCTTCGGCAATAAGACGCTGTGCTTGCTGGTCGAATACGGCGGCATGCCATTGTCGGTGGCCGGCAATTGGGCCGGCGGGTTCAGGCTCATGCTGCCCAGGCTGGCGCCGGCCAGCACGGCTTCCACCGTCAGCGTGCCGCCGGCGCGGGCCGGCTCCACCATCAGCAGGGCGGCGCGGTTGGCGATCAGGTTCAGGCTGTGGGTCTTGCCGTCGGCGGTGGTGAAGCTGCGGCCGGCGGGCGGGACGACGTGGGTTTGCGCCAGTTCCACGCTGTTCAACGCCAGCACCGTGCTGGCCGGCGTCGCGCCGGCCGTTGCGCCGCCGTCGTTACCCGCTCCGCCGCCGCAGGCGGACAACAGCAGTCCGAGCGCGGCGAGCGTGGACCAGGACAAGCGGGAGACGGGACGGACCGGTGCGTGCATGGGGAATCTTCCTGAAAAGGGGGAATGTTTATTTAAGGAAACATATTGTGCCATTGATGTGCCCTTGCTGTGTCCTTAATGTGTCAATCGGCGGCCGTATTGCGCACTGGCGCCGGCCGATTTCGCCCTGGGGGGGGTAAAATATACTGGGGGTAGTATATTTTGAAACGCTTTAAATCCACGGACGGTAGGTCGATTTTTAAAAAAAATAGGGGAGTATGCTTATTTCGCCCTGGGATGGCTGTTGTCGTAGACCTTGGCCAGATGCTGGAAATCGAGCGCGGTGTAGACCTGGGTGGCGGCGAGGGAGCCGTGGCCGAGCAATTCCTGCACCGCGCGCAAGTCGCCCGACGATTGCAGCAAGTGCGAGGCGAACGAGTGGCGCAGCATGTGCGGGTGGACGTCGGCCGGGATCTCCAGCGCTTGCGCATGCGCTTTCAGGCGCAATTGCACCAGCCGGACCGAGATGCGGCTGCCGCGCGCGCTCAGGAACAGGGGGCGGGGGTCGGCCTTCAACAGCGCGGGCCGCACGGCCAGCCAGTCGCGCAAGGCGTCCAGCGCCGGCCGGCCGACCGGCACGATGCGCGGCTTGCCGCCCTTGCCGGTGACGTGGACTTCGCCCTGCTCCAGATCTACCCAGCCGGGCGCAGTGTGGCCGGCTTCCAGGCAGGGCGCGACATCGAGCGCGGCCAGTTCGGACACGCGCAAGCCGCTCGAATACAGCAATTCGAACATGGCGCGATCGGCCAGCCGGCTGGGATGCTCGCCGGCGACGCCGGCCACCAGCCGCACGGCATCGTCGGCGCCGAGCGCTTTCGGCAGCGGCTGGCCTTTTTTCGGCGCCCGTACGCCGGCCACCGGGTTGGCCGGCAGGGTCTGTTGTTCCGCCAGCCAGTCGTAAAAGCCGCGCCAGCTGGACAGCTTGCGCGCGATGCTGCGCGCGTTCAGGCCGCTGGCATGCAGTTGCGAGGTAAAGCGGCGGATATGGAGGCTGTTCAGGGCGGCGAGATCCTGGCCGTCGGCCAGTTTTTGCAGTTCGAGCAAATCGGCGCCATAGGCGTCCAGCGTGTGTTGCGCCAGCTGGCGCTGGCTGCGCAAGACTTCCAGATAGTCCGTCAGCCGGGAAGCTTGCGCCGTCATGCGATGTCAGCCGGCGATCAGGCAGCTGAGCGCGGTGCTGCTGGTGTCGGCGATCTTGACCAGGAAATCGGTCGCCATGTCCTTGGTGTAGCGCGCCGCGTCGGGCGAAGCCAGCACCAGCAAGCCGAAGGTGGTGCCGCCCGGCGCCAGCCGCAAGGGCAGCATGGCCAGCGATTGCAGCGGCTGCTCCGCCTCTATCCAGCCGGCCGCCTCGAAATCCTGGTTAGCGCCGCAGAACGGAAGGTTCAAGCCCTTGGCAAACAGGCGCGCATCGTCGCTGACCGGTTCGGCAAACCAGGTGTGGGTAAATTCCGGCGCGACATTCCACAGGCGCAGCGTAGCGTAGGGCAAGTCGAAAATCTCTTGCAAGCCCTGCGTCAGTACATGCGGCAGATCGACATCGTTGCGCGCCAGCAGCAGGGCGCGCGTCCAGCGCTGGAATTTTTTAGTGATGTCCTGGTTTTCGTGGGCGACCCGCAGCAAGTCGGCCAGGCGCAGTTCCAGCGTGCGGTATTTTTCGCGCACGACTTCCATCTGCCGCTCTTGCAGCGAAATGGCGCGCCCCATCACCGGGCTGCTTAGTTTGACGGTGGCCAGCAGTTCGGCATGTTCTTCAAAAAAATGCGGATGCGCTAACAGGTAAGTTGCGATGTCGTTGGAATTCATTCTTCTTATGCTTCGCTCAATTTAGAGGTTGATTTCGCCTTCAAACACCGTGACCGCCGGCCCGCTCAACATTACCGGCTGGCCCGCGCCTTGCCAGGCGATGGATAGCTCGCCGCCGTGCATGCTGACGCGCACCGGGCTATCGAGCAAACCGCGCCGTATGCCGGTAACCACGGCGGCGCAGGCGCCGGTGCCGCAGGCGAGGGTTTCGCCGGCGCCGCGTTCATACACGCGCAAACGGATATGGCGCCGGTCCAGGATTTGCATGAAGCCGGCGTTGACGCGTCTGGGGAAGCGCGGATGCTGTTCCAGCAGCGGGCCGTCGGCTTCCACCGCAAAAGCTTCGGCGTCGGCCACCACTTGCACCGCATGCGGATTGCCGATCGAGACGGTAGAAATCCAGACCGTCTTGCCGTTGATGTCCAGCGGCCACAGCGCATCGTCGCCCTGCTGCAGCGGCGTCAGGCCGACGGCATCGAACGGCACCTGCTCCGCCGCCAGCACCGGCGCGCCCATATTCACGGTGACGCTGCCGTCGTCTTCCAGGCGCGGTTCTATGATGCCGGACATGGTCTCGACGCGGATCACGCTCTGCCCGCTCAAGCCTTTATCGTGCACGAAACGGGCGAAGGCGCGCGAGCCGTTGCCGCACTGTTCGACTTCGCCGCCGTCGGCGTTATAGATGCGATAGCGGAAATCGACGCCGGCCGTGCGCGGTTTTTCGACGACCAGAATCTGGTCGGCACCGATGCCGAAACGGCGGTCGGCCAGCTGCCGCCACTGGGCCGGCGTGAAATCGATGTGCTGATGGATGGCGTCGATCACGATGAAATCGTTGCCGGCGCCATGCATTTTGGTGAATTTGAGTTTCATCCTTGCATTATATCGCGGGACCAGGAGCCTGTCGGACTTAGGAATCGCCGGCGACCACATCAACTTGTTGACGAGGCAAGTACACTTTGCGTAACTGTCAGCCATACTGTACTGGTCCATTTGTGGGGCACTGTCCATGGAGACAGACAATACAGGGTGTTACTGTGCGAACCGCTACAGAAGTATATGATGCACCCATAAGGTGCCGCATGACAGCGCGACCAGCGCCATTATTACAAAGCACGGAGACCCCATGAATGCACCGACCAAGCCCCAGCATCTGATCGACAACGACGTCACGCTGGACGATAAATTCACGCTGGAGCGCGGCCGCGCGTTCATGACCGGCACCCAGGCGCTGATCCGCCTGTCCATGTTGCAGCGCCAGGCCGACCAGAAAGCCGGGCTGAACACCGCCGGCTACATCACCGGCTATCGCGGTTCGCCGCTCGGTGCGGTCGACCTGACCGCCGCCAAGGCAAAAAAGTATCTGGAACAGCACCACGTTAAATTTCACCCCGGCGTGAATGAAGACCTGGCCGCGACCACGGTGTGGGGCACCCAGCAAGTGAATATGTTCCCCGGCGCCAAATACGACGGCGTGTTCGGCATGTGGTACGGCAAGGGCCCGGGCGTGGATAGATGCGGCGACGTGTTCAAGCATGCGAATCTGGCCGGTACGTCCAAGCACGGCGGCGTGCTGGTGATCGCCGGCGACGACCATGCGGCCAAATCCTCGACCGCCGCGCATCAGAGCGAACACATCCTGAAAGCCTGCGGCATCCCGGTCTTGTATCCGGCCACGGTGCAGGAATATCTGGATTACGGTCTGCACGGTATCGCCATGTCGCGCTACACCGGCCTGTGGGTGGCGATGAAGTGCGTGACCGACGTGGTCGAATCCGGTTGCGTGGTCGAGATCGACCCGGACCGCGTGCAGCCGGTGATCCCTACCGACTTTGTGTTGCCGGCCGACGGCGTGAACATCCGCACCCCGGACCCGGTGCTGGCGCAAGAAACGCGCATGAACAATTACAAATGGTACGCCGCGCTGGCGTATGCGCGCGCCAACAAGCTCAACAAAATCATCTGGGACAGCACTAACGCCAAGATCGGCATCATCACCGCCGGCAAATCCTATCTGGATACGCGCCAGGCGCTGGCCGACCTCGGCATCGACGAGCAAGTCGCGCAAGACATCGGCATCCGCCTGTACAAGATAGGCATGACCTGGCCGCTGGAATCGGAAGGCGTGCGCGAATTCGCGACCGGCCTGGAAGAAATCCTGGTGGTCGAGGAGAAGCGCCAGATCCTGGAATACGCCTTGAAGGAAGCGCTGTACAACTGGGAAGACAGCGTGCGTCCGCGCGTGGTCGGCAAGTTCGACGATACCGGTGAGTGGGATAACCGCGACGGGGCCGGCCACGGCGACTGGTTGCTGCCGGCGACTTACGAACTGAGCCCGGCGCAGATTGCGCGCGCCATCGCTTCGCGCATCAGCCGCTATTTCGCCGGCCATCCGGTACAGCAGCGTGTACAGGAGCGCGTCGCGTATCTGGAAGCGAAAGAAGCGACCCTGAACGCCGTGTCCAAGCCGGATGCGAATAAAGACCGCGTGCCGCATTTCTGTTCCGGTTGCCCGCACAATACGTCCACCAAAGTCCCGCAAGGCAGCCGCGCGCTGGCCGGCATCGGTTGCCATTACATGGTGACCTGGATGGACCGCGAGACTTCCACGTTTACCCATATGGGCGGCGAAGGCGTGACCTGGGTCGGACAAGCCCCGTTCACCACAGAGAACCACGTGTTCTCGAATCTGGGCGACGGCACCTATTACCACTCGGGTTTGCTGGCGATACGCGCGGCGGTGTCGGGCGACGTCAACATCACTTACAAGATCCTGTTCAACGATGCGGTCGCCATGACCGGCGGCCAGCCATTCGACGGCCCGCTCGATCCCGGCATGATTTCGCGCCAGATCGCGGCCGAAGGCGTGAACCCTATCATCGTGGTGACCGACGAGCCGGAAAAATATCCTGCCGATTACCCGTGGGCCGCCGGCGTGACCGTGCGCCATCGCAGCGAACTCGACGCCGTGCAGCGCGAATTGCGCGAAGTCAAGGGCGTGTCGGCCATGATTTACGACCAGACTTGCGCTTCCGAGAAGCGTCGCCGCAGGAAGAAAATCGACAAGAACGGCAAGCCGGGTTTCCCTGACCCGGCCAAGCGCGCCGTCATCAACGAAGCCGTGTGCGAAGGCTGCGGCGATTGCAGCGTGCAATCGAACTGCCTGTCGGTGGAACCGCTGGAAACCGATTTCGGCCGCAAGCGCCAGATCAATCAGTCTTCCTGCAACAAGGATTTCTCTTGCGTGACCGGCTTCTGCCCGAGCTTCGTGACGGTGGAAGGCGGCAAGCTGAAGAAGCCAGCCAAGATCAAGATAGCAGCCGGCAATGCACTCGATGTCGCCAGCCTGCCGCAACCGCAACTGCCTGCCATCGCCACGCCTTTCGGCGCGCTGGTGACCGGCGTCGGCGGTACCGGCGTGATCACCATCGGCCAGATCATGGCGATGGCGGCGCATCTGGAAGGCAGGGCTTGCTCGGTGCTGGACATGACCGGCCTGGCGCAAAAAGGCGGCGCGGTGATGTCGCACGTGCGTCTGGCCGATAAGGCGGAAGATTTGCAATCGACCCGGGTCGGCACCGGCATGGCCGATCTGGTCATCGGTTGCGACCTGATCGTCACCGCCGGCAAGGAAGCCTTGTCGCGCATGGGCGAGGGCCGCACCTTCGCCGCCATCAACACCACCGGCTCGCCGACTTCGACCTTCATCAAGAATCCGAATTGGCAGTTCCCGGTCGATTCGGCCGAAGCAGAAATCAGCAAGGCTTGCGGTGCAGGGCGGGTCGACCTGATCGACGCCGGCGCGGTAGCGACTGCGCTGATGGGCGACAATATCGCCACCAATATGTTCATCCTCGGCTATGCCTGGCAAAAAGCCTGGATACCGCTCTCCGAAGCGGCCCTGATGCGCGCCATCGAGCTGAACGGCGTCGCCATCGACTTCAATAAGCAGGCCTTCAACTGGGGTCGGGTGGCGGCCAACGATATGGCGGCTGTGCAGCGCCTGATCGCCCCGGCGCAAGTCATAGAGCTGAAACGCGCGCCTGGTCTGGACGACACCATCAGCAAGCGTATCGCGTTTTTGGGCGAGTACCAGGATGCGGCTTACGCCCAGGCTTACAGCGATTTCGTGGCGCAAGTCAAGGCGACTGAGAGCAAGCTGGCCGACGGCAAGCCGCTGCGCCTGACTGAAGCGGTGGCCAAATATCTGTTCAAGTTGATGGCGTACAAGGATGAATACGAAGTCGCGCGCCTGTACACCGACGGCAAGTTCCAGAAGAAAATCGCCGATATGTTCGAAGGCGATTACGAAATCAACTTCCACCTGGCGCCGCCGCTGTTCGCCAAGCGCGACGAGCAGGGACACCTGGTCAAGCAACAGTTCGGCCCGTGGATGATGAAGGCTTTCGGCCTGCTGGCCAAGTTGAAATCGCTGCGCGGCGGCGCCTTCGATATCTTCGGCTACACCGAAGAGCGCAAGATGGAGCGCGCTTTGCCGCTCGCCTACCAGCAAACGGTCGCTCTGCTGTTGACGCAACTGAATGCCGACAATCTGTCCAGGGCAGTCGCGATTGCGAGCATCCCGGAAGAGATACGCGGCTACGGCCATGTCAAGGAGCGTTTGTTGAAGGCGGCTCAGGAAAAACAAGCCAGGCTGCTGGCGGAGTTTAACGCGCCGGCGCAAAAAGCGGCTTGATCGCTTGAGTGCAGTGTGCTGAAAAAAGGTCGACCGCGGTCGCCCTTTTTTTGAAATTAGCACCAACCAGGCAGGACGTAGGGTGCGCCATGCGCACCGCTTTTTTGGCGCACCGTGAATAGTGCGCCGCCGACCGCTTCTTTTTACGAGAGTAGCTTTATGCGTGACCGCCATTTCATCATCGCCGCCGCCGTCAATATGTTCATCGCGGTGGCGGCCGGCGCGTTCGGCGCGCATGCGCTGAAAGCGCTGCTGAGCGCCGACTTGCTGGCGGTCTGGCACACCGCCGTCACTTACCAGATGGCGCACGCGCTGGGCTTGCTGGCGATCGCCGCGCTGTTGCCGCGCCTGCATTCCGTGTGGCTGCCGCGCGCCGGGATGGCCATGCTGGCCGGCATCCTGCTGTTCAGCGGCAGCCTGTATGCGCTGGCGCTGAGCGGCCTGCGTCTGCTGGGCGCGATCACGCCCATCGGCGGCGTGGCGTTCTTGCTGGGCTGGGCCATGCTGGCCTGGGCGGCCTGGCAACAGCGGACCTGACTCATTCCTTGATCCCCTCCACGCTGAAAAACAAGGTCACTTCGTCGCTGACGAAAGGGACATAGCGGCCGACGTTGTAATCGCTGCGCAGGATTCTGGTGTAGCCGTTGGCGCCGCAGCTGTGTTTCAGGTAGAGCAGCATGAAGCGGCAATTGAAGTAAGTCACTTGCACGGTGACCGGGCGCGTGATGTCCTTGATCGTCAGCTGGCCTTCGATCTGGGTCAGCTGTTCTTCATTGAAGATCAGTTTGTCGGAAGTGAAGACGATTTTCGGGTATTTTTCCACATCGAAAAAATTATCCGAGCGCAAGACTTTATTGAACACTTCCGATCCGGTATTGATGGAGTCGGCCGCGATTTCTATCTGCAACGCGCCGCTTTTGGCGGGCAGGTCGAGTTCTATCGTGCCGCTGTTTTTATCGAAGCGCCCGCGCTGCAGGGACAAGCCCCAATGCAGGTATTCGAAGCTGCTGTAAGTGTGTTCGGGGTCGATCTGATAGCGTTCGCCGCTGTGGACCGGCAGGCTTAGGCAGGCCAGGGCCAGGCCGATAAAAACGCGTAAAAACATGATGTGCTCCGGTGTGCCTGATAGCAGTCATTGTATAGTCCGCAGGGCAAAGCTGCATCACACTTGCCAGGCCCCGTCGCGGTACACTTGCCGCCCGCCCAGCGACACCGACTCGGTCACGGCAAACACATCCACGTGGTAGCGGCCTTCGCCGCGCTTGATGTGCGGCTTGGCGTAGCTGCCGTGCTTGGCGCCCAGCGACAGGTGTACGCCGCACATGCGTTCATAGGTGCCGATGTCGGCCACGCTGCGCTCGCGCGAAAAGGCGCGGTTCAGGCCGAAGCCGAGTTCGCGCACCCAGACCACGCCTTCCTCGGCGCGTATCTTGGCCAGCACTTCGTCGAATTCCGGGGTCGAATCGCGCGCCACCACCACCTGGCCTGCGCGTATCACCAGTGTGATCGGCGTTGCCGGCCGGTTCACCAGGAAGTGGGTGTCGCCGAACACGAAGATGCGCACTTCGCCATTCACCGTGGCCAGGTCGCGCGCCTCGGTAAACACTTCGCCGATGGGGAACTGGCCGCCGGCGTTTTTCATTTCAGAGTAATCGCCGACGTTCAGCTTGGCCGGCTCCAGTGGGCCGCCATACACCAGTTGCGCGCCGCCGCTGTCGAGTATGGCGCCGCCGGCGCTGTCGATCAGCTGCTTCAAGGCCTGGCCGGTGCCGCGGTAATAGGCCGCGTCATACGCCAGCGCTTCGATATAGTGCAGTGCCTGCTGTCCGGCCATGCGGCCCAGGTGCGGATGTTCTATGACTTTCAGGCCGCGCTTGAACAGCTCGACCCGGATCCGGTAAGCGTCGATGCGGAAATTGGTGCTTTGCACCAGCACCGCCAAGTCTCGCGCCTGCAGCAAGTGCAAGCCCGCCAGCACCGCTTCCGGCGTGTGCTGGTCGAAGGCTATGAAGCTGGCGTCCGGCAGACAGCGCCGGTAAGCCGCCGTCAGCATCTGCGCCAGCTCGCTGCGGCTGTCGTACACCACCACGGCCGCCTGCTGCGCCGTATGCTGGAAGGCGTGCGTCAGGATCGCGCGCAAGTGTCGTTCGGCGCTGTCTATGCTGCCGGGGGGGAAGGGATGGCTATTCATCAGCGGCATTTTATAGAAATGCGCGCGGCCATGCGCCGCAATTTTCGCAGACCTGGCGCAATCGCTGCCCCCGGCGCCGCCCGCGGGCGTTCCGTGGTGGAAATAATACTGGGATGGAGTATATTTAAATGCCCCTTTAAATACGCTGACGACAGCTTAATTTTTGCATATACTCCCATAAAATATGGTGATTGACGGATATTCCGCGGCGTTTTCCGGCGGCGCGCCAAGGCCATGGAATCCGCCGGCGCAAATCGATTATGATAGGCGCCCACGTCTAACTATTTTTGAAAGCGACATATGAAGTCAGTCCTGAGCGCCATCGCCTGTTTTCTCGCCGCCGCTACACTGCACGGCGCCGCCCAGGCCGACAGCGACAATCAGCCGGCCGCAGCGCTCAGCCAGCCTGCGCCCTTGCACGTCGCCTCCCTGATCAAGACCGATACCGAAATCGGCAGCGGTGCCGAAGCCACTTACGGCGCGCTGCTGGAAGTGCATTACACCGGCTGGCTGTACAACCACAAGGCCGAAAACCTGCACGGCCAGAAATTCGACAGCTCGCGCGACGCCGGCAAACCGTTAACGTTCCAGCTCGGCGCGCGGCAAGTGATACGCGGCTGGGAACTCGGCGTGCAGGGCATGAAAGTCGGCGGCAAGCGCACCCTGATCATCCCCAGCTACCTCGGCTATAGCACGGCCGGCTCCGGCACGATACCGCCGAATACGCATCTGGTGTTCGATATCGAATTATTGAGCGTCAAGTAAGGCGTGCCGCCTATAATCGGGTACTTTGCTTACAGGAGCGGCCATGGCCTGGCTTATCATCAAATATTTACTGACGTCGGCAGTGGTGGTGCTGGTTTCGGAAATCGCCAAGCGCAGCGACCGCCTGGGCGGCTTGCTGGCGGCGCTGCCGCTGGTGACCGTGCTGGCGCTGATCTGGCTGCAGCTGGAAAATCAGTCGCAACAGAAAATCGCGAATCACGCCTGGTACACGTTCTGGTATGTGCTGCCGACCCTGCCGATGTTCCTGGTGTTTCCCGCCTTGCTGCCGCGCCTCGGTTTCTGGCCTACGCTGCTATTCTGTATCGTCTTCACCGTCGTGTGTTTCTGGCTGTTCGCGCTGCTGGTGCGCCGCTTCGGGATAGCCTTGTTGTAAGGCTTGCGAAGACGCAAAAAAGCCCGCCGTAGCGGGCTCGAAGCCGGATGGCGCGCATTTGCGCGGCCGTGAACAGCGTTTACGACAAGATCTGGATATTGCTGGCCTTATCGCCTTTAGGACCGGTGCTGCGCTCGAAAGAAACGCGCTGGTTTTCGCTCAGGCTTTTGAAGCCGGAAGACTGGATGTCCTGGAAGTGCGCGAACAAATCGGCGCCGCCTGCATCGGGAGTGATAAAGCCGAAGCCTTTAGCGTCGTTGAACCATTTGACTATGCCTGTTTGGGTGCTCATGTTATTTCCTTCAATTTTAAAAAATAGGCGACATTGCCTGTGAGGGCACTTGAAACCAAGAGATGAAACCGGAGGAAAAAAAACAGAACGACTAAGAGGAAACAGCCATGCGGAATTGGGACCAACAAATTACGACTTGATGCAAGTACAGGGCGCAATATACACACATAAAGCGGATTTACCTAATTTTATTTTCCTATCGGGAAGCGAAAAATCAGCTGGGCGAGGACAGATTTTGACTATTTTTTGCGTCAATATCGGGCATATTGACCAAAAAATAGGCGAAATATGGACCGCCCAGGTGATTTTGCAGCCGACGCATCCTAAGTCCGACAGGCTGCTAGCATGGTGGCGCCCCCCTTACTTGGAATAAAGGAGTCTGTATGCCAGCAGAAAAAACTTTGCGATCTTTATGGCAACTGGCCGGCTGCGCGCCGGAATATCTGCAGCATGTGCGCTACAGCGGCAGCAGCGCGCAATTGCCGTCTGTGCATCAGGTCGGGGCCGTCGCCTCGGCCAGCATCGCGGCGCAAGCCTTGATGGCGGCGCAAATCTGGCAAGCGCGCAGCGGGCGCCTGCAGCAAGTGGAGGTGGAGCAGCGTCATGCGCTGGCGCTGTTCCGCAGCGAGCGCTATCTGCGCATCGACGGCCAGCCGCCGGCCGATCCCTGGAGTCCGATTGCCGGCTATTACCAATGCAGCGACGGGCGCTGGATACAACTGCATACGAATTTCCCGCATCACCGCGACGGCGTGTTGCGCGTGCTGCGATGCGACTATACGCGCGCGGCGGTGGCGCAGGCGATAGACGGCTGGCAGGCGCAGGAATTGGAAAACCGCCTGGCGGACGCAGGCATGTGCGCCGCCATGATACGCACGCCGCAGGAATGGCAGGCGCATCCGCAAGCGGCCGCAATCGCCGCTTTGCCCTTGTTTGAAATCGAAAAAATCGGCGAGGCGCCGCCCCAGCCGTTGCCGCCCTTGTCAAGCGGGCGGCCCCTGTGCGGCGTGCGGGTGCTCGATCTGTCGCGCGTGATCGCGGCGCCGGTGGCGGCGCGCACGCTGGCGCAACACGGGGCCGAGGTGCTGGCGCTAGGCGCCGCCCATCTGCCGAATATACCGGCGCTGGTGATCGATACCGGACGCGGCAAGCGCTCGGCCCAGCTCGATTTGCGCTCGTCGCAACAGCGCGAGCAAATGCGGACACTGGTGCGCGGCGCCGATGTGTTCTTGCAGGCCTACCGTCCCGGCGCGCTGGCGCGGCACGGTTTTTCCGCCGAAGAATGTTGCGCCTTGCGCCCCGGCCTTATCCACGTCAGCCTGTCGGCCTATAGCCATCGCGGGCCGTGGGCGGCGCGGCGCGGTTTCGACAGCCTGGTGCAATCGGCCACCGGCGTCGCCTATGAAGAAGGGGTGGCGGCCGGGCTGGATAGCCCCGGCAAATTGCCGTGCCAGGCGCTCGATCATGCGACTGGCTATCTGGCCGCGTTCGCCGCCATGGTCGCGCTGCAGCGCCGTGCGATTGAGGGCGGCAGCTGGCGGGTAAGGGTGTCGCTGGCGCAAACCGGGCACTGGCTGCAAAGCATGGCGCGGCGCGGCTGGCAAGACGATGCGGCGGAATTGAGCGCGGCTGAAATAGCGGCCAGCCTGCAAGCGACGCCGAGCGCCTACGGTCAGATCAGTGCCGTCGCGCCGGCCGAAACAATGTCGGACACGGCGCCGTATTTCGCGCTGGCGCCGGCCCGCCCTGGCCAGCATGCCGCCGTCTGGCAGACCGGCGAAAATACCGGGCCGGCTACGTATTATTGAGTCGGCACGAAATTAGTTTCATTTTTCTTGTCGCTGTTCTCACCCGCGAGCGGGCCGGGGTGAGGGGAGTCGGCTCCATCTATTTATTTGCCGACTCTATAAATCGCTTAATCCAAGCTCGGATTTTCGCCGTGCGTAAGCGAGCTTCGATGTTAGGGCGGCAGGCCGCCGCTCACTCTGGCGTCCATCGCAGGTAATCGATCTTGTCGGCTTTATTGAAAATGATGTCGACCAGCACGCATTGCTTGCGATAGCGGGCGCGATAGCGGTACTGGCGGTTTTCGCCATCGACGCTGCGTTCCAGCAATTGCAGTTCGCCCAGCAAGCCGTAGGCGCGCAATTCTGCCGCGCCGCTTTGCACGCGTTCCGGCGTATGCAGGGCGCGCGCTTTTTCCGTGTAGCCGTCGATGGCGACGCTGCCGTCGGCGTAGCTGAGCAAGGCAGTGCGCAGCCATTGCGTCACGCCCGGCTCCGCATCCGGTATCGGTTTCGGCGGGCGCGGCGCTGACAGCGGAGCATGTGTGCCGGGATGCCGCGGTCCGGCCATGTCCGGCCTGGGCGGCGTAGCGGCGGCGCGGGCCGGGCCCAGATAGCAGCATGCGATGACGATGGCGGAAAAATGTAGGCGCATAGAATAAACCCGATTGTTTTTGGTCGGCAAAAGCATAGCAGCTTATGCGTCGGCTGCAGTTTCGACGCCGGCTGCTTCCAGGCAGGAGCGCCGGCCAGGGCGGCGCGCCGCTTCATTGCCGTCTGTTTCGCGCGCTGTCGCCGATCTCCGTTGCGGCCGGGAACTATGCCTGCGTGATCGGCAGCCAGATGCGGAACGTGGTGCCGGCGCCGACCGCGCTCTCGACTTCTATCCGGCCGCCGTGTTGCTGGATGATGCCGTAGGACAGCGACAGCCCGAGGCCGGTGCCCTGGCCGACCGGCTTGGTGGTGAAGAACGGTTCGAAAATGCGCTGCATGTTTTCCGGTGCGATGCCGGCGCCGTTATCGGCAATTTCTATCCAGCCTTCGGACTCGCTGCGCCCGGTGCGTATGCTGATGACGCCGTCCTGGCCGACCGCGTGCGAGGCATTGATCAGCAAGTTCATGAATACCTGGTTCAACTGCGCCGGCACGCACACGATATCCGGTAGCGCGCCATATTCCTTGCTGACTTTCGCCTTGTGCTTGAGTTCGTTCCAGACGATGTTCAGCGTGCTGTCGAGACCCTGATGCAGATCGCTCGATAGCCGCTGCACTTCTCCGGCATGCGAAAAATCGCGCAAATCCTGTACGATGCGGCGCACCCTCTGCACCCCGTCCAGCGACTCTTGCATCAGGTTGGCCAGGTCGCTGCGCACGAACGGCAGATCGAGCTTGTCGCGTGTCGTTTGTATTGTTTCCAGCAGCGCGGGCTGCTGCGCTAAGCCGCTTTCCGCACGCTCATACACGGCGATCAATTCCAGCAGATCGTTCATATAGTCGTGCATGGTATTCAGGTTGGAATTCACGAACGCGATAGGGTTGTTGATTTCATGGGCGACGCCGGCCGCCAGCTGGCCTATGGACGCCATTTTTTCCGCTTGCAATAATTGCTGATGCAGTTCTTCCTGTTTTTGCTTGCTGGTTTTTAATTGCGCGTAACTCTCCAGCAGCGATTGCTCGGCCGTCTGGCGCACCGCGATTTCCTGTTGCAATTGCTGATTCTTGGCTTGCAGTTGCCTTTGCATCAGGCGCAAGGCCAGATGGGTATTGATGCGCGCCAGCACTTCCTCGATCTGGAACGGTTTGCTCACATAGTCGACCGCGCCGACTTCGAAACCGGTCAGCTTGTCGCCGGTTTCGGTCAGTGCCGTCATGAAAATGACCGGGGTGTCGCGCGCCTCGGTGTGCGCCTTCAGGCGGCGGCAAGTTTCAAAACCGTCGATGCCCGGCATCATGACGTCCAGCAAGATCAGATCCGGTTTGGCGAATTGGGCGCGCTGCAGCGCTTCTTCTCCATCCTGGGCCACCACGATGCGGAAATCGTGTTCTTCCAGATAGTCGACCAGCACGCCGATATTGGCCGGCGTGTCGTCGACGATCAGGATGGTCGGCTTTTGCGTATGGGGGACGGCGATCGTATTCATGGTGACTGGGTGCGCTCCATGGTTTGCTCTACCAGCTGGACGATGGCCCGGGATTGATAGGCCAGCGCTAATTCTTGCAGTTTTTCGGCGAACGGTCGATAGCCGGCGTCCAGCGCGATCAGCCGGGCGGCATAGTGACGGATATCGCGCATATTGCCCGCCAGCGCCAGCTGGTGCAAGCTCTGCATTTCTTCCCCGGCCGGGACGCGCAGCGTCGTGCTGTCGCCGGGCGTTCCGGCCGCTGCGGCGATATGATCGCGTTCCGGCGCCGCTGCGCTGCCGGCGGCCGGCGCCAGCTCCAGCAGCAATTCGAAACTGAAACGGCTGCCGGTCCCGACCCGGCTTTCGACCCGGATATCGCTGTGCATCAGCTCGATCAGCTTGCGGCTGATCGACAAGCCCAGCCCGGTGCCGCCAAAGCGGCGCTGGATGTCGCCGGCTTGCTCGAAAGGCTGGAAGATAGTTTGCAGTTGCGCCTGTTCTATGCCTATGCCGGTATCGCTGACGCAAAAACGCACGCGGCAGTGGCCGGCGTCTTGCGGCAAGGTCTGTACGTTCAGGCTGACCTGGCCGCGATCGGTAAATTTGACCGCATTGCCGAGCAGATTCAGCAATACCTGGCGCAGGCGTTTTTCATCGAGCAGCGCCGCCGGCGGCAGTCCGGGCTCCGGTTCGTAGGAAAAGATCAGGCCTTTCTGTTCGGCCCGCACCCGGATGATGTCGACGATGACTTGCAAGAAGGCCGGCAGCTTGACCGGCTTGCGATACAGCTCGAACTTGCCCGCTTCTATCTTGGACAGGTCGAGCAAATCGGTAATCAGGGTCAGCAAATGCTCGCCGCTCAGTTGTATCGTGGTGAGGCTGGCGTGCTGCCTTGCGTTGAGGTTTTTGTCGCGTTGCAGCAACTGCGCATAGCCGAGCACGGCGTTCAGCGGGGTGCGCAATTCGTGGCTCATGCTGGCCAAAAACGTACTCTTGGCGTGGTTGGCGACTTCGGCGCGGTCTTTCGCCACGGTCAGTTCGGCGGTGCGCTCGCGCACCAGTTCTTCCAGATGCTCGCGATGGCGCTGCAATTCCTTTTCCGTCAGCGCGCGCCTTTGTATATCCTGTTCCAGCGCGCGGTTCTTGGCTTCGATTTCCTCGAACAAGGCCCGCAGGGCCAGGCGCGTGCTTTCCAGGCTGTCGCCCAGGCTGCCCAGTTCATCCTTGCGGCGCCAGACGAAAGCCTGATCGAGCTGACGTTGCGCCAGCTTTTGCGATTCCTGCATCAGGCGCCGTATCGGCGCCAGCAAACGGACTTGCAACAAGGCCACGATCAACACCAGGCTGAGCAGCAATTGCTCGGCCACGGTCAACGCGAAAGCGCTGCGGTTGTGCTCGATTTCCGCATCGAGCTGGCTGCTGTCCATCTCTGTAGCGACGTGGCCGATCACTTCGCCGTTATAGACGACATCGCGCTCCATCTGGAATTGGCGGCCCTTGCGGCGCTCAGCATGGCGTTCCTCCAGGAAGACGCCGAATTTCTTGTCGCGTACGGTCAGCAGCGTGACCCTTTCGTCGCTGAGCAGCGATGCAAACAGCGGGCGGCCGACATCCTGGCTCAGGTTCCACAGCGGTTCCTGCATGCCCAGGGTCAGGATTTCGGTCAAACGCCGGTGATCGGAAACCAGCCGCTGCGCCAGCGCCTGTTCGCGCTGGCCGAGGGTAAACAGGCTGCTGGCCGTGACCGGTATCAACAAACCGATCACGACCGCCAGCACGATGGATGCGCGTAACTTCAGTTGCATGGCTGCGCGCCCTGCCTGACTGGGACTGCGCTAGGGTGTAATCCTGAGGGTCTCATGCCGGCGTCGCCTCCCGATGGAAATGAGCTCATGCCAATTGTGCACGATACACCGCCGAAAGTGGAACAAAATTCGTAACTGTTCAGCCATCCTGGAAGCACTGCCGTTGATGGCGCAAAAACGCTAAGCGCAGAGGACGCAGAGAAAAGCTTTTTGTATCCTCTGCGGCTAAGGGTTTTCATCTCCGGCTGAATAGTTGCCAAAATCCATCGTCCAGTCTGTACGGCGCATTATTGCCGTGTGGCAATAATGCGCCGTACAGACTATACTGCCCGACGCCGACGTTTTTTTTGCCCAGGAGGAAACATGCATCGATTGCTGCGACTATTTTTTCTGACTTGCCTCTGCTGGCAAGCCGCAGCCGCTGCCTATGCGCTGGAATTGCTGACCGAAGACGATGCGCCGCATAACATGCTGCAGAATGGAAAAATCGCCGGCAGCGCGGCGGATAAGCTGGAACTGGCGTTCAGACGCGCCGGCGTCGCACAGCATATGGAACTCGTCCCGTGGGCGCGCGCCTACCGGTCGGCGCTGACCCAGGAAGGCTATTGCGCGTTCTCGACCGCGCGCACGTCCGCGCGCGAAGCCTTATTCAAATGGATAGGCCCGGTGGCGGCCATGGATTGGGTGCTGTACAGCAGGGCCGACAATCCTGCGCCGCCGCCGGCCAAGCTGGACGATGTGCGCCAGGAAATCATAGGCGGTTATTGGCAAGATGTGATTTCGCTGTGGCTGAGCGCGCAGGGCTTTCAGGTCGATAGCGCGACTAAGGATGCGGCGAACCCCAAAAAATTGCTGACCGGCCGCATCAATTATTGGGCATCGTCGCGGCCGCGCGCCAGCGCCATGCTGGAGAAAGTCGGCTTGAGCGCCCACATCAAGCCGGTACTGACGTTCGGCCATACCGATTTATATCTGGCTTGCCACCGCACTATCGCGGACGAAACGGTGCACAAGCTGAACCTGGCGTTAAAGCGCATGCAAGAAGACGGCAGCGCCGCCGGCATAGAGGCGCGTTACGCGCACTGGCCAGCGGTGAAAAACGGACCGGTCTGATTTACTTTTTATGGCGCAAGTTTTGCAGCAAGGCATCGACCTCTTTGCTGAGCGGAATGCCGTGCTGGCGCAATAACTGCACGTGCAGCACGAAATTTTCCAGCACCAGTTTGGCGGCGACTGCCAGCAGGGTCAGATGGCGGTCTTCTTCGCTGAAATTCTCGAGCGCAGCCGCCATCTCGCACAGATGATTGGCGACCAGGCTGCGCAATTCGTTTTCGTCGAAAGGCAAGTCGCCGAAGTCTATCGGGTCTTCGTTTTCGACTTCCTTCATCAAGTCTTGCAATTCTTGCGCAGTGACAGACATGGCGGCACTCACTGGTAACGGCCTGCGGCCTGTCTTTATTGTAGGGCGCAGACCGGCTGGGCAACACTTTTTTGTGAGCGCAATATTTACGCGCTCGTTTCACCGAAGCGAAATTGCCGCAGCAATTGGAAATCGGCGCCGGGCGCCGCTTCGCAAAACAGCGCGATGGCGCTCACGGATAAGGCCGGCGCGCTCTGGAAATGCATGCTGGCCGCCGCCTGCCAGGCCGCGCAATGCTCCGGTATCGGGTCGCTCAGCGTCAGGTGAAAGCGGAATTCTTCTTCCGTATACGGGTAGCCCCAGCGTTGCAATAGTTGTTGCTGGCGCGGGCTGAGCGCGGCTTGGCGGCGGCGTGCCGGCTCGGCGGCGCCGGGCGGCGCCCGGAAGCGATCGAAAGCGCTGACGCAGGCTTGCGCCAGCGCATCGAGCTCCGCGCTGTCCGCACCGGGCCGCAGGGCCAGAAAGCGTCCCATCCACTGCACTTGCGGTGCCGGCACGCTGAGCGGACTTTGCCGTGCGCAAAAGGCGGCCAGCGCCTGCTCCAGTCCGGCCGCGCTGCAGCCGGGCGCCAGGCGGAACGGCGCCTTCAGGGTGGCGTGGAAACCGTAGCGGCGCGCCTGGCGCGTCAGCGCCTGTTGCACAGCGGGCGTTATTCCCGACAGCGCCGGCTGCGCCAGCGTTTGCATGGTCGCCGGGTCGCGCCCGAGCCAGCGGCAACCGGCTATCCACCAGGCGCTGCCGGTTTCCGGCGCGAAATACAGGGCATATCGTGGCGTTTGTGACGGCATGTGCGGCATGCGCTCAGTCGCCGACCTGATCGGTGGGAAAGCGCAGCGAATCGCGCAACAGGAAGCTCATCTCCATCTTCATGTTGCTGCCTTTCGGCGGAAACGGACGCGTGAACCAGCGCTCGTAGAAAAAACCATGATCGCATGGCGCATCGTGTTCTCCTGTCTCAATTTATAGTGGGACCCGGCGCGCGTCCGCCGCAGTGGTAGGGATGTGCTGATTTGATTCAACCTAGCCTGAATTTTGCATAAAAAGGGCAAAGATCGCCGTAAGTGATTGATAGAATGAGAGTTATCAAGAAACGCATTCGTCAACACCAACAGGACTTTGCCCGACATGAATTCTACGCCAGAACAACTG
>JACPWS010000017.1 GCA_016196925.1 Burkholderiales bacterium | reverse complement strand
TTGTCGTAAACTTCATGATGTCGCCCCTTTTCGTTTAAGTGGTTGTCACACACTTCACTTTGGCACAATGATGCCGTTTGGGAAGGGGCGACCATTCCATTATTCCGGCATGCCTTTGAGGTGTAGCAGGGGTTTATGGGGCATGTCCCCATACCTGCGCAACGATCTTCGCTTGCAAGCGAAGATTCCTAAAGCGTTAGCCGGAATCCGTGCAAGGAGTCCTTGCACCGTTATTAGTGCCCCACGAAAGTCGCTGGATCCCAGCTAAAGGCGCGCTGGGATGACGCTGCAAACAGATTTCGTTGATCAAGCCCGCGCCGGCCAAGAGTTTGCGACTGGTACAGTGAAACTACAATGTTTAACGCAAACAGCGCCTGCGGGAGATACAACTTAGTTCCAGGAACAGAGAAACCCGCCATCGCCCACGCATCGGTGTAGACTGAAATATCCGTCTACCAAGGGGCAAGCGCGTCGAATTCGAGCGTTCGATACGGCAGGCGCATAAGAAACTGAGGATCAGCATGTTCCGCTGGCTGGTGTTCCGCCGCCCGCGCAACCTGATCACCATGCCGGTCATCTACAGCATGATCTTCCCGCTGTTGATGGTGGATCTGTGCATCACGCTGTACCAGGCGATCTGCTTCCCTGTCTACAAAATCGCCAAGGTGAAACGCGCCGACTATATCGTGCTGGACCGCCACCACCTGGCTTACCTGAATATCATCGATAAATTCCACTGCACGTATTGCGCCTATGCGGTCGGGATGGTGGCGTATATCACCGAAATCATCGCGCGCACCGAGCAGTATTTTTGCCCTATCAAACATGCGCGCAAGGTGCTGGGCAGCCATGCGCGCTATAAGTATTTCCTCGATTACGGCGACGCCGCCGATTTCGAAAAGCGGCTGGAAGCGTTCCGGGTGGCGCTGGCGCAACAGCCGCCAGACGCCAAGACTAAAGATGAGCCCTGATTCCAGCCGTCTTGCCGGCGGGCCGGACGACGCCGGAAAAGCACCCCGGCGCCGCCTGCAACTACTATTGCGCAGAGCCTAGCGGCTTCAGATACTGGTCGAGAAATTTCAGGATTTTGGCATTCGCCTCGGCCTGGTTTTTCTTCTTGCTGAAACCGTGGCCTTCGTCGCCGAACACCACATACTCGACCGGCACCTGATTCTTTTTCACCGCCTCCACGATTTCGTCGCTCTCCGCCTTCAGCACGCGCGGGTCGTTCGCGCCCTGAATCACCATCAGCGGCTTGCGGATTTCCTTAGCGTGAAACAGCGGCGAAGTCGCGATCAGATAGTCTTTGTCCCTGGCCGGATCGCCGACTTCTGCATACAGGGCCTTGCGCATTTCTTCCCAGTACGGCGGTATACTTTCCAGCGTGCGCAACCAGTTGCTGACGCCGAAAATATCGATGCCGACCTTGAACGCTTCCGGCCGGAAAGCCAGCGCGGCCAGGGTCATGTAGCCGCCGTAGCTGCCGCCCATAATGCCTATGCGCGCAGGATCGATGTAACCGAGGCTGGCCAGATAGGATTTCGCTTCCACACAATCCCACAAGGGTTCGCGCCCGTGCTTGCGGTCGTCGGCGGTGTTGAAGCTCTTGCCGTAGCCGGAACTGCCGCGATTATTGATGCCGAGTACGGCGTAACCGTGGTTTACCAGGTACTGGATCTGCGAATTGTAGCCGCGCCGGGTCTGGCCGCCGGGGCCGCCGTGCACGTACACCACGGCCGGCACTTTGGCGTTGACATCTGCACCTTTCGGCTTATAGAAGATGGACGGGATCACGGCGCCATCGAAAGATTTGAAACGCACGACTTCGGCGTCCACCAGATCGTCGGGATTGATCTCCTTGCTCAGGCTTTGCGTCAGCTGGCGCGTCTGCTTGCTCTTGAAATCGTAGACGTGCAGATTATTCGGCGAGCGATCGCCGTTCACGTAAAACGCCATCAGCTTGCCGCTGGCGGAAAACGTGATGCCGCGCATCTCGCCGCCGGGTAACTTGGGCAGGCTGAGCGGTTTTTCATCCTGGCCTTCGACCACCCGCACCGCGGTGCTGCCATCCTGGTTCACGATGCTGACGCGGTAGCGGCCATCGCGCGAAAAATGGGTGCCGACCAGATCCCAGCCGGCTGTTTCATGCACGGCAGTCGCGCCGCTGGCCAGATCGTAAGTGCGCAGGCTGTTGAATTCGCCGCCCGCATTCGAGACGAAGAACAGGCGCCGGGAATCGGGATCGAAATCGCTGATGCGGTGGCTGGCGATGCCCTGATGCGGCGTGATATGGGTGCTCTGCCTGGTCTGGGTGTTGTACAGATAAATGTCGCTGTCAGCCGTGGTATTGGTCTTGGACAGCGCTATCCATTTGCCGTCATTGCTGACGCTGTCGGGACTCATGCCTTTTTCATTGGTGTACAGCAGGCTGCGCGCATAGGTCTTGGCGTCGTAGCGATACAAGTCGAAAAACTTGGGATCGCGCTCGTTGCTGCTCACGTAAAAGGCGCTGCCGTCCGCGTTCCAGCCGGCAAAATCGGCTTTCAGCTTGTCGCCCGGCGTCAGGTCTTTTTCCGTGCCGTCCAGCTCGCGCACGTACAGGTGATTGTTTTCATCGCCGCCCTTGTCGCGCGTAAACA
The DNA here is from genome assembly GCA_016196925.1 of Burkholderiales bacterium. Lineage (GTDB taxonomy): Bacteria > Pseudomonadota > Gammaproteobacteria > Burkholderiales > Burkholderiaceae_D > Undibacterium. The sequence continues at coordinate 110,550 of JACPWS010000017.1, read as the reverse complement.
AGATGCGGTTATCGGTATAAAAATAACTGACGGCATAGGTGCTGTCGGAGGTGGACTTGGTCAGCGGTACAGGCTTGCCGCCTTTGACATCGATGGTATAGGCATTGAAGATGCCGGATTCGTTGCTGTTAAACAGTATCTGTTTTTCATCCGGGCTGAAAGAAGCGCCGCTGATGCTGGTGGTCGCCATAAACTGTTCTATGCTGTAGCGCTGGTGCGCCTGCTTGGCGACCTTCTGCGCCGGCGCCGCCTGCACGCTGCCTGCGCCGAAAGCGGCGTGCAGCATGAACGCGAGGGTGGAAACTCTGAGGGCATGGTGCATCAAATTCATAATATCTCCTGAAAAACGATGGTTTTTGGATATCTGCGATACGACGCGCCGACTATAACTTGCCGGCGCGCTCCCGGTAGCGGATTTGCGACCAATTGCAAAAAGCCATGCTCAGGCGGCAAACTTGCCAGGATAAATGGAGAATTCGATTCGGAGTTTTTTGCCGCAGCGGGTGCAGCCCGAGGCGCGGCGGCCGGCCCCGCCATGCGCGATAAAAACATACTAGACCCCAGTATGTTTAACGTCGCCTTACAGCATAAGGACTACGCGACGATTTTCTATAAATTCAGGGGGAGTATTTGATTTGAGCGCAAAATACGCGCTCAGGCGAAGACCGGCTCAGTCTCCAGTTCCACCCCGAACCTGGCTTGCACATCGGCCTGGATCGCACTGGCCAGGGCGCGCACTTCGGCCGCGCTGGCGCCGCCGCGATTCACCAGCACCAGCGCCTGTTTCTCATACACGCCGGCCCGCCCCAGGCTCTTGCCCTTCCAGCCGCACTGCTCTATCAGCCAGCCGGCCGCCAGCTTGTAGCGGCCGTCGGCTTGCGGATAGCTGACCAGTTGCGGGTAGTGCGTCAGCAAACGATCACGCACAGCCGTAGTCACAATCGGGTTTTTAAAAAAGCTGCCGGCATTCCCTATGACTTGCGGATCGGGCAGCTTGGCCTGACGGATCGCGATGATGGCGGCGCTGACATCGGCCGGCTGCGGCGCGTCTATCTGCTGCTGCGCCAGGGTGCGCGCCAGGTCGGCGTAGGCCAGGCGCGGCTGCCAGGCTTTCGGCAGTGCGAAAGTCACGTCCAGGATCACCATGCGCGCGCGGTAGGCGCGCTTGAAGACGCTGTCGCGATAGGCGAAGCAGCATTCTTCCTTGTTCAGGGTGAGGCTCTGCCCGCTGTTGAAATCGAAGGCAGTCAGCTGATGAAACACATCCTGCATCTCCACGCCGTAAGCGCCTATGTTTTGTATCGGTGCGGCGCCAACCGTGCCCGGTATCAGCGACAGGTTTTCCAGCCCGCCCAGGCCCAGCTCCAGCGTCCACTGCACGAACTCATGCCAGTTTTCGCCGGCGCCGCCCCGGACATAGACATAGTCCTCGTCCTGCGCCACGACCTCCCGGCCCGGCAAAGCGATCTGCAGCACCAGGCCGGGCACGCTGTCCGGCAACACCAGATTGCTGCCGCCGCCCAGCACCAGACGCGGCAAGCCGGACAGCACGGGGTCGCAGCGCACGACGGCCAGTTGCTCGCACTGCTCTATGCGCACAAACTGCTGGGCAACGGCGGCAATGCCGAAAGTGTTCATGGCCTGCAAGGAAACCTGCTGCTGTACGGAAAGTGAAGTATTCATAAGCGCAGGATTATACTTGGCCAGTAAGTTGAGCGCTAAGTTGGCCGCTAAGCGCCTGCGCCATTTGCTAAAATGGCGCCATATCCCTCTTATTTACAAGGAAGCCGCAATGCCCTCATTTGATACCGTCTCTGAAGCCAATATGGAAGAAGTCAAGAATGCGATGACCCAGACCAACAAGGTCGTCACCAATCGCTTCGACCTGAAGGGAACCAGCGCCAAAGTCGAGCTGAAGGAAAAAGAACGCGAAATCGTGGTGTTTGGCGATTCCGAATTCCACCTGGAGCAAATCCTGATAGAACTGACCCAGACCATGGGCAAGCGCAAGGTGGACGTGCGTTTTCTGGACATAGGCAAAGTCGAGAAAATCGGCGGCGACAAGGTCAAGCAAGTCATCAAGGTCAAGAATGGCATAGAAAGCGACGACGCCAAGAAGATCGTCAAAGTCATCAAGGACAGCAAGATGAAAGTCCAGGCCAGCATCCAGGGCGATGCGGTGCGCGTCACCGGCGCCAAGCGCGACGATCTGCAGGCGGCGATGGCTTTGCTGCGCAAGGAAATCAAGGATTTACCTTTGGAATTCAATAATTTCCGCGATTAATTTCCCCCAGGAGGGAGCCACCATGAAACGAATTGCCTGCATCTGCCTGAGCCTGTGCGCCGGCTATGCTGCCGCGACCGATATCGGCGTGGTGGGTCTGTTCCCCGGCAAGGCGGTGCTGGTAGTGGACGATGCACCGCCCAAGGCGTATGCGGTGGGCAGCGTGCTGAGCAGCGACACCAAGCTGATTGCGGCCGACAGCGAAACGGCGACCATCATCGTGAATGGCAAGCGCCAGGTATTAACGATGGGGCAATATGTGCACCGCGCCGCGCCCGGCTCCAGCCTCAGCGTGGTGTTGCAGGCAGACACGCGCGGGCATTTTGTGGCGGAAGGCCAGATCAATGGCAGCACCGTCAATATGCTGGTCGATACCGGCGCCAGCCTGATCGCCTTGCCGGCCAGCGAAGCGACCCGGATCGGCATCAATTACAAAGGCGGCAAACTCGGCCGCACCAGCACGGCCAACGGCCTGGTCAGCGTCTACCACGTCAAGCTCGACAGCGTGAAGATCGGCGACGTCGAGCTGCATCAGGTCGACGCCTCCATCCATGAAGAAGGCTTGCCTTACGCCCTGCTCGGCATGTCTTTCCTGAACCGCATGGATATGCGCCGCAACGGCGACCAGATGACCCTGACCAAGCGTTATTGAGCAGGGCCGCCGGACTATTCCGTCTATTGCCGTCTATTCCGGTTGCTGCAGGCGGCGTTGCCTGACCGCCTCCGCCAAACCTTCCAGCACCTTCACGCTGGCGTCCCAATCTATGCAGCCGTCGGTCACCGACTGACCGTACACCAGCTCCTTGCCCGGCACCAGATCCTGGCGGCCGGCCACCAGATTCGACTCTATCATCACACCGACGATGCGGGTGTCGCCGGCGGCGATTTGCGCCGCGATGTCGGCGCACACCGGGACCTGATTGGCCGGATTCTTGGAACTGTTGGCATGCGAAGCGTCTATCATCAGGCGCGACGCCAGGCCGTTGCTGGCGATATCCTTACACGCCGCATCGACGCTGGCGGCATCGTAATTCGGCGTCTTGCCGCCGCGCAAGATGATGTGGCAATCCTCGTTGCCGTTGGTGGAAACGATGGCCGAGTGGCCGCCCTTGGTCACCGACAGGAAATGGTGCGGCTGGGAAGCGGCCTTGATCGCATCGACTGCGATCTTGACATTGCCGTCGGTGCCGTTCTTAAAACCGACCGGACAGGACAGGCCGGAAGCCAGCTCACGGTGCACCTGCGATTCCGTGGTGCGGGCGCCGATCGCGCCCCAGCTGATGAGGTCGGCGATGTATTGCGGACTGATCACATCCAGGTATTCGGTGCCGGCCGGCAAACCGAGTTCATTGATATTCAGCAGCAATTCGCGCGCGATGCGCAAGCCGTCGTTGATGCGGAAGCTGTTATCCATGTAAGGGTCGTTGATCAAGCCTTTCCAGCCGACGGTGGTGCGCGGCTTTTCGAAATACACGCGCATCACGATTTCCAGCTCGCCGGCGAAGCGCTGGCGCTCCTTGACCAGACGCTGCGCATATTCCATCGCCGCCTTGGTATCGTGAATCGAACACGGGCCTATCACCACCATCACCCTGTCGTCCTGCCCGTGCAAGATGCGGTGCAAGGCATTGCGCGCATTGGCGGCGGTCTCGGACGCTTTGTCGGAACAGGCGAACTCACGGATCAAGTGTGAGGGGGGGACCAGTTCCTTCATTTCCCGTATGCGTAAATCATCGGTGCGTTGCATGTTCTCTCCTGTGAATTCCTGAAAATTAAATTAATTTGAAAACGAATTACAAAATGCCAATTGGAAACGGGTAAAAACCGGGTAAAAAAAAACCGCCATTGCTGGCGGTTTTTTCGAAACTTGCTTGGCTCTTTAACTTGCTTTTACGTGAACCTGCCGCTTCTCCACCGCCTTGGGGCTGGAATAGCTAAAGTAAAAGAAAAAATAAAAGTGCGTGAAATTCATGTTTCAGTGCATTAAATCAATCTGATTGTAAGCCATAGTGCAGCAAAATTCGGTTTTTAGCAAGCGTTTCTCTTGACCTTCCTCAAATTACCATCAGTGCGCGAATACGCTGGTTCACGAATGCCCGGTATTAATGAGAAGCGCGGGCGACGATGCGACCGGCGGCTGTTTGCAGTCACGCGGTGCCGCCTACCGTCAAGCCGTCTATCCGCAAACTCGGCTGACCGACGCCGACCGGGATGCTCTGTCCTTCCTTGCCGCACACGCCGATACCGGAATCGAGGCGCAAATCGTTGCCTATCATGGAAACACGATTCAATACTTCGGGGCCATTGCCGATCAGGGTGGCGCCCTTGACCGGATAGGTGATCTTGCCGTCTTCTATCATGTAAGCTTCGCTGGCGGAAAACACGAACTTGCCATTAGTGATATCGACCTGGCCGCCGCCGAAATTGACCGCATATAGACCGTTCTTGACCGAAGCCAGAATTTCTTGCGGGTCTGTATCGCCGGCCAGCATGTAAGTATTGGTCATGCGCGGCATAGGCAGATGGGCAAACGATTCCCTGCGCGCATTGCCGGTCAGCGGCATCTTCATCAGGCGCGCATTCATGGTGTCCTGCATATACCCTTTCAGAATGCCGTCCTCTATCAGGGTGGTGCACTGGGTGGGATTTCCCTCGTCGTCCATGTTCAGCGAGCCGCGCCGATTTTGCATGGTGCCGTCGTCCACCACCGTCACGCCTTTGGCGGCCACCCGCTCGCCGATACGGCCGGAGAAGGTGCTGGAACCCTTGCGATTGAAATCGCCCTCCAGTCCATGCCCTATCGCTTCATGCAGCAACACGCCGGGCCAGCCCGGCCCGAGCACGACCGTCATCGGCCCGGCCGGCGCCGGGCGCGCATCGAGATTGACCAATGCCGACTTGACCGCCTCGTCCGCATATTGCTCCAACAGCGCATCGGAGAAATACGCATAATCGTAACGGCCGCCGCCGCCGCTGGAACCCATCTCGCGCCTGCCGTTCTGCTCTGCGATCACGGTCACGGAAATCCGCACCAGCGGGCGGATATCGGCCGCGATCACGCCGTCGCTGCGCGCCACCAGCACCACGTCGTATTCGCCGGCCAGCCCGGCCATCACCTGCACCACGCGCGGGTCCTTGGCTCTGGCGATTTTTTCCAGGCGCTCGAGCAAACGTACTTTCTGGTTCGCATCCAGCGAATGCAAGGGGTCGTCGCGCAAATACAGATTGCGCCCGTTCAAGCCTTGCAAGCTGGACGCCACCTTGATTTTTCCGGCGCCCTGGCGGGCAATGGTGCGGGTCGCCTTGGCCGCTTCCAACAGGGCGGACTCGGAAATTTCATCCGAATACGAAAAGGCGGTCTTGTCGCCGGACACCGCGCGCACGCCCACGCCCTGATCGATAGAAAAATTTCCGGTCTTGACTATCCCTTCTTCCAGGCTCCAGCCTTCGCTGCGGGTGAACTGGAAATACAGGTCGGCGTAATCGACGCGATGGCTGAACATGGAGCCGAGGACTTTGCTGAGTCTGGATTCATCCAGCCCGAAAGGTGTCAACAGGATGTCGCGGGCAATCGCGAGATGGCTCAATGCGGGATCAAATGGGGTCATGGCGCTCGGTGCGAACTATGCACAATTGGATAGAATGCCTGCATTGTAGAACATCTGAGCCTTCTGCAAACAGGCGGCGCGCCATTTTCGCGCCGGATGGCGCTTATAGCTTACGATGTTTCAATGCCGGCAGACTGTCGCGTATGCGCGCCAGAAAATCCATATCGAGTTCGCCGCTGACCACCCCCTCGCCTTCCGCCAGCACGTCCAGCACGCCCCCCCAGGGGTCGATCAGCATGCTGTGCCCCCAAGTGCGGCGACCGTTAGCATGGCGCCCGCCCTGGCCGGCGGCCAATACATAACATTGGTTTTCTATCGCCCTGGCTCTCAACAAAATTTCCCAGTGCGCCTGTCCCGTGGTGTAAGTGAAGGCCGCCGGCACCACGATCAAGGAACATGTGCCTAACGCCCGGTACAACTCGGGGAAACGCAGGTCGTAACAAATCGATAGCCCGACCTTGCCGAAACCCGCATCGAAGCTCGCCACCTGCCCACCGGCCGTGATGGTACGCGCTTCTTCATACGACTCTTCGCCCTTGCTGAAACCGAATAAATGGACTTTATCGTAACGTGCCGCTTGCCTGCCAAGCGGATCGAATACCAGGGTCGTGTTGTACACCTTCCCGGCTTCGCCGGAGAGCAGCGGCAAGGTGCCGCCTATGAGCCAGACGCCGAGTTCGCGCGCCATCGCTGCCAGAAAATCCTGTATCTCGCCCTGCCCCGCTTGCTCGGCGAGCGCGCATTTGTCGCTGTCGTGCATGCCCATCAGCGGCCAGTATTCGGGCAGCAGCAGCAAGCCGGCGCCGCCGGCCGCCGCCTGCCGCAATAAACCTTGCGCGCTCGTCAGATTTTCTGCCAGCACCGGTGTGCTAACCATTTGTATGGCGGCGATTTTCATTCATTCCCCCTTTTTGGCCGGCGGCTTACTGCCGGCGCCAACACGTTCGCGATTTTCTATCTTGGTGACCGCAGGATCGTTCCAGGGGCCGCTTACCTGATACTCGAAGGTGAACGCCCTGGCCAGAGGCTCGCGCAAGAACAGCTGCGCCAGAAAGGTGCCGAGGCCGATTACCGGGTTGACGGCCAAGCCATACACTACCGAAGCGGTGCCGGCATTCACTTCGGGAATCACGACTACATGCAAATTCTGCGATTCATGCACGATATCGGCCGTGCCATCGAGCAGCACGGTTGCATTCACGCCGCGCATTTTCAAATTTCCCGTGCGCGCCACCCCCTGCTGTATCTGGGCCGTACCGGCGATGGAATCGAAAGCGAAACCGTCTGAAAATACATCGCGAAAATCCAGGGTCAGGCGACGCGGCAGCGATTGCAGGCTCAGCACGCCGAGCAACTTGGCCGCGCCGGGATCGACTTTCAAGAATTGACCGGCCGCCAGCTGCATTTGCATCTGCCCCGTCATGCTCGGGATATCCATCTCGAACGGCAAGCCGTTCCAACGTATATCGCCTTCCAGCTTGCCGCGCCCGCCGCGCAGAATGTCGGCGAAACCAAGGCGATCCAGCAATTTACCGGCGCTCGCCATTTCCAGCACGTAGTTCAGTTGCGTAGTGCCTTCGACGGCATTGCTGGACCATTTTCCGCTGCCTCTCAGCTCGCCATCCGGATTTTTCAGCGAGAGCTTACTGATCTGCCATTCGCGCCCGGTGGCGATCGACTGGTTGCTGGCTTGCAATTCCATCCGTCCCAATTTCTTGTTAAACAACTCGAAATTTTCGGCGACGATATCCAGGCCTGGGATCTGGGCGCGGGCATTTTTAGCTTCGAGCAGATCGCCGACATCAGACGCAGCCGATTGCGGAATGACCAGTCTGCTCAGGCGCGCAGAGACGTTACCCGGACCGGCGCCGGAGCCAGGTTCGTTCCAGCTCAGATAGCCGGATGCCTGCTCGGAATCGAGATTGACTTGCCAGATGCCTTTTTGATGCGAAGCGCCGATCACGACCTTATCGAGTTGCTTGCCCAAGATATGCAGCTCTGCAGTTTTTGCAGCCAGCACGCCCGGCTCCAGATAAGCGCTGAGATCGAGTGCCGGTAGGGCATCGGCCATCCCCGGCGCTACCGATGCAGCGCCCGGCACCGCGCCGGCCAGGCGCCGCCATTCGTCGACATTCAGCGATTTAAAATCGATATTGGCAGCCAGGCCGCTGTCCGGCTCCGGCGCCGCCGCATTGACGCCGATACCGCCGCGCAGCACTTGCCAGCCAGCATTTTTTTCGCCGCTCTTGCGCCGCCAATAGCGCGCGTTGACGGTGCTCCCCAGGGAAATGCGTATTTCATCACGCAAGACGGCCGCCTCATTCGACGCCTGCGGCAGCATCTCGAAACGCAACGGCATGCTGTCGGCGGCGGCTTTGCGCAAGGGCGCTGGGAAATTCAGCGCCAGACCTTGCAGAGCCGACTCCACGATAATTTCCGGCTGGCGTTTTTTGACATGGATGCTGGCGCTGTAACGGGCGGCCCCGCTCAATTGCTGCGCCAGCCTTGCTATCGCGGCAGCCGGCAAAGCGCGGCGCAAACCGTCGGCGCTCGCCAGCCCCTCCAGTTTGACGCGGACGCTATTGTCTTTTTGCGAGCCGCCGCTGATCGTGACAGCCCCTCCCAGCAAATTGCCTTTCAAACTGCCCAGATTAACGCCGCGTTCATTAAATTCCAGCTTGCCGTTGAGCGCGGAGACCGGCGGGATCCCGCTTTGCAATACCACTTCATTATTGGCGAATTGCAATACGCCCTGCACTCTGGCATCGATCAGACGCTGCAGCGGCAATTGCAACTTCAGCGCTAAACCGGCGTTGGCCGTCGCTTTGCTTTCTTGCAGGAAGTTACCCAACCATCCCGTAACCGGGCTGGCATTCACATAGTTCAGCATGTTTTGCAAATTGCCACCGACCTTGCCGTCTATATCCAGGACCGCGTACTTGCTCCCCAGATCGGGAATGACCGCTTTCACTTTTTGCAGATCGGCACCGAGGGTTTTAGCGGTATCGCCGCGAATTTCCATGCGGGCGCGATCGAACACAAAACCGCCTTTTATGTCGCTGATGACTGGCCACAACGGCGACTTGCCATCCTCGGCCAGAGCGCCGGCAGTGAAATCGAGCTTGCCGCCGCTCAGATTGCCCTTGATCAGGAACTCGCCTTTGGCCGGATGTTTGCTATCGCCGGCGGAAAAAGGAAACTGCGCCAGGTCGCCCTTGATGCGGACACTGACGTCGTCGGCACGTCCGTCCAGTATCGACGTGGTCAGCCAATGCCGCAAATCGGCATGGGCGACGGTCGGAATAAAACGATCGAGTTGTTTCAGGTCGAAACCGGAAATGCGGCCCGAGAGATCGACTTCGCCCGGCTGTCCGTCGTCGGACTGACGCATGGAAATCACATGCTTGCCCGACAACGACGCTTTCATCCCATCTTGCTGCGCTTCCATTTTTTTGATCTGGAACACCAACTTATCCTGCGCCTCGAACTGCCATTGCGCCTGCATCTGCAAACGCGAAAACGGCATCAGCGGATCGACGAAATAACTCGATAAGCGCAAAGACAAATTCGTGGAATCCAGCTTAAAGCTGCCGCCCTTTTCGTCGGCGCTTACGCTGCCCGACAAATTCTCGAATCCTGGAATCGCCGGCAGCGCCGCCTTGGCCGGCGTACGCGCGGTCTTCGCCCGCCCCGGTTGCGCCGCCTGCTGCCGCATCGATAAATTGATGAATTGCCCTTTCAGGCTATACGTAGAGATGTCGGGATAAGCGCCCTGCCAGTTTGCTGAAAATTCTCTGAGTTGCCCCTTGGGTGCGAAGTCCAGCAGCATCTGCCGCTGGTCGGGCGGCAAAGGCAGGCGCTCGGCGAAGTTGGCGAGCGTGTGCAAATCGAGCAGCTTGGCGTACAGTTCTATTTTTTCCGGCTGACCTTTGGCGCCGGGAATAAAATTTTCCTTAATGGTGGTCGCCGGAAACACAGCGCCGTCCCGGCTCAGCATGGAAAAGTCGGTCAACTCTAGCGTATGGCCGGCCTTACCGAACCAGGCCGGCAAATATTTCCGCCCGAATGCCGCCCTTTCGCTGGCGACCAGTCGGCCGCTGACCCGCGCCAAATCGAGCTCCGGCAAATCTTTGCGCAATTTACCCTGCACATCCAACAAGCGCACATCGGCGGTGAAGTCGGCGATCCGGTCTTTATCCCATCGTGTCCAGGCGCGCACCGTGCCATAGCCTTTTTTCAGATCGGCCGGATAATCGACATAGGTTTTCAGCGCCGCCAGATCGGTCTGGCGCAAGTCGGCGTATAACTCGCCGCTCCAGGCGGAAAAATCGGAAATTTTCTTGCTGAAGACCGGATGCTGAAAGTCGCCGCGGATATCCAGCGGCGCCGCCAGGCTTGCCGGCGGCGTCGCTTTCAGTGCAAATCGATGGCGCCGCCATTGATTCCGCAAAACAAAACTGACATCCGGCAGCGCCAACTGTTCCGCTTTGCGGAAGTTGTCGGTCCAGCGCACTACACCGTTGCGTATCACGATCTGATGTTGCTTAAACGCCCAATCGAGGCCTTTGCCATCGCTTTCTTTTTGAGTATCGATAAAAAATCCGCCTATATACAGCTTGCCATCGCTATCCCTCTGGATATCGAGGGCAGGGCGAAGTACTTCTATCCGCTCGAAACGCAGATCGGCAGAAACCAGGGTCCACCAAGAGAATGTCGCGGACACTTCGGGCAAAGTCAGCGCCGGCCGGCCGTTACGGTCGTGCAAAACAACCTGTTCCAGCATCAGTTGCGGATTGAGGCCCTGCCAGGATGCGCGCAAATTAGCGATCTGCAGTTTGCGCCCCAAAGAGTGGCTGACCAGTTGTTCGACTTCGGGTTTATAGTGGCTGACGTTGGGCAGCACCACATAGCGCAACACCAGGACCACGGCGCAAAACAGGAAATACAGCACGACCAGCGAGCGCAGCAAGATGCGCAAACCGATGCCGCATGCCAAACCGGTAGCACTGCACAGGCGATAACAGCGCTGCCAGATTTTTTTTAGACGGCCGGCGCCGCGCGACGATGAACTTACTTCACTTGTCATTGCCGGCGATCAATCTGAAAAAAGGGAGGAAGCGGCGCCTGCACCGCTCGGTTTGATTCCTACACACTTCAAGATACTCCCCCGTTTATTATAAAAAACCGCTGTTTCCCGCCGTAACAAAACGGGATCATATATATACTACCCTGGAGTATATTGGCGACTCTGGATGCTTGCAGCTCGCTGCGCGCGCGTTAAGCGCACTCGCCGGGCATATCGCTTAAAATCAGGAACATCCCTTCCCTCCGCGACCTTTCCCTATGAGTATATCGCCCACCGAGTCCAGCGAGATGCCCGACATCCTTCTGGCATCCCGTTTTCTGATGCGCTGGCTGCAAGCGGACGCCAGCCGCCGCGCGACATTGGAACAGATATCGGAATTATCCTTGAGCCCGACGATTTTTGCTCAGATTTTGCAAAAAGAATTAGCCTCCGGAGCAACGCTCAACAAAGCCATGCGCCGTTTGCGCAACCTGGTGATCAGCGCGCTGATCGCACGCGATCTGCGTGGGCAAGCAAACCTGACCGAAGTGATGCACAGCATCAGCGAATTTGCCGATTTTGTCGTGTGCCAGCATTTGCAGGCGCTGAACGCGGAAATGCAAGCCTTGTATGGCATACCGACAGGACAAGACAGCGCTGAAGAACAAGCGATGATCGTGCTCGGCATGGGCAAACTCGGCGGTAAGGAGTTGAATGTCTCTTCCGACATAGACTTGATTTTTTGCTATGCCGAAGATGGCGATACCCGCACTTACACTAGCGGGCAACGCAGTTTATCGAATCACGAATATTTCAGTCGCCTGGGAAAAAAGCTGATTGCGGCCATTTCCGAAGTGACCGAAGACGGCTTCAGCTTCCGCGTCGATATGGCATTGCGCCCCAACGGCGGATCGGGTCCGTTGGTTGCGAGTTTCGGCATGCTGGAAGAATATTTCCTGATCCAGGGGCGCGAATGGGAACGCTACGCCTGGGTCAAGGCGCGCGCGATCACCGGCAAGCAAAGCGACATAGACGCGCTGGAAAAAATTATCCGCCCGTTTGTCTACCGGCGCTATCTCGATTACGGCGCGATCGACTCGCTACGCTCGATGCATGCGCAAATCCGCGCCGAAGTCGTGCGCCAGGAAACCCGCCATCCGGAACGCAGCAATAACGTCAAACTGGGGCGCGGCGGTATCCGCGAAATCGAATTCCTGGCCCAGGTGTTCCAATTGATACGCGGCGGCCGCGACGCCAGCCTGCGCGACCGCTCCACGCGCCAGACCCTGCTGACACTGGCAGAGAAAGGCATACTGGAAGCGGAACTGGTGAAGCGGTTGCTGGATTCCTATACATTTTTGCGTAATCTGGAACACCGGCTGCAGTACCTGGACGATGCGCAAACCCATATTTTTCCGGTGCGCGAAGAAGATCAGCGCCTGGTTGCCCGCATGATGCGTTGCCCGGACACGGCCGCCTTGCTGGAGCAACTGGCGCCGCACCGGCAATTTGTTGCCGAGCAATTCGACGCGATTTTCAAAGACAAAACGGAGCACAATACCAAGGCCGAAGCCGGCGTACTGGCCGCCGGTTTGTCCGCGTCCGACAACGACGAGTTGATACTCAGCCACCTGAACGCATTAGGCTTTGCGGATGCCGCCGACGCGACGCAAAGATTGCTGGCCATCTGGCAATCCGGCAAGATGCAATCCATGCCTGAAACCAGCCGTAATAAACTGCTGGCCTTGCTGGACGGCGCACTGAAAATCATCGCGCGTCAGGCTGGCAACCATTTGACGACCTGGAACCGGCTGCTCGATTTCATGGAAGCGATCGCCCGCAGATCCGCTTATCTGGCGCTCTTGACTGAATACCCGCATGCACTGAAGCGCGTGCTCAGGATGATGGAAGCCAGCGACTGGGCCGCCAAATTCCTGACCCGCCATCCGCTGTTGCTGGATGAATTGCTCGATGAAAGCGCCCTGCACCAACGCCCCGACTGGGACGTATTCCGCCGGGACCTGCAACAACAACTGGAGCAGCAGCAGGGCGATACCGAACGCCAGATGGAGACCCTGCGCGAACTGCATCACGCGCAACAATTCCGTATGCTGGCGCAAGACCTGGAAGGCCAGTTAAGCGTAGAACATCTGGCCGATGAATTGTCGCAACTGGCCGACATCATGGTGGCTGCCACCATACAGTCGGCCTGGGAAACCATCGCCAGCCGCCATCGCCAGCAACCGCGCTTCGCGGTGATCGCCTATGGCAAGCTGGGCGGCAAGGAACTCGGCTATGCGTCCGATCTGGATGTCATTTTCCTGTACGAGGACGACGATCAGGACGCGCCCGCCAATTACGCCAAACTGGCGCAGCGCTTCATCACCTGGATGACCTGCCATACCCCGGCCGGCATCCTGTTCGACATCGACATCGCCTTGCGCCCGGACGGCGCCAGCGGCTTGCTGGTGTCCTCGCTGCCATCCTTTGCCCGCTACCAGGAAAAATCGGCCTGGCTATGGGAGCACCAAGCCCTGACGCGCGCCCGTTTCTGCGCCGGTGATGCCGGCATAGGCCGGCAATTCGAGCGAGTCAGGGAACAGGTCTTACGTCAGCCAAGGGATGAGCTGCAACTACGCAGGGGAGTACTCGATATGCGCAAAAAAATGCGCGATGCGCATATCAACCGCAGCGAATTGTTCGATCTCAAACACGACGCCGGCGGCATGATAGACATAGAATTCATGGTGCAATTCCTGATACTGAAATACGCCCACAATTATCCGCTATTGACTGGCAATATCGGCAATATCGCCTTACTCAAACTGTGCGGCGAACTCGGCTTAACAGACCCGCAACTGGCGCAAGAAACCGCCAACGCCTATCGTCTGTTCCGCAAACTACAACACAATATCCGCCTGCAAGGCGAAGACCGTGCGCGCGTCCCGTACGCAAAAATCGCCAGTGCGTCCGGCTCCAGCAAAGCTTTATGGGATAGCCTGTTGGCAGATTAGCCAACACAAAAAACAACGCCGGCGGGAGCATGGCTCCGGCCGGCACCACTGCCTTCGTAAATCGCGCAGATCAGGCTTGCGGCTTGATGGTTTCCAGCCACTTCTTGATGCGGCCGGCATCCGCCAAACGCGAATATTTGCCTTTGGAATCCAGAAACACCATGACGATGGCGCGGCCTTCTATCATCGCCTGCATAACCAGACAGCGACCTGCTTCGGCAATATATCCGGTCTTTTGCAAACCGATTTCCCAAGCAGGATTAGCCACTAACTTATTCGATGTGCCATATTCCAGTTGCCGCCCCCCGGGAGCCACCACATATTTCGCATCGGTAGAATATTGCCGTATCACCGGGTGCTGGTAAGCCGCATTCACCAGCTTGACCAGATCGCGCGCACTGGCGCGGTTCTGACTGGACAAACCGCTGGAGTCGACATAATGCGTGTCCAGCATGCCCAATTGTTTTGCTTTCGCATTCATCGCCGTCACGAAAGCCGGCAAACCGCCCGGATAACTTCTGCCCAAGGCCGAGGCCGCCCGGTTCTCTGAACTCATCAACGCAATATGCAACATATCGGCGCGCGACAATTTGGCGCCTATGCGCAGACGCGATCCGGTTCCCTTTTCCTTGTCGACATCTTCATTCGTCACTTCTATCGTTTCTTCCAAATCCTGATGCGTCTCCACCACGACCAGGCTGGTCATCAACTTGGTAATCGAAGCGATAGGCAAAGAGACTTCGGAATTTTTTTCAAACAACACTTTGGAGCTGGCCTGATCGACCACAAAAGCGACATTCGATTGCAAGGCAAGCGGATCCTGCGTATGTTTAAGGCCGGCGATATCGCCCATGCTCGGTTTTTCCGGGACGACCGGCGCCAGCGCGACATGCTCGGTCACGACTTTACGCTTACCGTTGACCACGACGGTACGCTTGATCAATTTTGAAGATGCGGTTTTAACGGCAAGCTTTTTATGCGCACCATGTTTCTTGCTGGCGTGCTTTTTGTGCTCAGCAGTTCCTGCAAACGCCAACGTAGCCGGCAACAACGCCATCATGGAAATAATTAGTGCTCGGCGGGCAAACTTCACCATCTACGACTCCCTGAATAAAATATGCCTGAAATTTAATGCAGTTTAGCAAAACCCGTAAAAACCGCAAGGGAATTAAAGACTTAGCGATGCTTGTTGAAGCAAATGCTTACTCAACAAAGCAAACAAATCCTTCCAGATTTTCGCGTTCAGTGATCAGGGTATTTTCTATCTTTGTTCTGTCGGCATATCCCAGCGACATGCCGCAAACCAGCATTTCGTTTTCCGGCAAATCGAGCACTTCACTGATGATTTTGTGGTACTGCGTAAATGCCGCCTGCGGACAAGTATCCAAACCGCGCGCCTTGGCGGCCAACATAATATTCTGTAAAAACATCCCGTAATCCAGCCATGAACCTTGCTCCATCACCCTGTCGATGGTGAAAATAAAACCGACAGGCGCATCGAAAAAAGCGTAATTGCGGCCATGCTGGGCATGCATGCCTTGTTTATTTTCACGCATCAAACCAAGCAAGGCATATAAATCCCAGCCGATTTTTCTACGCCGCTCCAGATAAGGGGCGATCCAGTTGACCGGATAATAGTTATATTCTTCCTTGTGCCTTTGCATCTGCTCCGTGTCATTATGCGCATTCAGTATCGCGGCCGACAATCGCTTCAACTTTTCACCGGTCAAAACATACACTTTCCACGGCTGGGTATTGCTGCCGGAGGGAGCTCGCGCTGAAATTTCCAAAATTTTCCTGATATCGTCCACATCGACAGCCTTGGGCAAAAAAGCGCGCACTGAACGACGGGAAGCGATGACTTCATCGACACATTGCTGAACGGGGGATAGTATCATTATTTTCTGTTTGTATTATTTGCAATATTCTATTTGCGCAAGCACCGCTATCACCGTGTTAATTTCTACGATCGACACACCAGGTACAAGCTGCGACTGATTTGTCACCATATGAAAGATGCCGGGCGGCGCTATATGGAATGAACAACAGCAAAGTCTAGCATAAGCCTCTCATTTCATTCCCCGGTAACAATTTCCACCGACAATCATTTCTTCAGCATTAATTTATTTATCACTTATTCATCATATATTTTCCAGATTCAACATTTGCACACTTTATTTATGTACAAAAAATATTCTGCCGGCAACGCACAAATTTACCTTGACTTGGCTGGGCCAATCAATAAAATGCATTGTGCTGCAATGCACAAATTCAATATTTGACTTTGCCTGCTCAGAGTTCCGTAAGCTAGCCAGAACAGCCCGCCTATCTTCATTCTGCCTTCCCTTTTATTAAGGAGATTCTTATGTTTTCCGTACCAGAACAGTTTTCCGCAGCAACCAAAGCAAACTTTGATGCCCAGCTCGCCCTGATGACTGCCTTGACCGGCAAGGCATTTGAAGGCGTAGAGAAATTTGTCGAATTAAATATGACGGTCGCCAAGACTTCGTTCGAAGAATCCACCGCGACTGCCAAGCAATTGCTGGCAGCAAAAGATCCGCAAGAATTTTTCAGCCTGACAGCCGCTCAGGCGCAGCCGGTCGCAGAAAAAGTGTTGGCGTACAGCCGTCATCTGGCCAATATCACCTCCAGCACCCAGGCCGAATTCACGCATGCGGCAGAGACGCAGATCGCAGAAACCAACCGTAAAGTCATGGCGCTGATAGAAGAAGTATCAAAAAATGCACCGGCTGGCTCCGAGCAAGTGGTGGAATTGTTCAAAACCGCCGTCGATAATGCCAACGCCAGTTACGATCATCTCAGCAAAACCACCAAGCAAGCGGTGGAAGCACTGGAAGCCAATCTGAATAGTACGGTTTCACATATTTCCCAGGCCACCAACAAGGCTGCTCCTCGCGCCAGCGCAAGAAAATAAAACTGCCGCCGGCTGGCTCCGCCGGTCAGTCTGCATTTAAAAAAAAAGCCCCGTGAATTCACGGGGCTTTTTTTTGAACTTGTTAAATCAACCTTCACCCAGATAGGCGGCCTGCACCTTGGGATCGTTCAACATGTCTTTGGCATTGCCGCTCATGGTAATCGCGCCGGAATCCATGACGTAGCCGCGGTGCGCTGCCTGCAAAGCCAGTTTCGCATTTTGCTCAACCAACAATATCGTCACGCCCTGCGCAGAAACATTGCGCACCACTTCAAAGATTTTTTCCACCATAATCGGAGATAAACCCATCGATGGCTCATCGAGCAACAACAGATGAGGGTGGCTCATCAAGGCCCTTGCCATCGCCAGCATTTGTTGCTCGCCCCCGGACAAGGTGCCCGCCAGTTGAGCGGAACGTTCTTTCAGACGAGGGAAAACGGAAAACCATTTGTCGATATCCGCACTGATGCCGGCCTTGTCGTTGCGAGTGTAGGCTCCCATCATCAGATTTTCGTGTATGGTCATGCGCGTAAATACGCCGCGGCCTTCCGGCACCATGGCCAGATGGTTATTGACCAGCTTAAAGGAATTCATCCCTTTAATAGACTTACCCTGATAATGGATATCTCCCTCAACCTTACAATCCGGTAAAGTTCCCGTGATGGCCTTGAGTGTGGTGGTCTTGCCGGCGCCGTTCGCACCGATCAGCGTGATCAATTCGCCTTGATTAACTTCAAGATCGATCCCTTTGACCGCCTTGATGCCGCCATAAGCAACTTTCAGATTGCTGACCTTTAATACGTTCTCAGCCATTAGTGCCCCCCTCCCAAATATGCTTCAATTACTGCCGGATTTTTCTGTATGTCTGCAGGCACGCCTTCGGCTATCGGTTTGCCGTAATCCAGCACGGTGAGACGGTCACACAAGCCCATCATCAGTTTGACATCGTGCTCAATCAGCAAGATCGTCTTGCCTTCGGCCTTGATCTTGACCAGCAATTCGCGCAAAGCGAGCTTCTCGGTAGCATTCATGCCCGCTGCCGGCTCATCGAGTGCCAGTAACTTAGGATCGGTCGCTAAGGCGCGCGCAATTTCCAGGCGGCGCTGATCGCCATAGGAAAGGAATTTGGCGGTGCGCTCGGAGAATTTACCGATACCGACAAAATCCAGTAACTCCTGGGCGCGGCGACGGATCGCATCTTCCTCTTTGCGTGCAGCCGCATGGCGGAACACGGCACCGAATACGCCCTGCGTGGTGCGTATGTGACGGCCCACCATGACGTTCTCTAAGGCGGTCATTTCACCAAACAGGCGAATGTTCTGGAAAGTACGGGCAATCCCCGCCTTCGCAACTTCGTGCGGCGCGGAGGGCGAGTACGGCTTGCCATCCAGTTCAAAGGTGCCGGTGTCCGGCTGGTATAAGCCCGTGATCACGTTAAAGAACGTGGTCTTGCCGGCGCCGTTCGGCCCTATCAGGCCGTAAATCTGGCCTTTCTTGATATTGATCCCGACATTGGACAGTGCCTGCAAACCGCCGAAACGTTTGTTGGCGCCTTCAATTTTTAAAATTGTCTGCTCAGTCATCTTGGTATTCCTTATGCCACTGGCGCAGCGTCATGGCTGCTGGTTATCCTGTCTTCATGCTTGGGTGCAGGCCACAAACCGGCCGGACGATTCAACATGACAGCGACCATGGTGAAGCCATACAGCAATTGACGCAGCACTTCCGCTTCTATCCAGATTTTGCCGAACAACAGCATCTGAACCGGCTCAACCACGTGACGCAGCACTTCCGGCAACGCCGCCAGCAAGACCGCGCCGAGGACGACGCCTGGAATATGCCCTATCCCGCCCAGCACCACCATCGCCAGGATCACGATAGACTCCATCAGCGAGAACGACTCGGGAGAAACGAAGCCCTGGAACGACGCGAACATTGCGCCGGAAATGCCGCCGAAAGAAGCACCCATGGAAAACGCCAGCAATTTGATGTTGCGGGTATTGATGCCCATCGCTTTGGCGGCGATTTCATCTTCACGTATCGCCACCCAGGCGCGGCCAAGGCGGGAATGCTGCAAACGTATCGAGATGGTGATGATGGCAATACACAAAGCCAGGAACAGGAAATAATAGGCGTTCACCGAAGGCATGCTGAAACCGCCGATATGCAGCGTGGCATTCGATCCCGCTTCACCGGCCAGAGAAACTCCGAATACGCGGATCGGATCTATCATGTTGATGCCTTGCGGACCATTCGTGAAATTGACAGGCGAATTCATGTTATTCATGAAAATGCGGATGATTTCACCAAAACCTAAGGTCACGATAGCCAGATAGTCGCCGCGCAATTTCAGGGTAGGCGCACCGAGCAAGGCGCCGAACATGCCCGCTATGGCGGCGGCAAACGGAACGATCACCCAGACCGACAGATGGATGCCGTCTTTGGCGATTTCCGGACCGCACACTGCCATCAGGAAGTTGCCTACCGCCGGGTAATTATTGATGAAGGATTCCAGTATCACCGCGAATTGCTGCGAACCGAAAATCGCTGCCAGATAGGCGCCGACCGCATAAAACGCGATATAGCCGAGGTCGAGCAGACCGGCAAACCCGACCACGATGTTCAAACCGAGCGCCAGCATAATGTATAGCAAAGCAAAATCGATAATCCTCACCCACGAATTACCGTAGTTGGCAGCAAGGAATGGGAAGGCCACCAGCACCACGGCAAGCACCGCAAAGCTGGTATACGCTTTGGTCGGATTGGCTTTTGTATCAAATATAGTCGACATTGATTTTCTCCTTACGCACGATCGGCAACA
The DNA here is from genome assembly GCA_016196925.1 of Burkholderiales bacterium. Classification (GTDB taxonomy): domain Bacteria; phylum Pseudomonadota; class Gammaproteobacteria; order Burkholderiales; family Burkholderiaceae_D; genus Undibacterium. The sequence goes on along the minus strand of JACPWS010000017.1, from coordinate 90,823 downwards.
CGTTCACCCATGATGCCGGATGGACGCAAGGTCAGCACGATAATCAAGACGATGAAGGCAAAGATATCCTGATATTGGCTACCCAATACGCCCGCCGTCAGATCGCCGATATAGCCGGCGCCGAGGCTTTCAATCAGCCCCAAAATAATTCCGCCCACCATCGCACCGTAAATATTCCCGATACCGCCGAGCACCGCTGCGGAAAATGCTTTTAAGCCCGGCGTAAAGCCCATCGCAAACTGCGCCGAAGAATAGTTGGCAGCCCACATAACGCCTGCAATGGCCGCCAGCGCTGCGCCGATGGCGAAAGTGGCAACAATCACCTTGTTCGAATCGACGCCCATCAAGCCGGCTACGCGCGGATTTTCAGCGGTAGCGCGCATGGCGCGGCCCATCTTAGTTTTCTCGACCAGCAACACCAGGCCGACCATCGCCAAGGTCGCCAGAGCCAGCAGCAAGATCTGCGTCTGCGAAATCACCGCCCCGCCAATTTGTACCGGAGTTGAGGGCATCACGGCCGGGAAAGGAATCGGGCTACGGCCCCAGATCATCATGGCGAAGGTCTGCACCAGGATGGATACGCCGATCGCGGTAATCAAGGGCGCCAGGCGCGGCGCATTGCGCAAGCGACGATAGGCCACGCGCTCTATCAGTACGTTCACCGCGATACAGACAGGGATAGCGCCAAGAATGGCAATAATCAGCATGACGATGCCCGGCAAATCCGGCGCCACCACTTGCAAAACTTTTAAGATGCTGATGCCGGCCATGGCGCCCACCATCAGTACGTCGCCGTGGGCGAAGTTAATCAGGTTCAGCACGCCATACACCATGGTGTAGCCCAGCGCGACCAGGGCGTACATGCTCCCCAAGACCAGGCCATTAATAATTTGTTGGATAAAGGTATCCATATTTTGCTTCTCTCTTTATGAACGAATCGAAATTTTCACGAACCAAGCGCCGTATGGTCTTAAAGACTATAAGCGAATAGCGCAGCAAAAACCATTCCTGATAACAAAAGCGGCACCCTGTCTGTAAGGGTGCCGCTGGAGTTCAAACGCCTCTTATCCGAAAGGGCGCGTCATCATATAGGGAGCAACGATAGTGTGATCGATACACATGATAGAACTCTCCTCTGCAACTTTTGGTAAAAGCTTTTGTAATATTTAGACTTCTTGAGTATTCAGGCAAGACCGGCGGAATTATACAAAGTTCGCTTGCTGTCTCAACGGCAAACACGACAAACAAGTACTTTCCACAACCATCCTTTACCAGCATACACGCTTTACAACTCAGGCAAGCGCCGGATTTAATTGTGCCGCAATCTTAAACACGAATTCGCAAAATAAAATATTGAAAACAGCGGGAACAACAGATTTTTAATCAAAATCGTCAAGAGTGAGATTTTTTAATCACGCTGTTTTGGCCGCGGCCAAACCTTTAGGCATGGGGAATGTGACATTCTCTTCTACGCCATCGAGCGTCCGCACGCTACGTACGCCCAGCTGACGCAATCTGGCGATGACATCTTGCACCAGTATTTCCGGTGCGGAAGCGCCCGCAGTGACGCCGACGCGTTGGCAATTTTCCAGCCATGCGGGCTGGATTTGCTCAGCGTTATCCACCATATAAGCGGCCGCCCCCATTTTTTCGGCAACTTCACGTAAGCGATTCGAATTGGAACTGTTAGGGCTGCCCACCACCAGCACCAGATCTACCTGGGGCGCCATGAACTTAACGGCTTCCTGACGATTGGTCGTGGCGTAGCAGATATCGCCTTTTTTCGGTTCGCTGATCAGCGGGAAGCGCGTCCTGAGGGCGTCGATGATCTCGACCGTATCATCGACCGACAAGGTGGTCTGCGAAACATAAGCCAGCAACTCCGGGTTCGGCACCTGCAAGGCCAGCACATCCGCGACCGTTTCGACCAGATAGACGCCGCCCTCGCTTTGTCCCATGGTGCCTTCCACTTCCGGGTGTCCGCGATGGCCGATCATGATGATCTCCCGTCCCTCACGACGCATCTTGGCAACCTCGATATGCACCTTGGTGACCAAAGGGCAGGTCGCATCAAATACCGTCAAGCCTCTCTGTTCCGCTTCTTTGCGCACCGCTTGCGATACGCCGTGCGCAGAGAAAATCACGGTATTGCCGGACGGCACGTCAGCCAGCTGCTCGATGAAAATAGCGCCCTTGGCCCTGAGATCATTCACGACATAAGCGTTGTGCACGATTTCATGACGCACATAAATAGGCGCGCCAAACTGTTGCAAGGCGCGCTCGACGATCTCGATTGCCCGGTCTACGCCGGCACAAAAACCCCTGGGCTGCGCCAGTAAAATTTCCTTGTCCATAACGATGCGTTACAAGATGCCGATAATTCTGGTTTCAAACATAAGAGTCTGGCCTGCCAGCGGGTGATTAAAGTCGAACAAGGCGCCCTCTTCGTCGATCGCCCGCAAAATGCCGGCAAAACGCCCGCCGGAAGGAGCGGCGAATTCGACCAGATCGCCGATCACATATTGCTCACCGGAGGCGGAATTTTCTTTCAAAGTTGCCAGCGTCACTCTTTGAACCAGATCCGGGTTGCGCGGGCCATATGCTTTTTCCGGCGTCAGTTCCTGCTTCGTATGCGAGCCTTCCGCCAGACCTAACAGCGAAGCTTCCAGTTCCGGCGCCAATTGCCCGGTTCCCATTTGCAAGGTGGCCGGGCTCTCGTCAAAGGTGCTGATAATATCGTCGCCATCGAGCGTGGCAAGCCGGTAGTGCAAGGTAAGATAAGCGTCTGAAGTGACGACAGGAAGGGCAGAGGTAGTCATGATATGGAGCTTGGGCAAATAAGCTGCTATTGTAAGCTAGCTTTCGCCTGCCCATCCTTTCTATATACAGCTATCGGGAGAAATCGTAGATGGCAATCAATGAATGGCCTGAAGATCAAAGACCGAGAGAACGCTTGATTAAATTCGGCGCCCCCGCCTTGTCCGACGCGGAATTGCTGGCAGTATTCCTGCGCACCGGCGTGACCGGCAAAAGCGCGGTCGACCTGGGGCGCGACATGCTGAGCCATTTCGGTTCGCTGGCCGGCTTATTTTCCGCCAGCATGAAAGATTTTTCGCTACTGCACGGCCTGGGCAACGCCAAGTATGCGCAATTGCAGGCGGTGCTGGAACTGGCGAAACGCTCTATTTCCGAGGAATTGCAAAGCACCGCGGCACTGTCTTCGCCGCAGGCGGTGAAAAATTACCTGCAACTATTGATAGGAAGTAAAAGTTACGAATCATTTACCGTCCTGTTTCTCGATGTAAAAAACCGCCTGCTCACGACCGAAGAATTGTTTCGCGGCACACTCAGTCAGGCCAGCGTTTATCCGCGCGAAGTCGTCAAAAGCGCCCTGCTGCACAATGCGGCCGGCATCATCCTGGCGCACAACCACCCATCCGGCTCCAGCGATCCCAGCAACGCCGATATCACCCTGACCCAGACCCTGAAACAGGCGCTGGCGCTGGTCGATATCCGGGTGCTCGATCACTTTATCGTCGCCAACCCACATGTGTATTCGTTTGCAGAACACGGCTTAATCTGAGGAAAAACCAAATTGTTAAATTTTGAATTTTTAAAAGACACAATTGTTTTTCGCAAGTCGTTGATAATTCATGGAATTTTGGTTATACTCGCATTTTTCCAATTTCGGAATCCACTAAGGAGTTAAACATGGCACGTGTCTGCCAAGTGACGGGAAAAGGGCCTATGGTCGGCAACAACGTTTCCCACGCTAATAACAAAACAAAACGCCGCTTTTTGCCTAACCTGCAAAATCGTCGCTTTTTCGTAGAGTCGGAAAATCGCTGGGTTTCCCTGCGCTTGTCCAACGCTGGTTTGCGCGTCATCGACAAAATCGGCATCGACGCCGTTTTGGCTGACCTGCGCGCTCGCGGCGAAAAAGTTTAAGCTAAACTATTGTTAGGAAAATATCATGGCTAAATCTGGTCGCGACAAAATCAAGCTGGAATCGACCGCAGGTACCGGTCACTTCTACACTACATCCAAAAACAAGCGCACGATGCCTGAAAAAATGGAGATCATGAAGTTCGATCCCAAGGCACGTAAGCATGTGATCTACAAAGAAACCAAGATTAAGTAATTCTGGTTTTGATCAAAAAAGCCCCGCAAATATTGCGGGGCTTTTTTTCGCTTGCGCTGCCGCACACCGGGTGCGCGTCGCCGCCTTACCGCCTCCCTGCCGAGGCCGGTTAGCTTGAAATATACTGAGGGGGAGTATATTTCAAAGCCCATTTAAATTCGCTGACGACAGAAGGAAATTGGCACATACTCTCCCAAGATACATCGTTCGATAGCTGCGCCCAACCTGGCCGGCGGCAAGTCGCAAAAAAGCCTGCTCCATAAAAAAACGGCGCAAAAAACTGCGCCGTTTTTTTTTAGTTACCAGGCCAGCTGTCAGGCATAGGTCCGCAACCTGCGCGAGAAATCGTGCAAGGTCTGGATGCCGGATGCTTCGGCGCGGGTGCACCAGTCTTGCAATTGCTGTACGAGCTGCTCGCGACTGACCGTAGAGCGTTCCCAGATCAGGCCCAGCTCCACCCGCATGTCGTGCATGGTTTTCAGTGCGCTGCTATGGGCCAGCACTGCCGATAATTGCTGCTTTTGCGGCGCCCCAAGCTTGCTCGGTTCGCGCTGCAAGAGCTTTTTAGCGCCCTTCAGGAAACCCGCTTCGAACTGAGCCTTGGCGCGCAAAGAGGCGACCTCTTCGCGCCAGGTGCGGCGCAAAGACTTGGTATATTTGGCCATGACATCGTAGCGATTGGTAATCACGCTTTGCAGCGTATCCATATCGATCACGGATTTAATTTCGGCGAACTTCGGCTCCGGGGCAACCTTTTTTACTTTCGCCAACCCTACAATTTCCATGCTGCGGATATACAACCAACCGATATCGAATTCATACCATTTGGAAGACAATTTTGCCGATGTGCCGAAAGTGTGGTGATTGTTATGCAATTCTTCGCCGCCGATTAATATGCCGAGCGGAAAAATATTGGTCGAGGCGTCAACGCAGTCGTAATTGCGATAGCCCCAGTAATGGCCGATACCGTTAATGATGCCGGCAGCGGTGACCGGGATCCATGCCATCTGCACCGCCCAGACCGTCACGCCTATCGCGCCGAACAGCATAACATCGATAATCAGCATCAAGGCTACGCCTTGCCAGCTGAAACGGGTGTAGATATTGCGCTCGAGCCAGTCATCCGGCGTACCATGGCCATACTTTTGCATGGTCTCGAGATTTTTGCATTCGGCGCGATACAGTTCCGCGCCTTCGAACAAGACTTTCTTGATGCCGCGCGTGACCGGGCTATGCGGATCTTCTTCCGTCTCGCATTTGGCGTGATGTTTGCGGTGAATCGCCGCCCATTCCTTGGTAACCTGACCGGTGGTCAGCCACAGCCAGAAACGGAAAAAATGACTGGGAATCGCGTGCAATTCCAGGGCGCGATGGGCCTGGCAACGATGCAAGAAAATCGTGACGCTGGCGATAGTGATGTGCGTCACCACCATGGTAAATATGAAAACCTGCCATCCGCTGGCATGGGTAATACCGCCGGACAGAAATTCCAGAACCGAATTGATAAAAGTGCTCAAAATGACATGTACTCCGTTGTTAATGACAGCTTCTTAGCTTATATCGACAAAAAAATGATGCGCATCAACATTTCCATCAATATTTTTCCATTGTACGCCGTTTTAGAGGGGAAACCCTAATCCAGATAGGCAAGTCTTTGATTTTTCTATGAAACTTTATCAAGCTTGTTGAGCAAGGTAACGACACGTTGCGCATAAGGCAACTCGATCTGATGTTCCTGCAGCACGCTCCAGAGCGCGCGGTTCACTTCAGACAGGACATTGGCGCGGCCGTTTTCCGGATCGGCAATCCAGAAGCCGACCCGCAACTCCAAACCGTCGACGCCGAATTTCATCAAATAGGCGGACGGTGCCGGAGCGGCGGCAACCCGCGCCACGCCGGCGGCGGCCTGCGCCAGCATAGGCAAAAGCTGTTCCAGATCGCTGCGATAGGCAACCGTCAACTCGGTCCACATGGCGACGGTACGGTCGGACAAGGAATAATTCTGGACCGGCGAAGAAACCAGCATCTCATTCGGGATCACAGACTCGCCGCCATCCGTACCTTGCAATACGGTGTAACGCGTGTTGATCTGGGTAACTTTTCCACTGAATTTGTCGACGGCGATCATGTCGCCGATAGACATGCTTCTGTCCAGCAAAATAATGAAGCCGGAAACGTAGCTGCTGGTGATTTTTTGCAAGCCGAAGCCCAGGCCCACGCCGAGCGCGCCGCCGAACACGGACAAGACCGTCAGATCGATGCCGACGATGCTCAGGCTGATCAGAATCGCCAGTAAAATCAGCAAGGCGCGTCCCGCCCGCGACAATACGACCTTCAGCGAAGAATGCATGGTCGGCACCAGCATCAGGCGCGCCTCCAGCGCGGCGCTGGCCCACATGGCGACCACCAGGGTGACGATGACGGAAGCGCTGGCCTGCAAGACCGACAATACGGAAACTTTATGGCGCCCTATCGGCAAAACCATGTCGTCCAGTGCCGCAAACAGTTCTTGCCATAGACCGGTGAAATGCAAGAGCACGCCGAACCAGACCAGGCCGGCGAACAGTTTTTCGAAGAGCGCGAGAAAGCTGCCTATGCGACCTTCCCGCGCGAAGCTGCGCCGCACCACATAAAACCCGAAGCGTATCAATGCCAGCGAAGCGATCAGCGGCAAGATCAGGCTCAATAAAGGCGTGTGCTGCCACTTCCCCAACAGCGCTTTTCCGAGCAAGATAAACAGCATGGCCAGCGCCGGCGCCAGCACCCGCGAAAAACTTTCCACCCCTAGCTGTATGACCCCGGACCCGGTGTCGGTTCCGGAAAACAGACGGCGCAGAACGCGCGCCAGAAACCACGCCAGAGCGAGGCACAAGGCCACGGTGCCGATTTGCCACAGAAAATTCGGATCGCGCAAATCGTCAGACAAATCCGACAACAGGCTGGCGAGTAAGGGTGTATTCATGGGGAGAGTTCGTCAGTTTTCGCCCTCCGCCCGGCGCGGAAGGCTAAACACGGACAGCAACTTATTTATTGCGTTCAAGAATGGCGGCAAAGAAGCCGTCGGTTTCATGCAGATGCGGATACAGCTTCAGATAATCCCCCATCTCCAGTTCGACTTTTTGCTCGGCCAGCACCTGGCTGGCTGGCAACAAATGAAAATCGGGGTGGTCGGCTAAAAAGGCTTGCACGATGGCTTCGTTTTCCTCATCCAGGATGCTGCAAGTCGCATACACCAGGCGGCCGCCGGCCTTGACCATGCGCGCGGCGCTGGCGAGGATGGAAGCCTGCTTGACATTCAACTCGGCCACGCCGTCCGCGGTCTGGCGCCATTTCACGTCGGGGTTGCGGCGCAAAGTACCGAGGCCGCTGCAAGGGGCGTCAACCAGCACGCGGTCCATCTTGCCTGCCAGGCGTTTGATCTTGGTATCCTTTTCATGGGCGATGACGACCGGGTGCACGTTCGACAAACCGCTGCGGGCCAGGCGCGGTTTCAGCTTGGCCAGGCGTTTTTCCGAAACATCGAACGCATACAGGCGTCCGGTATTGCGCATCGTGGCCCCCAGCGCGAGTGTCTTGCCGCCGGCGCCGGCGCAGAAATCGGCCACCATCTCGCCGCGGCGCGCGCCGACCAATTGCGCCAGCAATTGGCTGCCTTCGTCTTGCACTTCTATCGTGCCGTCCTTGAACAAAGGCAGGTTCTGGATCGATGGTTTTTTCTTGACGCGCAAACCGGTGGCTGAATATGGGGTCGGTTCGGCCAGTATCGGCGCCAGCGCCAGGGCGGCGGCGACTTCTTCGCGATTGCCCTTCATGGAGTTGACACGCAAATCGAGCGGCGCCGGGGTATTCAGCGCTACCGCCAATTGCATAGCCGGTTCTTCACCGAAACGCGTCGTCAGCTTTTCCCACAACCAGGCCGGCATATTGGACTTCAAGGCCAGCGGCAAATGAGAACGGTCGATTTGCATGACGCGCTGCAGCCATACGCTCTCTTCTTCAGTCAAGCCGCCGAGCGAATCCGCCCCGACCGCGTCCGCCAAACCCAACAATGTCAAACGACGCATCGCCGGCCCGGAACCCGATTCGGCAAAACTGGTATACACCGACTTATTGCGCAGCAAACCGTAAACGCTTTCCGCAATCACGCCGCGCTCGCGCGAGCCGAGACGCGGGTGGTCGCGAAAATAGCGCGACAAGGTGCCATCGGCCGGCCCGGTAAAACGTAAAATCTCACGCAAGACTTCTTCTGCGTGGCCTATGATGGCGGGAGGTAATCTCATGCTAATTCCTTCTTGATACTGTTCGGATCAGGGATTGATCCATGATTATTTTTTTGACGGGCTTATTCGCTGATCTGCACACGATTGCCGATGAGCCTGATTTTGCCTTCGGCAAATTTGCGGACCGCCCATGGATAAATGATATGTTCCTGCTCCAGCACCCGTTGCGACAAACTATGCTCGGTGTCGTCCGGCAAGACCGGCACGGCGGCCTGCGCCACGATGGGGCCGTGATCGAGTTCGGCGGTGACGAAATGCACGGTCACGCCGTGAATCTTGACGCCGGCGTCCAGCGCTTGCTGGTGCGTGGCCAATCCTACAAAGCTGGGGAGCAAGGACGGATGGATATTCAGCATGCGCCCTTCGTAATGGCCGACAAAACCGGCAGTCAATATCCGCATAAAACCGGCCAACACCAGCAAATCCGGCGCAAATTCATCTATCTTTCCCCCTAACGCGGCGTCGAATGCCGCGCGCGTAGGAAATTCTTTACTGGCCACCACGGCCGTCGGTATACCCTGGCCGGCCGCATACTCGAGGCCGGCGGCATCGGCGCGGTTGCTGATCACGGCTGCAATCTGCAGCGGCCATTGCTCCGCCTTCGCCGCCTCCACGATGGCCTGCATGTTACTGCCGCGGCCAGAAATAAGTATCACAATCTTTTTCATGGCGGCATTGTACCGCTGTCGCCGTATTAGCCCCAAATAAAAATGCCGGTTACAGGAAACCGGCATCGTGGCTAGCAGATCGGCAAATGTTTATTCGAAAGAATAAAATACCCTGAACGCCACTTTTCTGTCGGCCCAGAATTCCGCGGCATCGCGAAACACATCGAGCAGAATTTCGCGCGCTTCCTTGTCGAATTTAGGGGTATTCGGCAATTGCTCCAACACCACGACAAAGCCAGGTTGCGGGCCAGCCTTATAGATCATATCGGTCAGGCAATCGGACAAGGCATCGAAATTCTTGCCAAAATGCTTGGGGAAACCAAACGAAGCGGCAATCTTAGCGAGCACCTGCTGCTTAGTGATTGCCTCAAGGCAATATGCATATAAGAAATGCTGCCCGAGATTAGCAGCTTCCGCTTGCAAATCCGGTACGCGAAAAGCACGAATCGACTGCACAACATTCGGTGCTACTGTCTTTAACAAACTCATTTCTCCCTCAGTTGACGAAATGTGGGCCATAACTATTCTTTGATGCGCCGGAAACTCTGATAGTGATCGGCGGTGTAGTAATATTCGCCCGACGTGGCAGGCACGCCTCCGGCGATAATGCGGCGCGCACCGCGGTTGCGCGCGCGCGGGGTTTTGACCGTATATTCGTGATAGTAGCCGCGCTTCTGCCGCGGCAACTGGGCCTCGTAGTTGCCGAATACCACGCCGTCTTTATCGTAAGGAAATGGCCCGCCCTGTTTAATCAAGGCCAGCGTGGTTTGCGCCTCCCTTGGCAATTCGGCGACAGCAAGCCTATTCGCAGCGGCATTATCTTTGGCGAAGGCGGTGACCGCAAGCAAAGAAATTGCCAGAAAAACCAGCCATTTTTTTAGCGATGTCGAAGTAATCATCGATATGAGCGATTTTGCACGCAGTTGTTGAGGGCATAGAGTACCGGTTTGTCTGTGCCGAATCAACCTTCATGACTGAATCCGCCCTCAAAACCTGCGGATCGTCAATTTGCTTGCTGCTTAAAAAAACTTAAGACGTCGTCACGCCTATCCTGGGTGTCTTTACGTCCCAAAGCAATCAACTCGCGGGTATAACTGGACTCAAACAAGAGATAAGACGCCAGCGCCGCGCCGCGCACTTCGGTTGCACCTATCCCGCTCAGCATGGTGCGAACCGGTAAAGGCAAACTATGGGTGTGACGGCTGGCGATTTCATCGAGCCGTTCCGATGGCGCGATGACCAGCAAATCGATAGGCCGCAACGGCGTCTGCGCCAGCAAATGTTCCGGCATCATGGACAATGTCTTATTGATGCGCGTCAAACGTTCTATATCTACCGCGAGACTATCCAGAAAAATACTGGACATGGCGTGACCGGCAATTTGCGCCAGACTAGGATATTGCGCTTCCTCCGTGTATTCCATCGGCGGCTCAGTCAGCCGGCCGGCGCCGACTATCAACACTTTCTGCGCACCCAGGTGGATTGCCGGCGAGATCGGCGCCAATTGACGCATGGAGCCGTCGCCGCAATACTCCATCCGCCCCCCCCAATTCAAGGGGATAGAAGGAAAAATGAAGGGAATCGCGGAAGAGGCAAGCAAATGTTGCACCCCGATAAAATCCCTTTGCGCCAGGCGCTGACTTCTGATCCACGGCTCGATATCCGCCAGCGTCTGGTAAAACGTCAGGTGCTGGCCCGCGGTGTAAGACGAAGCGGTTACCGCCAGCGCTTTCAGGGCGCCGCTGCTCAATGCCTGATCGAGTTGCGGGAAATCCAGCATGCGGTTCAGCAGATCTTCCAGCGGCGCATTATTCAGCAGGGAATTCGGCGGCGATTTGCGCCATTTGTTTAACAGCCAGCCGAACGAGAGCAAGGATAACCAGCGCGCGCCGGCGCTGATCACGCCCAGGGAATCGGCGCGGTAAACTTGCGCTGCTTCGAAATTATCCCAGACCCGGTGAATTTTGCTGACCGCCTCGCCAAAATTCTCCGCGCCGCAAGCTAGCGCAGTCGCATTGATGGCGCCGGCCGAAGTGCCGCAAATAATGCCGAAAGGGTTGTTGGCGGGATTCCAGCCGTCGACCACCAGGATTTCCGCGATTTCTTTGAGCACACCGACCTGATAGGCGGCGCGCGCACCGCCGCCGGTTAAGATCAATCCTGTTGTGGTGTTATCGATCATTCCTGTTCAGCATAAAAAAAGGGCAAACATCAGTTTGCCCTAGTTTATAAGTCTGGCAATAAATTGTCATGCTGCAGGGCACCCAGACCTGGATTTGCCTGACGATTTACAACAAGTCTTATTTCGCTTGCATGCGTATGGCGCCATCCAGACGTATCGTCTCGCCGTTCAACATGACGTTTTCGATAATAGTCTTGGACAAGTGGGCATATTCTTCCGGCTTGCCGAGGCGGGATGGGAACGGCACCATCTTACCGAGCGCATCCTGTACTTCTTGCGGCATGCCCAGCAACATCGGGGTTTCGAAAATGCCCGGCGCGATCGTCATGACGCGGATGCCGTTGCGCGACAAATCACGCGCCATCGGCAAAGTCAGACCGACGACCGCCGCCTTGGAAGAAGCATAGGCGGCCTGCCCCATCTGGCCGTCAAACGCGGCGACGGAAGCGGTGTTGATGATCACGCCGCGCTCGCCGGATTCGCCGGCTTCGGTCTTGCTCATGGCTTCCGCAGCCAGACGGCACATATTGAAAGTACCGACCAGATTGATATTCACCACGCGCTGAAATACTTCCAGCGGATGCGGGCCGTCCTTGCCTACGGTCTTGATCGCAGGCGCAACGCCGGCGCAGTTGACCAGGCCGCGCAGGGTGCCCATGGCCGTCGCCGCTTCCACCACGGCTTTGCCGTCGGCTTCGGAAGTCACGTCGCACTTCAGAAATTTGCCGCCCAGCTCAGCCGCCAGTTTTTCGCCGGCTTCGACCTGCACGTCAGCCAATACGACCTTGCCGCCGTTAGCAACGATCATCTTTGCCGTCGCTGCGCCCAAGCCGGAAGCGCCACCTGTAATGATAAAAACATGATTCTGGATTTGCATTTTTTGCCTCTATGATGTTGCTTGCCGTTAGTATGAAATCAGAGCGTCGCATTACGTTTACGTAAACGTCACTTACCCCGCATTGTAACCAAAAATCCGCGGCGCAAAAAAGAAAAAGATGACTGCTTGACTCTGCAGTCATCTTTTTAAGCGTGCTAGCGCTTACTTGCCGACAGGAGCAGGAGCAGGAGCCGCCGCTGTCTGCGCCGTTACGGCAGGCTGCACCATAGGCAGCGCTTGTGCATGGCTCGTCGCAGTGCCGGCGCCGGCGCCCGGCAGCAAGGGCACCAGTAGCAAGGCCACGATATTGATGATCTTGATCAGCGGGTTCACTGCCGGGCCGGCCGTATCCTTGTACGGGTCGCCGACCGTATCGCCGGTCACCGCGGCTTTGTGCGCTTCAGAACCTTTGCCTCCGTGATGGCCGTCTTCGATATACTTCTTGGCGTTATCCCAGGCGCCGCCGCCGGTCGTCATCGAAATAGCGACGAATAAGCCGGTGACGATGGTACCCATCAGCAATCCGCCGAGCGCGGCCGGCCCCAGCAGCAAGCCGACCAGTACCGGCACGATCACCGGCAACAGGGACGGCAAGATCATTTCCTTGATCGCGGAGGTGGTCAGCATATCGACCGCCTTGTCGTATTCCGGCTTGCCGCTGCCATCCATGATGCCCTTGATTTCCTTGAACTGGCGGCGCACTTCCACCACCACCGCGCCGGCGGCGCGACCGACGGCTTCCATCGCCATCGCACCGAACAGGTAAGGGATCAGACCGCCGATGAACAAGCCTACGATCACCTGCGGATTCGACAAATCGAAAGCAGTGCTCTTGCCGACGGAATCGAGCGCATGGGTGTAATCGGCGAACAGCACCAGGGCCGCCAGACCGGCCGAACCTATCGCATAGCCTTTGGTGACGGCCTTGGTGGTGTTGCCGACCGCGTCGAGCGGATCGGTAATGGCGCGCACCGATGCCGGCATTTCCGCCATTTCGGCGATGCCGCCGGCGTTATCGGTGATCGGTCCGTAAGCGTCGAGCGCGACGACGATGCCGGCCATCGACAACATGGAAGTCGCGGCAATCGCAATCCCGTACAGGCCAGCCAGCGCATAGGAAACCAGGATCGCGACGCAGACCGCCAGCACCGGCCAGGCGGTGGCTTTCATGGAAACGCCGAGGCCGGCGATGATATTGGTGCCGTGTCCGGTCGTCGATGCTTCCGCAACATGGCGCACCGGCGCAAAATCGGTGCCGGTATAGTACTCGGTGATATACACCATCAAGCCGGTCAGGACGATGCCGACCAGGGTCGAACCCATCATCTTGATGCGCATCGCTTCATCCGGCCAGACTTGCCAGGTGACCACGGCAAAGCCTAGCAGTGACAAACCGGCCGCCCACCACAAGCCGGTGTACAGCGCCGACATGATTTTCTGACCGGGCTTGGCCTTGACCATCGAGCAACCGACTATCGATGCCAGGATAGAAACTGCGCCCAGCAATAAGGGGTAGACGATCGCTTCGGTGGTGGCGTTCGTCATCACCAGCGCGCCCAGCAACATGGTGGCGATCAGGGTCACGACATAGGTTTCAAACAAGTCGGCCGCCATGCCGGCGCAATCGCCGACATTGTCGCCGACGTTATCGGCAATTACGGCCGGATTGCGCGGGTCGTCTTCAGGGATCCCGGCTTCGACTTTACCGACCAGATCGGCGCCGACGTCGGCGCCCTTAGTGAATATCCCACCGCCGAGACGGGCGAAAATCGAGATCAGGGAGGCGCCGAACGCCAAGCCGACCAGCGGCTTAATCACATCGTGCTGGGTCACGGTACGGCCCAGACCATGCGGTACGGAGGCCATCAACACCCAGTAAAAAATCGTCACGCCGAGCAAGCCGAGGCCGACCACCAGCATGCCGGTGATCGCGCCGCCCCGGAACGCGACATCGAGCGCCTGATTCATGCCCTTGGTAGCGGCTTGCGCGGTCCGCACATTGGCCCGCACCGAAACATTCATGCCGATAAAACCGCAGGCGCCGGAGAGTACGGCGCCGATCAGAAATCCGGCTGCCGTCGTCAGCCCCAGACCGGGCATGGCGGCAATCGCGCCGAACAAGACCACGCCGACCATGGCAATCGTGCGGTACTGGCGCGCCAGATAAGCGGCCGCCCCCTGCTGGATGGCTGCGGCGATATCCTGCATACGGGCATTGCCTGCATCCTGCTTCAATATCCAACTGCGCGACACCAGGCCGTACAGCACGGCGATGACGCCACATGCGACGACAAACCAAAGACTTGCTGCCATATTGACTCCTCCAATTGTGATGAGCGTGTTTGCCTTGTGAGCACACATCAGCTTTTTGACGACAAAGTGAAACAACGACGATTCTTCATTTTTCCACGCCGACCGTCATCCTCAGGAGAGGATCGGCGCTGCTTATCAATGAAACCTGCGCACTGCGAAACTTTTCGCCCACTCTTTGGAGAGTCGGGGCCGGGCCGGCCAATAAAAAAGCGGACACTGTCGTCCGCTTTTATTTTGTTGCTTATTCCGCCAGCGCCGCGAATGCGCTGTCGCGGATGGCTTCCACCGGACCGACGCCGGCGATCTTGCGATACTTGGGCGCGCCCGGTTGGCCGGACTTGGCCCAGTCGCCATAGTAAGCGACCAGCACTTCGGTCTGCTCGTGGTACACCGCAAGCCGCTTCTTGACGGTTGCTTCCTTGTCGTCGTCGCGCTGTATCAGCTCTTCGCCGGTTTCATCGTCGCGGCCTGCCGCCTTGGGCGGGTTGAACTTGACGTGGTAGCTGCGGCCGGAACCCGGATGCACGCGGCGGCCGCTCATGCGATCGACGATGGCTTCATCGGGCACGTCGATTTCCAGCACATAATCGATGGCGACGCCGGCTTCTTTCATGGCGTCCGCCTGCGGGATGGTGCGCGGAAAACCGTCGAACAAATACCCGTTGGCGCAATCGGCTTGCTTCAGCCGGTCTTTCACCAGGCCGATGATGATTTCGTCCGACACCAGGCCGCCGGCGTCCATCACTTGCTTGGCAGCCAGTCCCAGAGGCGTTCCGGCCTTGACCGCGGCGCGCAGCATGTCGCCGGTCGAGATCTGGGGGATATTGAATTTTTCCTTGATGTAATTAGCTTGAGTACCCTTGCCGGCTCCCG
This sequence comes from Burkholderiales bacterium, assembly GCA_016196925.1. GTDB lineage: Bacteria > Pseudomonadota > Gammaproteobacteria > Burkholderiales > Burkholderiaceae_D > Undibacterium. The sequence goes on along the minus strand of JACPWS010000017.1, from coordinate 75,489 downwards.
GCGCTCCCAACAAAATAAGACGCATTTTATTTCCTAAGACGAGTTTGAATTCTTGCGCATGCCAGCGCTGTGCCATGCAAAATTTTTTTCCGCGTTACCACCGCTGCCGCCGTTTTCTGGTTCTGTTCTATGGCGTAGTAATAACACAGCTTCTTTTCACGAAACTTACCACAATTTCCGTCATTCTTGATGCTTTGCCATGAAAACAGGTGCCGCATTGCATCATTTTTCTGCGTGCGACGCAAAAACCTGCCTGACACGCAGCAAGTCTTCCGGCGTATCGACACCGGGCGCCGGGCTGGCAGCCGTCACGTGCACGGCGATCGCATGGCCATGCCAGAGCACGCGCAATTGTTCCAGCGCTTCGATCTGTTCCAGTGGAGAAACCGGCAACTGCGGATAAGTTTGCAGAAAATCGTTGCGGTAAGCATACAGACCGATGTGGCGCAAAGGCGCATACCCGGCCGGCAAATGTTCGCGGCCGGCGCCGAAGCCGTCGCGGTGCCAGGGGATGGTGGCGCGCGAAAAATACAGGGCGCGCTCATTTTTATCCAGCACCACCTTCACCACATTAGTATTGAACACGTCTGCGACATCGTGAATAGGATGGGCGGCGGTCGCCATCGGCACCTGGGCGTTGACCAGGGCAGCAGTGGCGGCGATCAGGGCGGGAGCTATCAAGGGTTCGTCGCCTTGCACGTTGACCACCACCGCGTCCGCCGGCAAGCGCATGGCGGCCGCGACTTCGGCGATGCGATCGGTGCCGGACAGATGGTCGGCGCGCGTCATGCACACCGGCACCCCGTGCGCCCGGCAAGCGGCGACGATATCGTCATGATCGGTCGCCACCATGACGGCGCTGGCCCCGGACTGCAGCGCCCGCTCGGCGGTGCGCACCACCATGGGCTTGCCGGCCAGGTCGGCCAGCGGCTTATTCGGCAAGCGGCTGGACGCCAGCCGCGCCGGAATAATCGCGATAAAACTCATGACTGGCGGGCGACTTCATCGGCGCCCATGACACGCGCCTGATCGGCCCACATGATGGGGATATCGTCGCGTATCGGGTAAGCCAGTTTATCGGCGTTGCAGATCAATTCCTGGGCCGCCTTGTCGTACACCAGCGGGCCTTTGCACAAGGGGCAAACCAATACATCAAGCAAGCGAGCGTCCATGCTTTTTCTCCGAAATCATTTGTATGAGGGGTGCGGCAAAACCGGCATCGGGTTGCGCCGCGACCGGCACCACCCAGATCCGGGCATCATCGTGCAGCGCCGCAATCTGGCGACATTTTACTGCATCCTTTTCGGTAATCAGGATGCGTTCGGCGTCCAAGCCGGCAAAAGTCTGGGCCTGGAAAACATGATGATCGGGCAAGGGCAGGGCGGAAAACTGCAGGCCGGCCGCGCTCAGCATGTCGAAAAACCGTTGCGGATTGCCGATGCCGGCCGCGGCCACGATGCGCTCGCGGCCCGGCGTCAGCTCCGCTAAGGGCTGGCGTTGCCGCGGATCGCCCAGACGGTAAATGTCTTGCGGCTGCAAGTGCATACGGATCGTCGCCGCAGTCAACGCCGGCGGCACCGCGTCCGGCGCCGCGTTCAACACCGTGAAATCGCGCCGCCTTCGCAGCGGCTCGCGCAAGGGTCCGGCCGGCAACAGCCAGCCATTGCCGGCGCCGCGCTGATCGAACAAGACGATCTCGACATCGCGCCCCAGCGCGTAATGCTGCAAACCGTCGTCGGAAATAATCACATCGGTATCCGGATGCGCCGCCAGCAAGGCGCGCGCGGCGGCGACGCGATCGCGCCCGACCACCACCGGACAGCCGCTGCGCAAGGCGATCAGCAAGGGTTCGTCGCCGACCTCGGCGGCGGCCGAGGCCGGCGTCACCGCGATGACGCGGTCGGCCGCGGCGCCATAAGCGCGCGAAATCACGCCCGGTTGCCAGCCGGCCGCCTGCAATTGTTGCACCAGCCAGATCACCAGCGGCGTCTTGCCGGTACCGCCGATAAAGATATTGCCGACCACCACCACCGGCACCGGCAAGCGGGTCTGCAGCTTATAACCGAGTACATATAAAGCGAAACGGAACGTCACCAGCAGCTGAAACAGTTTCGCCAGCGGCCACAGCAGGCAAGCCAGCACGCCGCGCTTTTGCCAGGTGCGCATCAGCACGGTTTCAATCAGGGTACGCAAGGGCTTACTCCCAGCAAAAAAAATCGGGGAGTACATCATACTCCCCGGTAGTATAAGAATAGATACGGCTGTCGTCGTCTGAATCAAACGGGGAGACATCCTGATTTCGGGATACTCCCCCCCTAGGCGCTTAGCGGCTCTGGCCCGACGCCTGCGCGGCGAAGGTGACCTTGGCCAGACCGGCGATGCGCGCCGCTTCCAGCACGTCGATGACAGACTGATGGGAGGTCGCGCGGTCGGCGTTGATGATCACCACCGGTTCGCGCTGCGCGCCGTCTTTGCCGGCCTCCAGCGCATGCGCGGCTTGCCTCAGGTCTTCCGCCAGCGTGGCGGTGTCCAGAAAAGAGACGGCCTGGTTATTGATCTTGTAGCGCCCCTTAGCGTCGATGCCGATATCGATCTGGTTCGGCTTGTCTTGCGCTTTTTCCGCGTCGGCGGTCGGCAAGGTGATCTGCAACTCAGTGTAGCGGCTATAGGTGGTGGTCACCATCAAAAAAATCAAAATCACCAGCAGCACGTCGATGAACGGGATCAGGTTGATCTCGGGATCTTCCCTGCCCTGGCCTTTGCGAAAATTCATGATTACTTCCTGGCGCTATGCACGACATCGACGAATTTCACCGCCTGTTGCTCCATGTCCACCACCAGGCTATCGACCAGGGCGCGGAAATGGCGGTAGAAAATCAGGGCCGGCATCGCGATCAGCAAGCCGAAACCGGTGTTGTACAAGGCTACCGAGATCCCGTGCGCCAGTTGCGCAGGATTGGCGCCCGAGGCATTTTGCGAACCGAAAATTTCTATCATGCCGACCACGGTGCCGAACAAGCCCATCAGCGGCGCCAGCGAGGCGATCGTGCCCAGCGTGGTCAGGAAACGCTCGAGTTCGTGGGCGACGGCGCTGCCGGCCTCTTCTATCGATTCCTTCATCACGTCGCGCGGCGCATTCACATTGCGCAGCCCGGCGGCCAGCACCTTGCCGAGCGGCGAATTGACGGCCAACTGATCGATCACTTCCTGCCTGATCTTGCCGGCCTGATACACGCGTATCACTTCATCGAGCAAGTTGCGCGGCACGATGCGATGACGGCGCAGCGACAGGCTGCGTTCAATAATCAATGTCAGCGCAATCACTGAGGCAATCAGTAACAGATAAATGGGCCAGCCGGCGGCTTGTATGATGGCGAACAAAAGAAGCTCCTGTAGGGTGAGGATAATCCAACCCCGCAATGTAGCGCGTTGTCCGGCTGCGGGCAAGTGCGGCCCGGGAAAAACGCGACCGATATGGCGCCGCGCGCGCTGTTTTGCACAATTTCTGTGTGCAATATTGTGGATAACTCAGGGCAATGACCATAAGCATTTGATTTTATTGATTTTTTCATTTGCGCCTAAGAATTAAGCAACACGATTTAATTATTATATTATTAATAATCGATATTTCCCCGGACTTATTCTGCACATTTTTTGTGGACAAGATTGTGAACAAAGCCGGAATAGCAAGGCAAGTAGTTGATTTTAAAAAGAATTACCTTGCTGCAAATAATTTAAGCAAGATGCGCTTATTCGCCTGCCTTGCTCAAATAAGCGGCAACTTTTGCAAGATGTGGATAAGCCCCATGGTTTTACACATATTTTGTGGACAAAATTGTTAAAAACAGCAAATAACGCGGCTAAGCCTTTGATTTATATATAGAGAGCTGGCCTGCCGCAAAAACAGGCAAATCGGGGATTTTGAGCAAAAAAGTCATTTATGTTTTCTTTTTAATCACAGACAAAACCGGACGCTGAGGATAAGTCGCGGTTTCTGCACATATTTTGTGGACAAGATTGTGTACAAGCCGCGCGATTCGACTTAAGTATTTGATTTTATTCAAATTTGCCCTGCTGCTCATAATTTGTGCAGAGCAAAAAAAATGCTTGTTTGCTTGCAGCCCCGTTATTTATGCACCGTTTCTGTGGATAAGTTTGTGAACAAGCGTCCGCCGCTCGCCTAAAGTACTTGATTTGTAAGGATTTTTTCATTTTGCCCATATCTTTTGCAAAACGATTTATATTAAAAATCAATGACTTATATAAGGAATTTGCATATCTTTTGACATAGACCCCACTTAATGACATCCTGACGCCCATTCCACGCTTCTGTGGACAGCTTTTATGTTCCCGGCCCGTATGTACCCTGAATCCCGCCCCGTCTACCCAAGCAATCCGCCAGCTGTGCTGACAGTTTCGGCGCTGAATCAGGCCGTTGCTCAGCTTTTGGAGCGCAACCTGCCGCTGACCTGGGTTTCCGGCGAAATCTCCAATTTCACCCGCGCCAGCTCTGGACATTGGTACTTCACGCTGAAGGACAGCGCGGCCCAGGTCAGGGCCGTGATGTTCCGCGGCCGCGCCCAATATGCCGATTTCCAGCCGCGCGAAGGCGACAAGGTAGAAGTGCGGGCGCTGGTCACGCTGTATGCGCCGCGCGGCGATTACCAAATCAACGTAGAAGCGATACGGCGTGCCGGGGTCGGCAATCTGTACGAGGCCTTCTTGCGCCTGAAGGCGCAGCTGGCGCAAGAAGGCTTGTTCGACGCCGAGCGCAAACGCGGCTTGCCGCTGTTCCCGCGCTGTATAGGCATCGTCACCAGCCCGCAAGCGGCCGCCCTGCGCGATGTGCTGAGCACCTTGCAGCGGCGCGCGCCGCATGTGCGCGTGATCCTGTATCCGACTGCGGTGCAAGGCGAAGGCGCGGGCGGCAAGATCGCCCAGGCGATCGCCACCGCCGCCGCGCGCCAGGAATGCGATGTGCTGCTGGTCTGCCGCGGCGGCGGCAGCATAGAAGACTTGTGGGCCTTCAATGAAGAAATCGTGGCGCGCACCATCGTCAATTGCCCGATGCCGGTGATCGCCGGTATCGGCCACGAAACCGATTTCACGATCGCCGATTTCGCCGCCGACCTGCGCGCCCCGACCCCGACCGCCGCCGCCGAAATGGCCGCCACCGCGCGCGACGACTATCAGCAACAGCTGCAAGGCTTGCAACACATGCTGGGCCGCACGCTGAAAAGAAAACTGGAACACCAATCCCAGAGCCTGGACTGGCTGGCGCGCCGCCTGCTGAGCCCGAAGGCTGCGATCGCCGCCAAACGCCTGCAATTGCAGCATTGCGCACAAAGCCTGCGCTATGCCAGCTATGCTCCCATGCACAGCGCGCGCAGCCGGCTGGCGCAGTTGCAGCAGCGCCTGCAAGCACGCCAGCCCGACCTGCAAGGCCAGCGCCGGCACCTGGCAGAGGCGCAACGCCGCCTGCTGGCCGCCACCCGCCAGACGCTGGAGCAACGCCGCCAACAGCTGGGAGCATGGCAAGCGCAACTCGAACTGCTGAACCCGCAGCGCACGCTGGAACGCGGCTACGCGATCCTCAGCGACCATAAAGGCCAGGTGATACGTTCCAGTCAGCAACTACAGCCGCAATCGCTGATCAAAGTGAGGCTGGCGCAAGGCAGCGCCGAACTCGGCATCAGCAGCGTGCAAGCGAGTCTGGATTAAACTGCAAATCTTTGTCCACGAAAAACACGAAAAGCACGAAAAAAAACAAGCCATCTGCTTTGTCATTCCCGCGCAGGCGGGAATCCAGTGTCGTAACAACTAAAAGTCGCTGGATCCCCGCCTGCGCGGGGATGACGACCGGGAGCCCGTACAGCGTTTTATTTGCGCCGCTGGATCCCCGCCTGCGCGGGAATGACGGCGAAAACGTTTTTTTCGTGCTTTTCGTGTATTTCGTGGACCAGAGCTTTTCGGCTTCCGTTTTCGGCATCCGTCCTCTGCAAGCTTTCGGCCAAACGCTTACAATGCAGGTTTTCCCCCGTTCCGGATTACCGGAGACAATACAAACAACTAAAGGACGCATCATGGAACATACCCTACCGGCATTGCCCTATGCACTGGACGCTCTGGCTCCGCACATTTCCAAGGAAACCCTGGAATACCATTACGGCAAGCATCACCAGACTTATGTCACGAATCTGAACAACCTGATCAAGGGCACAGAATTCGAAAACTCCACTCTGGAAGAAATCGTCAAGCAATCTTCCGGCGGCGTGTTCAATAACGCAGCGCAAATCTGGAACCACACTTTCTACTGGAACGGTCTGAAACCTAACGGCGGCGGCGCCCCGACCGGCGCGCTGGCGGCAGCGATAGCCGCCAAATGGGGGTCGTTCGATGCGTTCAAGGAAGCCTTCACCAAGTCCTGCATCGGCAACTTCGGTTCTTCCTGGACCTGGCTGGTGAAAAAAGCCGACGGCACACTCGACATCGTCAACACCTCGAACGCCGCCACCCCTTTGACCACCAGCGACACGCCTTTGCTGACCTGCGATCTGTGGGAACACGCTTACTACATCGACTACCGCAATCTGCGCGCCAAGTATGTAGAGGCGTTCTGGGCGCTGGCTAACTGGGATTTTGCGGCAGCCAACCTGGGCTGATTCCCCCTTCGCCAGACGTAAAAAAAACCTGCGACGGCCATGCCGCGCAGGTTTTTTTTCGCCCTAAATCAAGCTCAGGCTGCCTCGCGCCAGCGCCGCATGCGGATAGCGCCGTAGATCATCGCCGCACTGATGACTACGCCGTACCACAACTGCGGGCTGGCCAGGCTGGCCCAGGACAATTCAAGCACACGGCTCAGGTCGACGCCCCATCCGGCAGGCCGATGCCACATTTCCGGCTGCATGCGCTCGAAGCCTATCCAGGAACCCGGTATCGTCCCCAGCAAGCCGCGCGCGATGATATTCGTCGCGAACCATTTGACGTTCCAACCTAAGTGAAAATTTTCTTCCACTATGGTCAGCAAGAGCAGCAGCATGCCAGGCGCGCCCAGCGCCCACAAGAAGGGCTTGGAGCGCGCCCAGCTCGACACCAGCAACAGCCATCCTACAGTCGGCAAGGCCCACAGCACATACACCGGCAACAAGCCAAAAATCTGCAAGGGCGCCAGATACAAAGCGGAGTGACTCAAGAGCGGGCCGAGTAGATTGACACCATTAAAAGTGAACATCATCCCTACCACCAGCAATACGAAAAACGCCGTGAGCGTAGCCAGCACGACTGCGATTGCAGGCAGCATGCCCAAGGCCACCGCCAGCTTGGAGAACACCGTCAATTGATCGGACACAGGCAAGGATTTCCAGAACAAGATGCTGCGGTCGCGCCGCTCGTCATACAAAGCGCTCAGGCAATAGAAAAACACCAGCACCGTCAATGCCACAAGAAACGGCGCCTCTACCAGCAGATAAGCATTCAACGTCGCATCCATCATGGTTGCGCCGACATCGGTAGCGCCGGAGTGAACCTGATCTATCACCATCCTCATTTCACTGCTGGGAAAGCGGCTCAACTTGAAACTGACCAACAACATCAGGGCGCTGATGATCCCCGCTATCAATAGCGGCACCCAGAGCAATATCCCCTTATGCTCCCAAAACTCGCGCCTGATCAGCCATTTCATCGTTTTCATGCGTAGCTCCGTTTCATGCTCGCCACAAAGATATCCGCTACCGTCGGGATACGGATTTCGCCCAGTCCCGCCAGCAATTCGTGCGCCACGCCATCGAATAACATCACGGTCTTGCCGAACACGCTGCGCTGGTCCACGGGCCCGAGCGCCTGCGCATGTTCCAGTTTTTCCGGCGCCACCAGTACTTCGACAAAACGCGCGCCGACTTGCTCCATGCTGGCGCTCAGTGTGATCTTGCCGTCGCGGATGAACATCAGGTCGCTGAGGATATGCTCGACCTCTTCCACCTGGTGGGTGGTGATGACGATAGTTTTGTTTTCGTCGAAATAGTCTTCCAGCAGATTCTGGTAAAACTGTTTGCGGTAAATGATGTCCAGCCCCAGCGTAGGCTCGTCCAGCACCAGCAACCTGGCGTCTATCGCCATCACCAGCGCCAGGTGCAATTGCACCACCATGCCCTTCGACATAGCCCTGACCCGCATCTCGGGTTTCAGCTTGGTGCTGGCCAGATAGCGCCCGGCTTTTTCGCGATTGAATTTCGGATGCACGCCCGCCACAAAATCGACCGCATCGCCCACCTTGAGCCAGCGCGGCAGGATCGCCACGTCGGCGATGAAGCAAACGTCTTGCATCAGCGCGTCGCGCTGGGTGCGCGGGTCGTAACCGAGCACGTTCAGCTCGCCCTCGCAGGGGATCAGGCCGAGCAGCGCCTTCAGCGTCGTGGTCTTGCCCGAACCATTGGGGCCGATCAGGCCGACGATACGCCCAGCCGGGATCTCGACATCCAGGCTGTCGAGCGCCAGCTGTTTGCCGTAGCGCTTGCTGAGGCCGCGGGCGGTAATCACGGCGCTCATCGCGCGGCTCCGGCCGGCGCGCTGCGCATTAACTGCTCCAGATCGAGGCCGAGGCGGCGGATGCGTTCCAACATGGCCGGCCACTCCTGCTGCACGAAGCGCTCGCGCTCGGTCGCCAGCAATTTCTCCAGTGCTCCTTCAGTCACATACATACCTATCCCCCTCCTCTTTTCCACCAGGTTTTCATCGACCAATTCCTGATAAGCGCGCGAAACAGTAATTGGATTGAGTTGATATTCCGCCGCGATCTGGCGCACCGAGGGCAGGGCATCGCCCGTCTTCAGTACTCCGTCCAGTATCATGCCAACTACCTTGTCCTTCAGTTGCCGGTAAATCGGCGTGTGTTCATTCCAGCCCATGCTCATCCGCTTCCTCCTTACGCTTAAATCGCCGGCCCCGCTAGCGTCACCGAAACCATCCTGGCACCAGCTCCGACGACTTGACGTGATCGTGCAGTAATGAAGTGGTGATGTGGTTCACTATAACACCAAATCACTGGAACGCTAATTTTATTTGAAACCGCCCTCCTCCGACGGTTCTTAGTCACAATAATACTAGGGGGGAGTATATTTATAAGCGCTTTAGATGCCTTGGCGACAGATGGAAAATGCCGGATACTCCCAAGAAAACCGATAAACAAGAGAGCATTTGGCAGACGCTGAGGCAGCGTAGCGTAGCCATCCTGCACGGCCGCGCGTTGCGCATGTAGCGGCGCCGCCGATCGCAGCATTTCTGGCAATCCTGGAAGCGGCTCCTATAATACTGTTGCCGGCGGTATTTCCTCCAATCATTATTCCCACGCCGCTGAACCAGGGCTCTTACTCCGCTCTGGATAGGCATGGAAAGCACCGTCCCGCGACGAGCGCGGCCAGCTTGCCGGCAATCCGCTACGTTTCCGTCCGCCACCTGCCGCTGCAACACGATGAGAGGATAGCTCCATGGACAGGCTAGAAATCTTCAGGACCATTGCGACCGAGGCCAGCCGCGGCGAGCTGACCTTCCCCACCAATGTCAACGCCTCGCTCAAGCTGCAGCAAGCGCTGGACGACCCCGATTGCCATATAGACGCCGCCGCCAAGATGATCATGGCCGAACCTTTGCTGTCGGCGCGCACGGTGGCGATCGCCAACTCGGCCGCTTACAACCGTTCCGGCAACGAGATCAGCAACGTCAAGGTCGCGGTCAGCCGCATCGGCTTCCGGCCGCTCAAGTCCATGGTGGCCTCGGTGATCGTGCGCCAGCTCGACAGCAAGATCAGCGACCCGGCCCTGAAAGCCAAGGCCGCGCAACTGTGGGAGCATTCGGCGCACGTCGCCGCGCTGGCGCAGGTGATCGCCAAGAAAATCACCAGGGTCGATCCGGATACCGCGATGTTTGCCGGCATCGTGCATGAAGTCGGCGGCTTTTACCTGATTTCGCGCGCCGAAGAATTTCCCGGCCTGTTAGACGGCGATCCCGAAGACTGGGTGGAATACGGCGAGAAACTGATAGGGCGCGGCGTGCTGAAAAAACTGGGGATGCCGGATGCCGTGATGACGGCGGTGGAAGCGCTCTGGCTCGGTGCGCGCGTCTTACCACCGAAGACGCTCGGCGATACCTTGCTGCTGGCGAACGATCTGGCGCCGGTGGTATCGCCTTTGCATCAAAAGGAGGGCGCGGCGATCAAACAGGCTGCCGCCGCCATCGACTTTGAATTCGACGACGGAACGCTGCACGCAACCCTGGAAGAATCGGAAGAAGAAATCGAATCGCTGACGGCGGCCTTGCTGGTCTAATCCGGTCAGGGATAAAACACGGCATGAAGCAATGTCATACCCGTTCAGAGCGAATCATTACAAACACCGTCATTCCCGCCGCGATTTTGAGCGGGAATCCAGGGACTTTCCCAGCAAACTCAGGAAAATGGTGCAAGGGCTCCTTGCACGGATTCCCGCTAAAACCGCGCGGGAATGACGATATATCTGACGCAAATCGCTTCATGCGATTGCCCTGCTTCGCTCTCAGCGCAAATTGCCGGTATGCCCGAGCGAATACCGTCCGGGCAGCGGCCAGACGGTCAAGCCGTGCGGTTCTTGCCCGACCTTGATCTTGTCGACGGCGCCGTTGCCGGTGGCGATCCGATACACGACGTCGTCGTAACGGCCGGACAGCCACAGGTATTTGCCGTCCACGCTGACATTGCCCATGTCCGGGCTGCCGCCACCGGGGATAGGCCATTGCGCCGTGATCTTGCCGCTGGCGAAATCGATCACGCTCACGCTGCCCTTGCCTTTGCGCGGGCCGTGTATCTTGTGCGAGCCGCGGTTGGCGACATACAGGCTCTTGCCGTCGCGGCTGGGATACAAGCCGTGCGCGGCGACGCCGGTCGCAATGAAGCCGATTTCCTTGAAGGCATCGCCGTCGACAACGTGCACGCCGTCCGCTTCCATGTCGGCGATATAGAAACGCTTGCCGTCGGGCGAGATGCGTATGTCTTGCGGCATCCCCTTTTTCGAGCTGCAGATTTCGCTGGCGCCCGGGCCGCTCAGCGTCGGCACGCTCTTGAAGCGCGTGGCGGGCATGTTCAGTTTCAGATAGCCGAGCAGCTTGCGCCCGACCAGATCGATCTTGGCGATGCTGCCGTCGAATTCGCAAGTGAAGATCGCATAACGGCCGTCCATGGAGAAATCGGCATGGTTGATGCCGCCGCAGTGCGGCGTGTCGATCGCATATTGCATCGCAAAGCTATGCGGATCGCGGAAATCGAGCCTATGCAAGGCTTCCGCCACCACGATCGCCGACTTGCCGTCCGGGCTGAAGTAGAGATTGTAGGGATCGTCCACCGGCACCGCCGGGCCCGGCTTGCCGCTGCGCGGATCGACAGGCGTCAGGCTGCCGTCGGCATGGCGTTCGGCATTGTTCGCCACCCACAAAGTGCGCAAATCCCAGGCCGGCACGATATGCTGCGGCCCGCGTCCGACCTTGAATCTATCGACCACCTTGAGCGTTGCCGGGTCGATCACGGATACATCGTTGGAGCGCAGGTTGGGCACATAAATGCGTTCCAGATCGCCGCGCAGCGCCGGACTCAGGTGCGAGGCGCCAGTCTCGCTATACAGATTGTTGGCGTCGACGACGGGCGGCATGCCCGGCACGGTCGCCACCGTCTTTGCGACAACATTGGCGCCAGCCGGCGCCGCGCCATGCACATGCGCCGCCACCAGCGCCGCTGCCGCCGCCAGCAGCGCGACGCTTACCCCCACCGACTTCCTTGTTACCAGACCCATACCGCATTCCTCGTTACTTAACATTGAAAATTCATCTTGCGCGCGCCGCCTGCCTGATCGCCGTCACGCTCAGGTCGACGATATGCTGCACGCCGGCCTGCCCCAGTTCCTCGGTGGCGCGACGCGGGTCGCCGGCGACGCCGTCGCGCGGATCGGGCTTGCCGGCATGCGCCAGCGCCTCGCTACGCACCAGCGACTTGTCGAGCGCCAGCGCCAAGGCGGTATCGGCCAGCCCGGCATGCGTGCCTATCTCGGCGGCGCCATAGCCGCGCTTTTTTAACATTTCGGCAAAATCACCGGCGGCGCGATAATATTCAGGCAAGGCATGCACCCGGCAAGCGCGCTCCGCCGCCCATTCCCGGTTCAGGCGGCTGGCGACGCGCTGCTCGCTGTTCTGGTAGCCGCCATGGTCGCCCAGAAACACCACATCGCGAAAGCCGTGTTGCCGGAAACTGCGGGCGGCCGCTTCCAGCATCGCTTCGAAGGCGCCTTCGCCGATGGAAATAGTGCCGGCAAAGCGCATGTGCGCGGCGGGAGGCTGTATGCTGCCTTCCGGCACATAACTGACGACCGGCGCCACCAGCGCATTGCCTAGCCGCTGCGCGATCTGGCCGGCCAGCAAATAGGCGCGCCGGTTGTGTTTGCCCAGGACCATGTAGGGACCGTTCTGCTCGGTCCCGCCTAGCGGGATCAAAATCGTGGTGGCGCCGCCGGCCAGACGCTCGCGCAGCTCGGGCGAGGTCATTTCTTCCAGATAGACGCCAGCGGCCAGCGCCGGCAGCGGCGACAGCAGCAGATAAGCCAGCGCCAGCATCAGCGTCGGCAAAATTTGGGCCAGGTTCACCATGGTCCGTGGCTGGCTTTCGATACGTGGCATACGGCTTTCCTCAGGTAGCGGGCAGCAGTATACAGGCGTTTGCCGTTTTAATTTCGCCGGCCGGGGCGCAATACGGAATGATAGTAACTATTCAGCCTGAAATAAAAATCCTTAGCCGCAGAGGCGCAGAGGGCGCAGAGGATACAAAAAACTTTTCTCTGCGACCTCTGCGCTGCGGTTAGCGTTTTTGTGCCATCAACGGCGCCCCTTCCAGGGTCGGCGAATAGTTACGAATGATAAAGGACGGCGGCGCGCTTATTCCGGTGCGCGGAGCGGCAGGTAGATAGTGAATAGCGTGCCCTTGCCGTAGATGCTTTCCACATCGAGTTTACCACCCAACATTTTTTTGACGATGTTGTGCACGATGTTCAAGCCCAGGCCGGTGCCGCCGCGCCCGAGTTTGGTGGTGTAAAACGGGTCGAAAATTTTGGACAGGTGATCCGCCTCTATGCCTATGCCGTCGTCGGCAAACTCGATGCGCACCATGTCGGCGGCAACGCGGGCGGCGCAGAGCGTCATCGTCCCTTCGTCTTTTCCATCGAAGGCATGGGTAATCGCATTGTTAACCAGATTGGTGATCACTTGCTCCAGCGGTCCGGGGTAGCTGTCCATCCGGATAGCGTCCGGCACTTGCATGATCAGCCGATACGGCAACTTGCGCAGCGTCGGGCTGAGCAAGGCCACCACGTCGTTCACCACGGTCAGCAAATCGAATTGGCGGCGCTGGTCTGTGGTCTGGTCCACCGCCACCTGTTTGAAATTATTCACCAGCTCGCTCGAGCGGTTCAGGCCGCGCAAGAGTATTTCTGCGCCGGTCCTGGTGTCGCGTATGTATTCCGTCAAACCGGAACGGCGCAAGTTGCCCTGGTCGAAAGCCTGGCCGACTTCCATCGTTTTATCGTGCAAGGTGCTGGCGACGGTCAGGCAATTGCCGATCGGCGTATTCAATTCGTGCGCGACCACGGCGACGATGGTGCCGAGCGCGCTCAGTTTTTCGGTACGGATCAGCTCAGCCTGGGCGATTTGCAAATTATCCATCGCGCCGGCCAGATCGCGATTGGCTTGCTCCAGCTCGGAAGTTCTCTGCAGTACGCGCGTTTCCAATTCCTCATTCAACTGACTGAGCGCCAACTGCGCTTCGATTTGCAGCGTAATGTCGCGCGCGATGCCGAGGTAGCCGCTGATTTCGGCGTGCTGATCGCGCACCGCAGTCACGACCAGCGAAACGTGCAGCCGCGTGCCGTCCTTGCGCAGGTAAGCCCAGTTCTGCGTTTCCGACCCGTGCAGCAGCGCCTTGGAAGTGAAAATCTCGATGTTGCGCACCGGGCGCCCGCATTCGGCCGACAATTCGCCGCTTCTTCGCGCCAGCTCGGCGGCATCGTGAAATACCAGCGGCGTCAGCGCGCCTACGCATTCTTCGGCGCGATAGCCGAGCATTTTTTCGGCGCCGCGGTTGAACATGGTGATCAGGCCCTTGGTATCGGTGGCGACGATGGACACTTCCGAGGCGGCATCGAGCACCGATTGCAAGCGGCTGGCGGTTTCGCGCTGCTGCTGCTCGCTATGCCGCAAGGCTTCCATCTCATGCGCCAGCTGCGCACTCATCTGGTTCAGGGTGCGCCCCACCACCCCGATTTCATCGTCGCCGGTATGGCTGACCCTGGTGCCGTACTCGCCCCTGAAGATCGCGTTGGCGGAAATCTCCAGCTGCTTCAGGTTGCGCGTCAGCCAGGTCCCCATCAAGGCGATCACGATAAACGAGATGAGCACTTCGGCCGCGGCGATCAGCACCGATTCGCGCAACAGACGGTTGCGGGCATCCTGGATGAAGGCGGTGGAAACGCCGAACAGCAATTCGCCATAGACCTGGCCGGCGAGCACGATGGGGATGCGCGCATCGAGCCGATTTTCACTGGCTGCGATACGGACATCGCCGGATTTTCTGGGCGCCGCGCCTTCCCAACCATCGGCGGCGATCAGGCGCCGGCGCTGATCGAACAGCAAAAAGTAGACGATGCCTTCTTTGCGGCGGCTGACGCGGAACACGTCGTTGATGGCGGCGTAATCCTGCTGCGCCATCGACGGCCCGACCGAGGCGTTCAGCAATACCGACACTTCGCCGAGCCGGATATTTGCCAGTTGCAATAAATGCGCCTGATTGATGCGCAAGCTATTTGTCACCAGCACCGACAGCATGACAATCTCAACCAATACACTGCCGAGTATTAATTTCCAGCGTAACGACAAACGCATGCTTACTGCCCCAGCTGACGCAGGGTTTCCGGCAGATAGATATCGAGCTCTTTCATGGACGCCACATCAATTTTTTTTACGCCGCCGTAGCGGCTGTTCTTTAAGAAATTTTTCCCTTCGGTCGAATCGGCCAACGTCAGCATGGCGTTGCTGATCGCCGTCCTGTCCATGACGGGAAGTTTGGGAGAAGTAGAGACGATAACGTTAGGCAAAGCTTTTGTGCGAAAAATTTCGCGCAATTCGCCGCGCTGCTGTTCCGGCATTTGATCCGGGGCAAAGTGTGCGGCAATGGCGGCGTCGTTGTCGCCTTGGGCAATTGACAGCAAGGCGGTATTTTGGTTGATGTTGGGACGCAGCCTGAGTTTGCTTTCATTGATATTGATCTGGCTGAGGGCGTTCAATACCGCGATATTCACCAGGATGGTGCGATCGGTGACGGCCAGTTTTTTGTCGCGCAAATCGGCGACGTCGCGTATCGCCGATTGCTTGGCGACGAAGATGACGCCGTATAAGTCATCGCTGAACTGCACTTCCGGCAAATACCCTCCGCGCGTCTGCGCCAGCCGCGACAAGTGCGCGGAAGAAATCAGGACATCGTAATCGGGGCTCAGGGTCTTCTTGACGAAGCTGCGCACATCGGGCGCCGTGTACAGCTCTACCGGGCGACGCAATTCGCGCTGCAAATGTTCGCGCACCGGGGCAAACAAAGACATCAGTACGTTCGGCGACAGATACGGCACGATGCCTACCCGCAAAGCGGGGGCCGGTTCGGCTGCATGACCGGTTTGCGCCAGCATGAACAGCACGAACAGTACGCTACGACAGCACTTACGACTTGACCACATCATTGCTCTCCACGACAAATGCAGCTGAAAATTTGCCTCGAATATACACATGGAGCGCAGGAAATGCACCTGCCATCCCGCGCTGTTGCTTTCTCGCGTCGCCGGCGCGCGCACAGCAGGAAGCCGACGCTACCGTGTTCGACTTAAGCGCCGAAGCCGGGCACCGGTATCTTGCCGTCGGCGCCGATCTCGCCGGCCAGCCAGGCGCGCACGGCGGCAATCGCCGGTTCGGCAAAGCCGTAAGTGGCCAGCGCCGGCGCGTCGATATCGAGCATCTGGAACGGATTCCATAAGGCCAGATGCAAATCTGGTTTCCAGCTGCGGCGCGCGCGCTCGCCATAGCGCAGGCGCACGGTGGAGGCCAGGATCAGATAGCGCCCATCTTGCGGCAAGGCGCTCCAGTCCAAGCTTTGCGGGTCGCTGAAGGTGACCGTCACGACGTCGTACAGGCTGGCCAGCATGGACGCAATTCGTTCGGCCGGGATGCCGGCTTCCGACACGCCGTCGCTGACCGCGTCGGCGCGGATCACCAATCTGAGCTTGCTGCCTGCCGGCGGCGCCACCGGCTTGCCGTAGCTGGTAAGGCCGCGCCGCCAGGCGTCTGCCATCAGGGCGCAGTCGGCCGCCTCGCCCCGATAGTCGCCGGCGGCGCAGGGATAGTCGCGCGCCAGCCGGCGCACGCGCGCCAGCCTCTGCTCCAGTCCGGCGCGACCGATCTGGCCGGAGACGAGCGCCGCCGTCAGCGCGTCCAGGGTTTCCCTTTGCGTTGTGCAGTCGCCGAGCGCCATCACCAGATCGGCCCCGGCCAGCAAGGCGCGCACGGCGGCGTTGCCGGCCCCGTAGCGGCCGGCGATCGCTTGCATGTCCATGCCGTCGGTAATCAGCACGCCGTCGTAATTCCACTCCTCGCGCAAGATGCCGGAGAGTATCGCGGGCGACATGGTGGCCGGGTTTTCGGCGTCCAGCGCCGGATACACGATATGCGCGGTCATCATGGCCGGCGCCGGATTTGAGCGGCTGGCGGCCAGGCGGAACGGCGCCAGTTCCAGCGCCTCCAGTTCGGCGCGCGATTTATGCACACTAGGCAAGTCGCGGTGCGAATCGACATTGGTGTCGCCGTGGCCGGGAAAATGCTTGACGCAGCAAGCGACGCCTTCGGCCAGGCTGCCGTCCATCCAGGCCAGCGCCAGTTCGCCCGCGCGTTGCGGATCGGCGCCGAAAGAGCGTTCGGCGATCACCGGATTATCGGGGTTGCTATTCAAGTCCAGCACCGGCGCGAAATTCCAGTTGAAGCCTAGCGAGCGTACGCCGCGCGCCACCGCCGCGCCGACCGCGCGGCACAGCGCCACGTCGTCGCCGGCGCCGAGCGCCATCGCGGACGGCGGCGCCGGCAGCCAGGTCGGGCGCACCACGGCGCCGCCTTCCTGGTCGAGCGCGATCAGCGCTTCCGGCCCCAGCACGGCGCGCAAATCGTCCGTGAATTTTTTCAGCTGCGCGGGATTTTGCATATTCTGGCGGAACAGGCAGACCGCGCGGATATGATTGCTGCGCAAAAAATCGGCCATCTCTGCGCTCAACTCCGTGCCCGGCAAGCGCACCATGATCAGTTGACCGGCGATACTGCGCGCTTGTTCCGCGCGCACTACATCGCCCCACCCTGCTTCGCTAGGCATAGTCGAGTTCAATTTTTTCTCCTTCTACATACACGGCGATCAGCTTCAGTTGGCGGTCGAGCACGACCAGATCAGCATATGCGCCGGGCTGCAAACGGCCGCGCCCGCTCAGGCCGAGATGATCGGCGGCATAAGTCGACACGCGTTTGGAGGCATCGGCCAGCTCGAGGCCGATGCCGACCAGATTGCGCAGCGCCTGATCCATGGTCAGCGTACTGCCGGCCAGCGTGCCGTCGGCCAGGCGCACGCCGCCCAGGCACTTGTGCACCACCTGCCGGCCCAGCAGATATTGGCCGTCTGGCATGCCGGTCGCGGCGGTGGAATCGGTCACGCAATACAGTTGCGGAATTGCGCGCAGCGCAGCCTTGATCGCACCCGGATGTACATGCAGCAAGTCGGGAATGATTTCGGAAAACTGCGCATGCGCCAGCGCCGCGCCGACCATGCCGGGCGCCCGGTGGTCGAGGCGCGACATAGCGTTATACAGATGGGTGAAACCGCTCGCGCCATTTTCCAGCGCCGCCACGCCCTGCTCGTAAGTGCCGAGCGTATGGCCGAGCTGCACGCGCATGCCGAGCGCCGTCAACTCGCGCACCAGTTGCAGGTGATTGTCCATTTCCGGCGCCACCGTGACCAGCCGTATCGGCGCCAGCGCATGCAGCCGCTGCACCTGCTCCAGCGTGCCGTCGCAGGCGAAGGCCGGCTGCGCGCCGAGCTTGCCGGGGTTGATGTACGGGCCTTCCAGATGCACGCCGAGCACGCGCGCGCCGCCCGGCGCACGCTGTTGTACCGAGCCGTTAATCGCGCGCAGCGCGCGCTCGAGGTCGGCCAGCGGTGCGGTCATGGTGGTGGCCAGCATGCTGGTGGTGCCGTGCTGCGCATGCTGGCGCGCAATGATTTCCAGCGCGTCGCCGCCCTCCATGCTGTCCTTGCCGCCGGCGCCGTGCACGTGCAGATCGACAAAGCCGGGCAAGATATACAGCTCCGGCACCGCTTGCCCGGCGCTGATGGTCTGGATTTTTTCGGCAAAGACTATGTTGCCGCCGAGCCAGCCGGACGGCGTCAGGATTTGCCCCGCTATTTGCCGGGCGACTTGTTGAGACTGGTTCATCGGAACAACTCCGCTACAAAATCATAGTAATCGCTGCGGCAATACGAATGGGTCAGCTCTATCGCCGCCCCGCCCGCCAGATAGCCGACCCGGGTAATGAACAGCATCGCCGCCCCCGGCTTGATGCCGGCCAGGCGCGCCTGCTCAGTCGTCGCGTTGACGGCGCGGATATGCTGCAAGGCGCGCGTCGGCGCCGCGTCGTGCGCTTCCAGATAGCCGTACAGGCTGCTGCCGACTTGCTTGGGATTCGGCAGATACAGTGCCGGTATCGTGCTGCTTTCTATCGCCATCACCACATTGTCGGCGGTGCGCAGGCGCTTCAGGCGCGACACCACGCTATTCGGCGACAAGCCTAGCGCCAGGATTTCTTCCGGCGCGGCGATGCCGGTTTCGCGCGACAGCCATTGCGAACCGGGCACAAAACCGCGCTGACGCAACTCTTCGCTAAAACTGCTCAGGCACGACAAGGCTTGCTCCAGCTTCGGCGCGATATAGGTGCCGGAACCGTGCTTGCGCGTCAGCATGCCACGCTCGCACAGCACGGCTATCGCCTTGCGCGCCGTGACGCGCGAAATCTCCAGCGTTTCCGACAACATGCGCTCGGAAGGCAGCGCTTCGTCCGGCTGCCACAAGCCGCTATGGATGCCGCTCGCCAGCCTATTCGCCAGTTGCAGATACAAGGGGGTGGGGTTTGCGCTGTCCGGCTTGAAAGCCGCCAGTTGTGCCAGCATGGGGTCGCTCTCTTTTCTGTTATGCGCGCTGCACATGGCGCCGTATCAGTATCAGCGCACCGGCCGCGGCGTCGCCGTGCGGCCGGTGCACGCGCCGCAACAGGGCCGGCGGCAGATAATCCCACAGCGGCGTCGCCAGCCCGCCGCACAGCGCCAGCGGCAATTCTCCGCAAGGATCGAGCGCCTGCGCCATCAATTCCACTTCGCGCCCGGCTTCCAGCATGATCTGGCGCGCCGCTTCCACGTCGCCCGCATAGCGGATCACGAGCGGCGCCAGTTCGGCGTAGCGCGTCTGATTGGCTTGCGCCAGCCAGCTAAACAGCGCATCCTTGCTGCCGCCGCAATGCGCGAGCAAGGCTGCCGCCAAGGCATCTTGCTGCCGGCGGCCGTCGAGCGCGCGCTGCAAATGGTTGATCGCGCGCTGCCCCAGCCAGGCGCCGCCGGCTTCGTCGCTGACCGGAAAACCCCAGCCGCCGACTTCGCGCCGCCGGCCGTCGGCTTGCAAGACTTCGCCCACGCTGCCGGTGCCGAGCGCAATGATGGCGCCCGGCTTACCACCATGCGCGCCGAGCAAGCTGGTGTACGCATCGGTCTCAGCCAGCAACACGGCAAAGCCGGGATTCTGCTGCACGAATACTTGCGCCCACAAGCGATTATTGATGCCAGCCAGGCCGCAACCGGCGGCGATCGCGGATAAGTCCGGCATGCCCAGGCCGGCGTTCGCAAACGCTTGCGCTGTCGCCGCCAAGATCGCTTGCCAGGCCCGGTCTACCCCGTGCGCCAGGCCGGAAGGCCCGGCGCTGCCGCGCCCGAGCTGTTCGCCATCGGCGCCGGCCAAGGCCACTCGCGTGCCAGTGCCGCCGCCATCGACGCCGATCAGATAAGCGCAAGCGCCGCTGCGGCTACTTGCCGCCGTGGCGGGCGAGAATGACGAGGTAGGCGAGATTGGCTGCGCCAGCGCGTGTTGTTGCATGAGGTTTCGATAGTTTGCGGATAGCGACAAGTGTATGCCCAGGAAATCGGGCCCTGAAGATGCGAGACTGCACTGTAGGCTTTTTTTACGACGACCGTCAATAGGTATCCAAGTGGTATCTCGCATTTTTTGACAATACTGCCTTGCCTGGCCGCCATTAAAATAGGACAGTCGTGCAAAAACAGGCCGGAAGCGCTACACTAGGGTGTTCTCGCCCCAGCCCCCCCCTAGATCCGCTTGCCACCTTTCACCCCATGCCCATCCACTATCTTGCGAAACTGACCTCGCCGAAACGCACGCCACAAGCCAACTTGCATCTCGGCGTCACGCTGGCCTGCGTGGCGGGGGCCTTGAATGCGGGCGGTTTCCTGGCGGTAGGACAATACACTTCGCATATGACGGGCATACTATCCACGGCCGCGGACGACTTAATCCTCGGCAGGCTGGTGCCGGCGTTGGCCGCCTTATTTCTGCTGGCCGCTTTTTCCTGGGGCGCCGCTTGTACCGCCCTGATGGTGAATTACGCCAAGCGCAGCGGCATGCGCTACATCTACACGCCGGTGCTGTTGCTGGAAGCGATCTTGTTATTGGTGTTCGGCCTGGTCGGCACCGAATTGCAGGAACACGCGGTGATCACGGTCTCGTTTACCGCGGTATTGCTGTGTTATGTGATGGGCTTGCAAAACGCGCTGGTGACCAAGATTTCGCATGCGGAAATCCGCACCACGCACGTGACCGGTCTGGTGACCGATATCGGCATAGAGATGGGGAAACTGATTTACTGGAACCGCCAGAGCCGGCTCAGCCCCCACCCTGAAATTGCGGCGAATCGCCATAAATTGCGTCTGCATGCGGTGCTGGTCTGCGCTTTTTTTATCGGCGGCATCCTGGGCGCATCGGGCTTCAAGTACCTCGGCTTCATTTCCACGCTGCCGCTGGCGCTGGCGCTGGTGGTGCTGTCGGTGGCGCCAAATTTCAGAACC
The DNA here is from genome assembly GCA_016196925.1 of Burkholderiales bacterium. Classification (GTDB taxonomy): domain Bacteria; phylum Pseudomonadota; class Gammaproteobacteria; order Burkholderiales; family Burkholderiaceae_D; genus Undibacterium. The sequence goes on along the minus strand of JACPWS010000017.1, from coordinate 54,233 downwards.
ATCGGCAACACCAAGGGAAGCTGATTATCTAGGGAAACGCAGATTAATTCAAAAAGCGTCATTCCCGCGAAAACGGGAATCCATGTAAATCAAATACTTAGGTGGATCCCCGCTTTCGCGGGGATGACGAAATCCGATTAAATCCGTGATTATCCAGGATTATCCCAGCTTGGCCGCGTGTTCGCGCGTCGCATGGAAGGTCACGCCTGGCCAGCGCTCTTGCGTCAGTTTCAGGTTGACGCCGGAAGTCGCCAGATAAGCCATATTGCCGGCCGCATCGTAGGCGAGATTACCGCCGGCGCTGGAACGCTCGAAATCCGCCAGCATTTTCTTGTCGTCGCAAGTGATCCAGCGCGCGCTGGAAATGCTGGTGCCTTCGAACACCGCGTCCACCCCGTATTCATTCTTCAGACGGCTGGCCACCACTTCAAACTGCAGCACGCCGACCGCACCGAGTACCAGATCGCTGCTGACCACCGGCTTGAACACCTGCACCGCCCCCTCTTCGCCGAGCTGCTGCAAACCCTTTTGCAATTGCTTGATCTTCAGCGGATTCAGGATGCGCGCAGTGCGGAAGAAATCCGGCGCGAAATAAGGGATGCCGGTGAATTGCAGCAGCTCGCCTTCGGAAAAACTGTCGCCGATCTGCATATTGCCGTGGTTCGGCAAACCGATGATATCGCCGGCGTAAGCCTCTTCCACCTGCTCGCGCGAAGACGCCATGAAAGTCACCACCGACGACACCTTGACCTCGCGGTTCAGGCGCAGATGCTTGAGCTTCATGCCGCGCTCGAAGCGGCCGGAACACACGCGCAAAAATGCGATGCGGTCGCGGTGCGCCGGGTCCATGTTGGCCTGGATCTTGAACACGAAGCCGGAGAACGGCGTTTCGCGCGGCTCTACCGCACGCACGGTGGCGTCGCGTCCGCGCGGCGGCGGCGCCCAATCGAGCAGCGCATTCAGAATCTCGCGCACGCCGAAGTTATTGATGGCGGAACCGAAAAACACCGGGGTCTGGGTGCCGGCCAAAAAGTCTTCCAGGCTGAAAGGATGGGAAGCGCCGTGCACCAGCTCGACTTCCATCTTCAATTGCTCGATTTCGAGCGGGAACATCTGGGCCAGGCGCGGATTGTCTATGCCCTTCACCACTTCAAATTCCTGGTCGGCGCGCTCGCTGCCGGGCGTGAACAACAGGATTTCGTCTTTCAGGATGTGGTACACGCCGCGAAAAGTCTTGCCCATGCCGATAGGCCAGGTGACCGGCGCGCATTGTATCTTCAGCACCGATTCGAGTTCGTCCAGCAATTCGAGCGGATCGCGCGTTTCGCGGTCCATCTTGTTGACGAAGGTAATGATAGGCGTATTGCGCATGCGGCACACGTTCAGCAGTTTAATGGTCTGCTCTTCCACACCCTTGGCGGCGTCGATCACCATCAGCGCCGAATCGACCGCGGTCAGCACGCGGTAAGTATCTTCGGAAAAATCCTGGTGACCGGGCGTGTCGAGCAAGTTCACCACGTGGTCGCGGTACTCGAACTGCATCACCGAAGAGGCGACCGAAATGCCGCGCTGCTTTTCGATCTCCATCCAGTCGGAAGTCGCATGGCGCCCGCTCTTACGCGCCTTGACCGTGCCGGCCAGCTGGATCGCGCCGGAAAACATCAGCAATTTTTCAGTCAGCGTAGTCTTGCCGGCGTCCGGGTGGGAAATGATGCCGAAAGTACGGCGGCGCGCCACTTCGCGGCTGATCAAGTCTTTGGCGGGCGTGGCGGCAGCCTCGACAGGCGCGGCGGAAGTTTCGGTGTTGGTGTTCATTGCAGATACCGCAAATTTGGAGAGAAAAGCCGACAAGTTTAGCCGGTATTCGGGCATTAGTCGAATTGCAAAAAGAGCACGGTTTGGCGCCGGCGCGCTGCAATCCGCAATTGCTGCGCCGCGTGCGGCCATCCGCCTCACACTTTTGCAGCGCTTTGTTATATCCTCGTCATCTCTCCAATAGAAGGCGGCGCAGCGCCCCATTTACGACTTCCCATGCTACTCCCCATGAAAAAATTATTGATTTCGGTCGTACTGGCCGCCGTGAGCGCAACGCCCCAACTCGGTTTCGCCTGGGGCGCGGAAGGACACCAGACGGTAGGCGCGATTGCCGATACCCTGCTGGCCGGCAGCAAGGCCGGCGCCCAAGTCAAGGCCTTGCTCGGCGACGGCAGCCTGGAAAAAATCTCGGTCTGGGGCGACTGCGTCAAAGGCGTCGCGCCGGAAAAAGATTTCGCCTATACCTCGGCCGGGCGCTACCCGGAATGCGCGCCTTATGAAACCGCGGCCGGCATCGCCGCCATGGCCGATTACGTCAGGCGCAATAACGATCAATGCAAGCCGGCGGCCGACGAGGAAAACTGCCACAAGCAATACCATTACGCCGACGTCAGCCTGCAGCACACGCGCTATAAGACCGGCTATGCCGGCACCAGCGACCACGACGTGGTGCACGCGATCCGCGCCGCGATCGCGGTATTGCAAGGCAAGCCGCAGCCGCAGCCGTTCCGTTTCAAGGATGAGCGCGAAGCGCTGGCACTGCTGACGCATTATGTCGGAGACATCCACCAGCCTTTGCACGTGGGTTCGGTGTTTCTCGATTCCGACGGCAAGCTCGTCAACCCGGATGCCGGCGCTTACGATCGCAGCAGCAATACCGTCGGCGGCAATGCCTTGCAATGCCCGTGCGGCAACCTGCACACGCTGTGGGACGACATCCCGCAGCCATTCAAGCGCGGTCGCATGAATGAGGCCCTCGGCAAAAAAGCGCGCGCCCTGGACAAAACGGCCGGCCCGCTAGAACTGTGGCCGGCCAACTGGGCCGACGACGCCATGCGCGACGCCAGAACGGTGTATGCCGGCACCCAGTTCAGCAAGGCCACGACTGGCCCGCGCGGCAATAGCTGGTCGATTGCCTTGCCGCTGGAATACGAAAAAACCATGGCCGCCGTGAAGGAAGACGCGCTGGTGCGCGCCGGCGCCCATCTGGCGCAATTGTTGCAGGCGATCTGGCCCGAGTAATCCCCCCATCACAGGAAATATTATGACTTTTTCTCCATTACGCCTGATAGGACGCGGCTTCAAGCTGCTGTGGCAGGCGCTCGATTTCAGCCGCCGCGTCTTGCTGAACCTGGTCTTGCTGGCGCTGCTGGTGTTGCTGGCGATAGGCATCTTCAGCGGCGGCCCCAAAATACTGGAAAGCAAAACCGCCCTGGTGCTCGATTTCAAGGGCGCGCTGGTCGAGCAGCACGCCGGCGGCGCGCGCGAAACCTTGCTGGCGGAAGCCCAGGGCGACCGGCAACGCTCGACGCAATTGCGCGACATCTTGCTGGTGCTCGATCATGCCGCCAAAGACCCGAAGATCGGCAGCGCCGTGCTGCTGCTGGACGACATGAGCGGCGCCGGCCTACCCATGTTGCGCGAAGTGGCGGCCGCCATCGAGCGCTTCAAGGCCAGCGGCAAGACCGTGCTCGCCTGGGGCTCGAGCTACGACCAGCGCCAGTATTTGCTGGCGGCCCATGCCGATGAAGTTTATCTGCACCCGATGGGGATGGTGATGATGAGCGGCTTCGGCCGCTATCGCAATTATTACCGCGACGCGCTAGATAAAGTCGGCGTGACCGTCAACCTGCTGAAGGTCGGCACCTACAAGAGTTTCGCCGAACCGTATATCGCGAATGCGCCTTCCCCGGCGGCGACCGAAGCCGAGAGCTTCCTGTACAACGCGATGTGGAAGAGCTATACCGACGACGTGGAAAAAACGCGCAAATTGCCGGCCGGCGCCATCATGCGCAGCATAGACGGCTTGCCGCAATCGGTACACGACGTGAATGGCGACCTCGCCAGATTCGCGCTGAAGGCCAAGCTGGTCGACGGCTTGAAGACCCGCGACGAGTTGCGCGAACTGATGCTGAAACGCGGCGCCAGGGACGAGCACAGCAAGAGTTTTCGCCAGATCAATTTTGAAGATTACCTGGCGCACCAGAGGCCCAAGCTGTTCGGCGACGCGGTCGGCGTGGTGGTGGCGGCCGGCGAGATCAGCGAAGGCATCGCCGCTCCGGGCGCGATCGGCGGCTTGTCCACCGCCAACCTGATCCGCAAGGCGCGTGAAGACGAACAGATCAAGGCCGTGGTGTTGCGCGTCGATTCGCCCGGCGGCAGCGCTTTCGGCTCCGAGCTGATACGGCGCGAACTGGAACTGACGCGCCGGGCCGGCAAGCCAGTCGTGGTCTCGATGGGCAACGTGGCCGCGTCCGGCGGTTACTGGATTTCGATGGCGGCCGATGAAGTGATCGCCGACGCCACCACCGTCACCGGCTCTATCGGCGTATTCGCGATCTTGCCGACCGCTGAAAAAGCCATAGACAAGATAGGCGTGCATACCGGCGGCGTCACCACCACCTGGCTCGGCGACAGCTTCAACCCGCTGCGCCCCTTGAATCCGCGTCTGGCGGACGTGGTGCAAAGCGGCATCAACCATATTTACGCCGACTTCACCGGCAAGGCGGCGGCGGCGCGCCACACCACGCCGGAGAAAATCGACGCCGTAGCCCAAGGACGGGTCTGGACCGGTCAGCAAGCGAAAGAGCGCGGCCTGATCGACACCGTAGGCGGCTACACCGATGCGCTGAAGTCGGCCGCCAGCCGCGCCCGGCTCGGCAAGGATTACCGCATCAGCTACATAGAGCGCGAACCGTCCAGGCTGGACCGCATCTTCAATCTATTCGGCGAAACGGCTGCGCAAGCCATGCACGAGCAGTTCAAGCTTGCGCTCGGGACTAGCGGCTTGCCGCCGGCCGCCGCCGCCAGGATGGCGAGCGAACTGGGCTGGCTGGCCGACCTGCAAAAAGAAGGCAAAGCCTATGTCGCGCTGACCCACTGCCTGTGCCGCGAACCCTGATTGCGCACCGGGCGCGCAAGCACACATTTTCCAACACTAAAAGAAGCTTATGTACCAACTGACTATCGCCAATAAAAATTACTCTTCCTGGTCTTTACGCCCCTGGCTGCTGCTGCGCGAGCTCGGCATCCCGTTTGACGAAAAGCTGGCGCATTTCCAGGCGGGTTCGAACTGGGATGCGTTCCGCGCATTCTCGCCGACCGGCAAGGTGCCCTGCCTGCTCGACGGCACGCAGGCGATCTGGGATTCGCTGGCCATCACAGAACATCTGGCCGAACGCCACCCGCAAGTGTGGCCGGCCGAGCCGCAGGCGCGCAGCTGGGCGCGTTGCGCCGCGGCCGAAATGCATTCCGGTTTCTTTGCGCTGCGCCAGCACTGCACCATGAACTGCGGCATCCGGGTGCAGCTGCATACGCTGCCGGAGGCGCTGCAAAAAGACATCGCCCGCATCGATGAACTGTGGCAAGAAGGCTTGCAGCGTTTCGGCGGCCCCTTCCTGGCGGGTAAATCGTTCAGCGCAGTCGACGCGTTTTTCGCGCCGGTCGCATTCCGCGTACAAACTTATGGATTGCAACTATCCGCGCCGGCCGCTGCCTATGCACAGCGCTTGCTGGCCTTGCCGGCCGTGCAAAGCTGGTATGCCGACGCCTTGCAAGAGACTGCACGTGAACCGGGGCACGAGGAAGAGGCGCGCCTGGCCGGAACCTGGTTGCAGGATTACCGGAAGCAAGCGTAAAAAGCCATGCGACTGATCGCCGAAAAGCTGGGCAAAAGCGACAAATACGATCGCTTGCGTTACCTGCGCGCCGACGGCAGCGCCAGCAAGTCCATGATGCCGCGCCAGGGCATCTTGCCGCATGACCTGGTGCACTACGTGGTGGAATCGCGCCTGCCCTTGCAGCACGGCTTCACCAGCCTGGTGGCGCGCGGCGCCGAGGTGAAGTTCGTGATGGAGCAAGTGCATGACGTGCACAAGCACACCGTGGAAAGAGAAGCGATCCAGGTCGAGGCCATCGTGGAAGGCTTGCAGAGCCAGTTGTGGAGCGGCGTCTTCGACCCTGCCGCCTTCCTCGCGGGCGCGCACAGCGCCTGCGTTGCCAGAAACCAGCCGGGCTTCGATTTCAGCAGCCTCGATGCAGAGGCGCTGCTGTATCAACCGGCGCTGGCCTTGCAAGCCAGGTGGCAGGCGCTGAGTTACTTTGAATCGATGGAATTATTGTCCCAGCCCCCCCCAGCTAAGTCCTACTGAAGATGAGGTATGACATTTGTCACTACTAACTGATGGCAAATGCGACTGTTTTCATCTGCGCTAACCAAGCAAAATACGCTCACACCCTCACTTGGAGCATACGATGAATAAAAAACGCTTACACCTGGCCCTGGCCGCTTGCGGCCTTTGCCTCAGCCTGTCGGCTTCCGCTTCTTCCTGGCTGATACAAAACGTGCGGGTCTTTGACGGCGAAAAAATCCAGCTGAACCGGAATGTGTTGATCGCGGACGGAAAAATTGCCGATCCCGATTTCAAGGGTAAGGTTGCCGCCGATACCAGGCTGGTGGACGGCAAGGGACGCACCCTGCTGCCCGGCCTGATCGACGCGCATGTCCACGCCTATCAATACCCCGATCTGCCTTTGTTGTTTGGCGTCACGACCCAGATCGACATGTTCACCGGCGTAGAGAACATGCAAAATGTCAACGCCAAAATGCAGCGCGGCGAGAATGGCCGGCAAGCCGATATGTTTTCCGCCGGCACCCTGGCCACTGCGCCGGGCGGGCACGGCACCGAGTACGGCATGCTCATCCCGACCTTGGAAAAGCCGGAACAAGCGCAAGACTGGGTCGACGCGCGGATAGCCGAAGGCTCGCATTTCATCAAGATTGTGATGGAGCCGGGTGGTGAATGGCGCCATTTCAACAGCCTGGATACGGCCACGGTGCAAGCGCTGATTACGGCTGCGCATCAACGCAACAAGCTGGCGGTGGTGCATATCAGTACTTTACAAGATGCGCGCAGCGCACTGGAAAGCGGCGCCGATGGCTTGGTGCATCTGTTTGTAGCGAAGGCGATCAACCCATCCGAGCTGGAGCAACTGGTGATGCTGGCAAAACACCGCCATGCTTTTATCATCCCGACTTTCAGCGTGCTGGAAAGCATCGCCGGCCTCAAGTCGGGCGACATACTGAGCGACCGTCATTTCACGGCCTTGCTGAACAAGCCGCAGTTGCAGGCGCTGAACGCAAGCTACGGCAGCAAACCCAATCCTGATTTGCTGATCGCACCAAAAGCTGTCACCGCCGCCCTGTCCGCCGCCCAGGTGAGGCTGCTGGCCGGCACCGACGCCGGCAATGCGGGAACCCAGTACGGCGCGAGCCTGCACCACGAACTGGCCGCACTGGTGCAAGCCGGCCTGACACCGCTGGCGGCGCTGACTGCGGCCACCTCGGCCCCTGCGGATGCTTTCCAGCTCAAGGATAGAGGTCGCATCGCCAAGGATTACAAGGCCGACTTGCTATTGGTGGAAGGTGCGCCGGATCAGGACATACAAGCGACCCGCCGCATCGTCGAGATATGGAAAGACGGTGAAAGCGTGACCGATCTGCGCGAGAAAAAACGCGAGCTGGTCGCCAGCGAAAACCAACCCAAGAAACAAGGTCTACACTTGCCGGCCGACGGTCGCATCAGCCTGTTCAGCCAGGAAAAACTCGCCAGCCCATTCGGACTCGGTTGGGGCCCCTCGAATGACGGTTTCATGGGAGGAAAATCCAGCACGGAACTGACGCTGAGCGGCGCCGCGCCGAATGGACAAGCTGCAGTGAGCGTGCATGCCCAGGTCAAGCCAGGCTTCGCCTACCCCTGGTCGGGTGTAGCTTTCATGCCAGGCAAGCAAGTGATGGAAGCGGTCGATCTCAGCATGGCGAATACCCTCAAGTTCCGGGTGAAAGGCGATGGCAAGCGCTACCAGGTCGCGATCACGGTGCAAGGCAGTTATGTGCCTATCATGGTCGGCTTTACCGCGAGCGAAGAATGGCAATAAATCAGCCTGCCGTTCAGCCGCTTCAAGGGCATGGACCCCAGCATCATCAGCGTGATCGGCTTTAATGCCGGCCCGGATACCGGCGAGTATCGATTCCAGCTGGCCGAAGTGCGCGGCGCGGTGCTCGGCTATCGCGCGACCGGCCTGGTGCATGAATTTGCCTGCGCCCGCAGCGCCTTGACGGCGGCGCAGGTGGAAATGCTGGCCGAGGTGAAGCACTTCCCGCTGCCGGCGGCGGTGGAAAACGTATTGGCGCTGGCATTGCGCGAAGCGGTCACGAATATCGTCCGACACGCGGCGGCCAGCCGTTGCGAAATCGCGCTGAGCGCAGAAGCCGGCCAGGTCTGTCTGCGCATCAGCGACAACGGCCAGGCGCATGACAGCACGCTGCGCAAAGGCAGCGGCCTGAGCGGCATGACGGAACGGGTCAGCGCGCTGGGCGGCAAGCTGCGATTAAAAGCGGACCAGGGGCTGACGCTGGAATTACGCATACCGACAGGAGCAAATGCATGATCCGGGTGCTCATCGCAGAAGATCAGGCGCTGGTGTCCGGCGCCTTGGCGGCATTGCTCGGTTTGGAAGCCGATCTGGAAGTGGTTGCGCTGGCCAAGAATGGCCAGGAAGCCTTGCAGCTGTGCCGGCAAGAAAATCCCGACATCGTGCTGACCGATATCGAGATGCCGATCATGACCGGGCTGGAACTGGCCGCCAACCTGGCCGAACAAAAATCGCCGTGCAAAGTCATCGTGCTGACCACTTTCGCGCGCGCCGGCTATCTGCGCCGCGCCATGGCCAGCGGGGTGCGCGGCTATATGCTGAAGGATCCGCCGGCCGAGACGCTGGCGACCGCCATACGGACGGTGCATGCCGGTGGCCGCGCGATTGCGCCGGAACTGGCGCTGGAAAGCTGGGGCGGACCGGCCGACCCGCTCAGCGAACGCGAGCGCCAGGTGCTGCGACTGGCCGGCAGCGGCTCCAGCAGCACGGAAATCGCGCTGGCCATGCACCTGTCCGAAGGCACGGTCAGGAATTACCTGTCGGAAGCGATCAGCAAATTGAATGCCAAAAACCGGGTGGAAGCCTATCGCCTGGCGCGTGACGCCGGCTGGCTGTAGCTTCGCCCGGCGTGTTTCCTGACGCCTCACCCGTAGCACTCGCACTACGAAATCTGCCGACCGGCGTCTTCGGCGCACCGTAAAAAAATGCAGGCAAGGCGAGCCGTATGCAAGCATTTCTTACAACTATTCAACTCTCATGGAAAACATGAAAACCTCTCAACACAGAGACACAGAGGCACAGAGATACACAGAGAAAACCTTAACGACTCTCTGTTTTCCCTCTGGGGGGGGGGGAGCAGGGAATTCGAGCCGCGCAGCGGCTCGCCTGTGTAACGGTTCCTTCTTGCAAGAAGGAACTCCCTCCTCTGTGCCTCATGTGAGAGGTTTAAGGTTTTTTTCATTCGAGTTACATTACTTGTACTTCTTCAACTCCAGCTTGCCGATCTGATTGCGATGCACTTCGTCCGGGCCATCGGCCAGGCGCAGGGTGCGCGCCTGGGCATAGGCGTAGGCGACGCCGAAATCGTCCGAAACGCCGCCGCCGCCGTGCGCCTGGATGGCCCAGTCGATCACCTGGCAAGCCATGTTCGGCGCGGCCACCTTGATCATGGCGATTTCCTTGGCGGCCGCCTTGTTGCCGACCGTATCCATCATCTGCGCCGCGTTCAGCACCAGGAAGCGCGCCTGGTCGATCAGGATGCGCGCATTCGCAATACGCTCCAGCGTCACGCCCTGCTCCGCTACCGGCCGGCCGAAAGCGACGCGGCTCAGCGAGCGTTTACACATGTCTTCCAGCGCGCGTTCCGCCAGGCCGATCAGGCGCATGCAATGGTGGATGCGGCCAGGTCCGAGGCGGCCTTGGGCGATCTCGAAGCCACGCCCTTCACCGAGCAACATATTCGAGGCCGGCACCCGCACGTTTTCAAACAGCACTTCGCCATGACCATGCGGCGCATCGTCGTAGCCGAACACCGGCAAGGCGCGCAAGATCGTCACGCCTGTCGTGTCGCGCGGCACGATGATCATCGATTGCTGCTGGTGCCGGTTAGGATTATCCGGATCGCTCTTGCCCATGAAGATGAACACTTTGCAGCGCGTATCGTTGGCGCCGGACGACCACCATTTGCGGCCGTTGAGCACGTACTGGTCGCCATCGCGCACGATAGACGCCGCTATATTGGTCGCATCGGAAGAAGCCACGGCCGGCTCGGTCATGGCGAAGCAGGAACGGATTTCGCCGTTCAGCAAAGGCGTCAGCCATTGCGCTTGCTGGGCCGGCGTGCCGTAACGCGCCAGCACTTCCATATTGCCGGTGTCCGGCGCCGAGCAATTGAAGACTTCGGCCGACCACAGCGAGCGCCCCATGATTTCGCACAGCGGCGCGTATTCCAGGTTGGAGAGGCCGGCGCCCTGCTCGGATTCCGGCAAGAACAGATTCCACAAGCCGGCCGCGCGCGCCTTGGCCTTCAGCTGTTCGACGATCTTGGTCGGAACCCAGGCGTCGCCGGCCTGGCGATTCGCGGCGATTTCGCCGAAGAAGTTCGCTTCGTTCGGATAAATGTATTCATCCATGAAAGCGCTCAGGCGCGCCTGCAAGTCTTTAACCTTGGGGCTGTATTGAAAATCCATGTGATGCTCCTTGCGAGTGATAAGTGGGGCGAATTTGCGTCAAAAACTGCTAGGGAAACGCAGATTAATTCAAAAGCGTCATTCCCTCGAAAGCGGGAATCCATGTAAATCAAACACTTAAGTGGATCCCCGCTTTCGCGGGGACGACGAAATCCGATTAAATCCGTGCTTCCCTAGACGTAAGTAATGTGTTTCGGGTTATTGCTTTGCTCGAGGTGGGCGAAATTATTCAGGTAAGCCAGCGCCAGCCGCGCCGGCTGCTCCGCTGTGGCGGGCTGCACGTGCAAACGCGTGACGGCGCTGTTCACCAGCGACCAGTTCAGCTCGGCGAAACGCGCATCGGGAAAACCGAGTACGTGCTGACACAGTGCAGAAATGGTGCCGCCGGAAGTGAAGATCACGATGTTTTTCGCGGCATCCGGCTGCTGTAACTGGCGCTCCAGCGCGGCCACGCAACGGCGGCGGAACGCCGGCCAGGTCTCGCGGTAATCGGCGTCGTGCCAACCCGACATCCAGCGCGCGATCGCTTGCGAAAAAATGTCCTGAAACGCTTGCTTGCCGTTCGGCGTATGCAGCAGGAAATGTTTGACGGCGGCCGGATCGTCGAATTCCGGCACATGCCTGGCCAGGACTTCGTGATGGTGGTATTCATTGAAGCCGGTGTCGCTCTGCCAGGCGCCGGTATCCAGCGCGCCGGCCGGCTGTCCCAATAACTCGGCCATGCAGGCTTGCGCGGTTTGCCGATGGCGCTGCAAGTCGCCGGTGACTACGCGCGAAACCGACAGATCGCGCGCCGCCCACCAACGCCCCAGCTGCTGCGCCTGCTGTATGCCCAGCTCCGACAATTGATCGTAATTCTGACTACCGAACGATGCCTGGCCATGCCGCACCAGATAAATCTGCCCCATCTTTTCCTCATTGCATTTGGTTCCAATAAGTTCATAGTATCGGGCGGGATATAATTGATCAAATGAATAGTTATTATCAAACTCAATTAATTTCATGCATATATCCAGAGTCGATCTGAACCTGTTCACCGTGTTCGAAGCGATCTATACCGAAGGCAGCGTGACGCGCGCCAGCCAGCAACTGCATCTGACCCAGCCCGCCATCAGCCATGCGCTGAACCGGCTCAGGCAATTATTCGACGACCCGCTGTTCGTGCGCCAGGGCCACGCCATGGTCTCGACACCGCTGGCGCGCAGCATCATAGAACCGGTGCGACAAGCCCTGCGCGGGCTGGAAGTCACGCTGACCGACAGCGGGCATTTCGACCCGGCGCTGGCCGGCAAGCAATTCAACCTGGCCCTGCGCGACGTGCTGGAATCCACCGTCTTGCCACCGCTGCTGGAAAGCATCACGGCGCAGGCGCCGCACATCGACCTGGCGGCGATCCAGGTGGACAGGCGCGAACTGGTCAGCGAACTGGGCGCCGGCACGCTCGATCTGGCGATCGATATGCTGTTGCCGCTGCCGAATGAAATCCGGCGCCAGAAAATCGTGCAAGACCATACCGTGGTGCTGGCACGGCGCGATCATCCGGCAGTACAAGGAAAATTAAGTCTGGAGAGCTATCTGCAGGCCGAACATATCCTGGCCAGCTCGCGGCGCAAGGGCATGGGACTGGAAGATTTCGAACTCAGCCGGCTAGGCTTGCAAAGACGGATACGGTTGCGCTGCCAGCATTATTTCGCCGCTTGCCGCGTGGTCAGCCAGACCGATTTGCTGCTGAGCATGCCGCAAGGCTATGCGCGTATCGCCAATCAGCAATTCGGCAACCAGATACTACCGCTGCCGCTGGCGATGCCGTCCTGGGACGTGTATCTGTACTGGCATCAGAACGTGGAAAACGACCCGGCCAACCGCTGGCTGCGGCAACAGGTCATACAGGCGTTTGCGGGAATGGGGTAGAAACCACGACTGCGATTCATCCACGAAATACACGAAAAACACGAACCAAATCCATGCTCAATACTGACGCGGCCGCTTCATGGAAGGAAGCGTTGCATCGCATTTTTTGAAATTTTCGTGAGTTTCGTGTTTTTCGTGGACCTGGTTTTCCAGGACGGAAAGCACTGCCAGCAACGCTTATTTGTCGGTCTTAGGCTCGTCCGGCAACAGGCAGGCATCGATGATCTGCAAGTCGTTGTCTTTGGCAAAACTGACCACGAAATGGTAGGCGAGCGGCTCGATTTCGCGTATCGCTTCATTCACCACCACCGAGCGCACGCCGTTCAGCAAGATAGGCCGCACATAAGGTGAATATTGCAAGTGGGCATTGCGCCCCCCATCCGGGCGAAAGCAAGACATGGCGCCGCACAGACGCTCCGCCCAATCGCTGGGGCGAAACTGCCTTCCATCACTGGTAATGCCGTGAATGAAAAACTCGCGTACTGGCTTAGGATGAGGTGTTTTGGAATCGGCCATGTGCTCGGCTCGCTGTTGCGGCAAGAATGAATAAAAGCGGCTTATCACAATGTGACATGTGCTTTCACAATACCTCAGTATTATATCTTATAGAAGACTTGATTCACCGACGTGGCGCAGATAAAAATTACCATGATGCACTAAAAGCAACGTCACTTACTAACTATAGTGCATTTCATCGCTTAGTAAAGCGCCGGCCCGGCGCCGTGCTCATTGCCAGAAAATAAGTAGCGCCATCAGGAAGAGGTATGCGGCGGCGGGCCGCCGGCGAAACTGGGGAGCGCCGCCAGCGCATCTACCCAGGCCAGCTTGCTGTCGCAGAAAATATTCACGGTGGGCGGCAGCTTGGCAGCCTGTTCCAGCGTGCCCAGGTACAGCATATTCAGGCCGGGATAGGTGACGGGATTGGAGTTGAAAACCGGTGTCCCGCAAGTCGGGCAAAAATGCTTGTTGATGTGCTCGGAAACCGCGTATTGGCGCATCTGTTCGGCGCCGCTGGTAATCGTCAGTTGGTCGCCGGCGATCACCACATAAGACGAAAAAGCGCCGCCATTCATGCTGCGGCAGCGCTGGCAATGGCAATTGACCAGGCGCGTCAGCTGACCTGTCACGATATAGCTGATCGCTCCGCATTGACATTTGCCCTGTTTATCCATCGCAACCCTCAAGTATCACAGCCACACCGCAAACGACAGCAATAGCAACAGCAACATCCACAACAGCAAGGCGCGCCATACCAGGCCTACCGCGCTTTGCAAGGCGCGCGGCGAAGCTTCCGTTCCGGGCTGGCTTTCCAGCTCCAGGCTATCCACATCGACGGCGCTGGCGTCGGCATTCAGTATCAGCGCCTTTTCTTCCGGCTCGCCGAGGCGCACGCCGAGCGCGCCGCCGCCGGCCGACAGGATGATGCCGACCACTTCATCCTTCCAGCGGTCGGCGTAATTGCGCCAGGAATACACGGCGTCTTCAAAATTGCCGACCACGGCGAAGGCAACCGCGGTCAGACGGGCCGGTATCCAGTCTATCCAGTAAAACACCCTGGTAGCGTAAATGCCGAATTCTTCATTCTTCATGTGTTCAGGTTCGTTCCAGGCACGGGCCAGATATTCGGCGACGCGATACATGACGGCGCAGGCCGGGCCGACCGGCATCAGGAACCAGAAAAATACCCCGAATACATTGCGGTGGGTGGCGATCAGCGCACGCTCGACCGTGATGCGCGATATTTCAGACACTTCCATGCCGGCGGTGTCCAGATGCGTCCATTCGCTCAGATAGCGGCGCGCCGCATCCTCGTCGCCGGAACTGAGCGCCAGTTGTATCGAGGTGAAATAATGGCTGTAACGGCGAAAGCCCAGGGTCAGATAGACGATGATGACATTCCAGACCAGCGCGGCAAACGGACTGATGCGCAGGCACAACCAGTAAATCAGGGCGGCGGGCAGGCTCAGCGCCGCGACCACGATCCACCAGCCGAAGCGCCCATGCTGCAGCTTGCCGGCGTTGAAGGAAGCCTCGATTTTTTCCGCCAAATTTTGTATCAGCAGATAAATCGGATTGTCCGCCCGCAAGGGTTTGAGCTGCTCTATCAGCAAGGCACACAGTATGGAAATAAAGGTCATGGTCGGCTAGGCGTCGGTTGCGGCAAAAATTGCGGCAAGTTAAGTATTTGCGAATGCGGCAAGTGTAAACCGATTTACTCAGATTATGAAGCTTTGTTCCTGCGGCAACATCGATGCGCCTCAGGCACGCAGCATGTGAAACAGGTTGCGCAGCATGCCGGCGGTGGCGCCCCAGATAAAATGCTGCTGATAGGGCATCGTATAAAACAGGCGCCGGCCTGCCCCATCCGGCAAATCGAACGCTCTGCGCTGGTGATGTTGTCCGTTCATCAGGAAGGACAAGGGCACCTCAAAAATTGCGGCGACTTCCGTCGGGTCAGCTTGCAACTCAAATGGCGGCTGCACCAGCGATACGATGGGCGTGACCTGGTAACCGGTGCCGGTCCGGTATTCGGGCAGCGCCCCCAGCACGTCTATATGGCGGCGATGCAAGCCGACCTCTTCTTCCGCTTCGCGCAGCGCCGTTTCTACCGGATTGACGTCGGAAGTTTCAAAACGTCCGCCGGGAAAACTGATTTGCCCGGCATGATGATGCAAATGCGCCGCGCGCCGGGTCAGCAACAAGCTGAGCCCCTCGTCGCGCATGACGATAGGGATCAGCACCGAAGCCGCGCGAAACGGCAGTTTCGTGGAAAGCGCATGTTCGTCGGTTATCTCCGGCGTCCATGCAGGCGGCCGCAGAAAGCGCTGACGCAACCAGGCCGGCGACAAACGCTCTGCGGGCAACGGGCTCTCATCGGCTAGCGACTGTACCGGCAAGCTTTCCGGATTTAAAAAAAATGTACTCACAATATTTTCACGGTTCCGTTTCACCATAAAAAAAAGGGATGCCGGAGGCATCCCTTTTTCGATACGGCATAGACAGATATTACTCTGCTTTTGCTGCAGCTGTTTTACGGCTAGGCAATTTCTCTTTGATACGTGCAGATTTGCCGGAACGCTCGCGCAGGTAGTACAGCTTGGCGCGACGTACATCACCGCGACGCTTGACTTCGATCGAAGCGATCAGTGGAGAGTACAACTGGAATGTACGCTCTACGCCTTCGCCGGAGGAAATCTTGCGGACGATGAAGTTGGAATTCAAACCGCGGTTACGACGGGAGATAACCACACCTTCGTAAGCCTGGGCACGCTTGCGTGTGCCTTCAACAACGTTGACGCTCACAACCACTGTGTCACCTGGCGCAAAGTCAGGAATGTTCTTGCCGAGGCGAGCAATTTCTTCTTGCTCTAATTTTTGGATCAGATCCATTTTTATACTCCGATAACCATCTTGCCGACGCTGCAGATTTTATTCTGACTGATGCCCGGTAGAGGATGGGGTTTAACATGCGAACCGATTATTGGCCCGCTCTTGGCATCCCGGTCCTGAGACCGGGAAGTACTACAAACTGCTTAAAAACTTTTCATCGGCACGGCTCAGCAAACCTGCTGCGCGCGCCGCCGCGATCAGGTCGGGACGCTTGCGCATACTGGCTTCCAGCGAGCGCTCGCGCCGCCATTTCTCTATCTCGGCATGATTGCCGCCCAACAGCACGGCCGGAGCCGTTACGCCTTCAAATACTTCCGGCCGGGTGTAATGCGGGCAATCGAGCAAACCGTTGACAAAGCTATCCTGCACCGCCGAAGCGTCGTCATGCAAGACACCAGGCAATTGCCGGATGACGGAATCCATCAAGGCCATCGCCGGCAATTCACCGCCGGAGAGAACGAAGTCGCCGAGGCTGATTTCTTCATCGACATAATTATCCAACAGACGCTGATCGACTGCTTCATAGCGCCCGCACAGCAATACCATGCCGGACAGCTCAGCCATCTGCATCACGCGCCGGTGCGTCAGAGGATGCCCTTGCGGCGACAAATACAGCACTTTCGGTGCCGCCGCGCCGGCCGCGATCTGACGCGCTTGCGCGGCTTCAATTGCGGCTTGCAAAGGCTTGGCCAACATCACCATGCCCGGACCACCGCCATACGGCCTGTCGTCCACCGTGCGATGCCTGTCACTAGTGAAATCGCGCGGATTCCACAGCTTCAGTTCGCACTTGTTTTGTTCAAACGCCCGCCGTGTCACGCCCGACTGGGTGATCGCTGCAAACATTTCGGGGAACAGCGTGATGACATCAAACTGCATAGGCAAGCCTTGATTGCACCGCTTTAATAATCCGCACCCCAGTCGACCAGAATCTTGCGTGCGCTCTGATCCACTTCCTTGACGAAACTCTCGACAAAAGGAATCAGACGCTCATGCTTGGCCAATTCTGTTTCTGGAATATCCGCCGCTGCCACCCGTAATATCGGATGCGCGCCGTTATCCATCAAATCCCTGACCACGCCGAGATGTTCGCCTTGCAAATTATCCACCTGCAAACCGATCAAATCTATCCAGTAGAATTCGCCTTTAGCCAAAGCCGGGAAATGCTTGCGCGAAATCTTGACCGTTGCGCCTTTCAGCGCCTCGGCTGCATTCCGGTCCGCCACACCGACCAGTCGGGCCACCACGTCTTCGCCATGGATTTTGACTTCCATGCGATCGACGTCGCGCATTTCCGGCTCAGGGTGAGATAAACCCAGCCACCAGGTTTTGGCAGACAACATCGCATCCGCATCGGCTGAATATGGACGTATCCTGACCCAGCCATGAATGCCAAATGCTCCCGAGATATAGCCCACCAGGACTAAATCGTCAGGAACACGAACTCCAGTTGACATCGAAGACAAGCTATTAAGCCGCTGCCTTGCCAGACTGAGCTACCAGACGGGCAACTGCTGGCGACAATTGTGCGCCAACGCCTTGCCAGTAAGCCAGACGGTCTGCTGCAACACGGACTGTCTCAGCATTGCCGGTTGCTACCGGATTGTAAAAACCGATACGCTCGATAAAGCGACCATCGCGACGATTACGGGAATCAGTTGCAACGATGTTGTAAAAAGGGCGCTTTTTTGCGCCACCACGAGCTAAACGAATAACGACCATAATATTTCCAAAAAATGTCTAAACGCGAAAAAAGCTGTAGATTATAGCCCGCATATTGAACAAGCCGCAAGGACTATCCTGCGTTCCGATTGAAAACGTGACAATTCCGACACGCGTCGCAGGCATGAACTACAATCATGCCTCTCCGCTTACTTGCTGTACCCAAAATGACAGTCACACATAAAAACAAAACTCTCGCCACTTTTCTGGCTGCACTGCTAGGCAGCCTGGGCGCACATCGCTTTTATCTTTCCGGCTGGAAGGATAAATGGGGCTGGCTGCACCTGGCAACATTGCCGATCTCATTACTGTTAGGTAATTTGTTTTTCGGTTGGCCGGCCCTGCTGACCTATAGCCTGCTAGTGCTTTCCGCCCTGATCGCCGTGTTGGAAGCCCTGGTGCTGGGACTGATGCCCGACGACAAATGGGATGCGCGCTACAACCCCTGCTCCGACCGGGTCAGCCAGTCGTCCTGGCCGCTGGCACTGCTACTGGTACTGACCGTAGCGCTAGGCGCCACCGCCCTGATCGCCGTGCTGGCGCGCAGCTTCGACTTGCTGTACACCGGCGGCGCCTACGGCTGAGCCCTGCCCCACCCGGCAAAACGGCGCATACCTATGCGCCGTTTTGCTTTTTCAACGCAAACGAATCAGAACTGATCTTCGCTCAATGCCAGCACGCCGACGCTACCGTCGACGATCGCAGAGCGCAAGCCTGGCGCAGCCGACAAGATGTGATCGGCAAAGAAACGCGCGGTAACGATTTTCGCCATATAAAAGCTGGAATCGCCTTCACCGGCCCGCAATTTACCATCGGCGATCAAGGCCGCGCGCGCCATTTGCCAGCCGCCGAGTACGATGCCGGCCAGCTTCAGGTACAACACGCTGCCGGCAAACACGCCCTTGATGTCGCTCTTGAAATTAGCGACAACATACGCCACCACCTCTTCCAGAGCCGCAGTACCGGCCGCCAGCTGGCGCTGGATCGCCAGCAAATCGGCTTCTCCGCTGGCAATCAGCTCGGCCTCGGTCTGGCGCACTTGCGCAATCAAGGCCTTGGCGACGGCGCCGCCGTCGCGTGCAGTCTTGCGGCCGACCAGATCGTTGGCCTGGATCGCGGTGGTGCCTTCGTAAATCGTCAAAATCTTGGCATCGCGATAATGCTGAGCCGCGCCGGTTTCTTCGATAAAGCCCATGCCGCCATGCACTTGCACGCCGTTCAGCGCCACGTCTTGCGACATTTCAGTGGACCAACCCTTGACGATAGGCACCAGGTATTCATACACGGCCTGATTTTCCTTGCGGGTGGCCGCATCCGGGTGATGATGCGCTGCATCGCTGAGCGCCGCCGCCACATAGGCCAGGGCGCGCGCGCCCTCGGTCTGGGCACGCATAGACATCAGCATACGGCGCACGTCCGGATGCTTGATGATCGCCACCGGGCCGGCAGAACCGGCCAGATCGCGCGATTGCACGCGGTCTTTGGCGTACTGCACGGCTTTCTGGTAAGCGCGCTCGGCCAGGCCTATGCCCTGCATGCCGACGCCGAAGCGGGCCGCATTCATCATGATGAACATGTATTCCAGGCCGCGATTCTCTTCTCCGACCAGGGTGCCGATGGCGCCGCCGTTGTCGCCGAATTGCAAGACGGCTGTCGGGCTGGCCTTGATGCCCAGCTTGTGTTCTATCGAGACGCAATGCGCGTCATTGCGCGCGCCTAGCGACCCATCCGCATTCACCATGAATTTCGGCACGATGAACAGGGAAATACCTTTCACGCCTTCCGGTGCATCGGGCGTGCGCGCCAGCACCAGATGCACGATATTTTCCGCCATATCGTGCTCACCGTAAGTGATGAAAATCTTGGTGCCGAAGATTTTGTAAGTGCCATCGCCCTGCGGCACGGCGCGGCTGCGCACCATCGCCAGATCGGAGCCGGCTTGCGGCTCGGTCAGGTTCATGGTGCCGGTCCATTTGCCGGAAATCAGGTTTTCCAGGTAAATCGCTTTTTGCTCGTCGCTGCCTGCGGTCAGCAAGGCTTCGATCGCACCGTCGGTCAGCAAGGGGCACAGGGCGAAAGAGATATTCGCGGCATTCAGCATTTCTATGCAGGGCGTCGCCACCAGCTTCGGCAAACCCTGGCCGCCGAATTCCTGCGGATGCTGCACGCCTTGCCAGCCGGCCTCGCCGAACAGCTTGAAGGCTTCCTTGAAACCCTTGGTGGTGAACACCTGACCATCTTGCCAATGACTGGGCGCCTGATCGCCTACCTTATTCAGCGGCGCGACCACTTCTCCGGCAAATTTCGCATTTTCTTCCAGCACCGCTTCCACAGTTTCGGCGGTAGCGTCTTCACAACCGGGCAAGGCATTCACTGCAGACAAACCGGCCAGTTCGTTGATGACGAACAGCATGTCTTTGACGGGGGCGACGTAGCTCATAGTAATTTCCAAAAAAGAAAATGGACAGGATCAACAGCCATGCCATACCGGGCAAGCGACTGCTGCCGGTAACGCGACAAACTGCTTATCCTGTCCAGATCAGGCCGCCAGCGCGGCCCGAGGATCAAGGTCGGGGCGAATTAACCCAGTTCGGCAATCAGTTGCGGCACGATTTCAAACAAGTCACCGACGATGCCGTAATCGGCCACCGAGAAAATCGGCGCTTCAGGATCTTTGTTGATGGCGACGATAGTCTTGGAATCTTTCATGCCGGCCAGATGCTGGATCGCGCCGGAAATGCCGACCGCGATATACAGTTGCGGCGCGACGATCTTGCCGGTCTGGCCGACTTGCCAGTCGTTCGGCACGAAGCCGGCATCCACCGCAGCGCGCGAGGCGCCCATGGCGGCGCCCAGCTTGTCCGCCAGCGGCTCGAGCAGTTTGAAGTTATCGCCGGAACCCATGCCGCGGCCACCGGAGACGATGATCTTGGCGGCGGTCAACTCAGGACGATCGGACTTGGCGACTTCGCGCGAAACGAAGGCGGATTTGCCGGAATCGGCCACCGCAGCAACCGCTTCCACGCTCGCGGAACCACCTGTGGCGGCGGCATCAAAACCGGTGGTACGCACCGTGATGACCTTGACCGCATCCGTCGATTGCACGGTAGCGATCGCATTGCCGGCATAGATAGGACGCTCGAAGGTATCCGGGCTGTCCACCTTGGTGATTTCCGAGATTTGCGATACGTCGAGCTTGGCGGCGACGCGCGGCAAGATGTTTTTACCGTAAGCCGTGGCCGGCGCCAGGATGTGGCTATAGCCGGCAGCCAGCGCCAGCACTTGTTCTGCAATGTTTTCGGCCAGACCGTCGGCAAAATGCGCAGCATCGGCATGCAATACCTTGGCCACGCCGGCGATTTGCGCGGCGGCTTGCGCAGCGGCTGCCGCGTTGTGACCGGCGACCAGTACATGCACGTCGCCGCCGCACTTGGTAGCGGCGGACACCGTGTTGAGAGTGCTGCCCTTCAGGCCAGCGTTGTCGTGTTCAGCGATGACGAGTGTAGTCATGATGTTTTCCACAGAGGTGGCAGCCAGACTTCAAAATCCGGGCTGCAAAATTATTCTTAAATATCTGAAATTCGCTACAAGGATGGCAATTAACCGATAACCTTGGCTTCATTCCTGAGCTTGGCAACCAGAGTGGCCACATCCGGCACCTTGATACCGGCGCTGCGCTTGGCTGGCTCGGCGACTTTCAGTGTCTTGACGCGCGAAGTCACATCGACACCGAGGTCGGCCGGCTTGACGTTATCCAGCTGCTTCTTCTTGGCCTTCATGATGTTAGGCAGAGTCACATAGCGCGGCTCGTTCAGGCGCAAATCGGTAGTCACGATGGCCGGCAAAGTCAGTGCTACGGTTTCCAGGCCGCCGTCCACTTCGCGTGTCACGGTTGCCTTGCCGTCAGCCACGCTGACTTTGGAGGCGAAAGTCGCTTGCGGCCAACCGAGCAGGGCTGCCAGCATCTGGCCAGTCTGGTTGCAATCGTCGTCGATCGCTTGCTTGCCGAGGATGATCAGTTGCGGTTGCTCTTTGTCAGCCAGCGCCTTGAGCAGCTTGGCCACGGCCAGCGGCTGCAACTCGGCATCGCTTTCCACCAGGATGCCGCGGTCGGCGCCGATCGCCATCGCAGTGCGCAGGGTTTCCTGGCATTGCGCCACGCCGCAAGATACCGCCACCACTTCGGTCACGACACCGGCTTCTTTCAGGCGGGTCGCTTCTTCCACCGCGATTTCGTCGAAAGGGTTCATCGACATTTTGACATTGGCGATATCCACGCCGCTGCCGTCAGACTTGACGCGCACTTTGACGTTGTAATCGACTACGCGTTTGACTGGTACCAGGACTTTCATAGTTCTGCCTTTATGAGCTAATTTTTGAACTGAGGGTGATGCGGATTGAATCTGAAACGAAATCGGGAACGGCTTATACGCTCATCGCAACACTGTATGGACTCCGCACGCCAGCAGCGAGTCGAATTGACGTATACGTAAACTCTTCCGATTATAAAACGAAATCATCTAGCTTTTGCATAATTTAGCACGATCGTTCTTTTCAAACCACTGTACTGCTAGAGGAGAATGTCTAAAGCCAGGCTGTGAAAAATATCTGCGTCTTTTGCAAAAACAAAAAAACCCGCAAAAAAAATTGCAGGTTTTTAATGGATGTCTGAATACTATTACTTGCGCTTGATGAAATACTCAAACTCTTTACTATGCTCCAGATGCGATAAGAGTTCATTACCGGTCTGCTTGGAAAAAGCCTTGAAATCCCTCACCGAACCCGGATCGGTTGCCAGTACGTGCAACACTTCACCGCTAAGCATATCGGCCAGCGCTTTCTTGGTTTTCAAAATCGGAAGGGGACAATTCAGTCCGCGCGCATCCAGCTCTTTATTGAATTGCATGATATTTCCAGTAACAGCAAATTGAATAGCTTCATTCGCCTGACAAACGATGCACCAATTCTACCGGAAATTTAATCGGAATGGTGCAATGCAACAGACTAACAACATTCGACAAAATATAGCTCGCAAATTCCGCACAAAAATGGGGAAAAACCAAAGAATCTTCGCCGCTCCACCTTTACAGTGTAGCTTCTTTTAACTGCTTGACCAGTCCGTAAATACCGGTTCCAGCCCCCGGCTGCGCATCCAGTCGGCCATTGCGTAACCGGTACCGGCACTCCAGGGACGCAATTTTTCCGGCTCGATTAAACGGAATTCCAGCAATTCTTCGGATAAACGAATTTCGCCGCCGGCTTTGACGTGGTAGGCGATGATGACTTCGTTCTTTTTTATGAATTCGTAAACGCCGATCAAAGAGATTTGCCCGGCGTCGAGATTGGTTTCTTCCTTGAGTTCACGGGCTATCCCTTGCTCCGGTGTTTCGCCGCGCTCCATGAAACCAGTGATCAGGGCAAACATTTTCTCGGGCCAGGCGGCATTGCGCGCCAGCAGTATCCGGCCCTCCACTTCAACCAGGGCGGCCAATACCGGCAAGGGATTGTCCCAGTGGGTCCAGTGCCCTTCCGGGCAGGCGAGCCGGATACGGGCGCCATCCTGTTCATCTTGCCGCTCTATCAGGCCGGCGGCACAAACCGGACAAAAACTCAGTTCCATCTACAGACCGGTCACCGGAATCTGCGGCTGGCGCGGGTGCAGGCGCGCCATGGAATAGCAATCGACAAAAACGCCGTTGCGCAAGGCATAGGCACGATGCGTGCCTTCGATTTCAAATCCGAATTTATGGTAGAGATGCACGGCAACTGCGTTGTCGCGAAATACGGACAATTCCAAGCGCAGCAAATTCAGCCAGTTATCGGCGAGGCTCAATATTTCCGCCAATAAAGCGGTGCCGACGCCGCGTCCGGTAAAAGAGTCCGCCACCGCGATGCCTAAACCGGCGGCATGATTACGCCGCATCTTTTGCTGCAAATGCAAGCCCGCTGTTCCTACCACCACGCCGTCGCACAAGGCCACCAGCAGCGTGTCATCGGAAGAAAATTGCTTCAATTTCTCTTGCCACATCTCTACCGAGGGATAAGGCAATTGCAGCGTGCCGGCATACGCGTTGCTGCTCGCATACACCTTCTGTATCTGGGCGGCATCGGCAAATTCAGCGCGGCGTATGTGTATCATAAGCGTCCGCTCACCCAGTTCGCGACTTCAGCCAGCGCCTTCGGCAAACCGGCCGGATCGGTGCCGCCTGCCTGCGCCATATCCGGACGTCCGCCGCCCTTGCCACCCACCTGTTGCGCTACAAAATTGACCAGCTCGCCCGCCTTTACCTTGGAGGTGGCGTCGGCAGTCACGCCGGCGATCAGGCTGACCTTGCCGTCATTGACGGCCGCCAGCACGATGGCCGCCGTCTTCAATTTATCTTTCAGCTTATCCATGGTTACGCGCAGCGTCGCCACATCGGCGCCGTCCAGTTGCGCCGCCAACACCTTGATGCCGTGGATATCGACCGCCTGCGCCGCCAGTTCATCGCCCTGGCTGGACGCCAGTTTGGATTTCAAGACCGACAGCTCTTTTTCCAGGGCTTTGACGTGATCCTGCACCTGGGCGATCCGTTGCGTCAATTCTTCCGGTTGCGCTTTCAGGGCGGCGGCCGCTTCATTGACCCGGTTGTTCAGATTTTGCACCAGAGCCAGCGCCACTTCGCCGGTGACGGCTTCGATACGGCGGATGCCGGCCGCCACGCCGCCTTCGGCCACGATCTTGAACAGGCCGATGTCGCCGCTGCGGTTGACGTGGGTGCCGCCGCACAACTCGCGCGAAGAACCGATACTCAGCACGCGCACTTCATCGCCGTATTTTTCACCGAACAAGGCCATCGCGCCATGCTTGACCGCATCGTCAAACGCCATCAGCTGCGCGTTGGTGGCGGTATTCGCCAGGATTTCGCGATTCACGATCTGTTCGACCCGGCGGATTTCCTCCGCAGTCACCGGCGCGTTATGGCTGAAATCGAAACGCGTTTTATCGGCATCGACCAGCGAGCCCTTTTGCGCGACATGACTGCCCAGCACTTCGCGCAAGGCTTTGTGCATCAGATGGGTGGCCGAGTGGTTGCGCATGGTTTGCGCGCGCACTTCGGTGGCGACCTGCGCCTTGACGCTTTGCACGATAGTCAGGCTGCCGGATTTCAGCACGCCATGATGGCCGAACACATCAGCTTGGATTTTTTGTGTGTCAACGACTTCAAATACGGCGCCGTCGACGCCCAACAAGACGCCGGAATCGCCGCACTGTCCGCCCGATTCCGCGTAAAACGGCGTGGTATCCAGCACCACGATCGCTTGCTGGCCAGCCTTGATTTCATTGACGGCGCTGCCATCCACATACAGGGCCACTACCTTGCCTTCATGGCGCAGGCTGTCGTAGCCGACGAATTTGGTCTTATCGCCGCTGTATTCAATTGCCGTTGCCATCTTGAACTTGCCGGCAGCGCGCGCGGTTTGCCGCTGACGCGTCATGGCTGCATCGAAGCCGGCCTCGTCCAGCGCCACATTGCGCTCGCGGCAGATATCGGCGGTCAGATCGAGCGGGAAGCCGTAAGTGTCGTACAGGGTGAAAGCGGTATCGCCGTCCAGATTTTTACTGTCCTTGTCCAGCGCCGCTTCCAGGATTTTCATGCCGTGTTCCAGCGTCTCGCCGAAACGTTCTTCTTCCTGCTTCAGCACTTGCGCCACGCGTTCGCCGGCCTCGGCCAGCTCGGGATAGGCGCCGCCCATTTCCTTGACCAGGTCGGCCACCAGCTTGTAAAAGAAAGGCTGGCTCTGGCCCAGCTTATGGCCATGGCGCAAGGCGCGGCGCGTAATGCGGCGCAACACATAGCCGCGACCTTCGTTGCCGGGGATGATGCCGTCCACGATCAGGAAGCCGGCGCAGCGGATATGGTCGGCGATCACTTTCAGCGAATTGTTTGCCAGATCGGTACAGCCGGTTTCGCGCGCGGCGGCCTTGATCAGGTTTTGGAAGGTGTCGATTTCATAGTTGGAATGCACGTGCTGCAATACCGCCGCGATGCGCTCCAGACCCATGCCGGTATCGACGCAAGGCTTAGGCAAAGGATGCAGCACGCCTTGCTCATCCTTGTTGAATTGCATGAACACCAGATTCCAGATTTCGATGTAGCGGTCGCCGTTTTCATCAGGAGAACCGGGAGGGCCGCCCCAGATTTCTTCGCCGTGGTCGTAGAAAATCTCGGAGCAAGGGCCGCAAGGGCCGGTCTCGGCCATTTGCCAGAAATTGTCGGAGGCATAGCGCGCGCCCTTATTGTCGCCGATGCGGATGATGCGTTCGGCCGGGACACCGATCTCGTCTTTCCAGATTTCGTAAGCTTCGTCATCTTCCTGATACACGGTCACGGTCAGCTTCTCTTTCGGCAAACCGTAGACGGAAGTCAGCAATTCCCAGGCGTAGTGGATCGCATCTCTCTTGAAATAATCGCCGAACGAGAAATTGCCCAGCATTTCAAAGAAAGTGTGGTGACGCGCAGTGTAGCCGACGTTTTCCAGATCGTTATGCTTGCCGCCGGCGCGCACACTGCGCTGCGCGGTAGTCGCGCGGGTATAAACACGTTTGTCCTGGCCGAGGAACACATCCTTGAACTGCACCATGCCGGAGTTGGTGAACAACAGGGTAGGGTCGTTGCCCGGCACCAGGCTCGATGAGCGCACGCGGGTATGACCCTTGGATTCGAAAAAGCTGAGGAATTTATCGCGGATTTCTGACGAGTTCATAGAATGAAGGTTCAAAGCTGAAAAATGGGTTTAACTGTTGATTATACGGTATAAATTCAGCATTACCTCAAGCAAAGCCGTGCCAGGAAAGCAAGCTTAATTAAATACAAATACATTAAAAATCCCGCTCAGGCCAAGGGCTTTCGCCATTTTTTTCGGATGGCAAGGCTGGCTTTAAATGCAAAAACCGCCGGGAAACCAGGCTTCCGGCGGTTTTTCTCGGCGAGGATACTTAACCGGCTACGGCGGTTCTGGCGTTATGTTTTTTTTGATAAATCTTCTTGCTGGCGCGATTTTCTTCACGTTGCAATTTCGCCCGCTCTTCCCTGGTGACCACGCCGTCGGCTTTGGCCGCCTGTTTATCAGCTGCTATCCTGGCTTCGCGTTTTTCCAGATTGCCCGCTTCCTTCGCAGTCAAAGCACCGGACTTGATGCCTGCCGCAATGCGCTGTTGTTGATTTTCCTGGCGCTTGTCGATATTCGGCGTATTGGTATTTTGGGCAAATACTGGAATTGCAAACAAAGTTGCAAGAAGAACGGAAACGATTTTCGCTGATTTCATGATGCTGCCTTTCTGTGTAATTTGAAATTGCCTGTCAACTTATGAGCACCTCGCCCATGCGCCAATAACGGCGGCATTGTCGTTGCCGCCGACACCAATAACTGTAAGCCGTGTAAGCATCGGTAACAAGCATCGGTAACAAGCATCCGCCGTTAAAAATCCGCGGGGATCAGGTCGATGCGATCGGTGCAAAACGCATCCACGCCCCAGGCCAGGATTTCGGCGGCACGTTCGCGTGTATTCACGGTGTAGCACAGTAGCCCATAGCCGGCGCCCTTGATCTGTTGCGCCACTGCCGCAGTCAGGTGCTGATGGTTAGTGTGCAGCGCCACCGCCTCCAATTCCTGCAGGCGCTGCTGCCAGTCGGAGCCGGGCTGACTCATCAGAAAGCCGCGCGGTATCTGCGGCGCAGCTTGCCTGGCAGCCGCCAGCGCGGCAAACGAAAATGAAGAAAACAGCGGCAGCCTGCTCACCTCGCCGGGCGCCACATCGGCAAACAAATCCAGGCTGAGCTGGGCCACCACCCTGCCGGTTTCGATTTCGCTGCCGGGTGTCGGTTTGATCTCGACATTCATCCAGATGCCATGTGCGCGGCAGAATTGCACCACGGCGGCATAGGTCGGCACGGTCTCACCGGCGAACTTTTCCGAAAACCAGCTACCGGCGTCCATCCGTTGCAAATCAGCCGCCAAAGTCGTGGCCACGCTGCCCTTGCCGCGCACGGTCCGGCCAAATTCCGGGTCGTGCATTAGCACAGGGACACCATCCTTTGATAACATCACGTCAAATTCCACGGCGGCAAAGCCGTGTTCCAGCCCGCATTGCATGGCTGCCAGCGTGTTTTCCGGCGCCAGCACGCCGCCGCCGCGATGGGCAATGACTTTGGGATAGGGCCACATGCTGCTCTCCTCACAAAATAACGACAAGACAAGTAAAGGATAAACGAAGATGACTGCAGCGTCGCCACAAAAAACCGCTCTCGGCCATATCCGCGTGCTGGACCTGACCCGCGTGCTGGCCGGCCCCTGGTGTGCGCAAAACCTGGCCGATCTCGGCGCCGAAATCATCAAGGTCGAACGGCCCGGTTGCGGCGACGACACGCGCAGCTGGGGCCCGCCTTATTTGCGTGATGCCGCAGGCAAGAATACCAGCGAAGCCGCGTATTACCTGGCGGCGAACCGCGGCAAGCAGGCGATTACGGTCGATATCGCCACGCCCGAAGGCCAACAAATCATACGCGAGCTGGCCGCAGTATCCGACGTGGTGCTGGAAAACTACAAGGTCGGCCAGTTGAAGAAATACGGTCTCGATTACGACAGCCTGAAGCAGATCAAGCCCGATCTGGTGTATTGCTCGATCACCGGCTTCGGCCAGAATGGGCCGTACGCCCAGCGCGCCGGCTACGACTTCATCGTGCAAGGCATGGGCGGTTTCATGTCGCTGACCGGCGAGCGCGACGACTTGCCGGGCGGCGGCCCGCAAAAAGCCGGGGTCGCGATCGCCGACCTGATGACCGGCATGTACGCCAGCATCGCCGTGCTGGCGGCGCTGACCCACCGCGACCGCACGGGCGAAGGCCAATATATCGACATGGCCTTGCTCGATGTGCAAGTCGCAATGCTGGCCAACATGAACACCAATTACCTGACCAGCGGCCAGGCACCCAAGCGCTGGGGCAATGCGCACGCCAATATCGTGCCTTACCAGACCTTTGCCACCGCCGACGGCCACATCATCGTGGCGGCCGGCAACGACGGCCAGTACCGCAAGTTCGTGCAAATCGGCGGCCGCCCTGAGTTGGCCGAGGATGAGCGCTTTGCGACCAATCCGGCCCGGGTGCAGCAGCGCGACACGCTGGTGCCTATCCTGGCCGAGATGGTCAGGCAAAAGACCAAGCAGGAATGGATAGACTTGCTGGAGGCCGCCGGCGTGCCTTGCGGCCCGATCAACAACCTGGATGAAGTGTTCGACGACCCGCAAGTGCGCGCCCGGGAAATGCAGATCAGCCTGCCGCATCCGACGGCCGGACAAGTGCAACTGGTCGGCAGCCCGATGAAACTGTCCGTCACGCCACCGCAATACACGCTGGCGCCGCCGCTGCTGGGGCAGGATACCGGGCAAGTGCTGCGCCAGGTGCTGGGCTATAGCGAGGAGCAACTGGCCAGCTTGCATCAGAAACAAGTGATTTAGGACTGCGCCGTCTGCCCCGTCATGAGCCGGCTGCGTTTCACGGCTTTTTTCGGGGCCCTGACTCCCATGAGCAGGGATTTCGTCCCATTTCGCTGCGTTTTTTGTGAAGGAATGTTTAAGCTAGACCCCATTACTTCACGTACTTATTCCTATCGCCAGCCATGACCACCCAGTTATTCGCCCGCCTGCAAATCTATTGCCAGACCCATTTTGAACAAAGTGTGGCGCAATTACTCAAGAAAAAAGCCACCGATTATCTGCGTGTGGTTTTTATCAATACCCTGTGCGCCATCCTGGTCACCTACGTGATGCGCACCGAAGGCGATTTCTTCGCAAGCTGGGTGTTTGCCATGTGCATAGGCACGATTGCATTTATCCTGATCGACAGCATCAAATACCTGGCCTGGGGTAGAAAGCCGGCACCACGTAATTTGTATATATTGCTGTGCATAGTCTGCACTCCTATTGCCTATTTCCTGGGCTTATTGCTGGCTGCGGCGATTTTTTCCTATCCCATCAAAAACGTCCTGAATTTCCAATGGACGTATGCCAGCAGTTTTGTCGCGATGACGGCCATCGTCAGCATCATCGCCGCCTGGTATTTCTGGCATAGAACCCGGATGAGCGAGCTGCTTGCCAGCGCCGAGCAAGAGAAAGCCCGCACCGCCGCCATCGAGCGCCAGGCGATGCAAGCGCAGCTTCAGCTACTGCAAGCGCAAATCGAACCGCACATGTTGTTCAACACCCTGGCCAATTTGCAAGGCTTGATCGCACTCGACCAGCAGCGGGCGCAACACATGCTGGCGCAATTGATCGTGTATTTGCGCACCACGCTCAGCGCTTCGCGCGCCGGGCAAACCACGCTGCAACAGGAATTCACGCTGATGCAGGCCTATCTGGAATTGCTGTCCATCCGCATGGGAAAACGCCTGCGCTACACGCTTGATTTGCCGGCAGCATTGCAAGAGCAAACGATCGCACCGATGTTGCTGCAACCGCTGGTGGAAAACGCCATCAAGCACGGCATAGAACCGCACATGGACGGCGGCGACATCCACGTCAGCGCCAGCACAGACGCCAAATATCTGCACCTCAGTGTCCGCGATAACGGACTCGGCCTGCCTTTCGATTACAACGACCACGCCAGCGCGCCAAGCAGCTCAGGCCAGCATGTCGGCAACGCGAATATCCGCGACCGCCTGTTGGCCTTGTATGGGCCGGCGGCACGCCTGTCCCTGACGCCGAACCAGCCGCAAGGCGCAATCGCCCAGCTTTATCTCCCGCTCAACTCTTAAATCGCCATGACCAATCTACGCGCCCTGATCGCAGAAGACGAACCCATCCTGTCGCTGACGCTGCAAAACATGTTGAAGACCAGCTGGCCCGCGCTGCAGCTGTGCAGCGTGGTGGAAAACGGCGTGCAAGCGGTGCAGCAAGCCTTGACGCACTTGCCGGACGTGCTGTTCCTGGACATCAAAATGCCGGGCAAAACCGGCCTGGAAGTCGCGCAGGAATTGGCGGAAGAATGGCCGGACGAGAAAGCCTTCCCGCTGATCGTGTACGTCACCGCCTATGACGAATACGCGCTGGCTGCCTTCGAGCATTCCGCCGCCGATTACGTGCTGAAGCCGGTCAGCACCGAGCGTCTGAACAAGACCGTGCAACGGCTGCAAGCCAGGCTGGACGACGGCCGCCAGCGCGCCGGCGAACTGGAGCGGGTGCTGGGACAATTGCGCCAGTTGCTGCCGGCCCAAGGCCAGTCCGCCCTGCCCGGCCAGCCGGCGCCCAGCCAGAGACTCAGCATCATCCGCGCCGCGGTCGGCAACCAGATCCGCATGATCGCGCTGGAAGAGGTGCTGTATTTCGAAGCGACCGACAAATACATCAACGTCGTCACCGCCGAGCATTCCTCGCTGATACGCAGCAGCCTGCGCGAATTGTTGCCGCAACTCGATCAGCAGCAATTCTGGCAAATCCACCGCAGCACCGTGGTCAACAGCCGCCACATCCACGCCGCCCATAAAGACGAAGCCGGAAAGATCAGCTTAAAATTGCGCGGCAGCGAAGACCGGCTACAAGTCAGCCGCGTTTATTCCCACCTGTTCAAACAAATGTAACGCAAATGCTGATTAAGCTACTGCGCAACGCAATCTTTAGCCTGCGATGCTCGTCGTACCGCAGTACGACTGCGCTTCTTAACTAAACCTTGCGCCGCTCGCTACGCTTACTCAGCATTTCCTTGCTTCGCTCATCAATTTATTTCGAGAAGCCAATGAACTCACTCGCACAATTACACTGGCAATGCAGCCCGTTTGCCGAACTCAGCAATACCCAGTTGCATGCGATTTACGCCGCCCGTTGCGCCGTGTTTGTGGTCGAACAACATTGCCCGTATCAAGACATTGACGGCCTCGACCCCGCTTGCCGGCATCTGATCGCCTGGACCGCCGATAATCAAGTCGCGGCGTATCTGCGCATCGTGCCGCCCGGCCTTACCTTTGCCGAACCGGCGCTGGGACGCGTGCTCAGCACGGCGGACTGGCGCGGTAGCGGTGTTGGTAAACAACTGATCGCCAACGGCATAGACGCGTTGCGCCACATTTACCCGGAGGCGGCGATACGCATAGGTGCGCAAGCTTATCTGGAAAAGTTTTACGGCGGCTTCGGCTTCCGCACCGTATCGGAAGTCTATCTGGAAGACGACATCCCGCATGTGGAAATGCTGCTGGCGGCAGACGCTGGGGCGAATTGATACCGCCTTGCTTGTCGTTGGCCCACTATGTTGACCCGAATTGACAAGGGGATGCACAGAAATTGCTTCATTTACACGTTTCTGGCAATTTACCAATTTGCACTTTAAAACAAATTAGGCCTCACAAATGCCCACTACCTACAGCCGAGTAACCTTGGCCACCGAACAGCTTGACACGGCGATCGAGATCTTCCTCGCAGAGCGATCTGACGTCGCTGCGCTCACCCTGGCCGGGGCCGCAGAAGAGATTCTCGGTCAAGCGGTCAAGCTCGCCGGAGGCGAGAACGCAATGCAGCAAGCATACGAAGTGACAGCGAAAACGCATAAGCTACTACACCGAACCGAACTACGGTGGCAAGATTTTGCCGATGGTGAAAACCTTGCGCGCAACGCGGCGAAGCACATGCGCGCCCCCGAGGAGGCGAATGTCACAACCGATCTTCGGCGCGCTGCGCAATGGATGATTGTTCGAGCATGTTCGAACTACGATCGGCTGAACCTGGAGCGGACCGACAGAATGCGTGTGTTCGACAACTGGTTCTACGAAAATGAAGTTGGCGTTTAGGTCTTCATCACGCACACGTCGGCCCATCAGGCTTATCGGAATCAAGGGCGCGAGAGCAATGAGGTGAGGCCTAACCCCCTCATGTCAAACGTTAAAATTTTCCAAGCACGACCGACCGCTAACAGTCTGAAGCGGGCGTTGCGAAGTCTACGCTTGATGACCGCTTCCGGCTGAGTGTCGCCGGTCGCAATGATGCCCATTGTTCGCGCATGCCGTTGCCTGGCATGCTCAATTCCAAGCATTGGTTTTGGAGCGGCCAGCACCGACCGGCCCGGATGATTAACATCGCCGGATACGCAGCCGGCTGCGTAGTCCGTTACAGACTCGCGCGATCTGGCCTATAATGCTGCCAAATCAATGACTTACCTACTCCACCACCATGTCTTCTGCAATGCCCGACGCCGCCACACCTTACGTTAACATCTCTGCCTACAAATTCATCACTTTCGACGACACCGCTGAAAAACGTTCCGAATTTCTCGCCAAGTGCCAGCAATTGAATCTGAAGGGCACGGTCTTGCTGACGCCGGAAGGCATCAATATGTTCCTGGCCGGCTTGCGCCACGAGATCGACGCCTACATGGCCTGGCTGCACGGCGATGCGCGCTTTGCCGATGTGGTGGCGAAAGAGAGTTTTTCCGACCGCCAGCCTTTCACCAAATTGCTGGTCAAGCTGAAACCGGAAATCATCACCATGCGCATGCCGCTGATCAAGCCCGAAGACGGCCGCGCGCCGGCTGTCGATGCGACTACGCTGAAGCGCTGGCTCGACCAGGGCCACGACGACAAAGGCAAGCAAGTGGTGATGGTCGATACCCGCAATGATTTTGAAGTCGATGTCGGCAGCTTCGATAACACCATCGATTACCGCATCACGAAGTTCACCGAATTCCCGGCCGTGATCGCCGCCAACCGCGAGGCGCTGAACGACAAGACCGTGGTCACGTTCTGCACCGGCGGCATACGCTGCGAAAAAGCCGCGATCCACATGCAAAATGTCGGTTACGACAACGTGTATCAGCTGGAAGGCGGCATCCTCAAGTATTTTGAAGAAGTCGGCGGCGCGCATTACCACGGCGATTGTTTCGTGTTCGATTACCGCACCGCCCTCAATCCCAGGCTGGAAGCGACCGACACCAAGCAATGCTTCGCCTGCCGCGCCGTGGTGACGCCGCGCGAACAACTCTCGCCCTGGTATGTGCCGGGCAAGTCTTGCCCGCATTGTCAGAAGGAAATGGCGCAAGCCGAAGCCGTTTGATTTAACGCGGCATGCCTGCCGGCTTCAGGGCGCCGGAGCGGCGGAACATTGTTCCGGCCGCATCCGGGCCGACATGTCCTGCGCCTGAAACGCGCCCCACAACGCGAGGACGAAAAACGGCAGCGGCGCCGCAAAATGCAGATAGGCGATGATGCGCGCCTGACGGCCGCGGCAGATTTTAGTCGGCCGCAACACTTTCTCTCCGGCCGGCGGCGCTTGCCCGTCGCGCAAAATCTTCCGCCCGCGCCAACCCAAAGTCGCGATCAGGAGCAGCGCGGTAAACAGCGGCAAGCCCGAGAATATTCCATACCAAAGCACGCTTAAACCGTTGATGCCGGCGATGCTGCGGCAAGGCGCAGAGCGGACAAATTCGCGGAACCAGGGGAATAGCCAGGTCTGCGAACAGAAAATAATCAGCGCGCCGGCCAGCACGCCCGCCACGGCAAAGCGTATGCGTTCGGCCTGCGTGTATTGCTCGGCAAATTCGGCGTCGGCTTTCATCGTGTCGTCTCCCGCTTGTTTTCTTGTATTCCGCCAAATTACCGGAAAACTACTTTTATAGCAACAACATGCCCGACGCCGGCAATGCGGCTGCAGCCGCCTCATAATCGCATAAAAACGGGGAGTATGCCGTAAAAACGCCGTATTGTCAGCGTATTTAAACGATCTTAAAATATACTGGGGGGGAAGTATTTTTAGCGTCCACAGGGCCGGAAAACATACTGCAGCAGCGCTGGGCGACACCGGCTTGCGCTGGCCGTCCATGAGCGCCATGCGCTTGCAGCGACAAACCAGCTTGACCTTGCCCGCGCTTCAGGCAAAATTGCCGGCGGGGCTGGCAGCCCCCTCCCCTTTGACGCAACGCATGTTGACTGGAAATCGATGTCTCAGCCCAAGCATTACATTGGACGTTTCGCCCCCTCTCCCAGCGGCCCGCTGCACATCGGTTCGCTGGTCGCGGCCATGGCCAGTTACCTGGACGCCAGAATCCATGCCGGACGCTGGCTGCTGCGCATAGAAGATCTCGATTTCGACCGCAATGTAGCCGGCGCCGACCGCGATATCTTGCGTTCGCTGCAACGTTGCGGCATGCAATGGGACGGCGAGGCGGTCTGGCAAAGCCGGCGCCAGCCCTTATACGAAGCGGCGCTGCGGCGACTCGGTGCGGCGGTTTACCCGTGCTGCTGCTCGCGCAAGGAAATCGCCGATTCGCGGCTGCGCATGGGCGAAGCGGCCAAGCAGATTTACCCCGGCACTTGCCGCGCCGGCTTGCCGCCCGGTAAAGCGGCGCGCGCCTGGCGGCTGCGGGTACCGTTGCAGCCGCATCAGCTGATCCGCTTTAACGACCGCCTGTGCGGCCCGCAACTGCAAGACTTGACGGCCGAGGTCGGCGACTTCGTGTTGAAACGGGCCGACGGTTACTGGGCGTATCAACTGGCGGTGGTGGTCGACGATGCGGAACAAGGCGTCACCGATGTGGTTCGCGGCGCCGATTTGCTCGATTCGACGGCGCGCCAGATTTATCTGCAAGGCTTGCTCGGCTTGCCGACTCCGGCGTATCTGCACGTGCCGCTGGTCGTGAATGCCGACGGCGAAAAACTGTCCAAGCAAACCGGGGCGCTGGCTTTCGATCGCGGCGATAACGATTTGCTGCAAGAGGCGTTGTTGCCGGCGGCGCGCTTACTCGGCTTGCGCCTGGGCGCCACGCCGGCCGGCATCGCCCATTTCTGGGAATTGGCGTCGGCGGCGTGGCGAGAGAAACTCTACACCTGAACGCCGCCGGCGATCAGGAATTAATCGTCGTGATTTCCGTGGCCGTGGCCTTTGCCATGGCCTTTACCGTGCTCGTTGCCGCGGCCGTGATTTCCCTGGTCGTTATCGCGATATTGGCCTTCGCGATAGCGCGGCACTACCACGCTGTTATACCAGTTCTCTTGGACGAAATAGACTTGGCGGTTACAAGCATTGTAGCGATAGCAATGTTTTTCCCAATGTTTGATATGGCCGGGCGGCACCACCAGATACAAGGGCGGCCCGAGTACCGCCACGCGCTCCACGATGCGCGGTTCTATATAAACCAGTTGCGGTTGCGGATAATTGCCGATATCGAGACGGCCGTAAAAGCCAGGCTGGCCGAATTGTATGGAGACGCCGACATCCTGCGCCTGCGCCGTCATTAGTAATAACGAGCAGCAAGTTGCTGCAAATAATGCTTTTTTCATAATCAACCTTTCAAGCGTGTTAATAAGTGCCAGTTCAGTTTAATACAAAGTACAAAACGCGGTGCTTGCCGTCGCAAGCGTCAATTTGTCTGCCTCGCAATGCTGAACCGGACTTTCAGTATGCAGCTGCGGATTTGCTCTCTGAAAATGTCAAGACATGTTGGCAATTTGAACATAAATCGCAATAATCTACGTTCATTTTCACGTGCTTCCACATGAATACTTCCGGCCGCCACCTTGCAGCAGCGAGGATGACGATTTTGTATTTACGGTTCAACTGCACAGCATTACCCCCCTATTTTTGATAAAACAGGGGGTATCCTTTAAAATCAAGCTGTCGCCATTGAATTCATTGGCAGTTTTTATATACTGAGGTGGAGTATATTTTCTGCTTCAGCAGCTTCAACAAGCTTGGCGGACTCGGCTGCGGCCCGGCGCCGCATCAGCAAATAGGCGGCCGGGATCACGAACAGGCTCAGCAGCGGCGCGGTGACCATGCCGCCCACCATGGGCGCGGCGATCCGGCTCATCACTTCGCTGCCGGTACCGCTGCCCCACAATATCGGCAGCAAACCGGCGATGATGACCGCCACCGTCATCAGCTTGGGGCGCACGCGCAAGGCCGCGCCTTCGCGGATGGCCGCCAGCAAGGCGGCGCCGCCTTGTTCGCCGGCAGCCAGCCGGTCTTCCCAGGCGTTTTTCAGGTACAGCAGCATGATCACGCCGAATTCGGCCGAAACCCCGGCCAGCGCGATGAAGCCGACCCCGGTCGCCACCGACAGGTTGTAGCCCATCCAGTACAAGAACCAGATGCCGCCGGAGAGCGCGAACGGCAGGGTCGCCATGATCAGCGCCGCCTCGCTCATGCTGGAGAAGGTCAGGTATAGCAGCACCAGGATGATCAGCAAGGTGGCCGGCACCACCAGCTTGAGTCTGGCGTTGGCGCGCTCGAGGAATTCAAACTGGCCGGAATACGCCAGGCTCATGCCGGGCGCCAGTTTGACTTCCCGGCTGACGGCGGCGCGCAAGTCGTGCACCACCGAAGCCAGGTCGCGCCCCCGCACATCGACATACACCCAGCCAGAAGGCCTTGCGTTTTCGCTCTTCAGCATGGGCGGGCCGTCGCTGATCTGGATGTTGGCCACCGTGCCCAGCGTGATATTCGCCCCCATGGGTGTCAGTAGCGGCAAGCTTTGCAGGCGCTGCACAGTGTCGCGCCATTCGCGCGGATAGCGCACGCTGATCGGGAAACGCGCCAGGCCTTCCACGGTTTCGCCGACATTGTCGCCGCCGATCAGGCTGGCCACCACCGCTTGCACTTCCGAGATATTCAAGCCGTAACGGCCGGCCGCCGCGCGGTCGATCTGGATATCGACGTAGCGCCCGCCGGTCAGCCGTTCCGCCAGGGCCGAGGACACGCCGGGCACTTGCTTCGCCACCGCCTCCACCTGGCGCGCGATCTGGTCGATCTGCGCCAGGTCGCTGCCGGCGATCTTGACGCCGATCGGGCTCTTGATGCCGGTCGCCAGCATGTCGATGCGGTTGCGTATCGGCGGCACCCAGATATTCGACAAGCCCGGCACTTTGACTGCCTTATCGAGTTCGTCCACCAGCTTTTCCGGCGTCATGCCTGCGCGCCATTCCTTGCGCGGCTTGAACTGCACCGTGGTTTCGAACATTTCCAGCGGCGCCGGATCGGTCGCCGTTTCGGCGCGCCCGGCCTTGCCGAACACATGCGCGACTTCCGGCACGCTGCGTATCATGCGGTTGGTCTGTTGCAGCAGCTCGGCCGCCTTTTGCGCCGACAGGCCGGGCAAGGCGGACGGCATGTACAGCAAGTCGCCTTCATCGAGCGGCGGCAAGAATTCGCCGCCGAGCCGCGTCAGCGGCCACAGGGTGGTGGCGCAGATCAGCGCAGCCGCCAGCAGCGTGGTTTTCGGGCGCGCCAGCACCGCTTCCAGCAAGGGCTTATAGATGGCGATCAGCCAGCGGTTCAGCGGGTTGCGGTTTTCGTCGGGGATGCGGCCGCGTATCCAGAAGCCCATCAAGACCGGGATCAGCGTCACCGACAGCCCGGCGGCGGCGGCCATGGCATAAGTCTTGGTGAACGCCAGCGGGCCGAACAGCCGCCCCTCCTGCGCTTCCAGCGTAAACACCGGGATGAACGAAAGCGTGATGATCAGCAGCGAAAAAAACAGGGCCGGCCCGACTTCCACCGCCGCCTGCGTCATCACATACCAATGCTCGGCGCCCACCAAGTCTTCGCCCGGATGGGCGTGCTGCCAGGCTTCGATGCGCTTGTGCGCGTTTTCTATCATCACCACCGCCGCATCGACCATGGCGCCGATGGCGATCGCGATCCCGCCCAGCGACATGATGTTGGCGTTGATGCCCTGCCTTTGCATCACGATGAAGGCGATCAGCACGCCGAGCGGCAGCGACACGATGGCCACCAGCGAAGAGCGCAAGTGCCATAGAAAAATGCCACAGACCAGCGCCACCACGATGAATTCTTCCAGCAACTTGTCGCGTAAGTTGTCTATCGCGCGGTCGATCAGCTGGCTGCGGTCGTAGGTGGTGACGATCTCGACGCCGGGCGGCAGGCTGGCCTTCAGTTCGGCCAGCTTATCCTTGACCGCGTCTATGGTTGCTCGCGCATTCTTGCCGGAACGCAGTATCACCACGCCGCCGGTGGCCTCGCCTTCGCCGTCGAGTTCGGAAATCCCGCGCCGCATTTCCGGCCCGAGCTGGATAGTCGCCACCTGGCCCAGCGTGACCGGCACGGTATTGCCTATGCCGGACAGCTTCAGCGGTATCGCCTGGAAATCGTCCAGGCTTTTCAGGTAGCCGCCGGCGCGCACCATGAACTCGGTCTCGGCCAGCTCCAGCACCGCGCCGCCGCTTTCCTGATTGGCGTTGCGGATCGCCGTGATCACTTGCTCATGCGTGACGCCGAGGCTAGCCAGCCGCACCGGATCGAGCACCACCTGATATTGCCTGACCATGCCGCCGACCGAGGCGACTTCCGCCACATTCGGCAAGCTTTTCAGCTCGAACTTCAGGAACCAGTCTTGCAAGGCGCGCAATTGCGCCTGGTCGTGCCGGCCGCTGCGGTCGACCAATGCGTACTGGTATATCCAGCCTACCCCGGTGGCGTCCGGCCCCAGCGCAGACTTGGCGCTGGCCGGCAAGCGGCCCTGCACCTGATTCAGGTATTCCAGCACGCGCGAACGCGCCCAGTACAGGTCGGTGCCGTCTTCGAACAAGACATACACGAAGCTGTCGCCGAAAAAGGAAAACCCGCGCACGGTCTTGGCGCCCGGCACCGACAGCATGGTGGTGGCGAGCGGGTAGGTGACCTGGTTTTCCACGATCTGCGGCGCCTGCCCCGGGTAACTGGTGCGGATAATCACCTGCACATCGGACAGATCGGGCAAGGCGTCGATCGCCGTCTGGCGCACGGCCCAGACGCCCCACACCACCACGAATACGGTCGCCAGCATGACCAGGAAACGGTTGGCGACCGACCAGCGTATCAATTTGGCGATCATGGCTGGCCTCCCGGCAGTTTCTCCAACTTCTCCACCACCAGGCCATCTTCCGTTTCGCGCACGCTGACCCGCACTTTGTCGCCGACTTTCCAGCCTTTAGCCAGCTCGGGACGCGCCAACGCAAACGGCATGGTCATGCCCTCCATCTGCAGCGACTTGAACGGGCCGTGGCGCAACGTGACTTCGTCGGGGTAAATGGCGACGATAGTGGCGTCGGCTTGGTGCAAGGCCACGGCCGGGGCCGGGGCCGGGGCCGAAGCTAGCGCGCGCGCCGCGACGCCCTTCAGGCTGGCTTCCGAATCGAGCAAGAACTGGCCGCTGGCGACCACTTTCTGCCCTTCCTGCAAGCCTTGCAGGATCACGGTGTTGGCGCCGACTTCGCGCCCGGCCTGCACTTCCAGCGGCTGGTAAAGACCCTGCTCTTGCGCCAGCATCACCAGCGTGCGCTGCCCGGTGCGTAGCAAGGCTTCGGTCGGCACTGCCAGCGCGCTATCCTGCCCGCTGCTCTGCGCGCCGCCCTGCAGGCTGACCTGAGCCGTCAGACCGGGCCGCAAGGCGCCGCCCGGATTCGGCAAGGCGATGCGCACGCGCAGGCTGCGGCTGGCTTCGTTCAGCGCCGGCAGCAAAGCCGTGACTTTACCTGGCAGCGTGCCGCCCGGCTGGGACGCCAGGCGTATCGTCGCGGCTTGTCCGACTTTGATGTCGGCCGCCTGCGCTTCCGGCAGCGCCGCTTCCAGCCAGACGCTGCTCAAACCGTTGATGCGCGCCACGGTTTGCCCGGCCGCCAGGCTCATGCCGGCGCGCACGCCGAGCTCTTGCAGCATGCCGCCGCGGTCGGCCGTGATGCGTATGCGCGCACTGACTTTCCCGCTGCCTTCCACCTCGCGTATCAGACGATCCGGCATGCCGAGCAGGCGCAGCCGGTCGCGCGCGGCGGCCAGCAACTCGGCCTCACCATGCTTTTTCAGCACCAGGAATTCCTGCTGGGCCGCCGTCCATTCCGGCACCAGCAATTCCGCCAGCACGGCGCCGGGCGCGACCACGTCGCCCACCGCCAGCGGCGCGACTTTTTCGACGAAGCCGGCGCTGCGGGTCTGGATCACGCTGACTTCGTGTTCGTCGAAGCCGACCACGCCGCTCAAGTCCAGCTGCCGGCCGCCGGCGATGCGCGTCACCGTCGCCAGCCGCATGCCGAGATTTTGCGCTTGCCGGGCATCTATCTTCAGCAGATTGCCATCGCCCGCGTCCGCTGCATATTTAGGGACCAGCTGCATATCCATGAAAGGCGATTTGCCGGGCTGATCGAATTTCTGGTTCGGCATCATGGGGTCGTACCAGTACAAGACTTTTTTTTCTGCCGCCGCCGTTGGCTTAGCGGCATGCGTGGCGGCGGTCGCCGGCGCACGTTGCGCCCACCAGACGCCGCCCGCCGCGCCGAGGCCGAACAGTGCGGCGCCGGCCAGCAGGGTCAGCATTTTTTTATTTACAGAATTCATTTATTTACTCCGTCTTAATTGGACAGGGAAACGCAGATTAATTCAGGCCGCTCGCAACGACGGTTTTCACCTCCCCTTTCAAGGGGGAGGCCGGGAGGGGGATGGGTTTCCTTTGCTACGAAAACCCATCCCCACCCTAACCCTCCCCTTGAAAGGGAGGGAATATCCTGAATATTTGAACGTTCCCAAATAGTGGACTGAACAAATACATTCAATCAGTATTTTCCTGGTTCCTGATGTTCGGTAGCGTAATGCAGGCGCGCTTGTAGCGCCTGCAATTCGCCTTCCAGTGCGCTGAGTTTAAGCTGCACTTCCAGCGCTTCGCGCCGCGCCGCAATCACGTCGCTGAGGCTGGCCTTGCCGCCGCGATAGGCGGCAAAGCTGAGTTCTATCTTTTCGCGCGCCAACGGTTGCTGCACGTCGCGGTTGCGCGTAACGGCGCGCTGCAGCCGCTCGGCTTCCGCCAGCCCGGCAGCCAGCTCTTGCGTGTGTTCCAGCCACATCGCCTCACGTTCGGCTTGCGCACTGTCGCGCTCGGCCAGGCGCGCGGCGATTTGCGGGTCTTGCCGTTTGGCGCTAAAGAAAGGCAGTTCGAACGTCAGCTGCACGCTGACCATGTCGCCGTATTGCGGGCCGCGCCGCTGGTAAGCGAACTCCAGCCCCCAATCGGATTTCTTCATCGCTTGGGCGTCGCGCAATTCGGCCTCGCTCATGCGCTGCGTGGCGTAGGCCAGTTGCAAATCGGGATGCTGCTGTATCTCTTGCTGCAGGTGTTCGCGCTCGAGCCGCCATTGCGGCGGCGAGCCGGCCAGCGGCGCAGCGGCCGCCGCGCCTACCCAGCGTTGCAAGGCGGCGTTGGCCTGCTGCTGCTGCATCAGCAATTCGTCGCGGCGCTCGGCCAGCAGCGCGGCTTCCTGGCGCGGCAGCACGGCGTCCGCGGCCGCAGCCCGGCCGCCGGCCAGTTGCGCCCGTATTGCGTCGGCGAACAATTTATTTTCCTCGAGCAACTGATCGAGTTGGGCCAACTGGCGCTCTACCGTGTAGCGTTTAATCCATGCCAGCGCGGTCTCGCGCTGCACCAGCGACAGCGCCAGCTTGCGCTCGGCCTCGCTGCGTTCTATGCGCGCATTGGCGACGGCGACGCGCGCATCGCGCTTGTCGCGATTCGGGAATTCCTGCATCACGGCGATGCGCTGCATGGTCATGAAATCGCGCGTCAGACTATAGCGATCGGGCCCGCCTACCGGGAAATTCTCCACGCCGAGCGCCAGTTTCGGATCGGGCAATTCGCCGGCGGAAATCGCGGCCAGCCGGCTGGCCTCCAGCTTGCTGCGCGCCGCCAGCATTTGCGGCGTCCCTTGCAGCGCCTGCGCGATGGCCGCGTCGAAACTCAATGCCGTGGCCGCGAATGCGGGCATGTGGCTAAATAGAAAAACCGCCGGCAACAGCAACACGGCTTGCGGCTTTCTGTTGAAAATAAATGCCATCTTCATATTCTTACTCCTGAAAAAACTGTGCGCGTATACCTGATGCGCGATACGGCGGCGCGGAAGCAGGTCCGCGCCGGAAAACGAGTTCATCAGTTCAGGTCGGAGGACGCCAGATAGAGGCGACATTGCGCGCGTAAGAAAAAACCCCGTAGTGCGCCGCCAGGATCCGTAAAGTTGTCACCGGCATGGGCGTAGCGGCAGGCAAGGCCGGCAGCGGGCTGCCGGCCTTGCACTGAGATCCCGCTTTGCAAGTTTTAGCGCTCTTGCCCGTACTCTCGGGAGCGGGGCAACATGCGTGCTTCTGGT
This sequence comes from Burkholderiales bacterium, assembly GCA_016196925.1. Lineage (GTDB taxonomy): Bacteria > Pseudomonadota > Gammaproteobacteria > Burkholderiales > Burkholderiaceae_D > Undibacterium. Next base: position 11,412 of record JACPWS010000017.1, on the reverse strand, counting down.
GCGCCGCCGATGGGGTCAATTGCGCCGATGAATTCATGTCTGACGCCATGGCGCAAGGCAACGCCGCCAGCCCGGCATAGCCGTACAAAGGCAAGGCCAGGCTGAGCAACAACGCGAACACGATGCGTAAGTAAGGCATTTTTTATCGTCAGTTTTTTTGCGTAACAAGGCGCGTGCAGGCGCTGAATAGTCACGTTATTCGTCTTAATTTTTTACTTTTTCCAACTGCACACCGACTTGCACCGTCTGCTGCGTCTTATTGCTCCACATCCAGCAATATTCCTGCTCCAGCTTGAGCTCCAGTTTGTCTTGCAGCGCAACGGCAGCCGCATGTCTGGCAGGATAAGTCACTTGCTTGCCTTCGTGATAATGGACATTCGACTCCACAGGGGCGGAACTGGTAAACGACCAGGCGACGCTGATGCCGGCCGGCAAGCGTCCGCAGACTTCGAGTATTTTTCCGGCCGGAATGTCGGCGCTATGCAAAAAGCGCGTGTCGTCGCTCCACACAATATCCACTACGGCGGCTTGGGTAGCGGCTGTGGCGCATAGCAGCATCAGACTCAAAATTTTCGATTTCATTTGGCGTCCGGCTTCACCTATTGGGCGGCGGCTGGCAGGCGATCCATCATCATCTGCATCATGCTTTGCATCATATCCATGCGCTGCTCCATCATCTGATGTTGTTCCAGCATCGCTGCCGGCAGCTTGCCTTTCATTTTGTGCCTGGCCGCGGCGCGCATGTCGTCCATCATGGCCATGCCGGCTTGCATCGCCTTCATGTGCCCGGCCATCATGCCGCTACGTTCTTCAGCCGACTTCGCGCCCATCATTCTTTCATGCATGTCGCGCATCATCTTCATTTGCTGATCCATCTTCACCATGGATGCCGGTGCCGTCCCTTGTGTGGCGGCAGCGCCCTGCGTGTGGTGCTCTTGATGTTCTTCCTGATCGCAGGCCAAGGCGGTGGCGCCGGACATCAGGGAAACCGAGGCGAACAGCACGGCAAGTAAGTGTTTCATAATCTACTCCAAAATGTGAATAAAGAAATCCTGTGGGTATTCCCGCCGGACTTGCGGCGCAAATTAACGTGTAAGCGATTGCAATATAGACCCTGTACCCGAGCACAGCGTCAAGTTAATTTGCCGTAAGCCCGGACTTTTCATGTCGATCTGATCTGCATCAACTCTGCACTGCACTGTGCGTTAGCACAGCGCCGCACGCTATTTGACCGGCTGCAACTGAGTCACCACCAACCGGCCATTTTCGCTGACCGCCCGGAATTTGACTTTATCGCCGGCCTGCACTTGCTCCAGCAGCGTCTTGTCTTTCACCAGGAACACCATGGTCATGCCCGGCATCTGCAGATTTTTAATTTCGCCATGCTTGAGCGTGATCTTGCCGGCCTCCTTATCCAGCTTGCGCACTTCGCCGTCGGACAGATCGGCGGTGCTGTCGCTGGCCGCATGATGCATGCTGTGTTCGTCGGCCGCCAGTACCGGCAAGGCCGCGCCCAGGAGCAGAGCGCTGAACAACATGGAGCTGATAGATAAATTTCGCATAATTCTCTTTCTTGAATGAATCGTTGATTTATAAAATTGTCACTTAGGAAGTATGGATAAGCGCGATCCCGCCTGATCATGCCGCGCACCGTGCGTCATATCCTTGCCTTCTTTGCCGCAGAGGAGCGGTCGCGACCGGAGCAAAGCGGCGGAACGCAACCCAGCTCTATGCAGTGGAAAGGAAGATAAACTCAGGGAAATACTCGCATCATCGACTCTTGAATCCTGGGATAGCGATGAAGCACGAGTACCGCCGAACTCAACGCGCCGGCGCCAGCCTGGAGGGCGTTAAAGCTTAAGCGAGGAAGTGGCGCGGCGGTCGCTCGAGCGTGCGGACCGGGGCCGACGTGTGCAGGGTTGCCGGGATGACGAAAACATCCGCGCTGACCGGGGCTGCAAGGTGCAGAGTAAAACTGGTAAGCAAGGCGGTAGCGCTGCAGCAAGCCGCGCCGGCATTGCATTTGCCGTGGGAAGCATGTGCGGCGCCGTCATCCATATCGGAAGAAGTGTGGTGCGAACGAAGGGAGGCCTCGTCCTGCGCGGCGGCATGCATTTCATGACAGCCCTGCGTAGCCTGGCCGGCCTGACGCTGATGACCCGGCCCGCAAACCAGCATGCCTGTCGCTGCCATACCTTGCAAGGGCAGCAGAACAAGCATCAGACAAGCAATCAGGAAACGCCATGTGTATTGGGCCATCACTAAACCTTAGCATAAGTCCGGCGTTTGGCCAACCGCTGCGTGCCGCTGCTTGCCATCAGACAAAAAAATTGTAAGACCACAACGCAGCGATCAGCGCCGGCGCCAGGCTGAAAACGGCGAACGCGCACAGGCTGCGCCATTGGAACCGCGCCACCAGCATTTTCCCGCCCAGCCACAGCGAAAACCCCGTCCCCAGCAGCAACAGCAAGGCGCGCGCCTGCGGCACCCAGCTCAGGACGATGCGCTCCGCCTTCAGGTGCGACAGCGTCAGCATCGACAATCCGAGGAAGATGCCCATGCCCGCCACAGGCACCAGGGCCAGCGCCAGCCTTTGCCACGACAAAGCGGCTTGCCCGGCCACGCGCGCCGCCAGTGCGACCAGCGCCAGCAGCGTCCCGCCCAAGACCAGGCCGCCGCCGAGGATATAGGCCAGGATGCACAAGCCGTCCAGCCAGGTAAACACGTCGTTGGCGGCCGGATAGTGCGTCAACAGCCACCACGGCGCGTTATCCTGCAGCAGTAAAAACCAGTCGCGCTCTATCAGCCAGTCGGCCGCCGCCGTTTTCAGCGTCACGAACCAGGGGCTGGACGACCACAGGAAAGCGGCGCTGGCAACGCCGATCACGCCCAGGGTCAGGCTCAGGATTTCCTCGGTCTTCACATCCTGGTTCCGGCTCTGCAGGATTTCTTGCGCCGGCGAACGCAGCGCCAGCTGCACCGCGCCTTTCTGCCCGCTGCAACGGCCGCAGGCGTGGCAAGCCGAAGCGCTCTTCATGTGGCGGATATCGATCAGGGGCGCGCAATTGATGCGCGGCGCCGGCGCGGTAGCGAGCTTCCAGGCCGCTTCATCGACGCGGAAATGCAGCGGCGCGATCTTCGCCAGCAAAGAAAACACGCCGTTGGCCGGGCACAGGTAGCGGCACCAGACGCGCTTGCCTTTGCCGTACATGAAGCCGACGGCCAGCGCCACCAGCGAAGAGCCGCCCAGCACCAGCAAGGCGGCCTCCGGATATTCGTACACGCTGACCAGTTGCCCGTACACCGTGGTGCAGACGAAGGCCAGCAAGGGCCAGCCGCTCCAGCGTATCCAGCGCGGTATGGGACGGCCCAGGCCGTGTCGGCTGGCGAATTCGGTCAGCGCGCCTTCCGGGCAGAACACGCCGCACCAGACGCGCCCGAACAGCATGGTGGCCAGCATCACGAACGGCCACCAGACGCCCCAGAACATGCATTGCGCGAACAGGCGCAAGTTGTCGTAGATATGCGCATCTTCCGGCGGCAAGGGCAGCAGCGCCGGAACGATCAGCAGCGTCAGGTAGATCAGCAGCACGCAGCACTGTATGCCGAGGATGACGCGGCTATGACGGCGCATGGCGTCGCCCAAGCGCGCCAGCAGGGTGCGCCGGCTGGCGGGAGAGCCGGCGGCGAACGGAGGCGCGCTATGCATGGCGCGCCAGCTTTCTTTGCAGCGCCGCCACCGTCAGCCAGTAAGCGGCGTAAGTCGCCACCAGCATCAGCGAAGGGCGGGCGCGGTAACCGGTGAAGGCGGACAACAAAGTGCCGAAGCCACTGTTATCGTCCAGCAGCGCCGAACTATCCCACAGCGGATCGACCAGCGCCGGCAGCACATCCATCCCGATCAGGCGGTCCACTCCCGCCACCAGCAAGGCCACCGCGAACAGCAGCAACAGCAAGCCGCTGAGGCGGAAAAACTGGCGGTAATTCAGCATGCCCAGACCGCGATTGAGCGCCCACGCGGTCGCCGCCGCCAGCGCGAAACCGAGGCCGGCGCCGAACGCCATGCCGGCGCCGTTCTGGCTCTCCAGTCCCATGCCGTACAGGAAAATCGCGGTTTCCGCGCCCTCGCGCGCGATCGCCAGCGCGGCCACGGCGGCGACGCCGAAGCGGCCCGATTGCTGCGCGGCGCGCGCCATGTCGCGCTCCAGTTGCTGCTTCATTTGGCGGCCGTGCTTTTGCATCCACAGCACCATTTGCGCGATCAGACCGGCAGCGATAAACAGGATGGCGATCTGAAACCATTCCAGCGCCGCCCCGCTCAACTCGCCCTGCACACTGACCATGCCCCAGCCCAGCAGCGCCGCCAGTGCGATGCCGGCCAGCACACCCAGCCACAAGGCGCGCAAGCCGCCGCCGGCACCTTCGTTGCGTTTCAGCCAGGCGTGCAAGATACCCAGCACCAGCATCGCTTCCACGCTTTCGCGCCAGACGATGAACAGAGAATTACCCATGACGCCTCCTTATTTGGCGACGAAACGGCCTTGCGCCGTCGCGGGATGGAAATCGCCGAAAAACTTGTAACTGCCCGGTTTCAGCGGCTGGAAGATCAGGAAACTGGTCACGCCGGGCGCCAGCACTTTTTCCTTGCGTAACTCTATGCTCTCGAATTCCTCCGCGCCCGGCCCTTCGTTCTTGATCAGCAGACGGAACTTGGTGTTGGCCGGCACTACCAACGTTTCCGGCTGAAAACGGCCGGCGCGCATCACCAGCGTGAAGGTCGGCATGCCGTCCGCCAGTACCGGCCCGGCGAACGCGCCGGCCAGCGTCAGCACAGCGACCAAATTTAAAAATAGTTTTCGCACAATGAAACTCCTGCTCCATATGACGCAAGCCCGCAGCTGCAGGCTAGTGTCAATCCGATAAAAATGGCTGGTTCAATAACTGATCTGCGCCCTCAGCCCCAGCACCTTGATGGCGTCGGCGCCGCCTTCGCCAGCCGGATTGCCGAAGTACTGGAAGTTAGGCGAGAGTTCAAACTGGCTGTTGATGCGCCAGCGGTAATACCACTCACCGACTTTTTCGGCGCCGCTGGCCGTACCGCTAAACGCACGGTAATCCTGACTGATCTTCAACCAGCCCAGCGCCACGCCCATGCGGTCGCCGCCGCGCCCCCAATACGAACCGTTGAACTCGGCGCCCAGAGTCAGGGCGCGATCGAAACTGACATGGCCCTGCAATTGATGTCCATAGCGGCCGAACACGGTGACACCGTCGCCTACCCGTTGATCGGCCGACATTCCCCAGCCGCTATGCTGTTCCGGTCCGGCGACGGCAGCATCGTAATGCGCGGCCTGGGGATTGCGCCAGGCATACACGCGATAATTACCGGCCAAACCCTGCATCAGACGCTGTTCGGTCTCGGCTTGCAACATGACCAGCGGCGCGCTCAGGCTGCGCTGGTAATTCGCGCCTTGCACGCCGGCGCCGAATACGCCGAGCGATACGCGCCAGGTTTGCGGCTTGGCGCTGGCATTCACATACGAAAGCCGGAAGCCGGGCGCAAAACCATTGGCATCGACGCCGATGTCGCCGCCTGCATCGAGCAAAGGATTGTGGACAAAAATCGTGTTCAGGAACTGGCGGGTTTCATCCCCGGCCGCGGCATTCTGATCGAAGAAGACAAACGGGTCCATCTTGCCGAAGTTCAGTTCCAGCGTTTCCTTGGAGTGCGGCTTATAGCCGCCGAAAGGCAAGGGAATATCGGCCTGATACCAGGCCTGCCCCAGCACCGCCACGGCGTCGTCGGCGGCGGTACTTTGCACGCGGAAAGCGCTGGCGTTAGGTTTGGCAAAGCTGGGAGCATCGTTCAAGCCCTGCCCCTGGCCGAGGCGGAACTGAGCGTAGACCTTGTGTTCGATATCGCCTATCTTCGCCAGCGGCAAACTGACGTAGGCATCGCCGCGATAGTTCAGCTGACTGCTGGCGGCGGGAATGCCGCGATGCGTCTGCGCCACCGTAGTCAGGCTGAAGCCGGCGCTGACGCCATCGAAGGCGCCCACTTTACGCACTGCGCTTTGCGCGTTGACGGCCTGCGACTCGAGCAGCTTCAGGCGCGCCGTGAGGTCGGGTTCTCTTTCGCTGATGCTTTCCTTTTCCAATCCGCGCTCGACTTGCGCCTGCTGCGTTTCCAGCGTTTGCACGCGCTGCGCTAGCGCCGCTGCGGCAGTGGTATTGGCGGCCGGTGCGCGGCTGGCGCGCAATTGGTTTTCCAGTTCGGCGTTACGCTGCTCCAGCTTTTCCACGCGTTGATTCAGTTTCTCCAGCAAACGCGCCAGATCGGCCTTGTTAGCCGTAGCGGACGACGCAGCGGAGGCGGCGCAGGCTAGCGTCACCGCCACCGCCAACGGCTTGAGATTGAGACGGTTCAGCATGACTTAATACCCGCCTTTCTTGCCGACGCCGACGAAGGTGAAGTCGTATTCCACCTCGAAAGGCTTGAACCACGGGCGCACGCCGGTCAGGCGGTCGGTGTGACGGCCGAAATGCGCGTGATGATTTTCCGATGGGGGAAAAATGGTGTATTTCACATGGTATTTGCCCGGGCCGAACAGCTTGACGTTGTCGCCGTAGTGCGGGCCGTCGTTGGCCACCATGGGCATGAAGTCGCCGGCGACTTTTTGATTCGTGCCCTGCTTGCTGACCTCGAATTTGACCAGCAGGTAGGGAACCCAGGCGCCCTCTTCGAAACCGTTGGGATTGCCGGCCAGCGCCTTGATATCGGCCTCGATATGGATGTCGGATTCTTCGGCTTTTTTCATCATGCCGTCCGGCTCCATCACCACCGGTTGCAGGTAGACGGCGGCGATTTCCATGCCGAAACGTTGTTGCGGCGTGCCGATAGGATATTCAACGGCATAGGCGTTGAGTGCGGCGGCGGCGTTTGCCAGCACAAACAAGCGTTTGACCAGACGGGAAGTAAGCGGTTGAGCCATGAGAACTCCAGGGTTATGAATTGATACGCAAATAGTAACCATTCTCATTAGCGTTTGAAATCGTACAAATGACCAGCCGCGCCTAGTTCTTTCGGGGTAAGCGGCGGCAGCCGAAATGCTTATACGCGGCGCCCGCCGACGGCGCCATAGCGCCGGGCCGGTTTTTTCGCATTTCTTGACTAAACGCAAACCCGCCCGGCGCTTATTGCCAATCTGTGCTTGTTGTGATGGCTAACTTGACCAATACTGAAGGTGGATTTCCTGTTTGCGGCAACATCTGGAGGATCATCAAAATGGGCGAGCAAATCCGCAATCTGGCAGCACGTCTGAGTGCAGGCGCGGCCACCGAATACAGTTGTGACACGCACAGTTCCTCGATACGTACGGTAGCCGGGCCGATTCCCGCCGCGCTGGCCCGCGATCTGGAAGCGATGGCCAGCGTGCATCAATGCGATACGGCTTGTCTGACCGGAGAATTGCTGGCCGCCGCCATTCGCGACGTCATCAGCGCCTTGCCCGACGCGGTACAGCAACAGATACACCGCGCCAAGGCCGCCCTCGCCAGCGCCGAAGCCGAAGCGCACAGAGAGGCGCTCAACTGGGATCCGGGCCGGACTTAGCCCCCTGTTGTCAGACATACGCAGCGCTTCCGCCTTTTCTAAGGCGGAAGCGCTGTTTCCTTCCCTTACCCGCCTGCGGGAGAAGGTGTCTAATTATTAATATTTGCAACAGATAAAATTCCCATCCTTGAAAATCCCCCACCCCGCCCATATAATTAGCACTCGTTGGGAGAGAGTGCTAACAAGTCTGTCCCCAGCCTTTAAGAATTCCATCAGCAACCCAATCGCCTATTTAAAAGGAGTTTGTATGAACCTTCGTCCCCTGCACGATAGACTGATCGTTAAACGTCTGGATCAAGAAACTAAAACCGCCTCCGGTATCGTTTTGCCTGACGCAGCAGCAGAAAAGCCAGACCAAGGCGAAGTATTGGCCGTCGGTAACGGCAAAGTGCTGGAAAACGGCTCAGTTCGCGCACTGGAAGTTAAAGTCGGCGACCGCGTATTGTTCGGCAAATATTCGGGCCAGGCTGTCAAGGTCGACGGTCAGGAAGTTCTGGTCATGCGCGAAGAAGACATCTTCGCGATCGTCCAGAAGTAATCACTATCCCACTCAAGCCCATTCAAGAAATCGGAGATTTATAACATGGCAGCTAAACAAGTTATTTTCGGCGACGACGCACGCGCAAAAATCGTCAACGGCGTCAACATCCTGGCGAATGCAGTTAAAGTCACACTCGGCCCTAAAGGCCGCAACGTGGTACTGGAGCGTTCTTTCGGCGCCCCTACCGTGACTAAAGACGGCGTATCGGTCGCCAAAGAAATCGAATTGAAAGACAAGCTGGAAAACATGGGCGCGCAGCTCGTGAAAGAAGTCGCTTCCAAGACTTCCGACAACGCCGGCGACGGCACCACGACCGCGACCGTGCTGGCCCAGGCCATCGTGCGTGAAGGCTTCAAATACGTCGCCGCCGGCTACAACCCGACCGACCTCAAGCGCGGCATCGACAAGGCTGTGGTAGCCCTGGTTGCCGAAGTCAAGAACCTGGCCAAGCCAACCACCACTTCCAAAGAAATCGCCCAGGTCGGCTCGATTTCCGCCAACTCTGACGCCGATATCGGCGACATCATCGCCAACGCGATGGACAAAGTCGGCAAGGAAGGCGTGATCACCGTAGAAGACGGCAAATCCCTGAACAACGAACTCGACATCGTTGAAGGTATGCAATTCGACCGCGGCTACCTGTCCCCTTACTTCATCAACAATCCAGAGAAGCAAGCCGTCATCCTGGAAAACCCGTTCATCCTGTTGTTCGACAAAAAAATCTCGAACATCCGCGATCTGCTGCCTATCCTGGAGCAAGTGGCTAAATCGGGCCGTCCATTGCTGATCATCGCCGAAGACGTCGATGGCGAAGCGCTGGCGACTCTGGTGGTCAACAACATCCGCGGCATCCTGAAAACCGCCGCCGTCAAGGCGCCTGGCTTCGGCGACCGCCGTAAAGCGATGCTGGAAGATATCGCCGTCCTGACCGGCGGCAATGTGATCGCTGAAGAAGTCGGCCTGACACTGGAAAAAGCCACGCTGACCGACCTCGGCCAAGCCAAGCGCGTAGAAATCGGCAAGGAAAACACCACCGTGATCGACGGCGCCGGCCAGGCTGTCGGCATCGAGGCGCGCGTCAAGCAAATCCGCGCCCAGATCGAAGAAGCGACTTCCGACTACGACCGCGAAAAACTGCAAGAACGCGTTGCCAAGCTGGCAGGCGGCGTTGCCGTGATCAAAGTAGGCGCAGCGACTGAAGTCGAAATGAAAGAGAAAAAAGCCCGCGTAGAAGACGCGCTGCACGCTACCCGCGCAGCCGTCGAAGAAGGCGTGGTTCCTGGCGGCGGCGTCGCCCTGTTGCGCGCACGTGCGGCAGCCGGCGACATCAAAGGCGACAACCACGATCAGGAAGCCGGCATCAAGCTGGTCTTGAAAGCGATCGAAGCGCCTCTGCGCGAAATCGTCGCCAACGCCGGTGGCGAGCCTAGCGTGGTCGTTAACGCCATCGTCAACGGCAAAGGCAACTACGGCTTCAACGCCGCCAACGACACGTATGGCGACATGATAGAAATGGGTATCCTGGACCCGGCTAAAGTGACCCGTTCTGCATTGCAAAATGCGGCATCGGTCGCCGGCCTGATCCTGACCACCGACGCACTGGTGGCTGAACTGGCCGAAGACAAGCCAGCCGGCGGCATGGGCGACATGGGCGGCATGGGCGGTATGGGTGGCATGGGCGGCATGATGTAATAGCCCCCCCGGCGAAGCTGTATCCGAGAGCCCCGCAGCTTGCGGGGCTTTTTTTTATGGACGTGAAGCCCGAAAATCTCCCAGCCGCCCGTTCATCACCGATATGTTTCTGCTATGATGAACGGCAAGGCTATCAGGCCGTCTACAGTCTGATGCCTGACTCATGCGGACACGATTTGTACAAATTTTGCTTTCAGCCGCTGTAGCTCAGTTGGTAGAGCAGCGCATTCGTAATGCGAAGGTCGCCAGTTCGATTCCGGCCAGCGGCACCACTTACTATTCTCAGCATCCTGGCAATTCGGGAATTTGCCGATTAAACTCATTGGACGACAGCAAGCAGCGCTAATTTTTCGCGCTTGACCGGGAGAGTGAACATGCACATCACGAACCAGCAGTCCGGCACGAATATCCATGAAATTGCCGACGGGATTTACCGCATCAACACCGCAATCACCATACCGGGCGGGGCGGGCGGCTTCTCGTTCAATCAGTTCCTGATTGTCGACGATGCGCCCCTGCTATTCCACAGCGGGCCGCGCAAGATGTTCCCCCTGGTGCGCGAAGCGGTGGCCAGCGTCATGCCGGTGGAACGCCTGCGCTACCTAGGCTTGTCGCACGTCGAGGCCGATGAGTGCGGCTCGCTCAACGAGTGGCTGGCGGCGGCGCCGCAATCTGCACCGCTGTGCGGCAAGGTGGCGGCGCTGGTGTCGATAGACGATATGGCCGACCGCCCGGCGCGCGCGCTGGAGGACGGGGAAACGCTGGTACTGGGAAAGCACACGGTGCGCTGGTTCGACACGCCGCACCTGCCGCACGCCTGGGAATGCGGCTTCCTGATGGAAGAGCAAACGCGGACCTTGTTATGCGGCGATCTGTTCACCCAGGGCGGCGCCGAACACCCTGCCCTCACGCAATCGGACATCCTGGGGCCGAGCGAAGCCTTCCGCCATGCGATGGACTATTACTCGCACACCCAGAACGCGCACGCGATGCTGGAAAGGCTGGCCGCCGCCGCCCCGAGCACGCTGGCCTGCATGCACGGCAGCAGCTGGCAAGGCGACGGCGCGCAACTATTGCGCGCGCTGGCCGACGCGCTGGCGCCGTGACCGGCCTTGGCCGGCATGCGCCCGTTTACGCGGGCAAAACCGGATACTCCCCCTTTTTTAGGCTCTGTTTGCGTTAGACGTTGTTATTGCACCGTGCTAGCAGCCTGTCGGACTTAGGGAAGCACGGATTTAATCGGATTTCGTCATCCCCGCGAAAGCGGGGATCCACCTAAGTGCTTGATTTACATGGATTCCCGCTTTCGCGGGAATGACGCTTTTTGAATTAATCTGCGTTTCCTTAGGAATCGCCGGCTGCAAAATCACCTGAGCGGCGCATATTTCACCGGTTTTTTGGTCAATATCTCGATATTGACGCTGCAAATCCGGCAAAATCTTCGCTCGCCCAGCTGATTTTTCGCTTCGACGACCTAAGTCCGACAGGCTGCTAAGCGCAAACCCTTAGCCGGCGCAGCTCTAATCAACGCACAATGTTTGCAATGTCATCCCAGCGTGCCTTTAGC
>JACPWS010000026.1 GCA_016196925.1 Burkholderiales bacterium | reverse complement strand
TAGGACTTAACCAGCGTATTCCATCAGGGACAGAGGCAAAAATTTCGCCTCATATAAAGTCCGGATCTATGGCTGCAATTTTTACCTGCTTCGATTCATGAATTTAAAGCTTGGCATCATGGGGGCGACCATCTATGACAGGATTTTAGGGCGTCAGTAGGTTCAAGCGCTGCCGAAAATTTACGCATCAAGGTCTGACGCAAATACAGCCTGAGTGTAAGCTGACCTGGTCGCCGGTTTGCGCACAGTGCCGTGCTGGTTTAAGCTGTACAGAGTCTATTTTTTGGAAACTGTTATGCAGCACAGTTATTTGCAACTGGCTGACCGATTCAGGCGCGAACGACAGACCGGTGTCGGCCAAAAAGACGGTTTGATACTCGGCAACTATCCCCACGTAAAGCAGCAGCTGTGCCGGGGCTGTGGCCGAAAGTACTTACGAGCTCAGTAGGGTAAAATAGGTTTGCTATTGAAATAATTTGTAATTTTGCTGTTTTTGCTCATAATATCGATATATTTTTAACTTATGGGATGAATGCAATGCTGATAGAGTTCCGCGTCAAGAACTTCCGCAGTCTGCGCAGCGAACAGGTGCTCAGTCTTGTTGCGTCCAAGGACAAGACACTGCGGGACACTCACACACAAGCAACCGGTATCAGTGCCGCGCCTATCTTGCTGCGCAGTGCTGTAGTCTACGGCGCCAACGCCAGCGGCAAGTCCAATCTGATCAAGGCGTTGCAATACATGCGCGGCGTGGTGATCGAATCGGCTACAGTGATCCAGCCTGGTCAGACCTTTGCAGTGCATCCTTTTAGACTTGACGCTGAGTCCGCCAGCCAGCCCACCGAGTTTGAAGTCACCTTCCTGCTTGATGGCGTGCGCTATCAGTATGGCTTTGCCATGACGGCACAGCGCATCGTCAGCGAACATCTGCTGGTTTACAAGGCATTCAAACCTCAGCGCTGGTTTGTACGCCACTTTGATACCGAAACCGGCAAAGATGTCTACGACTTCGGGTCCGGCCTCAAGGGACCCAAGAATGTGTGGGAAGGCGCTACCCGCCCGAACGCGCTGTTCTTGTCGATGGCGGTACAACTGAACAGCGAGGCCTTGCGACCGGTGTTCGACTGGTTCGTCAAGCGGCTGGTAATCTTCAACGAACAGGCCCAACTCAATCCGCAGGAATCTATCCAGATGCTCAAACAGGCTGCCGGTCGCAAGGATATCTGCAACTTCCTCACCGCAGCCGACATCAGCATCTCCGATGTCGATGTAGAGACCCGCAAGGTGCCGGGACAGGCTGTTTACTTTGATCCTGTGGCCGGTAAAACAGAATTGCGATCCGAGGAATTGGAGGAGCACCAGCTGCGCTTCCACCACGTCACAGAACAGGGCAAAGCCGTGTTTGATTTGATGGACGAATCCAGCGGCACGCGCAATCTGCTGTTTCTGACCGGGCCGGTGCTGGACATACTCAGTAAAGGGCTGACGCTGGTCATAGACGAACTCGACACCAGTTTGCACACCCTGCTGGTGCGCGAACTAGTGCGGCTATTTCATCGGCCAGAGATCAACACTGGCGGTGCGCAGTTGATCTTTACTACCCACGACACTTCGCTGCTGGACGCCCCCGATCTATTCCGACGCGATCAGGTTTGGTTCGTGGAGAAAGATCGAGATCAGACATCAGTGTTAGTGAGCCTGTCAGAATTCAGCCCGCGCAAGAACGAGGCACTTGAGCGCGGCTACCTGATGGGGCGTTACGGCGGTATTCCATTTTTCAGCCACACTCTGGGGCTGAAGCACTGATGGCCCGCGATAATTCCCCTAAAGAGCGCCAGCAGAAGCAGCTTGAACGCAAACAGGGACGGCGTGCTAGTTACGACCGCATCCTGATTGTTTCCGAAGGCAGCAAGACCGAGCCGAACTACTTTCGTGAGATTCGTACCGCCTATCGCCTGCACACCGCCAATGTGGAGGTCCGCCCCAGCGAGTTGGGCACCGCGCCCATTCAGGTGGTGAAGTACGCCAAGGCATTGTTTGAAAACGGTGACAGTCACAAAAACATACAACGGCGCGCGTTCGAGCAGGTCTATGCCGTGTTCGATCGCGACGATCATGACAGCTATTTCGACGCACTGCGGCTGGCTGAGTCGCTGGACGCCAAGCTCAGAAACGATGCCAAGCAGCCGGTCGTTTTTCAGGCCGTTGCCTCGGTGCCCAGTTTTGAGCTGTGGCTGCTGCTCCATTACGAAGACATTCAGGCTCCGCTACCCCGCGACGAAGTAATGCGCCGTCTGAAGCAGCATATTCCCGGTTACGAGAAAGGCGCGGGAAAAGCATTTGCAACCACCAGCGAACATTTGGCCGTTGCCACCCAACGTGCAGAACGATTGGCGGTGCGCTTCACTGCGCACACTGATCCCCAACCTTACACGGCCATTGCCACGCTGGTGACGCTGCTGACCACGCTGCGCGGCTGACAAGGAAAGTCTGTTCAACGCCGGCGCGACCGGTTAAGCTGTACAGAGTCTATTTTTTGGAAACTGTTATGCAGCACAGTTATCTGCAACTGGCCGACTTGTTCAAACGCGGGATTCAGGCCGGGCGCTACCAGATTGGCGAGCGCCTGCCTTCGGTGCGCGAGTGCGCGGCGACGCATGGGTTCAGCGTGGCGACCGCGATCCGCTGTTACCGTCATCTGGAACAGCTGGGGCTGGTGGAGGCGCGCTCCAAGTCGGGCATGTATGTGGCCGACTGGCAGGCGCGCCGCAGCACGCCAACCACACAGCCGGATGCGCCGCAGACGGTGGAATACGACAAGCTGGTGTCGCTGCAACACCGCCTGACCGAGTTGTATGCGCTGACCGCGCAGCCGCTGCAACTCGGCTTGCATCTGGCCAGCGCCGCGCCGCAGTGGTATCCGGTGGAGGCGCTGGCGCGCATCGCGCAACGCTTGCTGCGGCAGGATGCGGCCGCGCTCGGGGTGTATCCGACCGGCACCGGCCTCCCGGCCTTGCAGGCGGCGCTCAGTCACTGGCTGGCCGGCTGTGGGGTGCAGGTCGCGCCTTCCGACTGGCTGATCACCAACGGCAGCACCGAGGCGCTCAGCGTGGCCCTGCGCGCGGTGGCGCCGCCCGGCTCGGCGGTGATCGTGGAGTCGCCGGTGTATTTCGGCTTGCTGCAAATGCTGGATAACCTCGGCCTGAAAGCGATAGAAGTGCCGTGCGTGCCGGGCGCCGGGCTCAGCCTGGAAGCGCTGGAATACGCGCTGGAACACCAGCCCGGCGTGCGCGCCGTGGTGGCGATGCCGAACTTCCAGAATCCGCTCGGCTGCGCCATGCCGGACAAGAACAAGAAGCGCTTGCTGAAGCTGATCGAGCAGCACGACATCGCCCTGATCGAAGACGATGTGTTTGGCGACCTGTCGCACCAGCACGAGCGCCCGCAACCGGTCAAGGCCTGGGACAGGCATGGCCGCGTGATCTATTGCGGCTCGTGCAGCAAGAGCCTGGCGCCGGCGTTCCGGGTCGGCTGGGTTGCGGGCGGGCGCTACCAGGCGCGCATCGCTTCGCTCAAGCTCAGCAGTTCGCTGGTGACGCCCTTGTTCGAGCAGGCGGTGCTGGCGGAATTCATGGCCTCGGGCGGCTTGCCTTCGCATCTGCGGAAATTGCGCGAACGCTTGGCGGCGAATATCCCGCTGGCGCTGGAGGCGGTGCGCCGCTACTTCCCGGCCGGCACCCAGGTGGTCAGCCCGGCCGGTGGCTGGTGGTTGTGGCTGGAGCTGCCGCCCGAAGTCGACAGCCTGGCCTTGCTGCGGGTCGCGGTCAGCCAGGGCGTCGCGTTCACGCCGGGCAGCCTGTTTTCCAGCTCGGACAAGTATGGGCATTACTTGCGCATGAATATAGCGCGGCCCTGGGGGCGGGAAATGGAGCAGGGGTTCAGGACCTTGGGGCGCTTGGTGCGGGAGCAGGCGGCTTGAGCCTTGCTCGCTTTCGCGGGAAAGGGGGGGGCAAGGGTGTGCATGTGCCTCCAAGCAGGTCGCATAGTTAGTCTTGATTTTCGTGAAAATCGAGGAGTATCAGCAAAAATTAAGCTGTTGCCAATGAATTCATTGCGTCATTAAAAATACTTGGGGGGAGTATATTCTCTGTTTCCGGAACAGTTTGGCTGCCGCCGCGGGCTTTTTTGGTTTGGCCGAGGGTATTTATCTTGCATCTTAAGAATACTTAATATACATTAAAGTTGTTAAAAACAATTTTAAACGATAGTTGGTATTTATTATGAAAACCTCCAAATCCCAGCAAGAGCAGGTCAGGCGTCAGATTATCCGTACGGCGGTCGATTTGATCGGCGAGCACGGTTATGAAGCGACCACCATGAAACAGATCGCGCGCGCCGCCGGGATAGGGGACGCGACTATCTATAAATACTTTCCCAGCAAAGAGAAACTCCTGCTCGGCTACTACGAATTGAGCATGGAAATCGCGCTGCAGTTGACGCGAGAGACGCCGGAGCTGGCGCAATTCTCGCTGCAGGAGCGGCTGCAAACCCTGGTCGACGCCTTGCTGGAGCTGTTGCTGGCGGACCGGGAATTTGTCGCGATTACACGGACTATCGTGGCGCGTTCGCCGCTGTTGATGCTGCGCGACAGTATCCCGGGACAGCAGGCGCTGAAGCAGCAGGTGATGGGCTTCATCGCAGAAGCCGAGAGCAGCGGCGAGATCGCCGCCTGCGATTACAAAAACCTGATTGCCGGTTTGTTCGGCGATTATTTGTTCGCGGTGCTGGTGTATTGGCTGCAGGACGATAGCGAGGAATTTTCCGATACCACCCAGCTAGTCGATCTGACCCTGGCGGTGCTGGTGCTGGCGCTGAAGAGCGGGGTGGTGAATAAACTGTCGGAGCTGTTCGGTTTTCTGGTGCGTAATCAATTGACGCGCCTGATGCAAAACGGCTCGGGCTTGATGGATATGCTGAAGCTGGCGAAACGCGGACTGAAAGCCAGAGATGAACGCGCCGCCTAGCGGTAAACTCCGGCGCGGCGCGATCAGCAGCCTGGCGCTGGCGCATGCCGGCGTCGCCCATCTGGGGCATCAGGCGCGCCGCTTGCGGCTGGATGAAACGGCGCTGGCGGCGGCGCAGCAAGCGCACGAAGCCGAACTCGGGCGTATTCTGTTTCGCGCCCTGAATCAATTGAAGGGGACTGCGCTTAAGGTCTCGCAATTGCTCAGCATGGAAGCCGATTTTTTGCCGGAGGGGGTGCGGCGCGAACTGGCGAAGGGCTGTTACCAGGTCACGCCGCTGAACCGGGCGCTGGTGCAGAAAGTGTTCCGCCATGAATTCGGCTGTGCGCCGGAACAGCTGTATGCGGCATTTTCCCCGGCTTCGTTTGCGGCGGCCAGCCTGGGTCAGGTGCATCATGCGCTGGCGCCGGACGGCATGGCGCTGGCGGTCAAAGTCCAGTATCCGGGGATTGCCGTCTCGATCGGCAGCGACTTGCGCATGTTGCGCGGCATTTTGCAAACCCTGGGACGTGGCTCCGGCCTGTTGCCGCGCGAAGAGATCGTCGACCGTATGCTGCTCGAGCTGGAACACAAGCTGGCCGAAGAACTCGATTACCGGCACGAGGCGGCGCAGCTGAACTGGTTCCGCCAACATCAGCGCCTGCCCGGCATCGTGATCCCGCAAGCAATCGCCAGCCTCAGCAGCAAGCGCGTGCTGAGCATGCAGCGGCTGGAGGGGCTGCATCTCGACGAATGGCTGGCGACCGCTCCGGATCAGGCCCAGCGCGATCATTATGGACAATTGCTGTTCGACTGGTTCTGGAGCTGCGTGTGCGACTTGCGCCGCCTGCATGCCGATCCGCATCCGGGGAACTTTCTGTTCATGTCTGGCGGCAGGCTGGGGGTGCTGGATTTTGGCTGCACCAAGACGATTTCCGCCGGGTTTTGCCGCGCCATGGGCGCCAGATGGCAAGCGCTGCTGCAGCAGGAAAGCGGCGCCGGCGCCGACGCCGTCTGGCAGGCGTATCGGGCGCTGGGGCTGATCTCGGCCGAGCTGAGCCTGGATGATTTTGAAGCGCACATGATGCCGGCCCTGAGCCGTCTGCATGCGTGGCAAATGGAGCCGTATCGTAGCGCCCGTTTCGATTTCAGCCGGAAGTCGGCCTACCCGGCGGCAGAGCCCGGCCATCACCAAAATCTGGCGCGCCTGCTGGCGGGCTACCACGAAGACCTGCCGTATTTCGACCGCGCCTACCTGGGCCTGATGCATATGCTGAAAAAAATCGGCGCCCGGGTGGTGACGCACAATCCCTGGAGTTAATTGATGAAGGAGTCCTAAATGCAACATCAAAGCACAGTAAAAAAGATCTGGATCGGGCGCTGGCTTCTGGCGGTCGCGGCCCTGCATACGGTAGTCGCCGGGCTGTTGTTCGGGCCGGTATTGCTGCAGATCGTGCAGCGCGGGGTGGTCGGCGCGGTAGGGCGCGATCCGCTGACGGCGGCTGCGGTCTGGTTTCTGCTATTCGGCCCGCCGCTGGCCTTGTTGGGGATGGCGATTACCGCGCTGGAAAAAAGCGGGAGTTTTCCTTCGGCGCGCGGCCTCGGTCTCGGCATTTTTTTGTTCAGCGTGTTGGGCGTGATCCTGATGCCGGCTTCCGGCTTCTGGCTGGCGTTTCCACCGGCTTTCGGTTTGTTGCGCATCCGTTCCTAGTGGTCTGTTTCGCAAATGATCGAACCGATAAAGCTTGTCTTCGAGCCCCTGGCGGCGTTGCTCATCCTCGCAATAGCTCGCTATTGCTGCGGTTCGCGCCTTGCCAGGAACTCGAATCCTGCGCTTTCTCGTGTCCGCTATTTACGAAGCAGACCACTAGCGCCTGTTTTCACGGCTGCTGACGTTTTCCTGGCGGTGATGCGGCGTTGTCCGCATTTTTTTTTGCCTTTTGCGTGGAAAAAAAACTTAGGGCAATGCGGATTAATTCAAAAAGCGTCATTCCCGAGAAAGCGGGAATCCATGTAAATCAAACAGGTAGGTGGATCCCCGCTTTCGCGGGGATGACGAAATCCAATTAAATCCGTGCTTCCTTAAGGCCTTCCCTCCGCCACCCAGCATATCAAGGCATCCAGCGCCGCCCGCGCTTTTCTGGCTTCCGGGTGGTTGACGATGCCGACCACGATCCATTGTTGCTCGTGGCTGTCTTTGACATAGCCGGCGATGGCGGTGCTGCCGTTCAGGGTGCCGGTTTTGATGCGGGCGCGTTGTTCGGCTGGGCTGCCGTGCAGGCGTTTTCGCATGGTGCCGTCGAGGGCGGCGATCGGCAGGCTGCTGGTGAATTCTGGAGACCAGTTGCTGAGCGCGGCGGCTTGCAACAGGGCGGCCAGCTGATGGGCGCTGAGGCGTTCCAGGCGTGACAGGCCGGAGCCGTTTTCCAGCACCAGGCCGTCGTCGGCGATCGCGTGCCTGGCCAGCCAGCCCCGCACGCGAGCCTCGGCGGCTGGCAAGGTGTCGCCGCCGTTGCGCTCGGCCGCTTCCGCGCCCAGCGTCAGGTAGAGCAGGCGCGCCATGCCGTTATCCGATTGCTTGTTGACGATGCGCAGGGTATCGGCCAGCGTGTCGGATAGCCTTTCGGCGAGCAGGATGGCCGTGTCCGGCACGCTGCCGTCGCGCACCTGGCCTTGCCAGCTGCCGCCCATCTCTTGCCACAAGGCGCGCAGCATGCGGGCGATGTACTGGTTGCGGTCCAACAGGTTCAGATGGGTGCTGGCCTGGCAGCGGCGCGGGAAACTGCCGTTCAGCGTGATTTCCAGCAGGTCGCGTTTGCTGGCTATGGTGGGCGACAGCCAGCCGCTTTCCCATTCGCTGCAGGGCAAGTCATTCAGGCGCAGGCGGTTGTGGAGCCTGACGTCGGCGAGCGGGGTCAGCAGGTGCGCCGTCAGCTTGTCGGCATTCGCTTCCAGCCCGATCGCGGTGAGGTTGCTGTGGATCAGCAGCGCGTCCGGGATCACGTTGTAATACGCATCGGGGTGTTCGTCGAAAGGCGCGCCGATCAGATCGGGCCGTTGCGGCTGAAAATAATGGCGATCGAGCACCAGGTCACCGCTGATCTTGCGCAAGCCTTGCTGGCGCAGCGTGCGCAACATCATGCCGAGTTTTTCCCAGCTCAGATTCGGATCGCCGCCGCCGCGCAGATACAGGTTGCCGCGCAGCACGTCTTTGCTGATGGTCGCGTCGCCGAGTATCTGGGTCTTCCAGCGAAACGCCGGCCCCAGTTCTTCCAGCGCGACCAGGCTGGTCAGCAGTTTCATGGTCGAGGCCGGGCTCATGGCGCGCCCGGACTCCAGTTCCAGCGCGGGCTGGCCGCCGCCGGCGGGAGCGACATACACGCTCAGCGTGCTAATGGGCAGCTCGGCTTTGTTTAACGCGGCTTCCATGTCAGCCGGTAAGGTGCTTTGCGCGAGTGCCGTGCTTGAAAACAGCAGCAGCAACAGAATACGGGAAAATTTCAACATGCGACGAATCTCTATGGCCGGACCAGCCGCCATTGTAGAGGACTCGCTTCAGGTAAGAGCGTAGAAAGGGCTTACTTGTATTTCTTTTCTATCGCGGCGCTGGCGCCGTCCTTCTCCATGTCTCTCAGGATCTGGTTCAGCTTGTCTATCGTGGCCTGCGCCATGCCGGTATTGCAGGCCAGATACATTTCGGTCTGGTTAAACGTGAACAGTTGCACGATCAGTTTTTCCAGACCTTGCTGGCGTATGATGTCCCAGCCCAATAGTTCACCGGTGGCCCAGAAATCGAAGCGCCCGGCCAGCATCTTGCGTGGATTGTCGGAGTCGATATTGGCTAGCTCGGTGTTGTAGCCTTTTAAGGAAAAATACTCGGCGATGGCGTCGCTGCGGTAAGTGCCGATCACATAGGGGCGCAAATCCGTCAGGGTTTTGGGGTGGCGGTTATCGTCGGCGCGGGCAAACACTACCCAGTTGTTTTTGACCATGGGCCCCACCCATTTGTAGAGCTGCTCGCGGGCCGGCGTGCGCGAGGTCGAATAGACGCAGGTGTCGGGATTGTTTTGCGCCATTTGTATGGCGCGCGCCCAGGGGTAGGCGGCCAGCGTGTATTTTTCACCGGCGCGCTTCATCAGTTCTCTGACCTTTTCGGTCGACATACCGATGACCTCGCCAGTCTTGGAGTCCACCGAGTTGAAGGGCGGATAGTCTTCG
Source organism: Burkholderiales bacterium (assembly GCA_016196925.1). Classification (GTDB taxonomy): domain Bacteria; phylum Pseudomonadota; class Gammaproteobacteria; order Burkholderiales; family Burkholderiaceae_D; genus Undibacterium. The sequence goes on along the minus strand of JACPWS010000026.1, from coordinate 69,053 downwards.
GTGACCAGGTTGATCGTCGCGTTGGCGCTGTAACAGCAGGCCAGCAGGAGCAAGCATGAAGCGAAACGTAAGGAGTTCATCTTCATCTCCGGTTGATTGCGGGGCAGCAAGCTGCGGGCGACGCCGCATGCATCATGTGCCGCTCGCGGCCGGTATCGACCGGGCGAACGGCATTCTGATTTATTTAATACCCCACCCTGAGCTAAGTCAAGGCGGCATAAAAAATGCCTGCCGCAGGGCGGCGTCCGGCAGGCGGCAATGCAAGAAATTTTTGCAAGTATGTTTTAAATTGGTATGCCAGGCTGACAATGCTTGCTTCCTGCGAGCAGCCGGCAGCGCAGGCTAGCTAAGACATAAGCCCTTGATTTCGCTATAATCCTAGATTCCCCAGTTGACCGCTAATCAGCTTCGATAAGTGTTTATTTTATTGAAAATAACGGCATTCAAGTCGTTCACCATCTGAGTGAGAGCGCTACAGGCTCGATTGCACACTTTTCCGGCTCCCTGGCTGCGTTGCTTCTCCTTGCAACATGAAGGTTGCGTCGTCGTCGCGCCTTGCCAGAAAGCCGGAAAAGCGCACACACGAACCTGTCCAGCTGAGGAATCCAGGATAATTTCGCCCTTCCTTCCTCACCGGTATCCGTCATGGCACTGCTCGACCATCAGCTAGAACTTTTATCCCCCGCCAAGACCGCAGAAATCGGCCGGGAAGCGATCTTGCACGGCGCCGATGCGGTATACATAGGCGGGCCCGGTTTCGGGGCGCGCCATAACGCCGGCAACGAAGTCGGCGAGATCGCGCAACTGGTGGAATTCGCGCACCGCTACCATGCGCGGATTTTCGTGACCATGAATACCATCATGCACGACGCCGAACTGGAAGCGGCGCGCAGGCAAATCCATCAGCTATACGAAGCCGGCGTCGATGCGCTGATTGTGCAAGACATGGGGCTGCTGGAACTCGATATTCCGCCGATACAAATGCACGCCAGCACCCAGTGCGATATCCGCAGCGCCGCCAAGGCGAAATTTCTGGGCCAGGCCGGCTTTTCGCAGCTGGTGCTGGCGCGCGAACTGACGATAGAGCAGATCAAGACCATCAAGGCCGCCACCGACACGCCGCTCGAATATTTTGTGCACGGCGCCTTGTGCGTGGCTTATTCCGGCCAGTGCTATATCTCGCACGCCGATAACGGCCGCAGCGCGAACCGCGGCGATTGCTCGCAAGCCTGCCGCCTGCCTTATACGCTCAGCGATGGCGAGGGCCGGGTGGTGGCCTATGAAAAACATCTGCTGTCGATGAAGGATAACGACCAGAGCCGCAACCTGGAAGCCTTGCTGGACGCCGGCATCCAGTCGCTGAAGATAGAAGGGCGCTACAAGGACATGGGCTATGTGAAAAACATCACGGCGCATTACCGCTTGCTGCTCGATGAAATCCTCGAGCGCCGCCCCGAGTTTACGCGCGCTTCCAGCGGCGTCAGCCGCATCGCGTTCACGCCGGATGTGGATAAAAATTTCCACCGCGGCCATACCGATTATTTCGCCAATGGCCGGCTCGATGACATCGGCGCCTTCGATTCGCCCAAGTATGTGGGCCTGCATCTCGGTTATGTCACCCGACTCGGCAAGGATTTCTTCGAGCTGGAAGCGAATGAGGCGATGGCCAACGGCGACGGCCTGAACTACATGCATAAGCGCGAAGTCGCCGGCATCCAGGCAAATACCGTGGAGCGCGTTGGCGCCGGTGAAAATGGCGATGTGTGGCGCGTATTTCCGAATGAAAAAATGGCTGAACTGGCCGGTTTAAAAGCAGGCATCGCGATCAACCGCAACCGCGACCACCGCTGGGAAGCCGCGCTGACAAAAAAATCGGCCGAACGCCGCATCCCGCTCTGGCTGACGCTGAGCGACGCTGCCGATGGTCTGCGTTTGCAGATCAGCGACGCCGACGGCGTGAACTCGGAAGTGGCCGTGCCGCTGGCGCTGGAAGCAGCCCAGCACGCGGAGAAAGCCGAAGCGAGCTTGCGCGACAGCCTGGCCAAGCTCGGCAACACCATGTTCGAGGCGGCCCAGGTCAATCTGCACTTGCAACAGCCGTGGTTCGTGCCATCCTCCGCCATCAACGCCCTGCGGCGCGATGCGGTGGCGGCGCACGAAGCGGCGCGCCTGGCGGCCTGGCAGCGTCCGCAACGCAAGGCGGCCACCGAACCGCCCGCCATTTATCCGGAAACCACGCTGACTTATCTGGCCAACGTCTACAACGCCAAGGCGCGCGCGTTTTACGAAAAGCACGGCGCCCAGCTGATCGCCGCCGCCTATGAAGCGCATGAGGAAGCCGGCGCAGTTTCGCTGATGATTACCAAGCATTGCCTGCGTTTTTCCTTCAAGCTCTGCCCCAAGCAAGCCAAGGGCGTGCAGGGCGTGCAAGGCCAGGTCAGGGCCGAACCGATGACCCTGGTCAGCGGCGAAGAAAAATACACGTTGAAATTCGATTGCAAGCCGTGCGAGATGCACGTGATAGGCGCCATGAAGAAGCACGAAGCGAAAAATCAGCTGGGCGAGGACAGATTTTGACTATTTTTTGCGTCAATATCGGGCATATTGACCAAAAAATAGGCGAAATATGGACCGCCCAGGTGATTTTGCAGCCGACGCATCCTAAGTCCGACAGGCTGCTAGGGCCTGGTTTCGGTTTTAGCTCCCTCGCCCGCAGGCGGGAGCGGGGGCAGGGCAGCATCGCATTTATTTCGTGACGATAGGGAACACAGCTTCCGCCTTGTCTATCAGCGTGAAAAAGCGCACCAGGTCGATCTTGCTGCCGGCCACTTTCAAGTCGTCGCTGAGCAAAGTGTCTTTCACGCCGGCCGTGCCCGCCATCATTTTGATGAAGATGGGCTTGGTCAGCGACAGGGTGGCGTTGGCGTCAGCTGCGGGCGCCGCCCGCTTGTGATGCAGCACCGCGTTTTCTATCCACAGCACGAAGGTTTCTTTAGTGTCGCTCAGCACCAGATTCACTTTCAGGTTTTTCCCTTCGGCGGCGGGGCCGTCCAGGCCGGCTGCCATCGCTTCCAGGAAACGCTCTATCGGCGTCTGCGCCAGCATCTCCAGCATCATGGCGCGATTCACGCCTTTCTTCGGCGGGCCGTTGCGCAACTCTGCCGCGGCCGTCAGGTAGCTGTTGCGCCAGGTGGCCGCCTCCGACATATAGCCCATCTGATCGTAAGTGCGGGCCAGCAAATCCTTTGCCGCCTGGTTGCCCGAGTCGGCAAACACCACATGATTCAGCAGTTCGCTCGTCCAGCGGTAATCGCCCTGGTCGAAAGCTGCTTGCGCCGCCGCGATCGCCTTCCCGGCGCCGCCGGCCAGCGTCACATAATGTCTGGCGGCTTCTTGCGGCGGCAAGGGGTTCAGGTGCGCCGGGTTGCCGTCGTAAGCGCCCAGATAAAACTGGTAGATCGCCTTGACGTTGTGGCGCAGGTCGCCGTAATAGCCGCGGGTGGCAAAGAATGAGGCCAGCGATTTCGGCAGGGTGATCTTGTCGGCGATTTCATAGGGGGTATAGCCGGCGTTCATCAGGCGCACGGTCTGGTCGTGCAGGTATTGGTAAGTGTCGCGTTGCTTGCCGATGAATTCGGCGATCCTGGCATGGCCCCAGACCGGCCAGTTGTGCTGGCCGAAATACACTTCGGCGTCGGCGCTGTGTTCCAGCGCCTGGTCGAGATAGCTGCCCCAGCGTTGCGCATCGCGCACCTTGGCGCCGCGCACCGGCAACAGATTATGCATGGTCTGCGCCAGGTTTTCGGCGCCGGCGTAGGCTTTGCGCCCGGGAATGACGAACGTCAGCTCGGCCGGCGCCTCGGCGCCCGGCACGTTATGGAAGATGAAGTGCACGCCGTCCACATCCATTTCCTGGCTCGCCTTGGAGATCAATACGGTCGGCTGCAGCACGCCTATGCTGCCGTAAGCCACGCCCTTGCCGAGGCCGGTGTCGACCAGGCCCTTGGCCGAGCGTGGCAAGTCTTTGCCGAACTGATAGACAGAGCGGCGCGCCATCGCGGCGCCGACCAGGATGTTTTCGCTGGTCGCTTCTTCCATGAAACCGTCCGGGGCGATTACCGGCACTTGCCGCGCCGCCGCTTCCTGCGCCGTCAGCACGCCGAGCGCGCCGCCGAAATGGTCGGCATGGCTGTGGGTAAAGATCAGCGCCGCGACCGCTTGCTCGCCCAGATGCTTGCGGGCGAAGGCGATGGCCGCCGAGCTGCTTTCGCGCGAAGTCAGCGGATCGACCACGATCCAGCCGTTCTTGCTGGCGATCAGCGTCATATTGGCGATGTCGAAACCGCGCAACTGATAAATGCCGTCGGTCACTTTGAATAAGCCTAGCTGCGCATTGTGTTTGGCGTGGCGCCACAGGCTGGGGTTGACGGTGGCCGGGGCCGGGCCGTCTATGAATTGATAGGCGTCGAAATCGATCAGCACTTCGCCGTTCGCGCCGAGTATTTTCCCCTCGGGGCGCGCGATCAGGCCGCGCCTGGCATCCTCGAAATCCTGCTGGTCGTCGAGAGCCAGCGATTTTCCGAATTCGGCATTAGCCCGGACGGTGGTGGCGCTGGCTTCGCCGGCGCCGCTGTTGCCGGCGTGGCGGCCGCAGCCGGCCAGCAAGCCCAGCACGGCGGCCAGCGCCATCAGACGTGAAATAGCTTTCATGGGGATATCCTCGCGGTGGCGCGTAAGTGCATCGATCTGCAGGTAGCCGCTCTACCCGCCACCACATCTCCAGACTTTGTTGTCTCCGTCATTTCCTGGCCTCCTGTCGATTTGACGTGATTTTGCGTGACACAGCGGTATTTTTTATGTGCCGTGCCGGTTTTTGTAGCATCGAGTGTAGGTGGCGGGCTTGATGCGGTCCAATGTATTCTTCGGATAAAATCAATGCACTCACTGCATGGCCCGCAACGCGAAAAGGAGGGGTATGGATCTGAAGCGTCTCAAGCACCTGGTCGCCCTGGCGGACGAAGGCAATTTTGCCCGCGCCGCCGAGCGCGTGCATCTGTCGCAATCGGCGCTCAGCCGCAGCATACAGGCGGCGGAAACCGAGTTGGAAGTGCTGTTATTCGATCGCGGCAGCACCGAAGTGATCCCCACACCGACCGGCAAATTCGTGATCGGGCGCGCGCGCAAGCTGTTGTTCGATAGCCGCTGCCTGGAGCGCGACATCGCGCTCTACCGCAAGAAAATGATAGGCGAGCTGGCTTTCGGCGTCGGCCCGTTCCCCGCCGCCACCTTGCTGCCGCTGTTAATGCCGGAGTTGCGCCAGCGCTACAGCGGCGTACGCTTGCGGGTCGAGGTCAATAACTGGGATTATCTGGCGCAGCATTTGCGCAAGGAAGAGCTCGATTTCTTTGTGGCGGACACCCACGATTTGCCGCCCAGCCAGGATTTCGACATCCGCCTGCTGGCGCGTCAGCCGGGCGGCTTGTACGTGCGCGCCGGCCATCCTCTGCTCGCCCACCGGGGGCTGCGGCCGGCGGCGATCGTCCCGTTTGGCCTGGCCTCGGTACGCTTGCCGCAGGCGATACGCACCGCCCTGGCGCAGATACTGGAGCTGGAACCGGGCGCGCCGCTGCCGCTGGCGCTGGAGTGCGACGACGTGCTGACGCTGAAACGCAGCACCCTTGGTTCCGACTCGGTGCTGGCCGTGATCCACGCCGCCGTCGCGGACGAAGTCGCCGCCGGGCAATTCGTCCCGCTGACCCTGGACGGCGTGCCGGATTTGCATTCCGAAGTCGGCATCGTCGCGCTACGTGGCCGCAGCCATTCCCCGGTCGCGCAATTCGTTATCGAGCGCCTGCAGGCCCTGGCGGCCAGCACGGCCGGGATAGCTCGGCCCGATTGAGCCGGCAAGAAAATAGCTAACTATTCAGCCGCCTATGGGAAACGGAAAAAAACCTTAAACCTCTCACCGGAGGCACAGAGGAGGGAGTTCCTTCTTGCAAGAAGGGAGCGTTACACAGGCGAGCCGCTACGCGGCTCGAATTCCCTGCTCCACCACAGAGGAAAAACAGAGAATTGCTGAGGTTTTCTCTGCGTATCTCAGTGCCTCTGTGTCTCTGTGTTGAGAGGTTTTCATGTTTTCCATGAGAGCTGAATAGTTGCGAAAATAGTTTCATTTCGCTGGTCGCGGTTGTCATGCGTCTGGCCTTGGCAGGCTATCTCCGGCGATGGCTTGCAGCGCCGCCGTCACCGACCGGTATCCCACGTGTTCTTGCTCCAGGCGCAAACCTGGCTGGATGCGCTTGTCCCTTAACTCGTCGAACAAGGCCTTTTCTGTTGCCGTGAGTCTCAGTAAATCGTGGCTCACCTGATCGGCCTCCTTGCCCCACAGCGCCTCGTGCGCCATCAGCGTAGTCCTGTCCATCAGAAACGACGTGACATGGGGATAGCGGCTGCGTAACTGGTCGAGGATGGCGAAGCCGTGGGTATCGATATCGCCCCAATAATGGATAGCGCAGCGTTTTAGCCATTCCGCCTGCCCTAAGGTATCCCAGCCGTAACCGGCGCCGAAAATCACGATAGCCTGCGCCACTTCAGGAAACGCCAGGAAATTGGTTTCGTTTTCGGTGATGAACACGAGACGTGTAGGCGCATCCAGCTTGGCGAAGCTGGCGGCATCGAGCGTTATATCGGGCAGCGTCGCCCCGGGAACGATGGCCAGCCGCGGATCGAGCACGCGGAAACGGATACGGGCGGGCTTGTCGAGAAAACCGTAACGCGCCGCGAATTGGCTGACGCCACTGTGTCCGGATTCTATTGCTTCAGGCGGCAGTACGGCATCGAACAACTCGGACAGCACGCCGCGCTGCGACTCGATGAATTTGCTATGGATGCCGGGAAGATCGACCTGACGCAGGTAGACGCCGGGCCGGGGGTGCGCTTGCAACCATGCCACCACGTCCAGCAAGAGCGGCCATTGCCCGGCCAGGGCCAGCGCTTGCAAAGGCCGTTTGCCCAGCCAGGCCAGCAAGGCCGGTTGGCGCTCGTGTGTGAGCGCCAGCAGTTCGCTAAAACCAGTGAGCTCGCGACGCTTGCCCAGCAGCGCCACGGCTTGCTCCAGGCTGTCTATCCAGGCCGATTGCGGCAGGCGTTGCGCCCCCAGCACGGCATGCCGGAACTCGCGCCATTCTATGCGCACTTGGGGCAGGGCGCTCAGTCCGCCGATCCAGGCGCGTACTGCGGCAAATTGCGCGGCCAATTCGGAGGATGCCGGCACGCTCAGGCTGAGCCGTAGCGGAAACAGCGTTTCGCCGCTGATGAGAGTTCGCAGCAAGTCGCCACGCTCCCAGCGGCGTTGCAGCTGCGCTTTCAGATCGCCGGCCGTGGTCCAACTCATGCCGCCAGCCCCGCCTTGTGCTCCCTATATTCGGCGATGGACAGGTTGCGCAATTTGGAGTCGCGCCCGCCTTCGTTGTGTACGAAGCCGACGCTGGCGACGAAGGGTTCGATGATATGGATTTTTTGCAGCGGCGTGACGATCAGCAATTGCATGTTCAGCTGGGCAAACAGGGTCAGGCCGTAATGCGCCGATTCGTCCGAACCGCGCCCGAAAGCTTCGTCGATGACCACGAAGCGGAACGAGCGCGAACGCGCCGCACCCCATTCCAGACCGAACTGGTAAGCCAGGCTGGCCGCCAGTATCGTGTAGGCCAGCTTTTCCTTCTGGCCGCCCGATTTGCCGCCGGAATCGGAATAGTGTTCGTGCTCGCTATCGTCGGCGCGCCAGCGCTCGCTAGCGGCGAACAAATACCAGTTGCGCACGTCGGTGACCTTGGCGGTCCAGCGCTTGTCTTGTTCGGACAGCCCTTCGCGCCCGCGGAAGCGGTCGATGATGATCTTCACTTGCAGGAACTTGGCTTCCGAGTATTGCGCGTCGTCCGAGCCGCTCAGGCTGCCTTCGGTGCAGGCGCGTAAATCGCTTTGAAAGTCGCGGATATCGGGATCCGGGCTGATCTGCGATTCCAGCACGATATAACGGCCGGGGTTGTAGTCGATCTGGGTCAGCGACTGGTTGATGCGGGCAATGCGCTCCTTGATGGTTTCGCGCTCGCGCGCCAGCTGGGCGTTGAAGTTGGCGATCTCGTTGATGGTGTTGACGTTCAACATTTCCTTGAAGCGCGCTTCGAAGCGCGGCAGATCGTCGCGGCCCAGCTGAGCCAGCAGGTTTTGATATTCGAAAGCGGCGTCGATGCTGGCGTCGAATTCGGCCGTTTCCAGTTTGAATTCTCCTTTAAAGCGCTCCATCGCCACGTTGATTTTGTCGCGCAGACGTTTGAGTTTCTGCTCTTCGGCGTCGATACGCGCTTGCAGCCAGGCGCGCATCTCTTGCTCGCACGGGTCGCAGGACGCCAGGTTCAGTTCCTTTTCGCCCAAGGCTTCTGCGCGTAGCGTTTCCAGCCGTGCGTGCCATGCGGGGTCAGGCTTATTTTGCGCGAGCAGCGCCTGGGTTTGCTGCTGCAGTGCTTCGGCGTCTTGCCTGCGCTGCTCACATTTGGAGCGCTTATCCCTGGCCGCTTCCAGCGCGCTTTCCGTTTGGGCGATGTCCAGCTTCGCTTGCGTTAATTGCTGATGCAGTTGCCGTATCAGGTCGGACGCCGATTCCAGGCGTTGCCGTTCATCCTGCAAGGCGGCGATGCCGGTGGCGACCGTGGCCCAATCCAACTCGTCGAAATCGCCGAATTCATCGAGGCGCGCCAGCATATCGAGGCGGCTTTCCAAAGCCTTGCGTTGCGCCTGTATCCCGGCCATCAGACGCGCCACTTCTCCCAGTGCCGCTTCGAGCTGGCGGCAGCTTTTCTCCAGTACCTTGATCTTGGCCGCATTGCTCCAACCGAGCACATAGCGGCTGCGGTCCTGAATGCTGTGGCGATCATCCTTTTCGTGGCGTCCGGTCGTATCCTTGATCTGGCGGTTAATCGTGATGGCGCGCGCTTCGCGCCGGAACTGTTCTTGCGTGGCGCAACAGGCGACATCGAAGCGGTGCGCCAGCTCGCGCTCCAGCCAGTCGTAAAAAGGCGAATCGGGTTTGATCGCGATTTTTCCGGCCAGCGCATCGCGCTGCAGCGCGGGCGATTCGCCGCGGCGCGGTGTCCGCACATGGAAATACACAAAGCGGCCGCTCAGGTGATTGCTGTTCACCCATTCTGCCACGGCCTGGTAATGGCTATCCGGCACCAGCAGCGACAAGCCGAAGCCGCGCATCATGCGCTCGGCAGCGCCTTCCCAGTCGCGTTCGTCTTCGCGTACCTGCAGCAGCTCGCCCGCGAAAGGCATCTCATCTTCGCTCAGTTGTAAGGCCGCGCACAGCGCCGCACGGATCTGTATCTGGCGTTCGTCGATATTGTTGCGCCGCCGTTTCAGGCTCTGTATCTCGGCTTGCAAACTATCGCGTTCCAGCTTGCCTTGCCGGAAGCTGACGCCATGTTCAGTCAGCTGGTTTTGCAGAGCAGCGTCTTCACCGCGCAAGCTCTCACGCATGGTTAGAAAAAGCGTGCGCTGGCTCAGGAAGGCATCCGCATCGGCCGCCGCAGGCTCGCCCAGGCTGCCAGTCAGCGCAGCGTAGCGCTGTGCTTTTGCCTGTCTGGCGTCGCGCAAGCCTTCTTTTAAACGGATGTCGGCATTCAGGCGCTCTAGCCGGTCGCCGCCATTTTCGGACAGTGCGTGTTTCAATTCATCGGTTTGCAAAACTTGTTGCTCGCGGCGGTTTTCCAGCCGGTGGACCTGGCTGGCTAGGCGCGTCCATTCGTCCATCATCGCTGCGAGCGCCTGCTCCAGCAATCCCAGCTTCAGCTGTGCAAAATGGCTGCGCAAGCTGTCGCGGCAGGCGCGGAATTCGTCCACCTCGGCACAGAGGCCGGTGTGACGCCGGCAGTCGTCCACCAGCGGCGTCAGCAACTCCACCTGGCGCTTGGCCTTTAGCACGGCTTCATGTGCGCGGTTCAGGTCGTCGAAGTGGCTGATCAGGGCGCTGGTGCGGCTGGCGACGTCGAACGGCTCCAGCATGTGCTGGCGCACGAAATCGGTCAGATTGCCGACTGATTTCATAGAAACAGTCTGGTGGAATAATTCCATCGCCTGATCGTTGACGATGCCGAAGCGGCGCCGGAACCAGGCGCCGTACTTGGGGAAGCTGTCCTCGATATCGGCGCCCAGTGCGCGCAGTTTCTTACGCAATTGCTTGATATCGGCGCCGAACTGTGCGAAGTCGGCGGCGATAGTCAGATCGCGCTCGGCGCCGACGTAAAAGCGCTCCGGCTGGCCGTGCGGCTCTTTCATCCAAAACACTTGCGCCAGCGTGACAGTCTGTTGGTAAGCGGCATTGTGAAACACGCCGAGTATCACCGAATAGCTGTGATGGTCGCGCAGCGACACCGGCCTGGCGCTACCGGTGACTTCGTTGCGTTCGGACTTGTAATGCCCGAGCACGTAAGAGCGCAAGCTGCGCTCCTTCGTGTCGGCGCCGGCCGCCTTGTTGTAGGCAATGCGCTGGGCCGGTATCAATAGGGTGGTGATCGCGTCCACCAGCGTCGATTTGCCGGAGCCGATATCGCCGGTCAGCAAGGCGTTTTTGCCGTCTGCCTGCAGTGTCCAGACCCGGCTGTCGAAGGTGCCCCAGTTGTACACCTCCAGCCGCAGCAGGCGAAAGCCCGGCAAGCTTGCTTCGGGTGCGAAATCCAACTCCAAAGTCTGTGACTCATTCATCCTCGGGCGCTCCTGTTGAACCTGTATCGCCAGCGAGTTGTGCCTGATAGGTCGCCAGCCGCGCGTCGAAATCCGCCAGCCATTGCGCATCGACGAAGGCTTTCAGGATGCGGCGCACCTCAAAACTGGCCGGGCCGCTGGCGACCTTCAGCTTGCGCAGAAAACCGAGATCGACCACCTTGTTGATCTGGGTCTCGATCTGGTCTATCAGCCGGGTTTCATTGCTGCTGGTAGGCAAAAATACCCGTATCAACTCCACGATCTCGTCGCGGCTCAGCACCAGCCGGGTGTCGCCGCCGCCTGCGTCAAATTCGGCCAGCTTCTTGCGCAGCAGCGCCAGCAACAGACTGACCTGAAACGACAAGGGGCGGCGCGCGATCAGGCGCGGCAACCTGGTTTGCGTTTCTTCCTCTTCGCCTGCGGCGCGGCTCTTCAGAAAAGCATAGCCTTCGGCTTCGTCAAGCACCAAATCGAGGTTCAGCACCGCCATATAATCGCGCACCCTGGCCTGCAGCTTGAGCAGCGCAGCCCATAAGTGTTCGTCGCCTTCGCGGTAAAGCACGCCTTTCAGCAAGCTGATCAGCAATGTTGATAAGCCAGTGTCTGTGCTGCTGATGCTTTCGGTTTGCAGTTCTGCTTCCATGCCTGTCTCACAAAACGTCATTCACAAAATTTATTTCACAAAAATCACGCGCGGCAGCCGCGCTTGTTTTTGCACAGGTGCACCGTCGGTCGTCTTCGTTTCCCAGCGGATGATGTCAGTGGTGCTTTCATCCACCACCGTTTTATAGGTTTCGCTGCCCAATTGCAGGTAGGCGATCAGTTCCGCCAGCCCCTGCTGCAAGGGGTGCGCAGCGCTGAGTTCGCGCAGCGTGATTTGCGCCTGCGCTTGCAAGGCTTGGCGGATATTGCGCGCCAACTGTGCGCGATCGACTGTCACCTGGGTGTACAGCGCCGCCGCATCGAGCATTTCGTCGCCTGCCTGCAGCGCGATATCCGCCAGCACCGGTTTGCTGGCGGGCGTATGCAGCGGTCGCTCCATAGGCAATTCTATCTCGGCCGCCAGGCCGGGGATGCGCATCACTTCCCCGGCCGGCTGAGCGCTGCGCAACGCCAGCGCCTTGGCTTCTATGCCGTGCAAGATATCCATGATACGGCGGTTTTCCAGCCAGGCCTGGTCGTCCAGAAAGCGCCGCAATTGCTGCGATAACTGCGCCACGGTGCGCAGCGTATGCTCACCGGCTTCCAGCCAGTCGTAATGTACGCGGCGCGTGCGGCTATCGGGTTTCAGCTCGGCCACCGGCGCCAGCGCCAGCACCCGTTCCAGTAATGCGGACAATTCTTCCTGACGGCGGCTGGACATCAGGAAATCCCAGAACGCGCGGAAGCTGCGCCCCTGATCGGAATCGGCGATCGCATCGCGCTCGCCCATGATCTGCTCCAGCAGCGCGCCTTTGGCGCCTTCCCACAGTGCGATGCGTTCGCGCACGCGCCGGTCCAGCAAGCGGAAGTTTTGTTCGACTTCGCGGAAGTCGGTCAGCAGTTCGCGCGCCAGTTGCATGAATTGCTGAAAGCGGTCTTTCAGCGCCGTCTCATCCAGCAGCGCGACATCGCCGCTCATCACGCGCCCTATCTCGGCGTCGATCTCGTCCCTTTTCTTGTGCAACTCGGCGATGCGCCTGGCCGGGTCGGCTTCGCTACCCTCGCTCATCTGCTTGAGCAGATCGAACAAGGTCAGCAGGCGCGATTCGGTGCCGACGAAGCTGCGTTCGCTCAAACTACCCAGCCAGGCAATCGCCTTCTCGGTGGCCGGCGTCAGGTCGAACTGCGGCTCGTCCGAACCGGGGCGATAGAATTTGCGCAGCCAGCCCTTGTCGGGCGCCGCCCAGTCGTTCAGGTAATCGAGCGCCGGTTTCGGAAACAGCTTTTCCGCCTGCCCCTCGTTCAGCGCATACAACGCGTCTTCCAGCATCTCGGCCAGATCGGCCGCCGCCATCACCCGCACATTCGGCGCGATAAACGCGTGCTGCAAAAAACTCGCCACCAGCGGCGCATGCGGCGAATTCAGCAAGCGCCAGGCCGGATGGTGGATGCGCAGGGCGGTGAGGGTAGTGTAGTCCAGGTTCATGCTGTGGAATTCCGGCGCTTACAGGTAATGGTTGTCGTTGAAGGTCACGCCTGCCGGCGTCGGTCAGTGTGTTTGGCTCGCCTTCCAGCTGGCGAACTCGGATGGTCGCAGGCCATATCTTGCCAAAACGCCCTCGTGTAATCGTCTCAATTCTTCGATGATGAGCGCTTGCACGTTTTGGCGCTCAGCTTCCGGCACCTGGCTAGTCACCGCCTGTGCGATGATCGTCAGTGCATCTTGCTCAGGCTGCGTCACCACTGCGCGTATCGCTTGCTTGATCAGCTCTCGCCAGGTCAGGCGCACAGGATCTGGCTCCGCCAAATCTTGCTTAATGGCGATATATTCCTGCGTAGAGCGCTCATAAGCCCAGCAGTAGAGGTCGCGCAACAATTCCACCCGCGTCATTTCACACACGCCCAGCGTTGCCCGACTGAAGGCTTGTTCTGGAACGTCCAGGAAGGTCATCGGACAAAGATTGGCCCGGAACAGCGGCAAGTTGGCGGCAAGCCGTGAGGTTCTTTTATTGATATCGGCAAATGGCTGCAAATACGGTAAATGCACCATCATGAAGAATGATTGCTCGAAAGGATCGGTAATCTGGTTGGCTTTGTCTAGCAGCGCGTCCAGCGCGGCATCGATTTGTGACGGCGAGGAAAGCGGCCGGTAGACGCTTTTTACTATGTTCACCGCATGCTGGCGAATCCGGCCTTCATCGGACGGATTGGGCAACAAGTTTTCCGCCAGGGCGCTGTGCAGATTCATCAAAAGATAGCGATTGAATTGCGCTTCGCCGATATCTTCGACCAACAACTCTATGGCGGTTTTGTGGTTCAAGATCATCTGCGTCTCGACTGCCGCCTTGCCTTGTGCTGCCTTGCCGTGTTCGATCAATTCCCGCGTGTCCAGTCGGGAATAGGTATTGCCCTCGAGGTGGCTGGAAGCCCAGGATAAATCGATCAACAGGCGATTCAGGATCGCGCGGCTATAGGTGCCGGCCGGCGCTTCAGCTGCGGCTGTTTTGCCCATTTTGTGCAGTTGGCGCCGCAAAGAATCGGACAGATACCAAGTTACGTTGGGCCGGTAGGCATCCAGGAAATCGCGCTGATAACCGACAGGCTTGCGCGCTTCGGGCGGTTGATCGATGTAGGCAAGGATGTCCAGGCTATCGGCAGATAGCGGGATGTAGCGGGGGAGAGTGTCGGTTTTGGCAAAAGATCCGGCGGCAAGGGGCGCTTTAGCGCCGAAATAACGACGCGCCCGCCCTTCACCGAGTGCGGTAATTTGGCCGTTCTCAATCAGCTTGGCGATCAATCGCTGCGCCGTTCGCCTGGCGATGTCGGGGCGTTGAGCGAGTAACTCAGCCAGCGTCGGTCCGTGTTCAGACGCCTGAATGCTGTTCAGTAAATCAGTTAAGGATGACATGGCCGCGTTGGCGTCGTTTGCAGGTTATAGCTGGTGAGGCGCAATTATGGCGCTGTTTCGAAAACTGCGCCAGTTTTTAACTTTTGTTTGGCGCGGTATGATAGAACTGCGCCAGGAAATAGGCTGAGCCGCAGCGGAAACAGGGTTTCGCTCACAGCTCGACGCGGCTACCGTTATCCAGAACGCGCCACACATTGTTCCCTTCCAGGAACAGGCCTTCCGAGCTGCGTGGTGGAAAGCCGGTTCGATAATCCCAGGGGTGCCTGATGTCGATGGCAAACACCTTTTTGTCGAAAATGGCTTTCACGCGCGAGTTCAGCGTGTGGCCGACGACGGCGGCAGTTGCGCCGAATTTGGCCAGCGTTTGCTCCACCTGTGCTTGCGTGAGATCGTCCTCGAAATAGCCGCGGTACCACGATGGACCGGTTTTCGTGTTGAGCAGGATATCGTCGTCGCCAGCATGACGCTTTGGGAACCAGACTTGTCGATACTGTGCGCGCACGATGCGATTGAGATCGTCCAGCGAAAAGGAAAGCTTGGCAAGCGACGGGTGCAAGCCGCCGTGCACGAACAGAATACCGTTGATCACTTCGGCGGTGTTTTTTCTCATCAGCCAGCGGCCAAGAAAGGCGTCGTCGCCGAAGAGCCCGACCTGTTTTTTGCCAAGAATGGCGGCGACATTGAAATACCTTTTATGCGCGGACTCGAAGTTGCCCTGCAAATTTTTGATTTCGTGATTGCCGAGGATGTAGTGCACCTGACCGCCTTTTGATTTGGCGTTTTGCTCCAGCTTATAAATGAGCCACAGCACTTGCGTGGTGGAGGGGCCGCGGTCGACAAAATCGCCGACCAGCACCAGGTGCCCTTTACCGAACGTCCAGTTCAAGTCGCTGTCGATCGCCTTGGCGTTGATCAGAAAGTCGCGAAAGGTTTTGTAGTTGCCTTCGATGTCGGAGATCGCGAGGATGGGCTGATCGTCCTGGTAGCGGGTGGGCGGCGTGACAAACTCCGGACTTGCCTGCACGACGAAACGGCTGTTATCCAACGGGAACGCCACCTCAAATTGGAAACTGTCCGTCAGTGCGTGACGCTGCTCTTCGATCCAGAAACCTTCATCGCGGCCGCCGCGCAGGGTTTGCAACAACCATTGCTCGCCTTGCTGAAACACATGCGGGCCTTCGCCGGCCATTTTATAGGCGGTCATGTTATCGCCGTAGTCAATGTCCACGCCCAACCAGAGGCCGATGCCGGCGGTGGGCACGGCCAACGCCAGCAGCACGATCAGAAAATGCCGGAAATATGTGAGTGTCGTTTTCATGGAAATTCCTCTTTTTCAGGGCGAACAAAGGCCGACCGCCGTACAGACCGTCACCCATCGTTCGCAGTGCTTAAAATGGGTGGCGCACCACCCTCGAGAAAATCGGCTTCGTTAAGCAAGCCCGCGCCGCAGTACCCGCAACACACGCCGGGTCAGTTCTGCGCACCACGCCGCGGCGAACAGGGCGACTGGCACCAGGCCGTAACCCAGCAGCTCCTGCGCTTGCGGGTGGGGTGAACCTGACCAGGTAATAAAAATGGCGTTACCGCCAGCCACCGACCACACACCGACTGACGACGGTTCAACTACTTTCGCCAGCGCTAGCAGCAGGAAGGCGATGGCGATCGAGATGCCGAATGCCCCCATGGAGTAATACAAGCCGCGTGTCACCGTCAGTGTTACGCTTTGGATGACGCGGAAGCCCGCCGGTGGCGGCGCGCCTTTCTGGATGTGGGCCACGTACTGTGCCGCCAGCGCCTCCGGAGAACCAAAGCCTTCCAACAAGACGGCGACGTCGAGCTGTTCGCCGCGCGCTTCGGCCTGGTCCATGACATCGTGAATATGGCTTTCAATTTCCCGAACGACTTCCTCGGCGTCGGCTTTTTCCAACTTGCCAAGTCGGGCGGCGAGCGCGTGCATGTACGCGCTGATCAGGTGATATGAAATCATGTTAACTTCCTTCGTTGGGGAGTTCGGTATCGGCCGTTGTGGCCAACAAGGCGTTGATGTCGGTGACCGACTGCTGCCAGGACAGAGCGAGGGCGGCGAGCTTTTGTTCGCCCTTGGCGCTGAGCTGGTAGTACTTGCGAGGCCGATTCTCGCCCTCCTGTACCCAGTTGGCGCTCACCAATTCTTCACGTTTGAGGCGGTCCAGCAACGGATACAGCGTGCCTTCGGTAATGGCGGTCGTGGGGAAGCGCTGCAGATGACGCAGCAGGGCCAGACCATACACGGGGCGGCCCCGCAAGGCGGCCAGAATCACCAGCTCAAGCGCACCCTTGCGCAACTGTATTTGCCATTTTTCCTGAAGGTCTTCGTTTTTCACGCAGCATCCTTGTTATGTAAGTATATCTTGCAATGCAAGGTATACTGCCGTGCATTTTCAGTGCTGTCAACTCCTCGCCATGATGCCAACAGGGCAATCGCATGAAGGAAAAAATTTTAACCACGGCGAACACTGCGTAAGGCCATGGGCGCGTATTCGCCTCTTTGCGAACGCCCGTCATATATTGTTGGCACATTTTTCCCAGATTTTCGCTGTGTTCGTCGTGTTCGCCGTGTTTAATTCTCTTCATGCGATTGCCCTGATGATGCCAGGCAGCCGAGCCTCTCCCGCGCTTCCGACAAGATTTCTCATTTGACGCGCGGTGTGCTGCGGAAAACTGATGCGGGCGGGCGCAGCACCAGCTATGAACTGAATGATCTGCCGGGTAGCCTGTGAAACCGCGCCAACACTGGCGCTCCGGGCAAAAAAAATCCCAACCGATAAGGGTTGGGATTTTGAATTTGGTGGAGACGGCGGGAATCGAACCCGCGTCCAGAAGCACTCTACAGACAGTTCTACATACTTAGTGCTGCCATTTGATTTAATCTTGACGACGCGGACGCACACGCTGCGGCAAGACGAGTTACCTATTATTTAATCCTGAGCCAAGTAACCCGACTTAAGACGATTCCCTATGAATGTCCTTACTGCCGTTGCCGGCCCGCCCTAGGGAAGAAGCGGTGTAAGGTCAGCCGGTATTAAGCGGCTAATGCGTACGAGTTATCGTTTGCAGTTATAAAGTTCAGATTGTATTTACGAGGTAGTCTGGCCTCGGTATGCCCTGCGCTGCTTTGCAACCCCTGTCGAAACCTGGTCGTCCCCAAAGCTTTGCCAGTATACCTCAATATGGGGGACGGGGTTGGCGCTTTCAAGGGGTGATGACTTGCAAATGTGTGGCGCGCACCAGTTCCAGCAATTCCAGCGGGCTGTCGAGGATGGCGTCGGCTTTCCATTGGCGCGGCGCGACGGCGCCGCAATAGCCCCAGGCGGCGGCGATGCTGGTCATGCCGGCGGCTTTGGCAGCCTCGATGTCGCGCAGGTCGTCGCCTATGTACCAGCAGTGTTGTGAACGGACGCCGAGCCGGCGCGCGCCTTCCAGCAAGGGGGCTGGATGCGGTTTGGCGTGTGGCGTGGTGTCGCCGGAAACGATGCAGCGCGCTTCTTGCAGGTTCAGCAAGGGGATCAGCGGCCTGGTGAAGCGGCTAGCCTTATTGGTGACGATGCCCCAGCTGACGCCGAGTAAGTCTAGTCCGTGCAATAAGGTCGGGACGTTTTTGAACAGACTGCTGTGTACGGCGATGGCGGCTTCGTAGTTATCGAGGAATTCATTGCGCATCGCTTCGAATACGTCGTGTTCGGGCGTGACATTGAAGCCGGCGCCGATCAATCCGCGCGCTCCGGCCGAGGCGAAAGGCCGCAGGCTGAGGTAGCTGGCGGCCGGCATGTCGCGCTTGCTGCGCATGCAATTAATCGCCGCAGCCAGATCCGGTGCGGTATCGGCTAAGGTGCCGTCCAGGTCGAACAAAATTGCTTGTGGGGTTTGCATGAGTCATTCAGTAAGGAAGCTGCCGCGCGCGGGCGGCGTAATCGTGTACCCGGGTGTCAGCGTGGGCGTGTGCAGGCAAGCATGTAATTGACGCTGGTGTCCTGGTTCAAGGAATAGATTTGGGTAAGCGGGTTATAACTCAAGCCCTTGATGGCATCCAATTGCAGGCCGGCATTACGGATATCTTGCGACAATTCCGCCGGAGTAATAAATTTGGCGTAGTCGTGCGTACCCTTAGGCAGCAATCGCAGCAGGTATTCTGCGCCTATCACCGCGAACAGATAAGACTTCGGATTGCGGTTCAGGGTAGAGAAAAATACTTGTCCGCCCGGTTTGACCAGTGTGGCGCAGGCGCGCACGATGGAGGCCGGATTCGGGACGTGTTCCAGCATTTCCATGCAGGTGACGACGTCGTATAGCCCGGCTTCGCGTTCCGCCATCTGTTCGGCGGCGATTTTTTCATAACGCACGCCGACGCCGGATTCCAGTCCGTGCAGATCGGCCACTTTCAGCGCTTTGTCGGACAAGTCTATGCCGGTGACGGTGGCGCCTTTTTTAGCCATGGCTTCGGCCAGGATGCCGCCGCCGCAGCCGACGTCGATGACGTTTTTGCCGCTCAGGGGAGCGCGCTGGTTGATCCATTCCAGGCGCAATGGGTTAATTTCATGCAAGGGGCGGAATTCGGAGTCGGGATCCCACCAACGGTGGGCAAGTTCGCTGAATTTCTGGATTTCGGCCGGATCGGCGTTCAGGGTAGACATAGTGTTCGCGGGCGCACCGGTAAATACGGTATCAAGTGCAAAAAACATATTGTAGGCGATTCAAAGCGGAATCGCACCCGATAAAAATCAATAATCCGGCAATGAATCCGCGCTCAGCCAGACAATAAAAAACCCCGCCGCAGCGGGGTTTTTCGAAACAGTCAGAGCACAGGGCAATGATTATTTCAGGTTGCGTATACCGACGACTTCGATTTCGACGCGACGGTTTTTAGCGCGGCCGGCTGCAGTTTTGTTGTCTGCAACTGGTTGTTTTTCGCCTTTGCCTTCGGTGTAGACGCGGTTAGCTTCGATACCTTTGCTGACCAGATAAGCTTTTACAGCTTCGGAACGACGCATGGACAATTTCTGGTTGTATGCATCGGTGCCGACGGAGTCGGTGTGACCAACAGCGATCACGACTTCCAGGTTGATCGCTTTCAGCTTGGATGCCATGTCGTCCAGCTTGACTTTCGCTTCCGGCTTCAGTACGGCCTTGTCGAAATCAAAGAAGGCGTCAGCTGCAAAAGTGACTTTTTCGGAAGTCGGTGCAGGAGGGGCAACTGGTTTCGGTGCCGGTGCCGGCTCAACGACTGGTGCCGGTGCTGGCGGTGCCGGTGGAGTTGGCTTGACCAGAGGTGCGTCGCAACCGGCAACTGCATCGGCCGGTGTGTAGTAGCCGGTTCTCCAGCACAGACCGAACGGATCGCGCACGATCACGCCGCGGCCGTCTTGCACGTAGCCGCTGTTTGGTGTGCTGGCTTTGATGTCCGCTTGGGCGTAGGCGGAAACAGCAACAACGGCGGACGCTGCGATAACGAGTTTGACTAAATTTTTCATATTTCTCCTCTCGGGTGAGATTATTACCGCAGATGAACTGCGCAAAAGACTGCATAAAACCGGATGATACCACGTGCTTGATGACAATACTATTTCGATAAAAAATACGCACTGTGCACTGTTATATGGCGAGATTTTGCCATAGCCAGGTTCCGGTTGTGAAGATTGTTAAATCAACAAAGTTACACTTCGTTAAATTCGTCGTATTTTGGCAACGAAATCTGGTGTAACTTCGCCGATTCTGCGCGCATGCCGTCTTTTTGCCTGTTGTTGCGCCGGGCTTCAACTATTTTGCCAGCCCGCGCCCCTCGACCACGACGCGGCGATTCGGCGCCAGACAGGCGGCCAGTTTGGCGCGCGGTAATTTGTCATCGCAAGCCTTGATTTGCTGGGTCTTGCCCATGCCCATGGTGTCGATATTGGCACTTACGCCCTTGTCTTTCAGGTAAGCCGCCACCGCATCGGCGCGTTTTTCCGAGAGTTTTTGGTTGTACGGATGCGAGCCTATCAAGTCGGTATGGCCGGTGACGATCACCAGTTCGACCTTGGCACAGGCTGCGAGTTTGCTCAGCACCTCATTGTCTATGCGCTGTTTGGCGCCGGATTTCAGTGCGGCCTTGTTGAAGTCGAAAGTCTCGTCGTTTTGCAAGGTGACGGCGAAGTCGCAACGTTTAGGGGCGACTGGTTTGGCTGGTGGCGGTGCCTGCACTACCGGGGCGATTGCCGGGACGCTCGGCTCGGCAACCGGCGCGACCAAGGGGCCGTCGCAGCCGGGCACCGCATCGGCCGGCGTCCAGTAGCCGGTACGCCAGCACAAGCCGGCGCCGCTACGGGTGATGACGCCGCGACCATCTTGTACGTAGGCGCTGTTCGGCGTGCCGGCCCTGATATCGGTTTGAGCCAAGGCGGGCAATGCGGCGGCGAAAATGCCTAGCATGGCGAATTGTCTTATCATGGTGCGGTCTCCGTTGACGTGAGGGGCGGGTTTATTTGTTATTTTTTTGATTAAAGCACAAAATATTCCGTGCTTGCTGTCATTTGGACGACAGTTCGGACGCTGTTATAGCGATAAAAATCCCAGGCCGGATTTACTTATGTGTTTCGCAAGAAATTTCATTTCGCCAAGTTATTAAGGGCGCAGGGCGCAAGTGAGGCATGTTAGAATCAAGAGTTAAACGCCAGATTTACTTGCTGTGCGTCACCAATTAACCAAGCTCAAATTTGCCGGCCCGCCAATGGATCAATTCGCTAAAGAAACACTCCCGATTTCCCTTGAAGAAGAAATGCGCAAGAGCTACCTCGATTACGCGATGAGCGTGATCGTAGGCCGCGCCTTGCCGGATGTGCGTGACGGCTTGAAGCCGGTGCACAGACGCGTACTGTTCGCGATGCATGAAATGAACAACGTATATAACCGCCCGTTCGTGAAATGCGCGCGCGTGGTCGGTGAAGTCATGGGTAAATACCACCCGCATGGCGACGCCTCGATTTACGACACCTTGGTGCGCATGGCGCAGGATTTCTCGCTGCGTTACACCCTGGTCGATGGCCAGGGTAACTTCGGTTCGGTCGACGGCGACAACGCCGCCGCGATGCGTTACACCGAGTGCCGCCTGGACAAGATCGCCAATGAAATCCTGGCCGATATCGAAAAAGAAACCGTCGATTTCGTGCCTAACTACGACGGCAAGGAAAAAGAGCCGTCGGTGTTGCCGACCCGTATCCCCAACTTGCTGATCAACGGCGCCTCCGGTATCGCGGTCGGTATGGCGACCAATATCCCGCCGCACAACATCACCGAAGTCATCAACGGTGCGCTGCACGTGTTGCGCAATGCCGATTGCACGATCGACGAGTTGATAGAAATCATCCCGGCGCCCGATTTCCCTACCGCCGGCATTATCTACGGCGTGTCCGGCGTGCGCGACGGTTACCGCACCGGCCGCGGCCGCGTGGTGATGCGCGCCAAGACCCACTTTGAAGAATTCGGCAAAGACAACCGCACCGCGCTGATCGTGGATGAGCTGCCGTACCAGGTCAACAAGAAGTCGCTGCTGGAACGCATCGCTGAACTGGTGCGCGACAAGAAGCTGGAAGGCATTTCCGATATCCGCGACGAATCCGACAAATCCGGCATGCGCGTGGTGATAGAACTGAAGCGCGGCGAAGTGCCGGACGTGGTGCTGAATAATCTGTACAAGCAGACCCAGTTGCAAGACACCTTCGGCATGAACATGGTGGCGCTGGTGAATGGCCAGCCGAAATTGCTGAACCTGAAGCAGATGCTGGAATGCTTCCTGTCGCACCGCCGCGAAGTGGTGACGCGCCGCACCGTGTTCGAATTGCGCAAGGCGCGCGAACGTGGCCATGTGCTGGAAGGCCTGGCGGTGGCGCTGGCGAATATCGACGATTTCATCGCGATCATCAAGGCGGCCCCGACGCCGCCGTTGGCCAAGCAAGAGCTGATGACGCGCGCCTGGGATAGCTCGATGGTGCGCGAGATGCTGACCCGCACCGCGGCCGATAATCCAGGCGGCATCAATGCTTTCCGTCCGGAGAACCTGCCGGCGCATTACGGCATCCAGCATGATGGCATGTACAAGTTGTCCGACGATCAGGCGCAAGAAATTCTGCAAATGCGTTTGCAACGCCTGACCGGTCTGGAGCAAGACAAGATCGTCAACGAATACAAAGACGTGATGGCGGAAATCGCCGATTTGCTGGACATCCTGTCCAAGCCCGAGCGCGTCACCGTCATCATCACCGACGAGCTGACTGCCTGCATGACAGAATACGGCGAAGGCAATAAGGATGTACGCCGCTCCGAAATCACGCATAACGCGACCGATCTGGAAACCGAAGACCTGATCACGCCGCAAGACATGGTGGTGACCCTGTCGCATACCGGCTACATGAAGTCGCAGCCCTTGTCCGAATACCGCGCGCAAAAACGCGGCGGGCGCGGCAAGCAAGCCACGGCCACCAAGGACGACGACTGGATCGAGCAATTGTTCGTGGCGAATACCCACGATTACATCCTGTGCTTCAGCAACCGCGGCCGCCTGTACTGGCTGAAGGTGTGGGAAGTGCCGCAAGGTTCGCGTAATTCGCGCGGCAAGCCTATCGTCAATATGTTCCCGCTGCAGGACGGCGAAAAGATCACCGTGATCCTGCCTTTGTCGGGCGACAACCGCAGCTTCCCGGAAGACCATTACGTCTTCATGGCGACCAGCCTCGGCACCGTGAAAAAGACCCCGCTGACCGATTTCAGCAACCCGCGCAAGGCCGGCATCATCGCAGTCGATCTGGACGAGGGCGATTTCCTGATCGGCGCCGCGCTGACCGACGGCAAGCACGATGTGATGCTGTTTTCGGATTCCGGCAAGGCCGTGCGTTTCGATGAAAACGACGTGCGCCCTATGGGTCGCACCGCGCGCGGTGTGCGCGGCATGAACCTGGAAGAAGGGCAGCAAGTGATCGCCCTGCTGGTCGCCGAAAACGAACAGCAATCGGTGCTGACCGCAACTGAAAACGGCTACGGCAAACGCACCCCGATTACCGAATACACGCGCCACGGGCGCGGCACCAAGGGCATGATCGCGATCCAGACGTCCGAGCGTAACGGCAAGGTAGTGGCGGCCACCCTGGTCGAGTCTACCGATGAAATCATGCTGATCACCACCGGCGGCGTGCTGATCCGCACCCGCGTTTCCGAGATCCGCGAAATGGGCCGCGCGACCCAGGGCGTGACCCTGATCGCGGTGGAAGACGGCACCAAATTGTCCGGCTTGCAGCGCATCGTGGAAACCGACGCGTATCAGGAATCCGCCGAAACTGTTGAAACCAGCGATGCGGCGGAAGGTGCTGCGGAGTAAGAATGCTAGGGTGGGCACGCTTTTGTGCCCACGCGTTACGCTTGAAAAACCACGGAAATATTTATCCGAAATGTCTGACTGCTGTTGAATGCGTGGGCACAAACAAGGTACCCACCCTACATTTGAAAACAATGAATACAATCTACAATTTCTCCGCCGGCCCGGCCGTATTGCCCAAGGAAGTTTTGCAGCAGGCGGCGGCCGAGATGCTGGACTGGCACGGCAGCGGCATGTCGGTGATGGAAATGAGCCATCGCGGACCCGAGTTCATGTCCATCATCGCGGCGGCGCAAAGCGATTTGCGCGACTTGCTGGCGGTGCCGGACAACTACAAAATCCTGTTCCTGCAAGGCGGCGGCCTCGGTGAAAACGCCATCGTGCCTATGAATCTGATGGGGCGCAAGCCGCAGCCGGCCACCGCAGATTTTATCCACACCGGATCGTGGACCGGCAAGTCGATCAAGGAAGCGCAGAAATACGGCAAGGTGAATATTGCCGCTTCCGCCGAAGCCGGCGGCTTCACGCACGTACCTGCGCGCGCGGAATGGAAGCTGACGCCGGATGCAGCTTATGTGCATCTGTGCACCAACGAGACCATCGATGGCGTCGAATACCAGTTCGCGCCCGACGTCGCGGCCGCTACCGGTGACGCGCCTATCGTGGCCGACATGTCTTCGCACATCTTGTCGCGCGTGATCGATGTCAGCAAATATGGCGCTATTTTTGGCGGCGCGCAAAAGAATATCGGACCGGCCGGTTTGACCATCGTCATCGTGCGCGAAGATTTGCTGGGCCACGCCCTGCCGATCTGCCCGTCGGCCTTCAACTGGAAGATCGTGGCGGACAACGATTCCATGTACAACACGCCGCCGACTTATGCGATCTATATCGCCGGCCTGGTGTTCCAGTGGCTGAAGCGCCAGGGCGGGGTGGCGGCCATCGAGCAGCAAAATATCGCCAAGGCGAAACTACTGTACGATTACCTGGACGCCACCGATTTCTATGAAAACCGCATCGCCAAAGACTGTCGTTCGCGCATGAATGTGCCTTTCTTCCTCAAGGATGAAAGCCTGAATGCAGCATTCCTGGCGGCCGCCAAGCAACGCGGTCTGCTACAGTTGAAGGGGCATAAATCGGTAGGCGGCATGCGCGCCTCTATCTATAACGCGATGCCGCTGGCAGGCGTGCAGGCGCTGGTGAGTTTCATGCAGGAGTTTGCAGCAAGTCATAGCTAAAGAAGCACGGATTTGATTGAATTCCGTCGTCCCCGCTTGCGCTGGAATGACGCCATTTAATTTAATCTGCGTTTCCTTAGGGATTCATTTTTCACCGTCAGCCCTTTCTGAACATGGCACAACACCATCACCTGGAAACCGTGGCGCTGACGAACCGGACCACAAGTCCGGAGGAAAAGAAAGCGCGCTTTGCGTGCAAAATGCATATAAAAAACGGTTTTTAGGTGAAATATGAGCGACAACAAATTACTCCCGCTGCGGCACAAGATCGATGCCATCGACGCGCAGATACTCGACCTGCTGAATCAGCGCGCCCGTGTGGCGGAACAGGTTGGTCACGTCAAGGCCGAGACCAATGCGCCGGTGTTCCGGCCCGAGCGTGAAGCGCAAGTCTTGCGCAGCGTGGCCGAGCGCAATCCCGGCCCGCTGCAAAGCGAAGATGTGCAATTGATTTTCCGCGAAATCATGTCGGCTTGCCGCGCGCTTGAACGGCGCGTGGTGGTGGCGTTTCTGGGGCCGGTCGGCACTTTCAGCGAGCAGGCGGTGTACCAGCAATTCGGTCACGCGATCGCCGCCTTGCCCTGCGTTTCCATCGATGAAGTGTTCCGCGCGACCGAAGCCGGCACCGCCGATTTCGGCGTGGTGCCGATAGAAAATTCTTCCGAGGGTGCGATCAACCGCACCCTCGATCTGCTGTTGCAAACCAGCCTGGCGATTAGCGGTGAGCTGGCGATCGCTGTGCAGCACAGTCTGATGAGCAAGTCCGGCAATATGGAAGGCGTCAGCCGCATCTGCGCCCATTCGCAAGCGCTGGCGCAGTGCCAGGCCTGGCTGAACCAGCATTATCCGCATATCGAAAGGCATGCGGTGGCCTCGAACGCCGAAGCGGCGCGTATGGCCAGCGGCGATGTCACGGTGGCGGCGATCGCCAGCGAAATCGCCGGCCAGCAATACAACCTGGGCGTGGTCAGCGCGCATATCCAGGACGACCCGCATAACCGTACTCGTTTCGCCGTGATCGGCCGTCTGCGCACCACGCCCAGCGGCAAGGACCAGACTTCCATCGTGCTGGCCACGCCGAACAAGGCCGGCGCCGTGTACAACTTGCTGGCGCCGCTCTCCAGGCACGGGGTTTCCATGACGCGCTTCGAATCGCGTCCGGCCCGTACCGGCAACTGGGAATATTATTTTTATATCGACGTCGAAGGCCATGTGCTGGACGTCAAGGTGGCAGCCGCCATGGCCGAACTGAACGATAACGCGGCCTTCTTCAAGGTGCTCGGTTCTTACCCTTGTACCTTGTGAGTCGCACATGCAGGCATTCAAGAAAGTAGCGATTTTCGGGGTCGGCCTGATCGGCGGTTCGTTCGCGTTGGCGCTGAAGCAGGCCGGCGCGGTGCAACAGGTGGTCGGTGTCGGGCGCAGCCGCGCTGCGCTGGAGGTCGCGCAACAGCTGGGCATCATCGATGAAATTGCCGACTCGGCGCAAGCCGCCGTGCAGGGCGCGGAGCTGGTGCTGATCGCCGCGCCGGTGGCGCAGACCGCGGCGATACTCGGCGCGATTCAGCCGTATTTGCAGCCTGGCACCGTGGTCACCGACGCTGGCAGCACTAAGGCCGATGTGGTGGCCGCCGCGCGCCTGGCTTTGGGCGGGAAGCTGGCGCAGTTCGTGCCGGCCCATCCTATCGCCGGACGCGAGTTGAACGGGCCAGAAGCGGCGTTGGCGGATTTGTATGTAGGCAAGAAGGCCGTGATCACGCGCTTGCCGGAAAACTCCTATGCCGCCGTGGCGCGCGTGGCCTGGGCCTGGCGGCAATGTGGCGCGATCATTCACCATTTAGCGCCGGACGAACACGATGCAGTGTTTGCTGCGGTCAGTCATCTGCCGCATTTGCTGGCGTATGCCTTGGTGGACGATATCGCGCGCAAGCCGCATGCCGATGTGTTGTTCCAGTACGCGGCCAGCGGCTTCCGCGACTTCACGCGCATCGCCGGTTCTTCGCCGGAAATGTGGCGCGACATCAGCCTGGCGAATCGCGTCGCGATCTTGCAGGAGCTGGATTCCTACACGGCGCGGCTGGCCGTCTTGCGCGAACATCTGCTGCAAGCGGATGCTGTCGGCCTGGAAGCGATCTACGCCAATGCCCAGCACGCGCGCCATAGCTGGATCAGCGCGATAGAAGCGGCAGAGCAACAGCAACGCGAGGGCGGCGATTGAGAAATTGCTGCAGAATAGGCAGAGATTTTCAGCTAATTCCAGTTAATGCGCCGCATTTAAAAAATACAGGTTCACCCCACCATGACACAACGCAGTAAACATTATCCGCAGCATATCGACCTGCAACCCGTGCTGCGGGTGCAGGGCGTAGTGCGCCTGCCCGGCTCCAAAAGTATTTCGAACCGCACCTTGCTGCTGGCCGCGCTGGCGCAGGGTACGACGCAGATCATGGATTTACTGGCTTCCGACGACACCCTGGTGATGTTGAATGCTCTGCAACAACTCGGCGTGCACTGGCAGCAGGATGGCTCCACGCAAAATTACACGGTGCAGGGCGTGAATGGCCAGTTACCAAAACATCAGGCCGACCTGTTCATGGGCAATGCCGGCACTGCGATCCGTCCGCTGGTGGCGGCGCTGGCGGTGCTGGGTGGCGACTACACGCTGCACGGCGTGGCGCGCATGCATGAGCGGCCGATAGGCGATCTGGTCGAGGCTCTCAATCAGGCCGGCGCACAGATCGAGTACAGCGGCAATCCCGGCTATCCGCCGCTGCATATCCGCCGCGGCCACATCCATGCTCAGCGCCTGCAAGTCAAAGGCAATGTTTCCAGCCAGTTCCTGACCGCCTTGCTGATGGCGGCGCCGCTGATGGCGCGCGAACAGGCGGTGAGTATAGAAGTCAGCGGCGAGCTGATTTCCAAGCCGTATATAGAAATCACCCTGAACCTGATGCAGCGCTTCGGCGTGCAGGTGCAACGCGATGGCTGGCAAGCATTTACGGTAGAGGCCGGCCAGCACTACCGCTCGCCGGGCGTGATCCATGTCGAAGGCGATGCTTCTTCGGCTTCGTATTTCCTGGCGGCCGGCGCGATTGCCGGCGGCCCGGTGCGGGTGGAGGGGGTAGGGCGGGACAGTATCCAGGGCGACGTGCGTTTTGCCGAAGCGCTGGAAAAAATGGGCGCCACCATCGCCCGCGGCGACAACTGGATAGAAGCCAGCTCGAACGGCGTGCTGCAAGCGATAGATATGGATTGCAACCACATCCCGGACGCCGCCATGACCATCGCGGTGGCCGCCCTGTACGCGAACGGCAGCACGACTTTGCGCAATATCGCCAGCTGGCGCGTCAAGGAAACCGACCGCCTGTCCGCCATGGCGACCGAATTGCGCAAGCTCGGCGCGCTGATCGAGGAGGGGCCGGATTGCATGACGATCACGCCGCCCGAACGCATCTTGCCGGCGACGATAGCTACCTATGACGATCACCGCATGGCGATGTGTTTCTCGCTGGCCAGCCTGGATGGCGCGGCGCGGCGCGGCGCCGCCATCCGCATCGACGATCCCAAATGCGTGGCCAAGACTTTCCCCGATTATTTCGAGGTGTTTGCTCAGATCAATCACAAGAACCTGTTCTGAAATATATTCGTAGCCAGTAATGCCGTTATGTTAAGACGAACACTTTGTTTAGTCATTCCGGCGAAAGCCGGAATCTAGTGGCGTGTGCCAAAAGACGCTGGATCCCTGCCTGCGCAGGGATGACGACTTTGAGTTTACGGGTTAATTTGGCAGTATTACTCCCTCCCAGTATTTTTTAGCACGCCTTAATTTACGCTGGTACCCCATGGTTTTTAACAGATACTCCCAAAAAAATGAACAAAATTAGCCCCGTAATCACGATCGACGGCCCGACCGCATCGGGCAAGGGCACGGTGGCGCACCGGGTCGCCAAGCAGCTCGGTTTTCAATACCTCGATTCCGGCGCCCTGTACCGCCTGACCGCCCTCTCGGCGCTCCGCAAACGCGTGGCGCTGGACGACGAAGCCGCGCTGGCGGCGTTGGCGCGCGTCTTGCCTTGCCGTTTTGTACACGGCCACGTGCTGCTCGACGAAGCCGACGTGACCGATGCGGTGCGCGCCGAAGCGGTCGGCGTGGCCGCCTCGCAAATCGCCGTCTTGCCGGCCGTGCGCCAGGCGCTGGTGGAGTTGCAGGTGGCGTTCCGTGTGGCGCCCGGCCTGGTGGCCGACGGCCGCGACATGGGGACCGTGATTTTCCCGGATGCAAGCCTGAAAGTCTTCCTGACAGCAAGTGCCGAGGCGCGCGCCAGTCGCCGCTATAAGCAATTGATTGAAAAGGGGATTTCTGCTAATATGGAAAACTTGGTAAAAGATTTGACTGAGCGCGACGCAAGGGATAGTGCCCGCGCCGCCGCGCCGCTCAAGCCCGCTCCAGGCGCATACATACTCGACACTTCTGAAATGACGGCGGAGCAAGCCGTGCAGAAAGTGCTGGGCTGGTATGCCGATGCATGCCAGCCGCAAGCCTGACATGCGGCAGTGCCTGCGACGATGCAAGTTCGTGGCAGGGTTGTTCAACCTAACCCGGTAAATAGCGCCTTTGTTCTATTCCGGCTAACCCCAAAATATTATGTCTACTGTATTCATGTCCCAAGATTTCGCTACCGGCGCAGACAGCTTCGCAGCTTTGTTCGAAGAGTCTTTGTCACGCCAGGATATGCGTTCCGGTGAAGTGATTTCTGCTGAAGTCGTTCGTATCGACCACAACTTCGTGATCGTGAACGCAGGCTTGAAGTCCGAAGCCTTCATCCCGGTTGAAGAATTCAAAAACGACCAGGGCGACCTGGAAGTTAATATCGGCGATTTCGTTTCCGTAGCGATCGATTCGCTGGAAAACGGTTTCGGCGACACCATCTTGTCGCGCGACAAGGCAAAACGTCTGGCCTCCTGGCTCGCGCTGGAAAAAGCGCTGGAGTCTGGCGAGATCGTTACCGGTACCGTCAATGGCAAAGTTAAAGGCGGCCTGACCGTTCTGACCAACGGCATCCGCGCCTTCTTGCCAGGTTCCCTGGTCGATACACGCCCAGTTAAGGATACAACTCCTTACGAAGGCAAGACCATGGAATTCAAGGTCATCAAGCTCGATCGCAAGCGTAACAACGTCGTTCTGTCCCGCCGCGCTGTGGTTGAAGCGTCCATGGGCGAAGAGCGCGCCAAGCTGATGGAAACCCTGAAAGAAGGCACCGTGGTTACCGGTATCGTCAAGAACATCACCGACTACGGCGCGTTCGTCGATCTGGGCGGCATCGATGGCTTGTTGCACATCACCGACCTGGCATGGCGCCGTGTACGTCACCCTTCCGAGGTGTTGACAGTCGGCCAGGAAATCACTGCCAAGATCCTGAAGTTCGATCAAGAGAAGAACCGCGTTTCCCTGGGCGTCAAGCAATTGGGCGACGATCCATGGACAGGCTTGTCCCGTCGTTACCCAGCCAACACCCGTCTGTTCGGCAAAGTCACCAACCTGACCGACTACGGTGCATTCGTTGAAGTCGAGCAAGGTATCGAAGGTCTGGTCCACGTTTCCGAAATGGACTGGACTAACAAGAACGTCGCTCCTAACAAAGTTGTCCAGTTGGGCGACGAAGTTGAAGTCATGGTTCTGGAAATCGACGAAGACCGTCGTCGTATCAGCCTGGGCATGAAGCAGTGCAAGGCTAATCCTTGGGACGATTTCGCGATCAATCACAAGAAGGGCGACAAAGTCCGTGGCGCGATCAAATCGATCACCGACTTCGGCGTATTTATCGGCTTGTCCGGTAACATCGACGGCCTGGTGCACCTGTCCGACCTGTCCTGGAACGAAGCCGGCGAAGAAGCCGTACGCAAGTTCAAGAAAGGTGACGAACTGGAAGCCATCGTTCTGGCCATCGACGTCGAGCGTGAGCGCGTGTCCCTGGGCGTTAAGCAACTGGAAGGCGACCCATTCAATAACTACTGCGCAATGAACGACAAGGGCGCGATCGTGACCGGTACTGTTAAATCGGTAGAGCCTAAAGGCGCCGTGATCCAGCTGGCAGACGACGTTGAAGGCTACCTGCGTGCATCCGAAATCTCCCGCGACCGCGTGGAAGATGCCGGTACTCACCTGAAAGTCGGCGACAGCGTTGAAGCGCTGGTACTGAACATCGACCGCAAGGCACGTGGCATCCAGTTGTCTATCAAGGCAAAAGATAGCGCCGAGACTCAGGAAGCCATGCAAAAGATGTCCGCCGATTCCAACGCAGCTTCCGGCACTACCAGCCTGGGCGCTCTGTTGAAAGCCAAGCTCGACAACAAGAACTAAATGTACGCTGAGTCATAAGGTTTATTAGCATGACGAAGTCGGAGCTGATAGCTCGTCTGGCAGAGCGGTATCCGCAACTGGTAGCAAAGGATGTGGATATCGCTGTCAAAACCATACTCGATGCGATGTCGGACGCCTTGGCGACCGGGCAGCGCATAGAAATACGTGGTTTCGGCAGCTTTGCGCTGAACAGCCGTCCACCGCGGATAGGGCGCAATCCCAAATCCGGTGACAAGGTGATGGTGCCCGAAAAACGGGTGCCGCATTTCAAGCCGGGCAAGGAATTGCGCGAGCGTGTCGATGCCATGGTGGGGCAGCCGATACACGATGACTAGACTTGTTATTGCGCTTCGCGTATGACGCAAAAAAATAAAAACGGCATATCGGTTTCCCCGGCATGCCGTTTTTTTTCAGTACAATGCCGCCTGGGAGCCCGTTAATAAGGATGCGTCTATGAAAATGATCACCAGACTGATTACCGTGATTTTGTTTGTCGTCTTCTTCGGCTTTGCGCTGAAGAACGATCAGATCGTCACTCTGCAATATTTCTTCGGCTATCAACAGTCCGCCCCTTTGGTCATCATGTTGCTGGCCTTCTTTTTGTCCGGCGCCGTGCTTGGCATCCTGGCCATGCTGCCTATGGTGTTTCGCCACCGGCGCGATATTTCGCGGCATAAGAGAACCCTCGCCGGGATAGAGAAAGAGCGTGCAGAGGCGCAACGCGCCGGCACACAGGCACCGCAGCCTGATAGCATACGCAACACTTGAAAATCACAGCGACTGAGTGCGCGACAATAAGCGAAAACAATACATGGAATTTGAATTTTGGTGGCTGTTAGGCATCCCGCTATTTTTCTCGCTGGGATGGATTGCAGCGCGGGTCGATATCCGGCAACTCTTGTCCGAATCGCGCAGCCTGCCGCGCGGATATTTTAAAGGGCTGAATTTTTTACTGAACGACCAGCCGGACCGGGCGATAGACTCATTCATAGAAATCGTCCAGCTCGATCCCGAGACCGTGGAGCTGCACTTCGCACTCGGCAGCCTGTTCCGCCGCCGCGGCGAAACCGAGAGGGCGATACGCGTGCACCAGAACTTGCTGTCGCGCCCCGATTTGCCGGCGGAGCAATATACCCACGCCATGTTCGAGCTCGGTCAGGATTACCTGAAAGCCGGTTTGCTCGATCGCGCCGAAGAGACTTTCAATCAGTTGCTTGCCGGCCAATACGAAGCACAGGCGCGGCGCGCCTTGCTGGAAATTTATCAGCGCGAAAAAGAATGGGCGCGGGCAATCGAGGCGGCCAAGGCTTTGCAGGAATCCGGTGCCGGCGGAAGGCAAAAGGAAATCGCGCAGTTCTATTGCGAGATCGCCCAGGACGAGCTGGTGCATACCCACCCCGATGCCGCCATGGCGATGCTGGATAAAGCCCTGGCGAGCGACCGCCACAACGTGCGCGCCACCATCTTGATGGGCGACGTGTATCAGGCCAATGGCGAACTGGAAAAAGCCGTGCTGAGCTGGCGCCGGGTCGAACAGCAAAGCGTGCCCCACGTGGCGCTGGTGGCGCAGCGCCTGATGGACGGTTATCGCAAGCTGGAGCGGCCGCAGGAAGGCTTGAATCTGCTGAAAGGCTATCTGGCCGAAGCGCCGTCGATAGATTTGTTGGAAGTCGTATTCAAGGCCACGCTGGAACTCGATACGGTGCATGCCGCCAATCAGCTGGTCAGCGACGAATTGCGCCGTACCCCGACCTTGCTCGGACTCGATAAATTGCTCGATGCGCGCCTGATGGAGGCTCCGCCGGAAGTCAGGCCGGAACTCTCGCTGGTCAAGAACCTGGTACAAGGTTATGCGCAAAAACTGGCGCGTTACCAGTGTTCGCATTGCGGCTTCAAGGCGCGCCAGTTCTATTGGCAATGTCCCGGTTGCAGTCGTTGGGAAACTTACCCGCCGCGGCGGACTGAAGAATTAAACGTGATGAACTAGAGTTCAACTCTCAGGGCATCCCCATTTTTGAGATTGTGATCATCAAATGAAAATTACCATCATCGGCACCGGCTATGTAGGCCTGGTTACCGGCGCTTGCCTGGCGGAGCTGGGCAACGATGTATTTTGCCTGGACGTGGATCAGCGCAAGATAGATATTTTGAACAACGGCGGCATCCCCATCCATGAACCGGGACTGGAAGAAGTGGTGGCGCGCAACCGTGCCGCCGGGCGCCTGCGCTTTTCCACCGATGTCGCCGCCAGCGTGGCGCACGGCGATATCCAGTTCATCGCGGTCGGCACGCCGCCCGATGAAGACGGATCGGCCGACCTGCAATACGTGCTGGCGGCGGCGCGCAATATCGGCCAGCACATGAACGGCTTCAAGGTGATCGTCGACAAATCGACGGTGCCGGTAGGCACTGCCGACCGCGTCAGCGCGGCGATACGCGCGGAACTGGAGGCGCGCGGCGCCGATGCCGAATTCTCGGTGGTGTCGAATCCGGAGTTCCTGAAGGAAGGCGCCGCAGTGGAAGATTTCATGCGCCCCGACCGCATCGTGATCGGCTGCGACGACACGGCGCAAGGCCAGAAGGCGCACGCCCTGATGCACAAGCTGTATCTGCCGTTCAACCGCAATCACGAGCGCACTTACTGGATGGATGTACGCTCGGCCGAATTCACCAAATATGCGGCCAATGCCATGCTGGCCACGCGCATCTCTTTCATGAACGAACTGGCCAATCTGGCCGATCACGTCGGCGCCGACATCGAAGCGGTCAGGCACGGCATAGGCTCGGACCCGCGTATAGGCCACAGCTTTTTGTACGCCGGTTGCGGTTACGGCGGCTCATGCTTCCCTAAGGATGTGCAGGCCCTGGAGCGCACGGCGCAAGGCCACGATTTGAATCTGTTGATACTGCAGGCGGTGGAAGCAGTGAATGAGCAACAGAAGCAAGTCCTCGGCAAGAAAATACTGAAGCGTTTCGGCAACGACCTCAGCGGCCGGCATTTCGCCGTCTGGGGCCTGGCGTTCAAGCCGAATACCGACGACATGCGCGCTGCGTCGTCGCGCGTGCTGCTGGCCGAATTGCTGCGCCATGGCGCCACGGTCGCGGTGTACGATCCGGTTGCCATCGAAGAAGCGAAGCGGGTGCTGGCGCTGGATTTCGTCGATACGCCGGAGTTGCTGCAAAAAATACGTTATGCCGCCAATCCTATGGATGCGCTGGATAAGGCCGATGCGCTGGCGATCGTGACCGAGTGGAAAGCCTTCCGCAGTCCCGATTTCGATCAAGTCAAGCTCAGCCTGAAACAGCCGGTGATTTTTGACGGACGCAATCTGTTCGAACCGTCCGTGATGACCGAAATCGGCGTGGAATACCACGGCATCGGTCGCTCGGTGCTGACCCGCAAATGAACCTGCAATTGCGCACGCAACCGGGCGCGCAACCGGGCAAGCGCATCCTGGTGGCCGGCGACGTGATGCTGGACCGTTACTGGTTCGGCGAGGTCAACCGGATCTCGCCCGAAGCTCCGGTGCCGATAGTGCGCGTGGAAAAGCGCGAAGAGCGCCTCGGTGGCGCCGCCAATGTGGCGCGCAATGCCGTCGCACTGGGGGTGGAGGCGGGACTGGTCGGCGTGATAGGTCAGGATGAAGCCGGCAATATCGTCGAGACTTTGCTGGACGAGTCCGGCATCAGCAGTTATCTGAGCCGCGACCACAGCATTTCCACCATCATCAAGTTGCGCGTGATAGGTCGCCAGCAGCAATTGCTGCGCATCGATTTCGAAGAGCGCCCGACCGCGACTGTGTTGCGCGATAAACTCAGCCGTTTTAATGCGCTGATTGCGGCTTACGATGTGATCGTCTTGTCCGACTACGCCAAAGGCAGCCTGGTCAACGTGGCGGCCATGATAGCCGCCGCCCGCGCTGCCGGCAAACCGGTGCTGGTCGACCCCAAAGGCAGCGATTTCCGGCGCTATGCCGGCGCCAGCCTGCTGACTCCGAACAAGGCCGAGTTGCGCCAGGTGATAGGCGAGTGGGCGAACGAGGATGAGCTGAGCGCCAAGGCGCAGGCGCTGCGCAGCGAGCTGGGCTTGCAAGCCTTGTTGCTGACGCGTTCCGAAGAAGGCATGACCCTATATACCGATCAGGAAGTCACGCATGTCGCGGCCATGGCGCGCGAAGTGTATGACGTATCGGGCGCCGGCGACACCGTGATCGCCGCCATGGCGGCCATGCTGGCGCAAGGCGTTGCCATGCGCGACGCCGTCGTCATCGCCAACCGTGCCGGCGGCATCGTGGTCGGCAAGCTCGGTACGGCGACGGTGACGCGCGAGGAATTGTTTGCGGCAGCGTGAAGGCAACTGATTTTTTTGTATTCGGTAATTATCTGTCAACCGCACTCGTGCGCAAGCGTTATCTGACACGGGACGATGCAAGCTTATGCCCGCATGGCCGGCGCCGTTCCCGAGAATTGATTAACTATTTTGGGAGTGTTCACATGTTCAAGAAATTATTGTTAGCCGTTGCCGCCATGATCGCCAGCATGGGTTTCGCTTTTGCCGACGTCGACGTGAATAAAGGCGATCAGGCGGCACTGGATGGCGTCAAGGGCATCGGTCCGGCCAAATCCAAAGCGATTATCGAAGAACGCAGCAAGAACGGTAGTTTTAAAGATTGGGCCGATTTTGAAAAACGCGTTAAAGGCATAGGCGAAAAAAATTCCGCCAAATTGTCTGAAGCCGGTCTGACCGTCAACGGCCAGGCTAAACCAGGTGTTGTCGCATCAGTTTCCGCCAAAGCGTCCGCCAAGGCCGCTAAAGCGGAATCCGCTCCGGTTGCCGCCGCTTCTGCCGCCGCATCCAAAGCGCCGGCCAGCGCCAAAGATATGAAGAGCAAGTAATTAGCAAGCGGGCGTCTGAACATAGAAAAACCCCTGACAGCGATGTCAGGGGTTTTTTATTGGATTTATCCCAGATCAATAAGTGAAACGACGGGCGGCAAGCGGCCGCTCGCAACAGCGTTTAGAATAAGGCCTTGATCCATCGCTACCCATCATCATGCCTTATCTGACTATCGAAGACACCATCGGCAACACCCCTCTCGTTATGCTGCAACGCTTGCCCGGCGAGGAAATCAAGCGCCGTAATAATATTATCCTCGGCAAACTGGAAGGGAATAATCCGGCCGGTTCAGTCAAGGACAGGCCGGCTTTGTCCATGATTAAGGGCGCAGAGCAGCGCGGCCAGATCAAGCCGGGCGACACCCTGATCGAAGCGACCAGCGGCAATACCGGCATCGCCCTGGCGATGGCGGCCGCCATGCGCGGCTACAAAATGGTGTTGCTGATGCCGGAAAATCTCAGCATAGAAAGACGCCAGAGCATGACCGCCTATGGCGCCCAAATCATTTTGACGCCTAAGACCGGCGGCATGGAATACGCGCGCG
This sequence comes from Burkholderiales bacterium, assembly GCA_016196925.1. Lineage (GTDB taxonomy): Bacteria > Pseudomonadota > Gammaproteobacteria > Burkholderiales > Burkholderiaceae_D > Undibacterium. The sequence continues at coordinate 32,326 of JACPWS010000026.1, read as the reverse complement.
ATCTGGCTGAACAGATGCAAAAAGAAGGCAAGGGCGTGATACTCGATCAGTTCGCCAATCCCGATAATCCGCTTTCGCATTTTGAAGGGACGGGGCCGGAAATCTGGCGCGATACAGGCGGCAGGGTGACGCATTTCATCAGCGCCATGGGAACGACCGGTACCATCATGGGGGTGTCCGCCTATCTGAAACAGCAAAATCCGCAGATACAGATCGTCGGCGCCCAACCGGAGGACGGTTCGCAAATACCCGGTATACGCAAATGGCCGGAAGCTTACATGCCCAGGATTTACGACAAGGCCAGAGTGGACAGAATAGAGTCGGTCAGCCAATCGGATGCCGAACACATGGCGCGCAGGCTGGCGGCGGAAGAGGGTATCTTTTGCGGCATTTCAGCCGCCGGCGCCTGCGAAATCGCCTTGCGCATCGCGCACACGGTAGAGAATGCGACCATCGTATTTATCGTCTGCGATCGCGGCGACCGTTATCTGTCGACCGGTGTGTTTCCGGCTTAGGCAAAGCTGACTAAGCCAAGCGCGGCTCGCTGCCGTTTGCGATGCTCACTGTACTTTCGTACAGCTGCGCTTCTCAACGGCAAACGAACCGCTCGCTACGCTTATTCAGCTTGCCTTGACGAGCAGTGCAGGCAAAAAAATACCGAAGCGGCGCGCAAGACGCATCTTCGGTGTTTTTTTACGACCTGATCACTAACGCCAGATCGGTTTTCCGATCAGCCTTATGCGGACTCTTTCGGTTTGAATTGCTTGTCGCTGATACGGAACTTGGCGCGACGATCGCCCATCAGTTCGCGCAATTCCTTGATGCTGACATCGCTGATTTCATGCATGCGTATCAGCAGCGACGCGCCAACCGGCAAACGCCTGTGCCTGATTTTGCTAATAACCGGAGGTGCTACTTCCAGTGCTCTTGAGAGTGCTGCATCGTTTTTCAAATGCAATTGCTTGATCAGAGTATCTAACAGATTGTTAGGATCGTAGTCGATCTCATCGGATTCAAGCTGGGTCAGATTTGCCATAATTACCTCGCTGTTTAGTTTATTGACGCTGGGAAAAGTTGCCTCAATAAAAAATTAATCAAACGGTAATATTGTATCTTTAAAATGGAACTTACTTGGCAGAAAAATAGCAAAACATTGTTAAATCTCTTGACACCTTGCCTTTGGAATACGCAAATGTATCATGTAGATAACATTACTGTAGTTCAAAACATACTGATTAGCAATCTTTATTGAAAAAAAGCTGAGTTTGTAGTAGGAGTTTCCATGTGGAAAACAATATCTCCGTTCTTTCTTGCCTGGCAATGCCGCCGCCGGTTGCGGAATGCGCTTATTTCATACGTGCGGCATTGATCACGCGCCCCAGGTCGAATACCGACATCGCGTAAAAATAACTGCGGTTGTAGCGGGTGATGGCGTAGAAATTGTCGGTCGCCAGCCAGTATTCGGTCGGCTCTTCGCCGTTTTCCAGGTTGACCAGGCCGTACAGAATATTCGGCGGCGCTTCGCTGCTGGCGGTGCTGACCAGAGATTTCAGGTCTTGCAAGGGATAGCTCGCATGCAGACCGCGGCCCAAGGCGGCCGTCAGATCGGCGTGTCGTTCTTCGCCGCAAGTCAGCGTTGCCGGAAATGCGATCGGCAGATTTTTTTTCCAGCCGTGCGTGGCTAAGTAATGGGCCACGCTGCCGATCGCATCCGCTGCGGAATCGGTCAGGTCGATTCTGCCGTCGCCGTCAAAATCGACGGCAAACTGGCGTATGCTGTCCGGCATGAATTGCGGCCAACCTATCGCGCCGGCATACGAGCCTTTGAACAGGAAGGGATCGAGTCCGGCATCGCGCGCCAGCAGCAACATGTTTTCCAGTTCGGACCGGAAAAATTCCATGCGTGCGACACGATTCGGCGTATCCGGGTAATCGAAGGCGAGCGTGGTCAGCGTATCCATGACGCGGTAGCTGCCGGTGTTTTGGCCGAAAATGGTTTCGACGCCGAGCAAGCCGACGATGATTTCAGCCGGCACGCCATACTCTTGTTCGGCGCGCGCCAGCTCGGCGGCGTACTTGTCCCAGAACGCGACGCCGGCCTCGATGCGATGCGGCTCTATGAAGCGCGCGCGATACGCTTGCCAGTTTTTCGGGCGGCCGGGCGGCGCCGGTTTCACCAATTGTATCGCCGCCGCCACGTAACGCACCTGATCGAAGGTGGAAGTCAGTTGCGCTTTGTCAAAGCCGTGCCTGCCCGCCATCCGGTCGATAAAGGCGTCGACTTCCTTCCATTGGCTGAAATGCACATTGTCGTGCACGCTGGCGGATTTTCTGAGGCTGCTTGCTAGCGCATGTGTTTTCTTTTTCTTTTTTTTCGCCGCATGGGCGTCGGGAGCGTGCAAGGCCAGAGTGCCGCATAAAATCGTGCACAAGCTGGTCAGTAAGAGGCGGGAAGAGAGTTTCAAGATGCGTCAGTGATTTAGCGGCATTTTGCCAGCAGGGTTTTTAAGCGTGGAATCAGGCTGTCCGGCGGCAGCGCGGTCTTGCCGTATTTCGCCGTGGCATACAGCAACAAAAATTCTTGTGCCGGCTCGAACTCGGCGGCCGGCAACAGCGGTTGCAAACGCTGCGCATAGGCGTACGGTCCCTCGTGCACGGCTTTGGGCGGCGCCTTTTTCTCCATCTTGCGACAGAAGGAAAAGTATACCCTATCGAGCGCCGATAGCGGCGCTCGGTTGCGCACCAGCGGCAGCGCGATCAGCGCCATGATGGCGGCGGCGCAGGCAAAAAACAGCAAGGCCAGCTTGCCCCAGTCGACCTCGCGCCAGCCGAGCGAGCGCAGCAATTGCAGTTGTGTGCCCTGGTTGTAATTCAAGACCCACAGGTTCCAGGAATTATTGATGGCGTCCCATCGCATGCGCGCCCGGGCAAACCAGGAATTGCCGCCCAGCGCCAGATTGACCAGGGCGGCGACGCCGCGTCTGGGCAAGACCTGGGCGAGGCTTTGCATCACGCGTTCCGGCGCGACGGCAGCGGTCGGGTCCACCCTGAGCCAGCCCTGGCCGGGCAGCCAGACTTCGGCCCAGGCGTGCGCGTCCGACTGGCGCACTTCCAGATAGGCGTCGATGGTGTTCAGCGTGCCGCCCTGATAGCCGGTCACCACGCGCGCCGGGATGGCGGCGGCGCGCATCAGCACAACGAAGGCGCTCGCATAATGTTCGCAAAATCCGGCGCGGGTATCGAACAGGAATTCGTCGCTGCTATGCCGGCCCAGCGCGGGCGGCTCCAGCGTGTAAACGAAGGCTTGCTGACGGAAATAATTGAGGACCGACTGGATCAGCTGCCGGTCGTCCGGATATTTTTGCCGCAAAGCGGCGGCAAACGCCTGCGTGCGCGGATTGAAGCCGGCCGGCAAGTCCAGCGCGGCTTGCAGCGCTGGCGGGGCGAGCGCGCTTTGCAAGCGGTATTGCGGGAAAGAGACGACGTCGTAGCGCACCCGCTGGTGCAGGTTTTGGGCGCTGCGCAATTCCATTTGCGCCGTCAGGCCGCTGCCGCTCTCATTGCTGTCTTCCAGCGCCGGCGGCGCCGCCGGCAAATCGAGCGCAAACAGCCAGCGCTGGCCTTGCGGTTCGAGAATGATGTGCTGGTGAATTTCCTCGCCGCTGAAAACCGCGAGCGGTTTGCCGTCGGCCTGCAGGCGCTCGGCGGCGCCCGACCAGCTGCGTCCGTCGTAGCGGTTGAGCACCACGCCGCGCCAGTACAGCTTGGACTTGTCCGGCACGCTGCCGGCAAACTGGACGCGGAAGGCGATGTCTTCCGATAAGACCAGTTCGCTGATATTGCCCGGCGTCATGGAATCGGACAAGCCGCTGCGCCCGGCGTGGGCGTCGCCCGGCAAGCCCCACAGCGGACCCTGGATGCGCGGGAACAGGAAGAAGGTGGCCAGCGTCAGCGGCAGCGCCAGGCCCAGGATAGACATGCCCTGCTTCAGCCGCTGCCGCAGCGGCGGCAACAGGCCGGTGTAATGGAAAGATAGCTGCGCACTCAGTAAACAGCCGAGGGCCAGCAGCGTCAGGGTGGCGCTGCCTATGCTCTGGTGGTAAAAGAAATTGGTCAGCAACAGGAAAAAACTGAGAAAAATCACGACGAACAGATCGCGCCTGGCATGCATTTCCAGCAGTTTGCAAGTCAGCAGCAAGACCAGCATGGTGACGCCGGCATCGCGCCCGAACAAGGTGCGGTGACTCAGATAGACGCCGCCCATCATCAGCGCCGACAGCGGGATCAGCAGCCAGGCGCGCGGCAGGCGCCGCCCGCTCAGCGTCAGCCAGGCGCGCCATGCCAGCATGCAGCCGCAAATCAGGCTGACCCACCACGCCACATGGGCGACATGCGGCAGCAACACCAGCAGGCAGGCGCACAGCAACAGCAGGGTATCTTCCTTGTCGCGCGACAGCAGCGGCCATGTGAGCAAAGATCGCATCTCGGCTAAAGCTCGTACAGCGCCAGCGCGCGCAGGCAGGCGTCGCGGTGGGCCGGGCCCTGGGCCGCGCCGAATTCGGTGGCGCCGAGGCGGAAACCGTAAGGCAGACCGCTGTGTTCGGCTTCCAGCACCCAGCTGGTCAGGCGCGATAGTTTGAGCTCGGTATCCATCTGGCGCGGCAGGCTGGAAAAATCGAGCAAGACGTCGCCGCCGGCGCCGCCGGCGAATTGCTTGCTGAACAGCGGTCCGCCGAGCGCGGGATCGACGCGCGCGATCTGTTTCCAGGCCAGATGTTTGAGCGGATCGCCGGTCTGATAAGCGCGCACGCCGGCGAAATCCTCGGCGCCGGCGTGACCTTGCGCATCGTTGCGCGTCGATCCGGCGGCTGGCAGCGGCGGCGCGGCGGCTTCCGGTTGCGGATAGACCAGCGCCTGCGCAGCGGGCAGCCAGGTGCTCCAGGCGCATAGCAAGCCGAGCGGGAACCAGCTCTGCAAACGCACGCGCGGGATCGCTTGCCAGCCGCGGCGCTCGGTCGGGTAACTGAGCCGTACGCTGGCGCGGCTGTCGGGGGCGATGTCGAGCGCTTGTTGGGTATGGCCGGCGCCGGCGAAACCGACCCAGATCGCATAGCGCTGGCGCGGGCGGCGGTTGATCAGGTAGAGCGTGTATTGCGTCTCTTCGCCGGCGAATACCGCCTGCGCCGGGCCGGCCTGCAGATGCAGATACGCCAGGTTGCGGAAACCGAGAAAGGCATTCACCGGCGCGACCGAAGCCAGCACGAAGGTCAGCGCGAAACCGAGGCTCAGGTTGTAATTGGTGGAGGCCACGAACAGCACCAGCAACAGCAGCACGTACATCCAGCCGGCCTTGCTCGGCAGCGTGAACACGCGGCGCTGGTTCAGGAACACTTCGCCGCTTTCCGGCTGGTGTTCCAGAAAGATCAGTTTGCGCAGTGTCTGACGCAAGTGCTTGAACATCTTGATTACACGCTTAGACGCCGACGCGCTGCATCAGCTGTGCCAGCAATTCGCTGCTGGCGCCGACCTTGCCGCCCGGCGCCTTCAGCGGGCGCAAGCGGTGCGCGATGACCGGGATCAGCACCGCCTGCACGTCTTCCGGCAAGACGTGGTCGCGCCCTTCCAGCGCGGCCCAGGCGCGTGCCGCCTGCAACAAGGCGATCGCGGCGCGCGGACTCATGCCTTCGGCGAACAAGTCGCCCTGGCGGGTCGCCTGCGCCAGCGCCTGCACATAGTCGATCAGGGCCGGGGAAGTATGGATTTGCCGTAATTGTTGTTGCGCCTGCAGCAGCTCGCCGGCCTGCATTACGGCCGGCAATTGCGCCAGCAGGCTGCGTCTGTCTTCGCCGAGCAACAAGGCGCGCTCGGCGGCGGCATCCGGATAGCCTAGCGACAAACACATCAGGAAGCGGTCGAGCTGCGATTCCGGCAAGGCGAAGGTGCCGACCTGATGCGCCGGGTTCTGGGTCGCGATCACGAAGAAAGGCTGGGGCAGGGCGCGCGTCCGGCCTTCGGCCGTCACCTGGCGCTCTTCCATCGCTTCCAGCAGCGACGATTGCGTCTTCGGCGTGGCGCGGTTGATTTCATCGGCCAGCAAGACCTGGGCGAAAATCGGGCCGGGATGGAAGATGAACTGGCCTTTTTCGCGCTCGAAAATCGAAATGCCGACCACGTCGGCCGGCAGCAGGTCGCTGGTGAATTGCAGGCGGTTGAATTTCAAGCCGAGAGAAATCGCCAGCGCATGCGCCAGCGTGGTCTTGCCTACGCCCGGCACATCCTCGATCAGCAAGTGGCCGCCGGCCAGCAGGCAGACCAGCGCCTGGCGGATTTGCCGGTCTTTGCCGATGATGACGCGGCCGACCTGCTGTGCGACCTGGTGTACTTTGGAATACATGTTTCGCCCGGAGTAAGTTCAGGCTGCCAGTGTAAACCGAATCGGAAGCTGTGGTGACGCCCGGCCGGCCAGATTTGCAAAATCGCGGGATTGGGGCGAAACTGGAGGCCAGACTCTAATAAAGACCGCACATGACCACCGCGTTTTACACCCACGCCGATTGCAAGCGCCATGAAATGGGCGCCTGGCATCCCGAATCGCCGGAGCGCCTGCAAGCGATAGAAGATCAGTTGATCGCCAGCCGCATCAGCACCCTGCTCGAACACCGGGAAGCGCCGGCGGCGCAGGAAAGCGATCTGGCGCGCGTGCATACGGCCGATGCGATTTACCGCATCCGCGAAAATTGCCCGAACGAACGTTCCGAGTACGATCATTTCCCGCTCGATGCCGACACTTCGCTGAACGCCTATACCTGGCGCGCCGCCTTGCGTGCGGCCGGCGCGGCGATCGCCGCCACCGATGCGGTGCTGGCCGGCGAGATAGACAACGCGTTTTGCGCGATACGCCCGCCCGGCCACCACGCCACGCCGAAAGAAGCGATGGGTTTCTGCATGTTCAATAACGTCGCCGTCGCCGCCCGCCATGCGCTGGAAGTGCGCGGCTTGCAGCGCGTCGCCATCGTCGATTTCGACGTCCATCACGGCAACGGCACCGAAGAAGCCTTCCGCGACGAGCCGCGCGTGCTGATGGTCAGCTTTTTCCAGCACCCGTTTTACCCGTATAGCGGCACCGGACATCCGGCGGCCAACATGGTGAACGTGGCGCTGCCGGCGTATAGCGGCGGCGAGGCCGTGCGCCAGTTGGTGAACGGGCAATGGCTGCCGGCGCTGCACCGGCACCAGCCGCAGATGATCTTTATCTCGGCCGGTTTCGACGCCCACCGCGAAGACGAGATGGGGCAGCTCGGCCTGGTGGAGGAAGACTATGCCTGGATCACGCGCCAGATCATGGACGTGGCCCGGCAATACGCCCAGGGCCGCATCGTCAGTTGCCTGGAAGGCGGCTACAACTTGTCGGCGCTGGCGCGCAGCGTGGTGGCGCACATCAAGGTGCTGGCCGAACTCGAATGAAACCCGCGCCGGACGGTCCGCATAGCCAATAAATACTGGGGGGAGTATATTTTCAAGCCCTTTATTTCTGCTGACGATATGCGTAAAAATACGGATACTCCCCATAAAATGCTTCTTGATGGCGGTTTGCGGCGCGCGTCCGGCACAGCTTGGCGACCTGCCGCACGGCGGCGCATCCAGATCAAGATCGCTGCGCATAGCCGGCCCGACTGCCGCAGCGATGCGGCACGCCGCTCGTCAGTTGCCGTGAAGACCGCTACAATCCACGGCGAATCAGCGTCGCGTCACTTGCCAGGGCAAGGGCGGGCCTTAGCTTAGATAAGGGGAAATGCATGGCAAGACCGGAAAAAATCCGTTTAGGCGAAATCCTGCTGCAGCAAAAGCTGATGTCGGACGAGCAACTGCAGTTCGCCCTGGCGGAGCAAAAACGCACGGGGCGCAAACTCGGGCGCTTATTCGTGGAAAACGGTTTCGTGAGCGAGGAACAGATTTCCGGCGCCCTGGCCAGGCAGTTGAATATCGCCTATATCAACCTCAAGCAACACCACCTCAATCTGCAGGCAGTCCGGCTCTTGCCCGAGATGCAGGCGCGCCGTTTCCGCGCCATCGTGCTGGACGATCAGGGCGGCGCGCTGCTGATAGGCATGGCCGATCCGACCGACCTGTTCGCTTACGATGAAATCAGCCGCCTGCTGAAAAGCGATCTGAAGCTGGCGGTGGTCAACGAAAGCGATTTGCTGGCCACCATAGACCGCGTCTACCGCCGCACCGATGAAATCACCGGCCTGGCGCGCGAGCTGGAGCAGGAACTCGGCGATGCACCTATCGATTTCGGCGCGCTCGGCGTGGCGCCCGGCGCGGAAGACGCGCCGGTCGTCAAGCTGCTGCAATCCTTGTTCGACGACGCGACCCAGGTGCATGCTTCCGACATCCATATCGAGCCGCAGGAAAAACGCCTGCAGATACGCTTTCGCATCGACGGCGTGTTACACCTGCAAACCGAGGCCGACAGCAAGATCGCCGCCTCGCTGGCCCTGCGCCTGAAGCTGATGTCGGATATGGATATTTCCGAGAAGCGCTTGCCGCAAGACGGCCGCTTCGTGATCAAGGTCAGGCAGCAGCAGATCGACGTGCGTATCTCCACCATGCCGACCCAGTACGGCGAATCGGTGGTGATGCGCTTGCTGAACCAGAGCGGCGGCATGCTGAACCTGGACAAGATAGGCATGCCGAAAGCGATGCTGGAGCGCTTCCGCGCCGTCATCAAGCGCCCCAACGGCCTGGTGCTGGTGACCGGACCGACCGGCAGCGGCAAGACCACCACCCTGTACGGCGCGCTGGCCGAGCTGAACACTGAGGAAAAGAAGCTGATCACGGTGGAAGACCCGGTCGAATACCGTTTGCCCGGCGTCAACCAGGTGCAAGTCAATGAAAAGATCGAGCTCAGCTTCGCGCGCGTGCTGCGCTCGACCCTGCGCCAGGACCCCGATGTCTTGCTGGTGGGCGAGATGCGCGATCAGGAAACGGCCCAGATCGGCATGCGCGCCGCCATGACCGGCCATCTGGTGCTGTCCACCCTGCACACCAACGATGCGGTCAGCACCCCGATACGCTTGCTGGACATGGGTGTGCCGCGCTACATGGTGGGCAGCTCGCTGCAGGCGGTGCTGGCGCAAAGGCTGGTGCGCGTGCTGTGCGAAAACTGCCGCCAGCCCGAGGCGCCCAGCGCCGCCGAAAGGGAATGGCTGCGCGCCGAATTGGGCGAGGCCGTCGATAGCCAGCGCTACCACGTCGGGCGCGGTTGCAGCCACTGCAACGGCACCGGTTACCGCGGCCGCATCGGCGTCTATGAATTGCTGGAAATGACGACGGCCGTGGTGGATGCCGCCCATCAGGACGATACTGCCGATTTCATCCGGGTGGCGCAGCAACAGATGGGCGGGCGCACGCTGAGGAAATACGCGGTCGACCTGGTGGCGGCCGGCATCACCAGCGTCGCCGAAGCGATGCGCATCAATAACCAGCAAGAGGAATAAGGGCATGCCGTTTTTTGCGTACAAGGCCAGAAACGCGCGCGGCGAACTGGTGGAAGGCGTGGTCGAGGCGGCCGACAGCGGCGGCGTCGCCAGCCAGCTGTTCAATACCGGCATCACGCCGCTGCAGATCAAGCTCACCAGCAAGCCGGTCAGCGGCGATGAAATGCCGTGGTGGCAGCGGCTGACGGCGGAAAAAGTCTTGCCTATCGATGTGCAGTTATTCAGCCGCCAGTTATATACGCTGCTGAAAGCCGGCGTGCCCATCATGCGCGGCCTGGCCGGCTTGCAAGAGTCGGCGGTCAGCCAGGCCTTCGCCAGGCTGATACAGGATTTGCGCGAAACGCTGGAATCGGGGCGCGAACTGTCGGCCGCCATGCGCCGCCATCCCTCCGCCTTTACCGCCTTCTATGTCAGCATGGTGCGGGTCGGCGAAATGACCGGCCAGCTCGATGAAATTTTCCTGCGCCTGTACACTCACCTCGAATTCGAGCGAGACATGCGGGAAAGAGTCAAGACCGCGCTGCGCTATCCGATGTTCGTGGTGATCGCGATGGTGGTGGCGATGGCGATCATCAATATCTTCGTGATCCCCGCATTCGCCAAGGTGTTTGCCGGTTTTAACGCCGAATTGCCGCTGATGACGCGCATACTGATAGCCGTCTCGAATTTTGCGGTGGAATACTGGCCGGCGCTGCTGCTGTTGCTGCTGCTGGCGGTGGCGGCTTTCCGCGTCTTCATCTCCACCAAAAACGGCAAATACGCCTGGGACAAGGCCAAGCTCGGCATCCCCATCGTCGGCCGCATCATCCTGAAAGGCACGCTGGCGCGTTTTTCGCGCAGCTTCGCGCTGTCCAGCAAGAGCGGCGTGCCTGTCGTGCAGGCGCTCAACGTGGTGGCGCAAACCGTCGACAATGCCTACATTTCCAGCCGCATAGAACAGATGCGCGACGGCGTCGAGCGCGGCGAAAGCATCTTGCGCACCGCCGCCGTGGCCGGCGTGTTCACCCCGGTGGTCTTGCAAATGATCGCGATCGGTGAAGAGACCGGCGCGCTCGACGATCTGATGGATGAGATCGCCGCCATGTACGAGCACGAAGTCGAGTACGAGCTGAAAACCCTGTCCTCAAACATAGAACCGATATTGATCGTCGGCCTCGGCATCCTGGTGCTGGTGCTGGCGCTCGGCATCTTCTTGCCGATCTGGGATCTCGGTAAGGTTGCTCTACGGAAATAGATTTGCGGGAGGCTGTTGCGGGGAAGAGAAATCTTCTCCGCTATCGGCCCGATATCGCTCTTAAAACTGTTGCACAATGGCATGGCCGTCGATTTGTTTGTTAGTATGCCGGTTGCGGTTTGCTATCGCGCAAAGCTGTTTTCTTGCGCGATGTTATCTTAAGGAAACGCAGATTAAATCAAAAGACGTCATTCCCGCGAAAACGGGAATCCATGTAAATCAAACACTGAGGTGTATGCCCGCTTGCGCGGGGATGAAGAAATCCGATTAAATCCGTGCTTCCCTAAGAAAACCGTCAGGTTTTTCTATTATCTGTCTTGGAATATGTTTTGGAGTCGTGTATGCACAAGAAGCACAACAGCAGTTCCGGTTTTACCTTAATTGAGCTGGTGGTCGTGATCGCCTTGCTCGGCATCCTCGCTTCCCTCGCCTTGCCGAGATTTGCCGCCTTGCAGACCGACGCCCGCATGGCGAAGATGAACGGCGCGCTCGGCTCCATCAAGGCCGCGGCGGTGCTGGCGCACTCGATACAATTGACGCAGCAACTGGCGCCGGGCGCCTCGGTCAGCATGGAAGGCTCCACCATCATCATGGCGAACGGTTATCCGCAGAGCGCCCTGGCGGCGATAGGTCACGCGGCCGGCTTTGCTGACGCTGCCGGCGTGGCTCTGCCGGACTATGTTCTGGCCAGCACGGCGACCGTATTTACCGTGACCCCGGATGCCGCTCATCCGTCTTGCGCGGTCACCTATACCGTGCCGGCCGCCGGCGCCGCGCCGACCTATAGCAATGCCGGCGTGACTGTGACAACTTGCTGATAACGGCAAATAATAATTTTCAGTATTAATTCAATATTTATTCAGTATTTATCTCGGAGATGGAAATGAAAGCAATGCGTCAACAACAATCGGGTTTCACCTTGATCGAACTGGTGATGGTCATCGTGATTTTGGGCATCCTGGCGGCCACGGCCTTGCCAAAGTTTGTGGATTTAAAGGGCGATGCGCAAGATGCTGCAATCTCAGGTGTGCAAGGCGCCATCGAGTCGGCCAGCGCGATCAATTTTGCGGCAAAGTCCGCCAATAGCGCCAAAGGCACAACAACGATAGGGCTGACTTGTCAAACTGCCGCTGTAGCAATTTTGCAAGGCGGGGTGCCAAGCAATTATTCATTGAATTCCGCGGTTCTGGTTGCCGGCAATAACGCATGTACATTGACTTTGTCTGGCTACGCAACCACAAAGTCCGTCAATATTATCGGCGTTTGATCGATAAAGAAACCAGAAAGTTGCTGTGAAAGCGTGGGTACGATGCGCGCCCACGCTGTTTTAAATCCTCGGGTAAGCGCCCTATCAGCAAAAACGTCATGTGATCTTTTTGTCGCAGTCTATATCTACCGGCTAATGAGCGCATGACGACTCCCCAACAAAACATCCAGGGCTTTACCCTGATAGAACTGATCATGGTGATGGTGCTGGTCGGCATCCTGGCCGTCGCCGTCATCCCGCGCTTCGCGGACAGAAAGACCTTCGATGCGCGCGGCTTTTACGAGCAAAGCATAGAAATGCTGCGCTACGCGCAAAAGACCGCGATCGCCCAGCGCCGCGAGGTCTTCGTCAACATCACAGCCAGCACGATCTGCCTGACCTATGCGGCCGACGCGGCTTGTAGCGGCGGTAATAATGTCTTGAACCCGGCCGATCAGCAAAGTTTCGTGAAGACGGCGCCGGCCGGCGTCAGCTTCAGCGCCGCCCTGTCGTTTTCGTTTACCGCGCTGGGGCGACCGACCCCTAACAATGCCTATCTCGTCAATATCAGCGGCGACGGCGTGACGCGCAGCATCACGGTGGAACGCGAGACCGGCTATGTACACTGAGGCCCGCCATCCCAAGACGCAGGCCGGGATTTCGCTGGTCGAGCTGATCATGTTCATCGTGATCGTCAGCATCGCCGTGGCGGGCATCTTATCCGTGATGAATGTGACGAGCAGGGCCAGCGCCGATCCCATGCAGCGCAAACAGGCGGTGGCGGTCGCCGAATCGCTGCTGGAAGAAATCGAATTGCAGTCGCTGACGTTTTGCGACCCGGACGACGTCAATGCGCGCAATGCATTATCGACGGCCGATTGCGCCACCGTGCAGGGCCTGGGGCGAACGGCGGGGGAAACCCGCTCTGCCGAGCCGCGTTTCGACAATGTAGGCGATTACCATGGTTTCAGCATGAGCGGAATCCGCGATCTACAGGATACGGCGATCGCCGGCCTGGAAAGCTATACGGCCAGCGTCAATATCGTCGAGGACGGCGCGAGTTTCGGGCTGGCGGCGGCGGACGCCTTGCGCATCGATGTGCACGTCGTCGCAGGAACTGCGACCGACATCACGCTGAGCGGCTACCGCTTCCGCTACGCGCCGCGGGCGGTACCCTGAGATGAATAAGCGCAACGAATATCAAGCCGGCTTCACGCTGATAGAAGCGATCATGGTGATGACGATCACGGCGATCCTGGCGGCCGGCGTCGCCGTGTTCTTGCGCACGCCGGTGCAGGGTTATTTCGATCTGGCGCGCCGCACAGCGCTCAGCGATAGCGCCGATACCGCGCTGCGCCGCATCTCGCGCGACCTGCACCTGGCCTTGCCGAACAGCGTGCGGACGGTGGCGGGCGACGAGCATTGCCTGGAATTTTTGCCGACCAGCAGCGGCGGCCGTTACCGCGCCGACGTCGGCGACACCGTGGCCGGCAATGTATTCGATACCGCCAGCGCGATCGCTACGCTGGACGTGCCCGGCCTGCTGAGCGCCGCTCCGGCGGCCGGCGATTTGCTGGTGATCTATAACCTCGGCATCGCTGGCGCCGACGCTTACCGGCGCGACAATATGGGAACGGTAGGCGCGGGCTCGACCAGCTCGGCCATCAATCTGAATCCGCCCAAACAATTCCCGTTCGCCTCGCCCGGCAACCGCTTCCATCTGATTTCCGGCAGCGAGCAAGCGGTGTTTTATGTCTGCAGCGGCATAGGCGTTGACGCCGCCGGCAATGGCGGCGGCACGCTGTACCGCCTGTCCGGCTACGGCATCAATGCCGCCGAGCCGGCCGCCTGTCCGGCGATACCGGCCAATACGCCTATCCTGGCGCAGAATCTCAGCGCCTGCAGCTTCAGTTACGCCGGCGGCGTGACGGCGCGCAGCGGACTGGTGTCGCTGCGCCTGGCCATCCGCAACGATAACGAGACGGTCAATCTTTATCACGAAGTCCATGTCAGCAATGTACCCTGAACGCCTGAAGCCGGCGCCCGGCGCGCCTCTCTTGCAACGCGGCTTTTCTATCGTGGCGGCGATTTTTTTGCTGGTGATTTTGTCGGCGCTCGGTGCGTTCATGCTGTCGATGTCGACCATGCAGCACACCACGTCCACCCAGGATATGCAGGGCAGTCTGGCGTACCAGGCGGCGCGCGCCGGCATAGAATGGGGCGCCTACCAGGTCATGAATCCGGAAAACATCAATCCAACGCTGGCGCCGTTCACCAAGCAATACGTCTGCCCCGGCGCGCCCAGCACTTTGCCGGCCCTGGGCGGCACCTTAAGCAAATTCACCGTCACGGTAAGTTGCAGCAGCACCAGCTTTAAAGAGGGCGGCAATAGCGTGACCGTGTACCAGCTGACCTCCAGCGCCAGTGTCGGCACGGCGCCGGCCAGCAATTACATAGAGCGCAGCATGCAGGCCAGTATCAATACCTGCCGCACCGCGCCCAACGGCGCTGCATGCTGAACGAATTTCTCAGGGATAAGCGCATGAGCAGAGCAGAACTAAGCTACGACCATTGCAAAGGCAGGCGCACCGCAGCCCGTTTCGGCTGGAGTCTGTTGTTGCTGATGCTGCTGGGCTGGCTACAGCCCGGCCGGGCGACGGTGGTGGAATTTAACAGCGGCGGCGGAACCAACGCCAGCAACGGCTTGCATTTCTATGTCGAAGACAGTACCCATCTGCAGGTGAAGGGCCTGGATGGCAGCGGGCAACTGAACCGTTCGAATAAAGTGCCACCGCAATTGCAATTGAAGAATGGTGTGTTTTTACGCACGAATGGGCGGGTTTATGGACCCGGTTACCAGGGTATGGGCGGAGGCGGGGCCACCCCGAATTTCAGTCCCGATGCCGGCATGTTCGGCACGCATACGATCAGCGCCGTCAGCCCCGGCAATCCGTCTGCCAACGGCGTGCAGCAAGTCGCCACGAATAATCTGGGTGTCACAGGCGGGCCGCAAATTTCCATCGTCTGGAAATACACCACGCCGCAGGATTATCTGACGGCCCAGGTCAGCATTACTATCCCCAGCGGCTATCCGGTCAGCGCCGGCAATCCGGTGCGCTATTACCATGTAATCGATCCTCTGCTGAATAACCTCGGCGCTTGCGGCGTCAAATATACCGACGGCAACGGCAAGCTGGTGATCGGCACGTATACGCTGGCTTCCGGTTCTGGCTGTCCTTCCGGCACGGCGCTTCCCGCCAACGCCGATCGTTATGCTGCGTTTCGGGAAGTCAGCGGTAAGTCTTTCTCGAGCTATTGTGCGGCAGGCGCAAATGCATTTTTTAGCAATGGCGGCGTGAATTGCTCGATAGAGCAAAGCGCCGCGCTCAGCAATACCATCGTCGGCACGGCGCAAGATACCGGCATCGGAGTCGCCTTCGACTTCAGCGCCAGCGGTACTTATAGCTTCAGCTACGATTTCGTGCTCGGCATGATGGTGGCGCCCGACCATCTAGAAATCCGGCATGACGGCAGCGCGACCCTGTGCCCGGAAAACCTGACGGTGCTGGCCTGTCGCACCAGCGGCGTACCCTGTAATGCATCGGATATCATCAATACCGGCACCATCACCGGTAAGCTGACGGCGAGTCCGCTGACGCCGGCGGTCAGCTTCAACCCCGCCACGTTTTCCGTGGGCGCAGGCGGCGGCAGCGCGACGGTACTCATGCAGGGGAGCGGCGGGGCGACCTATACCCTGGGCGCCGCCAATATCAGCGGCATGCCGCCTGTGAACGGCGTGAAGTGCTGGAATACGGCGACGAATAGCGCCAGTTGCAGCATGGTGGTCAGCAACACCGCCTGCGCCGGCAATTTCGAATGCATGGAAACCGGTAAAAGCTATAACAACCTGGTCGGCACGCCGGCTGCACGCAATCCCTTGTATACCAAGCTGGCCGGTACCGATTTCAAATTCGACGTACTCGCCCTGCAATCGAGCGGCGCCGTGGCGACCGCCTATAACGGCAACGTGACGGTAGAATTATTCGACGACAGCGCCACCCCGGCGCCGGCTTGCAGCGCCTATAGCGCGCCGGTGGCGAGCCAGTCGCTGAGCTTTCTGACGACCGACAAAGGACGCAAGACGCTGGCCAGCGCGGTCAACCTGCCCAGGGCTTACCGCAAGCTGCGCTGTCGCGTGAAGGACAGCACCCTGAACCCGGTCGTGGTTGGCTGTTCTTCCGACGATTTTACGGTGCGGCCGGTGGCCATCACATCGCTGACGTCGACCACGGCCACGGCCGACAGCAGCGGCGCCAGCGCGACCAATACGCCGCTCATCAAGGCCGGCGCCGCCTTTGCTCTGGCGGCCGGCACCGGCACCGCCGGTTACGACGACAAGCCGAAAATTAATTCCGCCTTGCTGCAATGGTCCAGCCTGCCGGCCGGCGGCAGCATGGGCAGCATAAGTGGCGCCTTCACCACGGCAGCCGGCGCCAGCGGGAGCGGCGCCATTGGCAGCGCGTTTACCTACAGCGAAGTCGGTTATTTCCGTTTCCTGCCGCAGGGTGTGTATGACGACAGCTTCACGACCTATTCCGGCGACGCCGTCAACGGCGATTGCCTAAGTGACCCGACTAATGGCGCATCGAATAGCCCCGACGCCGACGGCAAGTACGGCTGCCGCTTCGGCAACACGGCCAGCAGCGCGTATTTCGGGCGCTTCATCCCCGATCATTTTTCTGTGCTTACGCCGGCGACTTTCGATGGATACTGTACTGCGGGCGGCTTCATCTACATGGACCAGACTTTTAATCTGCGCGCCAGCATAGAAGCGCGCAATGCGAGCAATGGCAAGACCCTCAATTACAGCGCTGGCTTCGCCAGGGGCGCGGTGACGCCGCAGATGGAAAACAATAACAGCGGCGTGCCGCTCGACATCAGTCGCCTGAACTGGAGCGGCAGCTGGGGTAATGGCGTCTATACGTTTTCCGCCAATCAGTTCAAGCGGCTGGCGGTGGCAGACGGGCCTTACGATGCGCTGGCATTCGGGCTCGGCGTCACTGATGAAGGCGGGCAGGTCGTGCTGGCGGATAGGGACATGGATGCCAGCAATACCGCATGTACTGCAGATATGCCGGGCACTCCCGGGAATTGCCCGGCGAAACAAATCGCCGGCAGCAAGCTGCGCTACGGCCGCGTCAAGCTGGGCATGGCGCATGGCAGCGAATTGCTGGCCTTGCCCTTGCCGCTGCGGCTGGAATACTGGAGCGGCGGTGGCTGGCAAATCAATACTTTGGATAGCTGCACTAACTTCGCCGCCGGTAATTTCTCGCTGGCCTTTCCAGCCGGGACGGCGGCCAAGCCGAATAATCTGGCGGCCTGCGTAACCATGCTGAGCGTGGCGGGTAGCGCCCCTGCGCAAAAGTTGCAGTTGAGCGCGCCCGGCAGAAACAATAACGGCTGGACCGATGTGACGCTCAACCTGGATGAGGCCGCCGGCAACCAGTGCGCGGCGCTTGGCGGCGCCGGGCCGGCCGCGCTCGGCGCCGGCCTGCCGTGGCTGCAATTTAACTGGAGCGGCAGCGGCGCGAAAAATCCGGCCGCGCGCGCGACCTTCGGCGTCTATAAAAACGCCAACGAATTCATTTATTTGCGCGAGTTGCATTAGCGGCGCACAAAACCGATAGTTCTGGACGTGAAATGCATCTATCCGGCAACACTTTGTCTCTCGTTGATTGACAGTGCCGGACGATTAACTTAGTGTCAGGCGGGACATTTATTTAGGCTCTTTGCATGCGATTTTTTTCAAAAAAACGGAAGACAACGCGTTTGATGGCGGTCAACCTGGCCAGCGAGGGTGTTTATGCGGCATCGGTGCGCCGTCCGCCGTCTGCCATGCCGGAGTTGAAATTTTTCAATTTCTATCCCAAATCGGATAAACCCTTGCCGGAGCAGTTGGAAAAGATAGGCAAGGATGTCGCCGGCAAAGATTATCGCTGCAGCCTGATGCTATTGCCGGGCGAGTATCAGCTGTTTTCTGTGGATGCGCTGAACGTGCCCCAGGATGAATTGAAAACCGCGATGCGCTGGCGCTTGAAGGACATGCTCGACTATCACATCGACGACGCCACCATCGACGTGCTCGATGTGCCCGGCGATAAAAACGCCGGCGGGCGCGGTCACTCGCTGTATGCGGTGGCGGCGCGCAACCAGCTGATCGCCGAGCGTCAGTCCCTGTTTTTCGATGCGCAGCTGCCGCTGGCCATCATCGATATTCCCGACATGGCGCAACGCAATATCTCGGCCTTGCTCGAGACCGAAGGGCGCGGGCTGGCGCTGTTGTCTTTCGACGAATACGGCGGCTTGCTGACCGTCAGCTACGGCGGAGAACTGTATCTGTCGCGCCGGCTCGATGTGCGCCTGCCGCAATTGCTGAGCGAGGATGTCGACAAAAAAATTGCCGCGTTCGAACGCATCACGCTGGAGTTGCAACGCTCGCTCGACCATTTTGACCGTTTGTATAATTTCATCGCCACGGCAAGACTGGTGCTGGCGCCGCTGGGGGCGGTCGCCGCCGAGCTGCAAGCGTATCTGGCGTCCAATCTGTACCTGCCGGTGGAAATACTGAAACTCGAGAGCGTGCTCGACCTCTCCAAAACGCCGGCCCTGCTCGATGCCGGCATGCAGCGGGCGGCTTTCATGACGATAGGCGCCGCGCTGAGGCAGGAAGAAACCGTTTTATGAGTCAACAGATCAATCTCTTCAATCCGGTTTTCCTGAAGCAGAAAAAAATATTTTCAGCCGCGACCTTGTTGCAGGCGGCCGCCCTGGTCTTGCTCGGTTCCGGCCTGGTGGCGACTTATGCGAGCTTGCAGTCGGCCGGTTTGAGCAAGGACGAGCGGACCGTCGTCGCCCAGTTGCACGCGGCCGTGACCCAGGCCGCCAGACTGCGGGCGGAAGCGCTGGCGCCGCCCAGGAATAAGGCGCTGGAAGAAGAACTGGCCAAGACCGAAGCCGATGTGAAGTCGCGCCTGCAGATAGGCGCCATTTTGCAGAGCAGCGATTTCGGCAACACCGAAGGGTATTCCGCCTATCTGGTCGCGTTTGCGCGCCAGATTCCGCAAAATTTATGGCTGACCGGTTTCAGCATCGGCGGCGCCGGCAATGAAATCGCCTTGCAGGGGCGCACGCTGAAGCCGGAATTGCTGCCGTTGTATGTCAGCCGGCTGAAACGCGAACCTGTCATGCAGGGCAAGAGTTTTTCTATGCTACAAATGCAAGCGCCGGCGCCCGACAGCGCAGAGCAGGGCAAGCCAGGCGCCGCCAGGCCAGGCCTGTCGCCGCCCTATCTCGAATTTAATCTGAGCTCTTCCGGCATGCCGGCCGGCGCGGCCGGAGGGAAGGATAAATGAAGCAGCAATGGGAACAAGTGGCGGGCAGGATCGATGCCCTGAGCCTGCGTGAACGCGGCATCCTGTTTGTGCTGACGGCGTTTGTGATTATTTTTCTGGTGAACAGCCTGGTCATAGAGCCGCAGTTTGCCAGACAAAAAATCTTGTCCGACCGCATCAAACAGAGCCAGGCGCAGTTAGCCGCCTTGCAGCTGGAAATCGGCCAGCGCGCGGCGCTGCGGCATGCCGATCCCGATGCGGAAAACAAGCGCCGCCTGGCCGGCGCCCGTCAGCAACTGGCGCAAATCGACCGCAGCTTGCTCGCCGTGCAAAAAAATCTGGTGCTCCCCGAAAAAATGGCGTCCTTGTTGGAAGGCATTTTGAAACGCAATCAGCATTTGCAACTGCTGTCCATGAAGAGCCTGCCTGTCGTTAATATTTTGGACGCCGACGGTGCGTCCGCTAAAATCGCGGTGGCCGGCGGGATCCCGGCGGCCGGCGGGGCGATCTATAAACATGAAATGGAAATCGTCGTGCAAGGCCGTTACCCGGACATGCTGAACTATATGCGCGAACTCGAAAAACTGCCTGAACAAGTGTATTGGAGCAAGGCCAGGATGACGGTGGACGAGTACCCCAAGGCCAGCCTGACGCTGAATCTGTTTACCATAAGCCTGGATAAAAAATGGCTAGACCTATGATCGATCCGGCACGTCTGGCGCCACTCATTGCCGGGCTGGGCTTGCTGCTCGGCGCTGCGGCGCAGGCGCAAGACTTGCCCGACCCGACCCGCCCGCCGCCGGCGCTGACGGCGACGGAGCGCGCGGCCGCGCCGGCCGGGCCGGTATTGCAATCGGTGCTGATCGCGCCGGACCGGCGCGTCGCCATCATCAGCGGGCAGGCAGTAGCGTTGCAAGGCAAATACGGCGACCAGACGCTGGTACGCATCAGCGAGACCGAAGTGGTGTTAAGCAAGGGCAGAGAGCGACAGACGCTGAAGCTCTTTCCCGATTTTGAAAAGAAATCCAGTCCGTTGAAGGGCCGCACTCCCGGCAGCTCGAAAACCGGGGCGACGCGCCCATAAAGGCAAGAACAGTATGAAGAAAATATTATCCTCTATCGCGATGAGCGCCATGCTGGCCGCCTGCGCCATGCCGCCCTCCAGGCAGGAAACCTATGAACTGATCAAGAGCGAGATGGGCAAGGCCGCCGCGCCCAAGGTGAAACCGGCCGCGGCCGAGGTGGTTTCCGCTTCCCTGTTGCCGGCGCTGGCCGTCGATTTGCCGCCGGCCCGCAAACCTATGGAAGAGCGTTTCAACCTGAACTTCATCAATGCGCCGGCCGGCCAGTTTTTCATGGGCATCGTCGCCGGCACCCGCTACAACATGCTGGTGCATCCCGATGTGAGCGGCAATATTTCCGCCAATCTGAAAGACGTCACCCTGTTCGAGGCGCTCGACGCGATACGCGAATTGTACGGCTACGATTACAAGGTCGAGGGCAGCCGGATTTACATCAAGCCGCTCAGCTTGCAGACGCGCGTGTTCCAGATCAATTACCTGGCCGCCAGCCGCAAGGGCACTTCGGATATCCGCGTCACGTCGGGCTCGGTGTCCGATGCGGTGCTGCCTTCCGGCGGCAACTTCAATCAGACCGGACTCAATAACCAGCCCGGCGCGACGGCGCCGGGCAGTGCGACGCTGGCGATCAACTCCAGCAAGATCAGCACCACCTCCAACAGCGATTTCTGGTCCGAGCTGAAAACCTCGCTGGAATTGCTGGCCGGCGCCGGTAAGGAAGGCCGCCAAGTGGTGATCAGTCCGCAGTCCGGCGTGGTCGTGGTGCGCGCGATGTCGGATGAAATGCGCAACGTGGCGGCTTACCTGAAGGCGACTCAGCTCGCGGTGGACCGGCAAGTCATCCTGGAAGCGAAAATCCTGGAAGTGGAATTGAACGATAAATTCCAGTCCGGTATCAACTGGGCCTCGTTCGCATCGCTGAACGCGGCGCCGAATAGCCGCGCCTCGCTCGGTTTCGTCTCGCCCGGCACCAACCTGAGCACCACCACGCTGACGGCCAGCGATACCGGCATCAGCGCGACTTCCGGTACCGCGCTCGGCGCGGCCGCCACCGCCGCCGGCTCCCTGTTCGGCCTGGCTTTCCAGACCAGCAATTTCGCCGCCTTGCTGTCTTTCCTGGAGTCGCAAGGCAATGTGCATGTCTTGTCCAGCCCGCGCATCGCCACCCTGAATAACCAGAAGGCGGTGTTAAAGGTCGGCAAGGATGAGTTTTTCCTGACCAAACTGAGCACCACGCCCGGCACCACGAGCACCAACGGCAACACCGGCCCCACCGTCAGCGTCGAAGTGCAGCCTTTCTTTTCCGGCGTCGCGCTCGACGTCACGCCGCAGATAGACGAGAGCGGCAATATCATCTTGCACGTGCATCCCTCGGTCAGCAATGTCAGCACCATAGACAAGACCGTCAACGCCGGCAGCGCCGGCTCGATCAGCCTGCCGCTCGCTTCCAGCATCGTTTCCGAGACCGACAGCGTGGTGCGCGGACAGGACGGGCGCATCGTCGCCATCGGCGGCCTGATGCGGCAATCGAACACCAACGACCGCTCGCAAATCCCCGGCGCCGGCGAATTGCCGCTGGTCGGCGCGCTGTTCCGCAACACCAATCAGATCATGCAGAAACGCGAGCTGGTGATCTTGATCAAGCCGACCATCGTGCAAGGCGACGCTGCCTGGGAGCAGGATGCGGCCGAGAGCCAGCGCCGTATCGAGAATATGGCGCCGCGCAATCGCTTCGAAAAGCAATAGGAATGTACAAGGCGCATTTCGGCTTGCGTGAGATCCCTTTCAGCATCACGCCCGATACCAGTTATTTTTTCTCGTTTGCCAGCGATCAGGCGGCGCTGAATACGCTGCTGATCGCCGCCGGCAACGGCGAGGGTTTTATCAAGATCACCGGCGAAGTCGGCACCGGCAAAACCCTGTTATGCCGCAAATTCATGGCGCTGCTGGACAGTCACTACGTCACCGCCTATATCCCGAATCCCATGCTGGAGCCGCGCAGCCTGATGCTGGCGCTGGCCGACGAACTCGCCTGCCCGCAAGCGCGCGACATCGACCAGCATCAATTGCTGAAAGCCATCAACCTGCAACTGCTCAATCTGGCGCGTCAGGACAGGCGCGTCTTGCTCTGCATAGACGAAGCCCAGGCGCTGCCGCTGGAAACGCTGGAAGCCTTGCGCCTGCTGAGCAATCTGGAAACCGAGAAACGCAAGCTGTTGCAAATCGTCTTGTTCGGCCAGCCCGAACTCGACCGCAAACTCGCGCGCAGCGAGATCCGGCAACTGAGGCAGCGCATCGGTTTTCACTATCAATTGCAGCCTTTGTCGGCGGCCGAGGTCAAGATTTATATACAGCACCGTCTGCAGGTGGCCGGGTATCGCGGCGGCACGCTGTTCAGCCCGGCGGCGCTGCACTTGTTGCGGCTCGCCAGCGGCGGCATCCCGCGCTTGCTCAATATGCTGGCGCACAAGGCGCTGCTGCTCGGCTACGGTCAGGGTGTGCAACGCGTCACGCTGCGCCACGTCGCGGCGGCCGCGTGCGATACGCTGGCGGCCGGCCGGAAGCGAATTGAGCAAAAAATGCTGGCCGGCGGCACGCTGTTGTTGACGGCGCTGGCCGGTTGGATGTGGTATGCCGCCGCGCATTAGCGGGCAAGGCCGGGCCAGGCTGTATGGCCGCGCATGTGTAGTGGAATGACGAGTGAAAAGAACATGAGCCTGATCAATCAAATGTTGCAAGAGCTGGACCAGCGCGCTGCCGCTGCCGGCGCCGCTGCGCCGGTTCCTGCGCATGTGCGCGCGCTGCCAGCTCCGGCGCCGACGCCGCGCTGGCGGTGGGGGGCGCTGATCGCGCTGGCGGCGCTGGGCGGCGTGCTGGCTTGGCAGTGGCGGCCTGCATCGTCCGCATCGCCGGCATCCGCATCGCCGGCATCCGCGCCGCCGCGCTTGCCGGCGACTACGCTGCCCGCGCCCTTGGCTGCGCCGCTAGCGGCTGCCGTGCCGGCTAACGTCGCCGCTGCCGCCGCCGACCTGGAGCACAGCGCCGCTTTGCCCTTGTTGCTGAAGCTCTCGCCCAGCCTCGAAAAAAATCTGCTGGCAGCGCCGGCCGCGGCAAAAAAAACCGCCGTCGCCGCCAGCGCGCCGGAAAAACCGGCGGCGCCTGCCCGTGCAGAACGGCCTGCAGTCGCGCTCGCCGTTGCTGCCGCCAAGGCACCGGAAGCACCGCTCACCAAAGCCGTCAAAGAAATCACGCCGCAACAGCAAGCCGAAAGCGAATACCGGCAAGCCGCCGGCTTGCAACAGCAGGGCCGCCACGCCGAAGCCTTGAACATGCTGGAACAGGCGCTGAAATCGGATGCCACGCACGGCGCCGCGCGTCAATCGCTGCTGGCCTTGCTTTTGGACGCCAGACGCCATGAAGACGCGATCCGCTATGCGCAACAAGGCTTGGCGCTGGATGCCAATCAGCCGGCGCTGGCGATGCTGGCGGCACGCCTGCAAGTGGAAAAAGGCCAGCCCGCAGCGGCGATAGAAACCCTGCAGCGCAGCCTGGCTTACGCCGCCGAACGCGCCGATTACCTGGCTTTCATGGCCGCCTTGCAGCAACGCCAGGCGCATCACAAAGATGCCGTCGAGCTGTATCTGCGTGCGCTGAAAAAACAGCCAAACAACGGTCTGTGGTGGATGGGACTGGGGATTTCTCTGCAAGCCGACGGCCGCAATCCGGATGCGCTGGACGCCTACCGCCGCGCGCTGGCCGGCAACGGCCTGAGCGCCGATCTGCAAGCCTTCGTCGAACAAAAAGTCAGCCAACTGCCGCATTAGCGATCGCCGAAGCGTCCCGGCAGCTAAAAAATACTAGGGGGGAGTATTTTTTGTAAGCCTTATTTTACGCTGACAATAAGCTGAAAAATCCGAATACTCCCCATAAAATGCCAAAAACAGGAACGGGTCGAGAAACTCCCGGTGCAGCGCCGGCAGAGTTCCGTACAATAGCGCTTTGTTTTGCACCGAAGAAGAATAAGCATGTCGATACAATGGTTCCCCGGCCACATGAACGCCGCCCGCAAGAAAGCGGCGGAAAGCATGGAAAACACCGATCTGGTGATCGAGGTGCTGGACGCCCGCATTCCGCAAGCCAGCTGCAATCCCATGGTGGAGCAGCTGCGCACTTTCCGCCAGCGCCCCTGCCTGAAAATCCTGAACAAGAGCGACCTGGCCGATCCGCACGCGACCAAGGCCTGGCTCGATTTCTACAATAGCCAGAAGGGCGTGTGCGCGGTGGCGCTCAGCTGTAAGAAGCCGTCCGACGTGGCCAAAGTGCCGGGCCTGGCGCTGCAGCTGGCGCCGCACCGCGGCGTGCCGACCAAGCCGCTGCGCATGATGATCATGGGCATCCCCAACGTCGGCAAATCGACGTTGATGAATGCCTTGCTGAAAAAACGCGTGGCGAATGTCGGCGACGAGCCGGCCGTGACCAAGAGCCAGCAGCGCCTGTACCTCGGCAAGAACATGATCTTGACCGACACCCCCGGCATGCTGTGGCCCAAGATCGAACATCCCACCGACGGCCTGATGCTGGCCGCCAGCCACGCGGTCGGCGTGAATGCGTTGATCGAGGAAGAGATCGCCACCTTCCTGGCCGAGCTCTTGCTGCAACATTACCCGAAATTCCTGACGGCGCGCTACGGCTATGACGTGGCCGGCATGGACGGCGTGGCGGTGGTGGAAGGCATCGCCAAGAAGCGCGGCTTCAAGCTGAAGGGCGGCGACTGGGATTTCGAAAAAGCCTCGCACACCCTGCTGCTCGATTACCGCAGCGGCGCCCTGGGCCGCGTCAGCCTGGAAACCCCGGCCAGCCGCGCCCACTTGTTGGCGACTTACGTGCCGCCGGTGTTGCTGGGGCAGGGCAAGAATGTGAATACCGGGATGGAGCCGGAGCAGGAGCAGGAAGAGTAATCGTGGCTTCAACCTGCTGTGAACACTCCTTCCCCCTGGCAGGGGGAAGGTTGGGATGGGGGTAGTAGCGGTTGCAAACGGTAGCGTTTCATAAGATCAGTACCCTCCGTGGATACAAGCCGGGTCTCGGCCCGGCGGCCGAAATACTTTCTTTTGCGTCGCCAAAAGAAAGTATTCCAAGAAAAGGCGACCGCGGACTTGCCCCTGCGGGGTACCCGTTTATGCGCTGCAAAAAATGGGAAATGTCCGAAACTCGCCTGCGGCTCAGACAGCGGACATTTCTGATCCATTTTCTGCAGCACACAAACGGCTGCGTCCCCAGCGGTTGAAAGTCAAAAGCAACGTCATTACAACCGATAACTCTTCTAGCTAAGGAGATAACATGAGCTCCCCCCACGTACTGCGCCAGGACGCCGCCGGCGTCTGCACCCTGACCCTGAACCGCGCCGACAGCTACAACGTCTTGTCCGAGCAAATGCTGGCGGAATTGCAAGCCGCTTTCAAGGCAATCGCGCAAGACCGTAGCGTGCGGGTGGTGGTGCTGGCCGCGGCCGGCAAGGCGTTTTGCGCCGGGCACGACCTGAAGCAGATGCAAGCCAGACCTGAGCTGGCCTATTACCAGGACTTGTTCCAGCAATGCAGCAAAGTCATGCTGACGCTGCAGCAATTGCCGCAGCCGGTGATTGCGCGCGTGCAGGGCCTGGCCACGGCCGCCGGTTGCCAGCTGGTGGCGATGTGCGATCTGGCGGTAGCGGCCGACAGCGCGCGCTTCGCGGTGTCGGGCGTGAATGTCGGCCTGTTTTGCGCCACCCCGGCGGTGGCCCTGACGCGCAATCTCAGCCGCAAGCAAGCCATGGAAATGCTGCTGACCGGCGATTTCATCGATGCCGCCACCGCCCTGCAGCGCGGGCTGGTGAATCGTGTCGTGGCAGCCGATGCGCTGGACGCCGAAGTCGGCGCGCTGTGCGCCAGCATCCTGGCCAAACCGGCGTTGGCGATCAGCATGGGCAAGCAAGTGTTTTACCAGCAGCTGGAAATGGGCATGCAAGCCGCCTACCAGCTGGCCGGCCAGAGCATGGCGTGCAATATGCTAGCCGACAGCGCGCAGGAAGGCGTGCAAGCCTTCATAGAAAAACGCGCGCCGAACTGGCAGGCTTGAGCATATGCTGCGACTGATCGGCAAAATCGTCTTTTGTTCCGCGATCACTTGGGCTTTGCATCGCTTTGCAGCGGTGTTTGATCCCGGCTACGCTCCCATCGGCCTGGTGTTTTCCGCAGTATTCTGGGGGCTGTTGCTCGCTCCTCATATCGTTGATTTTTTTCCTGCACTCAAACGCCGCGCCGAGCACGACGCCCTGATGCGCTGGCACGGCCGCTATTACAGTTTCGACGGCCATCAGCTGCGCTTT
Organism: Burkholderiales bacterium; assembly: GCA_016196925.1. Lineage (GTDB taxonomy): Bacteria > Pseudomonadota > Gammaproteobacteria > Burkholderiales > Burkholderiaceae_D > Undibacterium. The sequence continues at coordinate 5,509 of JACPWS010000026.1, read as the reverse complement.
TACAAAATCGAAGAAACGGTCTGGATACCGCAGCAAGACTTGCGCCGCATCCTGCGCCCGGCCTGGGGCGAGCGTGAATTGCGTTTATTGGGCGCCGATTATGCGGCGATACCCGAGACCAAAGAAATGGGTTTCACCGAGGCCGGCTTGCGCCAATTGCTGGCCAGCCGCACAGCCCACCGCCGCGCGAATTACCAGATGATACGTTTCAAGCGCTGGCTGGATACGGAAGCCTTGCCGAACGTGAAGCGGCTGCCGTCTTCGGCGTTGTGAAACCTTGTTCAACGCGGTGTCATATGGCCGAGGGCGCCGCCCAGCTGGACTTTTTTTGACGCCCGAGCGCCACTTAGTTCCCCACCTGATCGAGCACTTGCTGCTCCGCCTTTTGCACCAACTTAGTCATCTCACCCGATTTTTGTAACTTTAGAATCGCGGCACTGATGCTGGGGAGCAGAGCTTTGTGTTTAACATGCAGGAACAAAAATAAATCATGGCGGCTGAATTCGCCGCATTCAGCCACATCCTTGATACCCTGCTTCTTGAGCTCCACCTTGCCTGTGAAACTCGAACTGATCGCGATATCGAATCTGTCGTAATTCAGCATGGCAAAAAGTTGTGCAATATCGTTGGCTTCCGTGACGTTGGGAAAACCTGCGACCAGATCAGAGAATTGCTTGATACCACGAACAATTCCCAGCTTATAGGGCTTAAGCTCCTTCCTTTGCTGGAGATTGATGCCTTTCGCGGTTTTGCAAAACGCATTCGTCGTATAAGCGTAATAAGCCGGTTCGACCCGTATTAACTCCGGAAAATTATCGGCGTAATTCGCAACCCGCCCGACTTCCCCATCCACACGTGCACTGCGAGATTCGGCGGTTGCGCGGCGGTAGGGAAGAATAACGACACTGGATTCGATATGGGCTTGTTTTAAGATTTCTACGACCATGTGGCTACTCGCCATACCCAGCGGTGAACTGGAGGAGGCCAAAGTCAAACGGGTTTGGGCATAAGCCGCCGCCGACAGCATCTGTAAAACGAACAGCAATATCAGAAGCAAGCTTTTCATAGACACCCCTCCACGTAAAAAGTACATGGAACAATGGCAAGATAGTGGGCGTGATAACTCCTCGTGTCAACCGCCTACGCACAATGTCAGGGCGTCGTTCTGCCGCTCAGGGCGCCGCCCAGCTGGACTTTGTTGCGCACGCCCAGGCGCAGGTAGGCGTCGCGCAGATAGGTGCGCACGGTGGCGGGTGTCAGGCCCAGCAGGCGGGCGATTTCCTTGTAGGAATGTCCGCTCGCGAATAACTGGGCAACCCGGTGCTCGCGCGGCGAAAGCTGGGGCGTGTCGCTACCCGCTCTGCTGCGCAGCAGCCAGACATGCTCGTCCCTGTTGCTGAGATCGATTACGCCGCCGGCCAGGCGCAGCTTGCAGGGCAGGGCAGCGAAACGCGCTACGACAGCGGCCGGCAGGCCGATGCCATCCCATGCCGGCCATTCGGTATACAACAATTCACATAATTTCGGGCCGGCATACAGCACGCGGCCATCGATGCGCGCCAGCGCCGCGTGCGCGATATCTTCTTTCGAGGCCGTCGCCAGCGCATCTTGCAGACTGTAGTGCCAGAGCTGGACGATATGCCGCATCAGGTGCAGGAACAGCGCGGCTTCTTCATCGCTGAACGCGGCATCATCCTGGCCGCGATACAACACGATGAAGAAACCATGCCCGGTGGCGGCGTCATCCAGCGCGACGCCCATGGTGTAATGGAGATCGTAACGCCGGTCGAATTCCCTTATCGCGGCTGGCAATTCTCCATCATCGGCGCCGGAGTAGCGCTGCACTTGCCCGATTTGGCTACGGATGTCGTCGGAAAAACTGTCAAGCAGAGCAATTTTGCGCCACTCGGACGCAAAGTCGTCCGGCAAACCTATGGTTTCGGATTGGTGGATGGGTGGCGCCTGATCTTTGCCGTTATCGGTGCCCATGCCCCACCAGCCGCGCGGAAAGTAAATCCATTCGCGGACGATTTCCACCGCCAGACCGAGAAATTCCGGCGCCGGCGTCTCCCGCGCCAGGCGGCCCAGCCGCAGCAGACATTCGCTCAATCGGTCCAGTATGGCGGCGGTTTGCGGGGGCGACATAGGGAAAATTCTCAAGGTGCTAAGAGTCGGGCTTGCCCCTGAGCTTAGCGGAAAACCCTGGCCTTGCCTATCCATCCTCATTTGCAGACCCCGCAAAGGCGGAGCTTGTTGCCGCGTGGACGCTTCCGTAGTCTGATCCTTGGCGCTCTAAGCATGCGCAAGGGCGTATAGCAGACTTTGGGAAACGCAGATTAAATCGGAAGGCGTCATTCCCGCGAAGGCGTCATTCCCGCGAAAGCGGGAATCCATGTAAATCGGACACTTGAGTGGATCCCCGCTTTCGCGGGGATGACGAGACCGGAATAAATCCGTTCTTCCCTAGAAAAAATTAAAACCGGAGACACGATGAGAAATAACTATAGCAGACGCGAAATGTTGAAATTATTCGGCGCCGGCGGCGCGCTGGCCAGCCTTGGCTTGCTCAGCGCTTGCGGCGGCAGCAACGAGATACCGGCATTGACGGAAGCGATCGCCCCCGACTTGTTTGCGTTCACCCCGGAAAATCAGGCGGCGACTTATCGCCACGTCGACAAGCTGGGGCCCACCCGCCTTATCCGGCGCGGCGCTGCGGTCGCGCCTTTGCCTGCGCATCAGCTGAACCTGGGCGCGATGAAATACGACTTCGGCGGAAGCAGCAATACGATAGACGATTACATGCAGCGCAACCGCAGCGGCGGCTTGCTGATACTCAAGAACGGCAAAGTCGCGCTGGAGCGTTACGGCATGGGCAATGACGCCGCTTCGCGCTGGACTTCGTTTTCCGTGGCGAAATCGCTTACCTCCACTTTGATAGGCGCGGCGCTGCAGGATGGCCGCGTCGCCAGCCTCGACGATAAGGTGAGCAAGTATGTGCGCCAGCTGCAGGGCAGCGCTTACGAACAAAATTCGATACGCGACTTGCTGCGCATGAGTTCCGGCGTACGCTGGAACGAGGAATACAGCAATAGTCCCGATTCGGATATCGCCCGCTTGTTGCAGGCAGTCAGATCCGGTGAGCCGGGCGCGGTGATGGCGCTGATGCGCACCCGGCCGCGGGCGGCAGAAGCGGGCAGCGTGTTCAATTACAGCACCGGCGAAAGCTATGTGCTGGGCGCGGTGGTGGCCGGCGCCACCGGCATGAATTTGAGCGATTATTTGTCGCAGAAAATCTGGGCGCCGCTGGGCATGGAAGCCGACGGCTACTGGTTGCTCGACGCTCAAAATGGGCTGGAAATGGGCGGCGACAATTTCAGCGCCACTTTGCGCGACTATGCGCGTTTCGGCCAGTTTTTCCTGCGCCAGGGCGTGATCGATGGCCGGCGCGTGTTGCCGGACGGCTGGCGCGATCTGGCCGGGCAGCCCGATACGGGCGTGACCGCATGCGGCCAGCTGTATCCCGCTTACCCGCTCGGTTACGGCTACCAATGGTGGAGTTTTCCCGCCGGCGAGGCGGCGCTGCCGATGCACGATGCGGCCTTCACCGCCGAGGGCATATTCGGCCAGTTTATTTACATCAATCCCAAGGAGGATGTGGTGGCGGTGGTCTGGAGCGCCTGGCCCGAGGCCTGGGTGGATAAGGCCGAGATGGAGACTTATACCCTGATCGGCACGGCGGTGGCAATGCTGGCTTGATGAAAAGCAGATTAATTCAAAAAGCGTCATTCCCGCGAAAGCGGGAATCCATGTAAATCAAACACTGAGGTGGATCCCCGCCTTCGCGGGGATGACGAAATCCGATTAAATCCGTGCCTCCTTAACGAAATTGCATAGGCGCGTTGCTGTCGACGGCGCTTGAGCGTCGTAAGCCTGGACTAGCCTATCACCTTGCGCGCAAACGATTCCAGGTAATCCATCAAGCCGTCGGTCGCCTTGATCGCCTGTTCTTCGTTGCCGCGCGCGATCGCTTTCGCCACCAGCATGTGGCAGCGCGCGCCTTCCTCGATGTCGCCTTCATGCTGGAACGCATACCAGAAGCGGCGGCACTTGATCACCAGCGGGATCACGGCCGCCACCGCGGAAGGGTTGCGGCAGGCTTCGTGCGCGACGTGATCGAGCGCCTGGTCGGCCGCCATGTAGTCGTTCAAATCGCGGCGCTTGGCGGCCACCAGCATCTTGTCGGCGCATTCCACGATGTCCTTGCGCTGTTGTGGCGTGGCGCGCCGTGCGGCGCTGGCGGCGATCAGTCTTTCGATCACGCGCCGGGTCTCGATCAGCGTCATGTGTTCGGCTGCTTCGATATCGCTGATGATCAGGCCGCGCCTTGGCATTTGCTGGATCAGGCCGTTCGAGGACATGCGCATCAGCGCTTCGCGCAGCGGCGTGCGACCGAGGCCGGTCAGGTCCACCAGTTCCGATTCGACCACCGGTGCGCCGGGCTTCAGTTGCAGCGTGACGATCATGTTTTCCAGCGCATCGTAGGCCACGTCGGCCGCACGCAGTTTGGGGGCGGGAACAGGGGATTTTTCTGTACTGAGAGGCATCGAATTTCCGTAATCTGTATTTTGTGTGATTTTACCCGCGTTACTACAAATTTTGCCTTGTAAAAATCCGTATTTTTCAAATACTTATCGATATCCGGCGATAATATGCAGCATGTCTTGCCGCGAAATATATTGCTATCGTTTTGATACGGGATAGCGCCGCGATCGGCAAGGCGCCGCATCCCGCACTGGGTCTGGCAGCCTGCCGGCGCGGCTCGATCGCGATTCCGGCATAGAAATGCCAGTCTTGTTTAAATATATCTTAAATATATTTGCTATGATGCGGATATTATCATTAATCAGGCCGGATCTGCGCGGCGCCGACTATGCATAAGCCCCTTTTACTCACCGTGCAAGAGCGGCGGCAGCAACTTGCCAGCCGCTTAAGCGACGTATTCTTTTCTGAAGCGCTGTTCGATGTGATGCCCGATATCGTGTTCTTTGTGAAAGATCACGAAGGGCGCTATCTGGTGGTCAACCAGACGCTGGCGCGCCGTTGCGGCATGCGCGATAAACAGGGTTTGCTGGGGCGCAAGGCGGAAGAGGTGTTTCCGCCTTCGCTGGCGGCCAGCTACGCGGCGCAGGATGCGCTGGTCTTGAGCGGCAAAAAAGAATTGCGCGACCAGCTGGAGCTGCACCTATATCCGAATCGCTTGCCAGGCTGGTGCCTGACGCAGAAAATTCCTTTACGCGATGCGCGCGGGCAGATTATCGGCATGAGCGGCATCTCGCGCGACCTGGCCTTGCCCGACCAGCGCCATCCCGTGTACGGCAAGATCGCCGCCGCCGTCGATTACCTGCAGCGGCATTACACGCAAACGATCAGCATGCGCGAGCTGGTGCGCCTGACCGGCCTCTCGGTGGCGCAGCTGGAGCGCAATTTCCGTAAAATTTTCTCGCTGACG
>JACPWS010000019.1 GCA_016196925.1 Burkholderiales bacterium | reverse complement strand
TGCACAAACTAAACCATCGACCGCGAAAATGTCTCGGTTACAAAACACCACATGAGGTATTCTTCGGCTTGGACATACTCCCCCTAAAAACCAAAAAAAATTGCGCTTCGTAGTTGAATCCGCCGTCAGCGTATTTAAAGGCCTGCAATATATACTGGAGGGGAGTGTATTTCATGCTCCAAAACCGCTTTTCAGACTTCCAGCCACTCCTTGCGGATCGCCGCATCCGCGCGCAAGTCGTCCGGCGTGCCTTCGAACACGATGCTGCCGTGGCCCATCACGTACACGCGCTGCGAGATTTCCAGGGCGATCGCCAGTTTTTGCTCGACCAGCAAGATGGAAACGCCGCGCTGCTTTAATTCCTTCAGGTAGTGCGCGACCATTTCCACGATCAGCGGCGCCAGCCCTTCGGTCGGCTCGTCTATCATAATCAGGTCGGGGTCGCCCATCAGGGTACGGCACAGTGTCAGCATCTGTTGTTCGCCGCCCGACAGCACGCCGGCCTGGGTGTGACGGCGTTCGTGCAGGCGCGGGAACATGCCATACATATCGTCCAGTTGCCAGCGGGTGCTTTTGCGCGCCGCCTTGCCACCTTTTTCTCCGAGCAGCAGATTCTGCTCCACCGTCAGGGTGGGGAAAATATCGCGGTTCTCGGGCACGTAGCCCAGCCCCTTGTGAGCGATGCGGAACGCCGGCAAGCCGAGTAGCTGCTCGCCCTTGAACAGGATGGAGCCGGTCGCCGCAACCTGGCCCATGCTAGCCTTGATGGTCGTCGAGCGACCGACACCGTTGCGCCCCAGCAAGCTGACGATTTCAGCGCGCCGCACGTGCAGATTTACGCCATGCAACACATGGCTCTTGCCATAATAGGCATTTAAATCTTTAATATCGAGCAAGACGCTCATCCCGTTTCCTCCTGCGGCGCATGGCCGCCCAGATAAGCATCCTTCACGCGTTGATTATTCCGGATATTGGCCGGCGTATCGCAGGCGATCACTTCGCCGTACACCAGCACGGCGATCTTGTCGGCCAGGCCGAACACCACGCTCATGTCGTGCTCCACCATCAGCAAGGTCTTACCTAGCGTGACTTTGCGGATCAGCTCGACGGCTGCATCCGATTCCGAGCGGCTCATGCCCGCGGTCGGCTCATCCAGCAAGATGACGTCGGCGCCGCCGGCGATGGTGATGCCGATTTCCAGCGCGCGCTGTTCGGCATACGTCAGTAAGCCCGCCGCCACGTCGCGCCGGCGCTTGAGGCCGATTTGTTCTAGTACGTATTCGGCCCTTTCCTGCGCATCTTTCAAGCCGTTCAGCCTATGCCAGAACGAGTAGCGATAACCGAGCGACCACAACACCGCGCAGCGCAGGTTTTCAACCACCGACAAACGGTGGAAGAGATTTGTAATCTGGAAGCTGCGCGCCAGGCCGCGCCGGTTGATCTGATGCGGCTTGAGCGCAGCGATGCTGGCGCCGTTCAGCAATATCTCGCCCGCCGTCGGCGGGAAACGGCCCGAGATCAGGTTGAACAGGGTAGATTTGCCGGCGCCGTTCGGCCCTATGATCGCGTAACGCTCACCCCTGGGCACGCGCAGGCTGGCGCCGCGTATGATGTCGGCATTGCCGAAACGCTTGCGCACCTCGTGTAATTCCAGCGCAAAACGCGTCATGGCTGCGCCCTCCGCAGGGATTCCTCGATCTCGCCATGCAGCGCGCTCCAGCCTTGCGCGTAAGCGTCTTTCCAGCGCCAGAAACCCCAGGCGCCGGCGCCGAGCAGCGCAGCGGCGGCCAGCCAGGCGGATGGCTGCGCGCTGTCGATGGCGATCCCGAACAGCTGCATGGCGGAACCCTGCGCCGCTTCCAGCGTGCGCTGGTACAGCATTTCTATGGACAGAATGAGGCCGGCCGCAGCCAGCAGACCCGCGCTCAGCATTTTCCACAGGGCCGGCCAGATACGCCGGAACTTGCCGTATCTGATGATGCGCAAAGTCATCGTCAAGATACCGGCCAGTCCGCCCGGCGCATACCGCACGATCAAGATAAAGAACAAGCCGAGATAGAGCTGCCAGGCGCGGGTGAAGTCCGACAACATCACGGCAAAGAACACGCCGACCACCGCCCCCAGCATGGGGCCGAAGAAAAAGCCTATGCCGCCGATGAAGGTAAACAGCAACAGCCCGCCGGCGCGCATGGCGCTGACGTTTTCGGCCGTCACGATCTCAAAATTAATGGCCGACAAGCCGCCGGCAATGCCGGCGAAAAACGCCGACAAGACCAGGGTCAGGTAACGCACCCAGCGGGCGTCGTAGCCGATGAAGGCGACCCGCTCCGGGTTGTCGCGCACCGCGTTCGCCAGGCGTCCGAGCGGAGTTTGCGTGAACGCATACATGGCCGCCGTGCTGACGAACAGCCAGCAAGCGATCAGGTAATACACTTCGATTTGCGGCCCGTAAGTGATGCCCATGAAGCTTTTGCCGAACACGCGATTGGCGGAAATGCCGGCTTCGCCGCCGAAAAAACCCGGAAACATCAGCGAACACGCAAACACCAGCTCGACAATACCCAGCGTAATCATGGAAAACGTGGTGCCGGATTTCTTTGTGCTGACATAGCCGAACAGGATGCCGCAGCCCATGCCGGCCACGCCGCCCACCAGCGGCACCAGGCTCACGGGCAGGCTGAGCGCGCCGCTGGCCGCCAGGTTCATGCCGTGGATCGCAACAAAAGCGCCGAGACCGGAATACACGGTGTGGCCGAAAGACAGCATCCCGCCCTGCCCGAGCAGCATATTGAAGGACAAGCCCAGTATCATCAGCGTGCCCATTTGCGACAACAGGGAGAGCGCGCCGCCCGTGCTGAAAATCAGCGGCGCGAATAGCAGCGCGAGGGCGAAGCCGCACCAGACCAGCCAGCGCCCCAGATTCAACGGTTTATAAGTCAGGTTCATGCGGCTTATCCTTCGCGCGTGCCGAGCAAGCCGCGCGGCCGGAAAATCAAGATCAGCACCAGCAACAGATACGGCATGATAGGCGCGATTTGGGCGATGCTCAGGCTGAGAATGGCGTAAACGGGCGCGCTCGCAGCGGGCGCCAGGCCGAATCTGGCGAGCAGCGACAACAGCGAATAATCGAGCGCCACCGCAAACGTCTGCAGCACGCCTATCAGCAGCGAAGCGACAAAGGCGCCGGCCAGCGAACCCATGCCGCCGACCACCACCACCACAAAAATAATGCTGCCGAGGCTGGCGGCCATGCCCGGCTCGGTGACAAAGGCGTTGCCGCCGACCACGCCCGCCAGTCCGGCCAGCGCGCAGCCGCCGCCGAACACCAGCATGAACACGCGCGGCACGTTATGGCCGAGCGCCTCGACGGCCTCAGGATGACTCAGGGCCGCCTGTATCACCAGGCCGATACGGCTGCGTGTCAGCAACAGATAGATGGCCAGCAGCATCAGCAAGGCCACCAGCATCATGAAACCGCGGTAGATAGGGAAAGTGGTGCTGTAGAGCGTGAACAGAGGCCCCTCCAGTGCGGCCGGGGTCGCATACGGCACGCTAGCCCGGCCCCAGATCAGTTGCACCAGTTCGACGATCACATACGACAAACCAAAGGTGAACAGCAATTCCGGGATATGCCCGTATTTATGCACGAAACGCAAGCCGTAGCGCTCGACCAGCGCGCCCAGCAGTCCGACCAGCAAGGGCGTCAACAGCAGCGCCGGCCAGAAACCGAGCCGGATGCTGATCGCATAGGCGAAGTAAGCGCCCAGCATGTAAAAGCTGGCATGGGCGAAGTTCAGTACCCCCATCATGCTGAAGATCAGGGTCAGCCCGGACGACAGCATAAACAACAACAAACCGTAGCTGACCCCGTTCAACAGGGTGATCAGTGTGAATTCCACAGCGCTTTCCTTTTTGTTAAAATTTCTAGAGCGGCCGTGCTGTTTTTGAACAAAAAAAGAGAGTGCGTGCCTGTGCACGCACTCTCTTTTCCAGGTTTAACCGGGGCGCTTCATCTGGCAAGAAGACGGCTGGGAAGCGACGAATGCATCGATTTTCTGATTGGTTTTCCAACCCATGCCGGTATTTTCCTGATCGTAGCGGACATCCTTGCCATTGGTCTTGACCCAGGTGGCGATGTACAAAGGCTGCTGGATCTGGTGATCGAGCTTGCGCATCAAGTCTTCGCCGTTCAGGCTCTTGATCTTGGCGTTTTCCAGCGCCAGCGCCACCGGCACCGGCGCTGTCGATTTCGCCTGCCGGACCGCCTGCGCCATTGCGGCGATCACGGTGTAGGTCGCCATCGTGTAATAGTCGTCTTTATATTTAGCCTTGAAGCCGTCGACGATTTCCTTGCCGGAGAAAGTCTCGTTGTTCGGCGTCCAGTAACCGACGTATTTGACGCGGTCTATGCCGGCAGCGCCCATCGCCGTCGCCGCCCCGGTGGTGGTGGCGTAATAGGTGTACAGGTTGGCTTTCAGGTCGGCATCCTTGGCGGCCTTGATCAACAGCGCCAGATCCGCACCCCAGTTGCCGGTAATTACGGTATCGGCGCCGGACGCCTTGATCTTGGCGATGTAAGGGGAAAAATCCTTGACCTGGCCGATAGGGTGCAGATCGTCGCCGACGATCTGGATATCGGGCCGCTTGCGCGCCAGATATTCCTTGGCGGCGCGGGTCACCTGATGGCCGAAAGAATAATTCTGCCCGATGATATACACCTTCTTGACGTTCTTGTCGGCCGCCATATACGTGGTCAGCGCCTCCATCTTCATGTCGGAATTGGAGTCGAAGCGGAAATGCCAGAAACTGCATTTGCTATTGGTCATGTCGGGGTCGACCGCGGCATAGTTCAGGTAAACAATTTCCTTGCCGGGATTGCGTTCGTTGTGTTTATTGACGGCGTCCAGCAAGGCCATGCCGACGCCGGACCCGTTGCCCTGGGTGACATAGCGATAGCCTTTGTCTGCGACCTGTTTCAATATGTTCAGCGATTCCTGCGGGCTGGCCTTGTTGTCGAAAGCGACGATCTCGAATTTATGCTCGCCGCCCCATTTTTCCGCATTCGCTTTTTCTGCGATGTATTGATACGAATTGAAGATGTTTTGCCCGACCGGCGCAAACGGGCCGGACAAAGGGTCGATGTAGGCGATCTTGATGGTGTCCGCCATGGCAAGCGGCGCCGCCAGGGCAAAGGCGACGGCGATCAGGGGGGCGCGCAAGGTGAATGTCATTCGTCTCTCTCCGTTATTGTATGGAATTGCTTTTTATTGCCGGCGTAGATTTCCGGCGGCAGCGCAGCGCCCTGCCCCCGGTCACGTTTTCCCACCCTTATGCGGTGGGCAGGTGGTACTCCTTGAATTGCTCCCGTAATTTATTTTTCAAAATCTTGCCGGTCGCCCCCAAAGGCAAGGCGTCGATAAACACCACGTCATCCGGCGTCCACCATTTCGCAATCTTGCCGTCAAAAAAACGCAACAACGCTTGTTTATCAACTTCGGCACCCGGTTTTCTCACCACCAGCAACAGCGGCCGCTCATCCCACTTAGGATGGAATACACCTATGCAAGCCGCCTGCAGCACGCCCGGATACGCCATGGCGACGTTTTCCAGGTCTATCGTGCCTATCCATTCGCCGCCGGACTTGATGACATCCTTGCTGCGGTCGGTGATCTGCATATAACCGTCCGGGTCTATCGTGGCGACGTCGCCGGTCGGGAACCAGCCGTCCTGCAACACGTCGCCGCCCTCGCCCTTGAAATAACTGCTGATGATCCAGGAACCCCTGACCAGCAAATTACCATAGGTTTTTCCATCCCACGGCAATTCCTGGCCGGCATCGTCGACAATCTTGATCTCGACGCCGTACAAGACATGGCCCTGCTTTTCCAGCACCGCTTGCTGCTCTTCCTCGCTCAGGTCGCGGTGTTTTGCCATCAGCGTCCCGGCCGTGCCCAGCGGCGACATCTCAGTCATGCCCCAGGCGTGCACCACTTCTACGCCATAGGTAAGCCGCAGCGTCTTCATCATGGCAGGCGGACAAGCCGAACCGCCGATCACGGTGCGCTTGAAAGTCGAGAATTTCAGGTCGTTCTGCGCCACATAAGTCAGCAAGCCCAGCCACACGGTAGGCACGCCGGCCGAGAACGTAACCTGTTCCTGCTCGAACAATTCGTACAGCGATTTGCCGTCAAGTTGCGGGCCGGGGAACACCAGCTTGGCGCCGCTCAGCGGGGCCGAATACGGCAAGCCCCAGGCGTTCACGTGGAACATCGGCACCACCGGCAACACCGAGTCGCGCGCCGAGACGTTCAAGCCGTCCGGCATGGACGACGCATAGGAATGCAGGATGGTGGAACGATGCGAATACAGCGCCCCTTTAGGATGGCCGGTGGTGCCGGAGGTATAGCACAGGCTGGAAGCGGAATTTTCATCGAATACGGGCCAGACGAAATCGTCGGAATTGGCGTCGATCAAATCTTCATAGCACAGCAGATTCGGCAGCTTACCGTCGGTAGGCAAGCGGTCGCGGTCGCACATCGCGATGTATCCCTTGACGCAGGGGCAATGGGCGGCAATCGCCTGGATGATAGGCAGGAAAGTGAGGTCGAACAGCAGATATTGATCTTCGGCGTGATTGACGATATAGCTGATCTGTTCCGGATGCAGCCTGGGGTTGATCGTATGCAACACGGCGCCGGAACCGGAAATCGCGTAATAGGCTTCCAGGTGGCGGTAACCGTTCCAGGCCAGCGTCGCTATCCGGTCCCCCAGTTGCACGCCCAGCTGGCGCAAGGCGTTCGCTAAGCGTTTAGAGCGCCGGTGGCATTCGCTGTAATTGTAGCGATGGATATCGCCTTCGACCCGACGCGAAACGATCTCATTTTTGCCGAAATAACGGTCTGCGTGTTCGATGATGCTGGAAATGAGCATGGGCTTGCTCATCATTTGACCCATTAGCGGACTCTTAGGATAGGACGACATCTGCACTCCCGAAATATGAAGCATTATTGATTACATGGTTTTTGAGGTTCTTTACAAAATTTTATTTCTCGAAGATTTTTGTACGACCGTTCTAATCCGTCAATCACAATAGTTGCGGCAACGCAGCATCCGTTTCCTCCGTTCCATCGCTGCCGGTATCTGGCCGCCTGAATTTAGGGAGGGGAACTCTGATTGCGCATTGCAGCATTTATTCCTGGCAATGATGTCGTCCCTGCAGTACAGCTTTATTTCTTGACAGCGCCGCCCTCCCCGCTTTCCAGCGTAAAGCCGGCGCCGCCGTCGCGGCCGAGCACCTTGACCAGGTAGGGCATCACTTCTTTCAGGGTGGCGGCCAGCGTCCATGGCGGATTCAGGATAAACATGCCGCTGCTGTGCAAGCCGAAACCATCGGGGGTCGGGCCGCTGATGGAGAGGCTGACATTCAGCCAGCCGTTCGAGGGCAGGCGTTTCAGCTTATCGGGCAACTGGCGCGATTCCTGGCGCTGCAGGATCGGATACCAGACCGCATAAGTGCCGGTAGGGAAGCGCTTGATCGCATCTTCCAGCGTCACCTTGACGCGCCGGTAATCGTCTTTGACTTCGTAAGGCGGATCGATCAGCACCAGGCCGCGGCGCGAGGGCGGCGGCAGCAAGGCTTTCAAGCCGTCGAAGCCGTCGCCGGCGGAGATGATCACCCGCTTGCCGCGCGCAGCCGGCCTTTGACCCTGGGCGGCGGCGTGGGCGTCGAGTTTGCGGAAGTTTTCGGCGAGTATCTTGATTTCGCTGGGATGCAGCTCGAACAGGCGCAAGCGATCTTGCTCGCGCAGGATTTTATCGGCGCAATAGGGGGAGCCGGGGTAATAGCGCATCTTGCCGCTGGGGTTCAGCTCTTTCACCAGGTTCACGTACTCGGCCAGGGCCGGCGGCAAGTCCTTGCGTTCCCACAAGGGCGCGATGCCGGTTTCGAATTCGGCATTTTTACTGGCGTAACCGCCGTCCAGCGCATATAAGCCGGCGCCGGCGTGGGTGTCGATACAGGTATAGGCGGTGTCTTTCTGCCCCAGATATTGCAATAATTGCAGCAATACAAAATGTTTCAGCACGTCGGCATGATTGCCAGCGTGAAATGCGTGGCGATAGCTCAGCATGATGGATGTCCTTAAAAAAATAAAAAGCAAATGCCAGGGCATTTGCCATAAATGAAGAAGCCTGGACTGCCGCCGTCAGGCGACGCGTTTTCCGAGAATAATCAGGTCGCGTTCCACCCCGTCCAGCGTTGCCACGCGCGGCATCCTGGCCCAGGTTTCAAAATCGTATGCGGCAAACAAGCTGAGGCTGGGGGTGTTGTGTCCAAAAATAAATCCCAGCAAAGTGTGTACCTCGATCTGCGGCGCATGGGCGATCGCCTGCGCCAGGAAATACGAGCCCAGGCCTAGTCCGCGCGCCGTCTCATGCAGATAAATCGAGAGTTCCGCGGTGCCGGCATAGGCGGGCCGCCCGTAAAAATTGGAAAACGACAGCCAGCCCAGGATGCGGCCATGTTGCTCGCACACCCACAAGGGGCGGCGCTCCGGCGTATGCTCGGCAAACCAGGCACGGCGCGATTCTAGTGTCACCGCTTCGGTATCGGCCGTCACCTGGCGCGAGGCTATCGTGGAATTATATATCGCGACTATCGCGGGCAAATCGCCTGAGTTCGCCAGTCTGTGCGTAAAGTGGGAAGCCATAGTCCCAGTTACAGGGTATGGGTGGCGCGCGTCGAACGGATCGCCGCCCCGAGCAACTCTTCCACCCGCAGCCGTATGCGTGCGCCGCTTTCATCGTCGGGGAAATGCACGCCTATCCCCTGCGACTTGTTGTTGCCGGCGCCGGCCGGAGTAATCCAGGCGACCTTGCCGGCGATCGGGTATTTGGCCGGATCGTCCAGCAGTGTCAGGATCAGGTAAATCTCATCGCCGAGACGGTAATTTTTATTGGTGGGGACAAAAATACCGCCATTTTTCAGGAAGGGCATATAGGCAGCATACAGGGCCGCTTTTTCCTTGATCGCCAGCGACAATACCGAGGGGCGGTTCGGTGATGGCGTGGCGTGTGGCACGGTGGTGTCGGCTGTTAAATCTGACATGGTCGGGCTTTCAATCGAAGAGTGCCGCGTATTCCAGCAGCATGTCTTCTAAAAACAATTTGGCAGATAAAGGGTGGCTGGCAATCGCCTGGCGCTCATTGGTGTTTTTGATGAGGCGCAGCAAAGCGCCGTTGTCGGCGCGTGCCGCCAGGGCCCTGATCTCCTTCTCATAGCGAGGATAATACCGGATTCTCCCGCTTTGTTTGTAAGAAAATATATCGTACAGCCAGCGCTGCAGCCAGGCCACCGTGACCGGCATTTCCATTTTTTGCATCTTGTCGGCGATTTTCAGGCTGATATCGGCGCCCGGCCTGGCCAGCTGCCGCAAGAAGTCGTCGAGCTCGCCGCGCGCTTCCGACTGCGCCATGGCCAGCGCCGCCAGCGGCGCCCCGCCCTGCTGCGCGAGCCAGGCATCGGCCTCCTTCACGCCCTGCGCTTGCAGCCAGGCCAGCGCCTGCGCCCGATCCGGCATGCCGAGCGCGAATTTATGACAGCGCGACAAGATGGTCGGCAACAGCCTGTCCAGGCTGTGCGACGCCAGGATGAAGACGGTGTTCGGATTCGGCTCTTCCAGCGATTTCAGCAAGGCGTTCGCGGCCGGCACGTTCAGGGCCTCGGCCGGATACAGCACGATCACGCGCCGCCCCTGCCTGTGGGTGGAGATATTCATGAAATTCGCCAAGGCGCGGATCTGGTTAATCACGATTTCTTTGGAGGGCGCCTTGCTGGCCTTGCCCGTCTTGCCCGCATTGCCAGTATTGCTTGCGGCGGTTTCGCCCTCGGCTTCCGCCGCTGCACCGTCTTCCTCGTCGAGCAATTCCGGCCGCACGCGCCGGTAATCGGGATGGCTGTATTGCACGAACCAACCGCAGGACGCGCATTGCCCACAAGCGTGACCATCAGCGCCCGGATTTTCGCACAGCAGCGATTGCGCCAGATGTTCGGCAAACGCGGTCTTGCCTATGCCTTGCGGGCCGTGCAGCAAAATCGCATGCGGCAAACGCTGGCGCAGCGCCTGCAATTGCCGCCAGGCGTCCAGTTGCCAGTCGTACAGCGGATGGCTCATGGCTGCGCCTGCCCGCCGGCGAACAGGGAGGCGATCAACTGATCGAGCCGGGCGCGGATCGCCGCGATCGTCTGGGTCGAATCGACGATCCGGAAGCGTTGCGGGAATTCGGCCGCGCGCCGCAAATATTCGTTGCGGGTGGCGCCAAAGAAATCCGCCTGCTCCTTCTCGAACTTGTCGAGCTCACGGCTGGCGTCTAGCCGCGCGCGCGCCACGTCGAGTGGCACGTCGAACAGCAGGGTCAGGTCGGGCTGCAAATGCGGATGCACCCATTGTTCCAGCACAGCGAGCTTATCCAGCGACAGCTTGCGGCCGCCGCCCTGATAAGCGAAGCTGGCATCGGTAAAACGGTCCGAGATCACCCAGTCGCCGCGCTGCAGGGCCGGTTCTATGACTTGCGCCAGATGTTCGCGGCGCACGGCGAACATCAGCAAGGCTTCGGTTTCCAGGTGCATTTTTTGCTGCAGCAAAATCTCGCGCAAGGCTTCGCCGAGCGGCGTGCCGCCCGGCTCGCGGGTGGTGAGCACGGCGACACCCTGCGCTTGCAGGCGCTGCCTGAGTTGCTCCGCCACGTAAGCGATATGGGTCGATTTGCCGGCCCCGTCTATACCTTCAAAGGTGATGAATTTTCCTGTTGGCTTCATTATTCTGCTTAACGCTGGTATTTATTGACCGCGCGATTGTGTTCGTCGAGATTGTCGGAGAAATGGCTGGTGCCGTCGCCGCGCGCCACGAAATACAGGGCGTCGCTGTCGGCCGGATTCAGCGCCGCATGCAGCGATTCTAGCCCCGGCAAGGCGATCGGCGTCGGCGGCAAGCCGGCGCGGGTATAGGTATTGTACGGAGTATCGTTCAGTAAGTCGCGCTTGTGGATTTTGCCCTGATAGTTTTCGGCCATGCCGTAAATCACGGTGGGATCGGTTTGCAGCAACATCCCGTTGCGCAGGCGGTTGACGAACACGGCGGCGATCAGGGTCCGCTCGGCGCGCTGCCCGGTTTCTTTTTCGACGATGGACGCCATGATCAGCGCATCGTAAGCGGTCTTATATGGCAAGCCTTTCGCACGCGCCTGCCACGCTTGCTCCAGGCGCTGCAGCAACATCGCATGCGCCTGCTGGTACAGTTGCAGATCGCTGCTGCCTTTCGCGAAACGATAAGTGTCGGGGAAAAACAAGCCTTCGGCGGCCGCATAATCGGCGCCCAGCTTGCGCATCAGCTCGCGCTCGGACAGGCCGGCCGTATCGTGATGCAGCGCCGGATGCGCATCGACCGCCTTGCGCATTTGCTGGAAACTCCAACCTTCTATGATCGCCAATGTGCCTAAAGAAAATTCGCCGTTGGCGATCTTTTCCAGCAAGGCGAGCGGGGTTTTGCCGGCTTCGATTTCATACGAGCCGGCTTTCAGCTTGTTCGCCTTGCCGCTGAGTCTGGCCAGCGCTTCGAACAGATAGGGATTCAGCGGCACGCCCGCTGCCCGGATCTGGCGCGCCAGGCTGCGCACGCCGCTGCCCGGCCTGATGCTGAATTCCACCGGCTGATCATCGCTCAGCACCGGCTGCGTCAGCCAATAGCCGAAACCGCCGGCCGCAGCCAGCGCCGCGACAATCGACAGCAAAAAGAGTTTTTTTATCAATCCCATGGAGGCACTTCAAACGTGTTTGGACGGACCTACTATAATGCGCCTGAACGGACGCAGGCGGTATTGTAAGGCCAGCGTAGCTATCCGAGCTAACCAGAGAGTAAAACAAGATGATGTGGCAAGAATTTTTGGCGCAACAAGGCGCCCAAATCAGCGAACAACAAGATGTGCAGGGATGCGCGGCCGGCTGGGACAGCGCCGCATTGCAAGACGGTTTCATCGCCGCGCTGAACGACCTCGGCCTGATCCTGGCGAGCGGCGAGGACGCCGCCAGCTTTCTGCACAACCAGCTCAGCAACGACGTCGAGCGGCTGGCGACCGATGAAGTGCGGCGCGCCGCGTATTGCTCGCCCAAGGGCCGCATGCTGGCCAGTTTCCTGTACTGGAAAAACGCCGACGGCGTGGTCTTGCAGTTATCCAAAGCGATCCAGCCCGCGGTGCAAAAGCGTTTGCAAATGTTCGTACTGCGCGCCAAGGCGAAACTAAGCGACTTCGGCGCCGGGCGCGTGCTGCTGGGCCTGGGCGGCGCGGCCGCCGGCGCCAGCCTGCAAGCCTGGTTCCCGCAATTGCCGGCAATCGACGGCAAAACCGACAATCAATACGGCACCCTGTTGCGGCTGGCCGACGCTAATCAGACGGCGCGCTATCAATGGATCGCCAGCGCAGAGATTGCGCAACTGGCCTGGCCGCAACTGAGCGCCACGCTAAAGCCGGTCAACACCAGCGCCTGGCGCCTGACCGAAATCCAGGCCGGCATCGCGCAAATCATCGCCGCCACCCAAGAGCAATTCGTGCCGCAGATGGTGAATTTCGAGCTGATAGGCGGCGTCAACTTCAGGAAAGGTTGCTATCCTGGCCAGGAAATCGTCGCGCGCAGCCAATACCTGGGCAAGCTCAAGCGCCGCATGGCGATCGCCGAAATCGCCACGGATGAGGTGACGGCCGGGATGGAAGTCTTTGCCGCCAGCGAGCCGGGACAGCCATGCGGCATGATAGTCAATGCCGAGCGCAACGGCACAGTCAGCAGCCTGGTCCTGGTCGAAATCAAGCTCAGCGACCTCGAGGACGGCGATATCCGGCTAGGTTCTGCGAGCGGCATGGCGCTGCGCTTCCAGCCTTTGCCCTACGCTATCACCGACGTTACACAATAATACATACTCCCCACTAGTATATTTCAAGCCCCTTTATTTACCTTGGCGACAGTTGAAAAACGGCTGATACCCCCCTCAAAACCGCGATTTTAGGGAAAAAAATGGATTGCTACATCTATTTCAAGGCGAGCGCACAACAAGTGACCGAGGTGATGCAGCAAGAAGCCCTCTTACAAGCGGCCATAGGCGCGCAAACCGGGATCAGCGCCCGACTGCAGCGGCGGCCGCAAGCCAGCGACGACTGCCATACCTGGATGGAAATCTACCGCGCCGTGCCGCCCGGTTTCGAGGCGCAGCTGGCGCAGGCGCTGGCGCAGACCGCGCTGCCGGGCTTGGTGCACGGCGAGCGCCATGCCGAATATTTTGTGGATGCAACACCATGTGCCTGATCGTCTTTGCCTGGAAGCTATTGCCGGGCACCCCACTGGTGGTGGCCGGCAATCGCGATGAATACTACGACCGCCCGGCCGCGCCGGCGATCTGGTGGGAACATGCGCCGCAAGTGTATGGCGGGCGCGACCTGAAATCGGGCGGCAGCTGGATGGGACTCAGCAGCCAGGGCGGTGCCGGCTCGCAGGCGCGTAAATTTGCCGCCATCACCAACATTCGCGCCCCGTCCGAAAAGCGCGCCGATGCGCCCTCGCGCGGGGCGCTGGTGGCCAATTATCTGACCGGAGAATTATCAGCGCGCGCCTACATCGCCGCCATCCGCGACCAGGCGGACGCCTACAACGGCTTCAATCTGCTGGTCGGCGACGGGCGCGAACTGATCTGGTTTTCGAATCGCCATGCAGACGACCCGCGCAACGGCCAGCCGCTGCCGCCGGGCATCTACGGCATTTCTAACGCCGCCCTCGATACGCCCTGGCCCAAGGTGGTGCGCACCAAGGCCGAATTCGCCAGCCTGCTGTGCCAGCGCGCGCCGGAAGAAGCGTATTTCGAAATGCTGGCCAACACCACGCCCGCCCCCGATTGCCGCCTGCCCGACACCGGCATCCCTTTCGACCTCGAGCGCCTGCTGTCCGCACCCTGCATCGTCGCGCCCGATTACGGCACGCGCGTCTCCAGCCTGATCAGGCTGCATAGCGATCATCCACCGGAATTTCACGAAAAATTGCTGCGCTGAGGCGCCGCTCAAGCTGAGTCGACGCGCATTCAAGGCGGCAATTCAAGTTCGCCTTGCACAACACTCCAACAATCGTTAGAATATAGTTATGAGAGAATTGAAAAATCACTTGTACGAACAGGTGGCGCGCATCGGCAAGGCCGTCGCCAGCCCCAAGCGGCTGGAATTGATAGAGCTGCTGTGCCAGAGCGAGAAAACCGTGGAAATGCTGGCCGAACAAGCCGGCATCAGCGTGAAGCTGACCAGCGCCCATCTGAAGGAATTGCGCCAGGCGCGCCTGGTCGCCACCCGCAAGGATGGCAAATACGTGCTGTATCGCCTGGCCAGCAGCGGCGTGGCCGACCTGTGGGTCAGCCTGCGCACGCAAGCCGAGGCGCATCTGCTCGAATTGCAGCACGCCCTGAGCGCCATCGTCAGCCATCAAGACCAGCTGGAAGAACTGCAAGAACTGGACAGTGTCGGCATTCTGGAAAAAGCCGCCAGCGGCGAAGTGCTGGTACTGGACGTGCGACCGGGCGAGGAATACGCTGCCGCCCACCTGCCGTATGCACGCTCGCTGCCGCTGGCCGAGCTCAGGCAACGCCTCGCCGAACTGCCGCCCGGCATCCCGATAGTCGCCTATTGCCGCGGCCCGTTCTGCCTGATGGCAAGGGATGCGGTGGTGCTCTTGCGCAAACACGGCTACCGGGCTTTCCAACTGAGCGAAGGGGTAGCCGAATGGCGCGCCCACGGCTTACCGATAACGGAGTGAACCATCGTGAAGATACTGATCGTCCTGAACGACGCCCCCTACGGCAACGAACGCAGCTACAACGGCACCCGCCTGGCGGGCGCCCTGGCGCGCCGGCCGGAAACTGAAGTGCGGATCTTCCTGATCGGCGACGCGGTGGCGGCCGTGCATAGAAGTCAGACCGTGCCCGAGGGCTACTACAATCTGGAGCAGATGCTGACGAAGGTAATCGGGCATAACGGAATCCTCGGCGTCTGCGGCACTTGCCTCGACGCGCGCGGCATCGGTGCCGGAGAAATGATGGACGGTCCACGGCGCAGCACCCTGGACGAATTGGCAGCCTGGACGGTCTGGGCCGATCAGGTTCTGGTGTTTTAAAGCGGGAGGCGCTATGTTTTTCCATCAACATCCGGCGGCGAACGCCACGCTGTCTTATTTCTTCGGCTGCGCCGGGGTCGGTCAGGCGGTCGCGGTCGACGTTGTGGCCGGCGATGAAGACTGGTTTATCCAACAAGCCGCCGAAGCCGGCGTGACGATAGCCCACGTGATCGATACCCATGTGCATGCCGACCATTATTCGGGCGGACCGGCATTGGCGCAGCGGGTCGGCGCGCCATACTACCTGCACGAAAGCAACCGGGGCCGCACCGCCTTCGCCTTCACGCCTTTGCGCGACGGGCAGAGGCTGGAAGCCGGCAATGTCTTGCTCGATGTCTTGCACACACCCGGCCACACGCCGGACAGCATCTGCCTGCTGGTGCGCGACTTGCGCCGGGCCGACGCACCGTGGTTCGTCATCACCGGCGACACGCTGTTCGTCGGCGCGGTCGGCCGCCCCGATCTGGCCGGACAAAAACGCGCCTGGGCGGCGCAGCTATACGACAGCCTGCACCAGAAACTGCTGAGTCTGCCGGCCGAACTCGAGATTTACCCCGGCCATCAGGCCGGCAGCGCCTGCGGCGTAGGCTTGTCCGGCAAGCCGGCCTCCACCCTGGGTTTCGAGCGACGCCATAATCCGCTGCTGAGCTTGCCGCACGCCGACTTTATCGAGGCCATAGTCAGTGAGAGCGCCGCGCCGCCGCCAGACATGGACCAGATACTGGCCGCCAATCTGCGCGGCGGCCGCGCGAAAGCGACGCCATGAACTACGGCATCCGCGCCAACCTGGGGCAAATCTTGCAGCAATTGCTGCAAGTGCTGCTGGTCGGCATGACGATAGGCATGCTGCGTACCGTGGTGCCGGCCCTGGCCGAAAGCGAATTCGGCGTGCCGCGCGGCTCTTTCATGCTGCTGGCGGCCTTCGTGCTCGCCTTCGGCCTGGTCAAGGGGGCGATGAACTTTGTGGCCGGCCGCCTGGCCGAAAGTCTCGGCCGCAAACGCGTGCTGCTGCTGGGCTGGCTGGCGGCCACCCCGATCCCGCTGCTGATCTACTTCGCGCCGGCATGGAGCTGGATCGTGCTGGCGACGATATTGCTCGGCATTAATCAGGGCCTGACCTGGTCGATGACGCAAACCGCCAAGCTCGATCTGACCCGGGCCGACCAGCGCGGGCTGGTGATAGGCTTGAACGAGTTTGCCGGTTACCTGGGCCTGGCTGCGGCCGGCATACTCACCGGCTACGCCGCGACGGCGCTCGGGCCGCGCGCCGGCTTGCTGTGCTTCGGCAGCCTGAGCATAGGACTGGCGCTGCTGCTGGCCTGGCTGGCGGTAGCGGAAACCCTGCCCTGGGCCCAGGCTGAAATCCGCCAGAACGGCAACGGTGGCGGCAACGGCGGCTTACGCCCGCGCTATCCGCAAAATCTCGGCGCACAACCGTCGACCGCCGAACTATTCGCGCTGATGAGCTGGCGCGACCGCCGCATGGCGGCCCTATGCCAGGCCGGCCTGGTGGAAAAGTTTGTCGACGCCCTGGTGTGGGCCTTCTGGCCGCTGTATCTGCGCCAGCAAGGCCTGGGCTTGCCTGAGATAGGCTGGATAGTCGGCGCCTACGGCTTTACCTGGGGCGGCGCCCAGCTGCTGACCGGCAAGCTATCGGACCAGTTGGGTCGCCATAGACTGAACGTGGGCGGGATGTGCTTATGCGCGCTCGGCGTAGGCTTGCTGCCCGCGGGCCACGGCCCGGTATGGTGGAGCATGGCCGCCGCCGTCACCGGTCTCGGCATGGCGATGCTCTACCCTAACCTGAGCGCGGCGGTAGCCGATATCGCCCACCCGACATGGCGCGCATCGGCGATCGGCATTTACCGTTTCTGGCGCGACCTCGGTTACGGCATAGGCGCACTCGGCCTCGGCCTGACGGCGGCGCTCGGTGGCCGCATAGAGACGGCGTTCTGGTTCGTCGCGCTCGCCATGCTGCTGTCCGGCCTGATCCTGTTTATCTGGGGCGAGGAAACCCATCCGCGCCTGAATCCGGCCGCCTGAGTAGCGCTGAGGTAACGCTGAGGTAGCGCCTGCGTGTTACGGCAAAAACGGCATGACGGACAGCAACAAGCCCAGAGCCGCGCTGGTGACCACCACCAGCCACGGCGGGCACTTCCAAACCGTCAGCGCCAGCCAGGCCAGCAGCGCCAGCGCGAAATCGGCCGGCCTGTGCACGGCGCTAGTCCACACCGGCTGATACAGCGCCGCCAGCAGCAAGCCGACCACGGCCGCGTTCACTGCGGCCAGCGCCGCTTGCATCGTGCTATTCCGGCGCAATTGCGCCCAGAACGGCAGCGCGGCGGCGACCAGCAAGAAAGACGGCGCGAATATCGCCAGCAGGCACAGCAGGCCGCCCAGCCAGCCCGTCACCGGACCGCGCGCGGCGCCGCCGAGGAAGGCGGCAAACGTAAACAAGGGGCCGGGCACCGCTTGCGCCGCACCGTAACCGGCCAGAAACGTTTCGTTATCGACCCAGCCAGCCGGCACCACTTCCGCCTGCAACAAGGGCAGCACCACATGACCGCCGCCGAACACCAGCGAACCGGCACGGAAAAAGGTGTCTGTCATCGCCAGCGCAGGATGCGGAAACAAACGCGCCAATAGCGGCAAGCCGAACAACAGGGTCAAAAACAGCGTCAGCCAGACGATGCCGGCGCGCCGTCGTATCGCCACAGGCAAGTCCTCGTGCGGCGGTTCTTGCGCCGGCTGGAGCAATGCGACGCCGGCCAGCGCCGCCACGACGATCACCGCAATCTGGGTCCAGGCCGAGGGCAAGAGCAGCAGCGCGCAACTCGCCGCCGCCATGACGCCGATGCGAGCGCTATCGGTGCACAGTTTGGCCGCCATCTCCCACAGCGCCTGCGCCACCACCGCCACCGCCGCCACTTTCAAGCCGTGCAGCAAGCCGGGCGCAACCCACTCGCCGTAATGACGGATGCCGGCGGCGAACAGGATCAGGACTGCCGCCGACGGCAAGGTAAAGCCGGCCCAGGCCGCCAGTGCGCCGCGGTAACCGGCACGCATCAGGCCCAGCGCCATGCCGAGCTGGCTGCTGGCCGGCCCCGGCAACGCCTGGCACAGCGCCACCAGATCGGCATAACTGCCGGCGCTCAGCCAGCGGCGGCGCAGCACGAACTCGTTATGGAAATAAGCCAGATGCGCGACCGGCCCGCCGAACGAGCTCAGGCCCAGACGCAAAAAGATCAGGAACACCGCCCATGCACCTCGCTCGCCACCCGCCATAACTCTCCCCCTATCGCTTGCTCATGGTCGTTCGCCGCATAAATCAGCCGGCAGTAAAAAAGCCGCATCGCTTCGCAGCATGCGGCTTTTTACTGCCAACAGCGCAGCTTCAGCTCAAATCTTCCAGCCTCAGCTTGGTCACAGCACCGAACACGGTATCGAGCGCCTGGATTTTCTCTATCGCGGCCACGATATTTTTCTCCCTGGTCTGGTGCGTCAGGATGATGATGTCGGTCTTGGCTTCGCCTTCGGCCGGTTCCTTTTGCAACATGGCGTCGATCGAGATCGAAGAATCGGCCAGGATGCGCGTCACATCGGCCAGCACGCCGGTGCGGTCGGCCACGTGCATGCGCAGGTAATAACTGGTGACGATTTCCGACATCGGCAAGATAGGCAGATTGCTCATGGAATCGGGCTGGAAGGCCAGATGCGGCACCCGGTGTTCCGGATCGGCCGTGGCCAGACGCGTGATATCGACCAGATCGGCGATCACGGCCGAAGCGGTAGGCTCGGAGCCTGCGCCCTTGCCGTAATACAGGGTGGCGCCGACCGCGTCGCCCTGCACCAGCACCGCATTCATGGCGCCTTCCACATTCGCGATCAGGCGTTTTTCCGGGATCAGGGTGGGATGCACGCGCAACTCTATGCCGTCTTCGGTGCGCTTGGTGATGCCGAGCAGCTTGATGCGGTAGCCGAGCTCTTCGGCATAGCGGATATCGACCGCTTCCAGCCGCGCGATGCCTTCCACGTGCGCCTTGTCGAACTGCATAGGAATGCCGAAAGCGATAGCCGCCATGATGGTGGCCTTGTGCGCGGCGTCCACGCCTTCGATGTCGAAAGTCGGATCGGCTTCGGCGTAACCGAGCGCCTGCGCCTGTTTCAGCACAGTCGCAAAATCGAGGCCCTTGTCGCGCATTTCGGACAAGATGAAATTGGTGGTGCCGTTGATGATGCCGGCGATCCATTCGATACGGTTCGCGGTCAAGCCTTCGCGCAGGGCCTTGATGATGGGAATACCGCCGGCCACCGCCGCCTCGAACGCGACCATCACGCCTTTTTGTTGCGCCGCCGCGAAGATCTCGTTGCCATGCGTGGCCAGCAAGGCCTTGTTGGCGGTCACCACGTGTTTGCCGTTGGCGATCGCCTTCAGCACCAGCTCCTTGGCGATGCCGTAGCCGCCGATCAGCTCGATCACGATATCGATCTCGGGATTGCTGACCACCAGATTCGCGTCGTTCACGACTTCGCATTCGCCCTGCGTCAGTTCGCGCGCCCGTTCAAGGTTGAGGTCGGCCACCATGGCAATCTCAATCGAGCGACCCGCGCGCCGCATAATCTCTTCCTGATTACGCTTCAAGACGTTGAAAGTGCCGGCGCCGACCGTGCCTATGCCTAACAGACCTACTTTGATGGGTTTCATAATATGTGCGAACTGAGCTAAAAGGGTTTAATTGGTGCCGTGACGTTTTCGGTAAGCTTCGAGAAAATGCGCAATGCGCCCGAATGCTTCGGTCAAATCATCGGTATTCGGCAAGAACACTACTCGGAAATGGTCGGGTTTGATCCAGTTGAAACCGGTACCCTGCACCAGCAACACGCGCTGCTCGGTCAGCAACTCGTGAATGAAATCCTGATCGTCCTTGATCGGGTACATCAGGGGATCGAGTTTAGGAAACATATACAGTGCCGCTTTCGGCTTGACGCAAGTCACGCCCGGGATCTCGGTCAGCAGCTTGTGCGCCAGATCGCGCTGCTTGCGCAAGCGGCCGCCGGGGCCGACCAGGTCGTTGATGCTCTGGTAGCCGCCGAGCGCGGTCTGGATCGCGAACTGGCCCGGCGCATTGGCGCACAGGCGCATCGAGGCCAGCATGTTGAGACCTTCTATGTAATCCCCGGCGTGACGTTTTTCACCGGAGATCACCATCCAGCCGGCGCGATAGCCGCAAGAGCGGTAATTTTTTGAGAGCCCGTTCAGCGTCATAAACAAGACGTCATCCGCCAGCGAAGCGATCGAGGTATGGGTCGCTTCGTCGTACAGGGTCTTGTCGTAGATCTCGTCGGCGAACACGATCAGCTGGTGCTGACGCGCAACTTCGACGATCTGCTCCAGAATCTCGACCGGATACAGCGCGCCGGTGGGATTGTTCGGATTGATGACCACGATGGCCTTGGTCTTAGGCGTGATCTTGCGCTTGATATCGGCTATGTCGGGCATCCAGTCGGCGCTCTCGTCGCACACATAATGCACCGGCTTGCCGCCGGACAGGCTGACTGCCGCCGTCCACAAGGGATAATCGGGGGCCGGCACCAGCACTTCGTCGCCGCTGTTGAGCAAGGCGTTCATGCCCATCACGATCAGCTCGGAGGCGCCGTTGCCGATGTAGATGTCTTCTATCGTCACGCCGCGGATATGCTTTTCCTGGGTGTAGTGCATGATCGCCTTGCGCGGCGCAAACATACCCTTGGAATCGGTATAACCGGCCGCATTGTGCATGTTCAGTATCATGTCTTGCACGATTTCATCGGGCGGATCGAAATTGAATACCGCCAGGTTGCCGATATTCAGCTTGATGATCTTGTGGCCTTCGTCTTCCATCTGCTTGGCCTTGTCCAGCACAGGCCCGCGTATGTCGTAGCAAACGTCGGCGAGTTTCAGGGATTTTTGTATGGGTCGCACTACTGCATATCCTAAGTTCTGAGGGAGGCGCAAATGCAGACGAAAGCGTCTATGCTGCACTGCCGAATAGTCCATTTTGCACAAGGAATCCGGTTTTATCAATCCGTTTCGCGAAATTGTCTAATAACATTCGTCGTTTTCGTCATTTTTTAAGTGTTTATTGCGAAAGCGAAGTAAACCGCAATTGCCCGTTCTCAACAATTCTGCAGCAATCTTTCTACCAAAGGCGACACGATGCGCCGTAGCGCAAAAGTATGTTTCCTTTGCCTCACAATTTCCGCGGCCTATACTGATAAGCAAAGCAGGTTTAGCATATTTCCCCGCCGCATCGGTCGCCACTCTTCATCTTCGGGAGGCTAACATGTTGAATCTGCAGCGCATCCATCACCTGAGCATCGCCAAACGCCTGGGCATCCTGATCGTCAGCGCCATGCTGGGCATCGTCGTGCTGACCGCCTTGTTTCTGGTCTCCGAAAAATCGCTGATACTGGAAGAGCGGCAACGCAACGTGCGCCAGACGGTAGAAGTGGCGCACAGCCTGGTCGCCTACCACTACGCCAGCATCACCAACGCCAACATCCCGGAAGAGCAAGCCAAGCAAGCCGCCGTCAATGCCTTGAAAAACATGCGTTATGGCGAAGGCGAATACTTCTGGATCAACGACATGCAACCGAAAATGGTGATGCATCCGATCAAGCCCGAGCTGGAAGGCAAGGACTTATCGAACAACAAGGACGCATCGGGAAAGTTCCACTTTAACGAATTCGTCGCCGTAGTGAAGGCCAAGGGCGCAGGCTTCGTCTACTATATGTGGTCCAAGCCGGGCTTGGATAAACCTGTGCCCAAGGTTTCCTACGTCAAGGGTTTCGCCCCCTGGGGATGGATCATAGGTTCCGGCGTTTACATCGATTCTGTCAATGCGACCTTTCAGGGCCGCCTGATCGATTTTTCCATCGGCGCCGTGATACTGGCCGCGATCTTGGCGAGCATCAGCGTCTACATCGCGCACGGTTTCTTGCGCCAGCTCGGCGGCGAACCCGATTATGCGGCGGAAATCACCCGTCATATTGCGCAAGGCGATCTAGCGGCGGATATAGATATCAAAAAATCCGATCGCTCCAGCTTGCTGTTTTCGATCAAAACCATGCGCGACAGTATCGCCAACATCATCGGCGAGGTGCGCAGCGGCACCGATGCCATGACGACCGCCTCCAAAGAAATCGCCAGCGGCAATATGGATTTGTCGGCCCGCACCGAAGCCCAGGCCGGTTCGCTCGAAGAAACCGCCTCGTCCATGGAAGAACTGACCGGCACCGTCAGGCAAAATGCCGACAATGCGCGCCAGGCCAACCAGCTCGCCGCGTCCGCCTCGGCGATCGCGCTGAAAGGCGGCGCGGTGGTGTCGGAAGTCGTGCAAACCATGGGACTGATCAATTCCTCGTCGCAAAAAATCGTCGACATCATAGGCGTCATCGACGGCATCGCTTTCCAGACCAATATCCTGGCCTTGAACGCCGCGGTGGAAGCGGCCCGCGCCGGCGAGCAAGGGCGCGGTTTTGCGGTGGTCGCTTCCGAAGTGCGCAATCTGGCGCAGCGTTCGGCCAGCGCCGCCAAGGAGATCAAGACCCTGATCAACGATTCGGTGGAAAACGTCCAGCATGGCTCGCGCCTGGTCGATCAGGCCGGCAGCACCATGAATGAAGTGGTGACGAGCGTCCGCCAGGTGACCGACATCATGAGTGAAATCTCGGCCGCCACCAATGAACAAACCGCGGGCATAGAGCAAGTCAACATTGCCATCGTGGAAATGGACAGCGTCACGCAACAAAATGCCGCCCTGGTGGAACAAGCCGCCGCCGCGGCTGCCTCTATGCAAGAACAGGCGGCCCAGCTGATGGATCTGGTCAGCGTGTTCCAGATCGACGAGACCGCCGCCCCGCCAGCCGCCAAGCCTGCCGCCCATGCGCTGCGCGCCAAAGCAGCGCCGCCCGCAGCGGGCCTCAGGACGAATATCAAAGCGGCCGCGCGGCCGGTGCCGCCCGCTAAAAAACTGGCGATCGTCAAGCCGGCCGCCCCGACCAGAGCGGCGCCGGCTGCCGACGACTGGGAAGAGTTCTGAGTACCGCCCGGCGATAAGTACGGGTTGCCAGCGGTCGCCCGGCACGGCGTCCGGCCTGCCGCGGCCGGCGCAGAACTTATGGTATTTATGAAATGCAAGCCAAAAAAAAGCTACAATGCGGCAATTCTTTTTCGCCAGGCGGCTACCCGCCGCCCGGCATGCCCAATTCCTTAGCAAGATGAAACTGCATTCCACCGCTACCCAGCAGTACCAGACCGTTACTGCCTACGATGCCGACAGCGTAGAATTCAACGCCAAAACCTACCAACACAGTCTGATGGTGCTGCCCGAGATCGCGCCGGTAGACTGGCCGGTCCGGCGTTTCGAACAATTGAGCGCCGCGCATTTCGCGCAAATCGCCGGCTATAGCCCCGACGTCGTGATCCTCGGCACCGGCAGCAAGCAACAATTCGTCCACCCCAGACTGGTGCAGCAACTGACCAGCCTGCGCATAGGCGTGGAATGCATGGATAATCAAGCCGCCTGCCGCACCTACAATATCCTGATGGCGGAAGGACGCAAAGTCGCGCTGGCCCTGATTATGGAAACCGCATGAGAACCAGCTCGCCCTATGATAATCCGCGCCTGCTGTGGAGCATCGCCATCGCGTTTTTACTGGTCTGGTTTTACATGCTCGGTGCGCGCACCCTGGTGCCTACCGATGAAGGCCGCTATGCTGAAATGGCGCGCGAAATGCTCGCCAGCGGCGACTGGATCACGCTGCGCCTGAACGGCATCAAGTATTTCGAAAAGCCGCCGCTGCAAAACTGGATGAATGCACTGAGCTTCGCCGCCTTCGGCCTGGGCGACTGGCAGGCGCGCTTGTGGACCAGCCTGTGCGGCTTGCTCGGCATCGCCGTCACCGGCTACACCGGTGCCCGGCTATTCGGCCGCAAGACCGGCATCAGCGCCGCGTTGGTGCTCGGTTCCAGCTTTTACTGGGCAGCCTTCGCGCACATCAATACGCTGGACATGGGCTTGTCCGGCATGATGACGCTGGCGCTGTGCGGCTTGCTGCTGGCGCAACGCGACGGCGCCGGCGCTGCAGAACAGCGCAACGGCATGTTGCTGTGCTGGGCCGGCATGGCGCTGGCGACCATGTCCAAGGGCTTGATCGGCTTCGTGCTGCCGGGTGCGGTGCTGGTGCTGTACACGCTGTGGACGCGCGACTGGGGCTTGTGGAAGCGGCTGCATCCGGGCAAGGGCTTGCTGCTGTTTTTTGCGATCACCACGCCCTGGTTCGTGCTGATCGCTCTGAAAAACCCCGAACATCCGCACTTCTTTTTCATCCACGAGCATTTGCAAAGATTTACCAGCAAGGTGCATCACCGCGAAGGCGCCTGGTATTACTTCTTTCCCATGCTGATACTCGGCATCCTGCCCTGGCTAGGCTTGTTGCTGCCGGGCTTGTGGAGCGGCGTGCGCGAACCTGACGAACCTAAGCCGGGCTTTCAGCCGCGCAAGCTGCTGCTGATCTGGGCCGTATTTTTCTTTTTCTTTTTCAGCATTTCCGGCTCCAAGCTGCCCTCTTACATCTTGCCTATCTTCCCGGCGCTGGCCTTGCTGATCGCCGGGCGCCTGCATCGGCCGGGACTGCAGAGCCTGAAGCTTAGCGGCTGGCTATTCGCGCTGCTCGGTCTGGCCGGCTTGCTACTGGCCGGCAAGATCGGCAATTTCAGCAAAGAAGCTTACGAATTGCCGCTGTATCTGGCCGCCATCCCCTGGGTCTATGGCGCCGCCCTGATCGCCTTGCTGGGCGGGCTGGCGACGGTCTGGCTGACGCCGCGCCGGCCGGAAGCGGCGATACTTTCGCTGGCGATCGCCGGCTTCCTGGCCGGCCAGGTGGTTTTTCTCGGCCATGAGCCGTGGGGCCGCTACAGCGCCGGCATCTTGCATGTTGCTGCGATGCAAAAAGAACTGCCGCCGGGCACCCCCATCTACGCGGTCGGGCGCTATGAACAGGCGCTGCCGTTTTACCTGCAACATACGCTGATCCTGGTCGAGCATCCCGATGAAATGGAATTCGGGCTGGAGCAGCAACCGGAGTTATGGCTAGCTAAACGCGCCGACTTCGTCGCCCGCTGGCAGGCGCATCAGGCCAAAGGCGAAGCGGCGCTGGCTATCCTGCGCCCCGACATCTACCGGCAATTGCAACAGCAAGGCTTGCCGATGCGCGTGATCGGACTAGACCCGAAACGCGTGATCGTCGCCGCCCTGCCCGACTCAAAATAAACTTAAGCTATGAATCTGAACACCTTTGCTTTCCTCCTCAGCGGTATTTTCTTAAATGCGCTGGCGCAATTTCTGCTGAAGAAAGGCACGAATGCGGTCGGCGCCATCCGCCTGACAGCCGACAACTGGTTCGCGACCGGCCTGCAACTGGCGGCCCAGTGGCCCATCATAGGCGGCCTCAGCTGCTATGTGATTTCGGTGGTGGCCTGGATCATAGGCTTGTCGCGCGTCGATGTGACGATCGCCTACCCTATGCTGTCGCTCGGTTATGTAGTGACCGCGGTCGCCGCCTGGTATTTCCTCGGCGAAGTGATGTCGCTGCAGAGGATGCTGGCCATCGCCATCATCATTGTCGGCGTCGCCCTGCTCGTAAAGAGTTAAATAGTGTTTTAAGGGGAGTATGTGCTTAAACCGGCTTATCGTCCCTAGATTCAGATACGAAGTGCAATCTAGCAGTAGGAAGAAGGGCCAGATGCGATAGCATGGGCTTTTTGACCTGCCAGTCGAAAGTTGCCGATGACGAAATACACACACCTGACCCAGGAAGAACGATACCAAATTTAT